>JBEBSZ010000001.1:0-389128 GCA_040394025.1 Aeromicrobium sp.
TTGATCGTGCCAAGCATATTCGATACCCACGTCACAGCCACGATTCGCGTACGTTCCGAAAGCTCGATGGAATCAAGGTCGAGGCGGCCCTCATCAGTGACCTCAAACCATCGCAACGTGGCGCCTGTGCGTTCACATAGCAGCTGCCACGGCACGATATTCGAATGGTGTTCCATCCGACTGATGACGATTTCATCGCCAGGTCCTAACGGACCACGACCATCAATATCTCGTGCATCGCCCAATATCCGCGCCACAAGGTTAAGCGCTTCTGATGCGTTCTTGGTAAACACGATTTCTTCGACGCGTGGTGCGCGAACAAATGCAGCAACCTTGTGGCGCGCGGCTTCAAAGGCCTCACTTGCTTCTGCGCCAAGCTGATGCATGGCGCGGGCAACATTCGCATTGTGCTGTGCATAATGATCGCTAATAGCGTCGATCACGTGCTGTGGCTTATGCGAGGTGTTGGCGCTGTCGAGATAAACCAACGGAATACCGTCGGCGAGTGTCCGCGACAAAATCGGGAAATCCTTGCGGATCGTCTCGACATCAAAAGCGTTCATGAGGGTCCTCAGTGAGCAATGGGATGAGAATCAGACGGCTGCGTTGACGAAGCGGTCGTAGCCTTCTGCCTCAAGCTGATCAGCCAGTTCCCGGCCCCCAGTCTCAACGAGACGGCCATTAACGAAAACGTGAACATAATCGGGATTAATGTACTGCAAAATACGCGTGTAGTGCGTGATCAGCAGTACGCCTCGGTCGCCCTGTTGGCTGTAGCGGTTTACACCTTCGGAAACGACACGCAGCGCATCGATATCGAGACCTGAGTCGGTCTCGTCGAGAATCGCGAACTTAGGGTTCAAAATTTCCAACTGAGCAATCTCATGACGCTTCTTTTCGCCACCCGAGAAACCGTCATTCACTGAGCGGTGCGCAAAGCTGGAGTCTAGGGTCATCCGTTCGAGCACCTCGTTGACTTCCTTTGTCCACGTGCGAAGTTTTGGAGCTTCGCCGTCAATGGCAGTCTTGGCCGTGCGCAAAAAGTTTGCCACGGAAACGCCTGGCACTTCAACGGGATACTGCATCGCAAGGAAGAGACCTGCACGGGCGCGTTCGTCGACTGTGAGATCAAGGATGTTCTGGCCGTCGAGCAGTACTTCACCATCGGTAACGGTGTACTTTGGATGACCAGCAATCGCGTAAGCGAGCGTGGATTTTCCGGAACCATTAGGCCCCATGATCGCATGGACTTCGCCGGAGTTAATGGTGAGGTTGACTCCACGCAAAATTTCTTTTGGTCCATCTTCAGTCTCTACTTCAACATGAAGATTCTTGATGTCGAGGGTGGTCATGCTTTATCTCCTTGGTTAGGGAGTTCAACCAACACGGTTTCTCCCTCGATTTTTGTGGGGTAAATAGCTACAGGTTCTGTTGCGGGCAAACACAGTGGGACACCGGTGCGAAGGTCGAAAGTCGATCCATGCAAATAGCACTCGATGGTGCGGTCAAATACATCGACATCGCCTTCGCTCAGTGGCACCTGACCGTGCGAGCACAGGTCTCGGATGCAGTGAATTTCGTCCTTGATCTTCACCAATACGATCTCTGTGTCTGCAACCGTGACAGCGTGGGCTTCACCGTCAATTAAGTCGGTTACAGCTGCGGCGGGTTGAAAACTCATCGAGATGTCACGGCCTCAAAATTGTCGATACCGGACAGTTCTTCTTCGATGGCGCTCATGAGGCGATCTTGCAGATCTTCGATACCGATTCGGCGAATGATGTCGTTAAAGAAGCCATGAACGACCAAGCGACGCGCTTCTTCTTCTTCGATACCTCGGCTCTGAAGATAGAACAGGTGTTCATCATCAAAACGACCGGTGGTCGAAGCGTGACCAGCTCCAGCAATATCGCCGGTCTCGATCTCAAGGTTTGGAATTGAGTCCGCGCGTGCGCCATCGGTCAAGACAAGGTTGTCGTTTTGCTCGAACGTGTCGATGTCTTCGGC
Source organism: Aeromicrobium sp. (assembly GCA_040394025.1). Lineage (GTDB taxonomy): Bacteria > Actinomycetota > Actinomycetes > Propionibacteriales > Nocardioidaceae > Aeromicrobium. Next base: position 2,008 of record JBEBSZ010000001.1, read on the forward strand.
TACCTTGCGAATCAAGACGTTACCGACCCACACAGTGTGAGCGCCCTCGCCCTGAAGTGCGCCCTTGTATTCCACATTGCTGCGGGTCTTGGGTGCCGTGTGATCGACGAATAAGCGATGTTCAAGATGTTGACCCGCATCAGCGAAATAGACGCCGAAAGCGTCAGCGCTGCCGCCCGGTCCGCGATAATCGATATTCGTCGATGAGCGGACGAGATCGCCACCGAGTGTGAACTCGAAGAAACGCACAGTCGCATCACGACCGAGGCTCAGACTGTTCTGAGCCGCGTGGACGGCGTCATTTTCCCAATCGGCCAAGCTCACAACATCCAGTTGTGCGCCGTCACCGATGAGGTAGGTCACTTGCGCGGCATATTTTGCCGACCCTGCGTAATCGAGAACCAACGTCCCCTTGGAGAAAGGTGCAACCGTGACAACAGTGTGTGCCCACACCTGCGTGTCGGCGTTTTCTCCGCTAAAGCCGATGCGCGCTGGTGCGTCCAATTCGCCATTGATTTCGACCAGTGTTACTTCTGGAGCCTGAGCAACTGCTAGTGCAGCTACCCGATCCAGAGGCGCAATACCGCCGAGTGCTTTAGCTTCGTCGGTGGTGATGGTAGTGACGGTGACACCTGCGGGCAGGTCTTGTTTGACGTTAAGCCGCGCAGATGATGCTTCTCCGTCAAGTAAGCCACGGAGACGCTTGAGTGGCGTAAATCGCCAGACTTCTTCGAAGCCTGTTGGCAGTGCGTGGGCTTCGACGTCATAGGACGGTTCAGGATGCAGATGGGACTCAACGTGGTCGAGTTCTAATGCTGCCGACAGGTTTTCATTGACGGTCGCGGTCATCCGACAGCACCCTCCATTTGTAGTTCGATGAGGCGGTTAAGTTCGAGCGCATATTCCATGGGTAGTTCGCGAGCGATGGGCTCGACAAAGCCTCGGACAATCATCGCCATAGCTTCGTCTTCTTCGATGCCACGAGACATGAAGTAGAACAGTTGATCGTCACTCAGTTTCGACACTGTGGCCTCGTGACCGAGAGTGACATCGTCTTCACGCACATCCACGTACGGGTAGGTGTCGGAGCGACTGATCTGGTCGACCAAGAGCGCGTCACATTTGATCGTGCTCGCCGAACCGTAAGCGCCATCCTGGACCTGCAAGAGGCCACGATAGGAGGTACGGCCGCCGCCACGAGCCACGGACTTAGACAAGACCGAGCTGGATGTGTTTGGCGCAACGTGAACCATCTTGGCGCCCGTGTCTTGGTATTGGCCTTCGCCAGCAAATGCAATAGACAGCGTTTCGCCACGAGCGTGTTCGCCCATGAGGTAGACAGCTGGATACTTCATCGTGACCTTCGAGCCGATATTGCCATCGACCCACTCCATGGTTCCGCCTTCTTCACAGACGGTGCGCTTTGTGACGAGATTGTAGACATTGTTCGACCAGTTCTGGATCGTTGTGTAACGAACGCGCGCATTCTTCTTAACAATGATTTCCACCACGGCCGAGTGCAAGGAGTCTGACTTGTAGATCGGTGCCGTACACCCTTCGACGTAGTGGACGTACGAGCCTTCGTCAGCGATGATGAGCGTGCGCTCAAACTGGCCCATGTTTTCGGTATTGATCCGGAAGTAGGCCTGCAACGGAATGTCGACATGAACACCGGGCGGTACGTAAACGAAAGAACCGCCAGACCACACTGCTGTGTTGAGTGCCGAGAATTTGTTGTCGCCCGACGGAATCACCGTACCGAAGTACTCTTCGAAGATCTCTGGATGCTCCTTGAGCGCGGTATCGGTATCGAGAAAGATGACTCCTTGCTCTTCCAAATCCTCACGGATCTGGTGATACACGACCTCAGACTCATACTGCGCAGCCACACCAGCCACAAGACGCTGTTTCTCGGCCTCTGGGATACCCAGACGGTCGTAGGTGTTCTTAATGTCTTCGGGCAGTTCTTCCCATGTGGTCGCTTGCTTCTCGGTGGAGCGAACAAAATACTTAATGTTCTCGAAGTCGATGTCATCAAGATCGGCACCCCACGCAGGCATGGGCTTGCGTTCGAAGAGCTTCAGAGCTTTCAAACGGCGATTCAACATCCATTCGGGCTCATCTTTGAGCATAGAAATGTTGCGCACCACGTCTTCGTTGAGACCGCGTTGAGCTAACGCGCCAGCCTCATCGGAATCCGCCCAGCCGAACTCGTAACTTCCGAGCTCTTTGAGGCCAGGGTTGAGCTCCTCAATGGTGTTTGGTTCGTGCGTTGCCGTCATGAAGACAACCTTTCCGGTGTATTTGTTTTGCTCAAATTGCTTTGAGACTGGGGAATATGTGGGACGTGGGTGGTGCAAACGCCATCACCATGAGCGATCGTGGCGAGACGTTGCACATGGCTGCCAAGCAGTTCGGCCAAAAACTCGGTTTCGGCCTCACACAGTTGTGGGAATTCTTGCGCCACATTCGCTACTGGACAGTGGTGCTGGCAAATTTGTTCACCACCAGGACCGTCAATAACTGATGATGGATAACCATCGGTGCTGAGTGCTTTAGCCAATGCGATTGGCTTGTCTGCTTCGGACAGACCTGAAACCACCTTCGTGTAATGACTGCGGCGCTCTTCCCAACGATCTCGGGCAAAGTTGAGAACCGCCTCGTCGCCACCAGTTTTTGCAAGGTACCGCAGCAGATCTGACGCCAGATCATCGTAGGTATTTGCAAATCGTTCGCGCCCTAGCGACGTTAATTCATAAACTTGTGCCGGACGTCCACGACGGCGTTGGCCGACAATGCGTTGTGGTTTCGCGCGCAGCAATCCGTCGTTTACCAAGTGTTCGAGATGGCGACGGATACCAGCGGGTGTGAGATCCAAGCGTTCAGCCAAGGTCACAGCTGTCGAGGGCCCATGCTCTAGGACACTCATTGCGACTCGTTTACGCGTAGGGGCGTCCTCTCCAGTGACAACTGTGGTCACGGGAGACACATCTGACCCCTGCATGTATTTCACAACACCATTGTTGCGTTAATGACCAAACGTTTTCAACGAAGGTTTGCCTAAGTCGAAGCCGTGGCTCGTTAATGTGGTTCAGACCACACCAGTTGGTGACTTCTAAACCGGAATAAGTACCCAGAAATCAAGGTCGAGCAAGACACCCGGCGCATACTTGCCATCGTCACCACGCAAGGTCATCGACGTGTCACGACCTTTGGTGGCGACGAGACGCAAACGCAGAGCCCCGACGCTTGGGTGCGATGTTTCGGCCTTTTCCAATACTTCCGACCAGGCATAGACCGTGTCACCGGCAAAAGCCGGAGCCGCATGTGCGCCCCCATTGATTGCGGACACAAGCTGAGCATTTGCCAAGCCATTAAACGAGAGCGCCCGTGCCATCGAAATAATGTGGCCGCCGTAAATCAACCGATGTCCATCCGACCGCGCCTCAGTGTTGAAATGGACTTTTGCCGTATTTTGCCAAAGCCGAGTCGCCATCATGTGTTCCGAGTCACTCAGTGTCACGCCGTCGACGTGGTCAATCTTCTCGCCGACGCTGTAATCACCCCAGCGATACGGCTCGCCGGCTAACGCAAAGTTGTACTCTGAAAAGTCCAAGGATTCGGGAATAAGCAGGTCACTCGGATCAACTCGATCCGACAACTCCGGGACAATGGTTTCAGGTGCCGGATGTGAATGATCCCGCTTATGCACCATGACCCAACGGGCCCAGTCGATGACGACTTCACCGGTTTGATCGCGAGCAATCGATCGCACATAGACGACACCCGACTTACCGCTTGAGTTTTCTTTAAGTCCAATGACCTCAGACGTTGTCGTTAGGGTGTCTCCGGGCACCAAGGGGCGGTGGAATCGCAATTCGGCATAGCCCAAGTTCGCCACTGCATTGAGCGAGACGTCGGGAACGGTCTTTCCGAAAGCAATATGAAAACCGATAAGATCCTCAACCGGGGCATCAGCCAATCCGACGTGTTGCGCAAACTCCTTCGAAGACCAGACCGAGAAGCGAGTCGGGTACAACGCCCCGTAAAGCGCGCGATCCCCTTCAGTAATCGTGCGTGGGGTGGCGTGTTCAATTACGTCGCCCACACGGAAGTCTTCGAAAAAATTGCCCGGATTCGTCTTAGCCATGGGCAATATTGTGCCGGGTCAGCTGTGGGCACACGCACGATGGTGGGAATTTAGCTCGTCCAACCCACGAAGGCACGTTCGCTCTCAAACTGCCGGTGGCTAGACTCCTAGTCGTGCCCCGCGCAGCTGTAGAAGTCGACAACCTCTCGATGACTTATCGGAAGGCAAATTCCGAATTGATCGCAGTCGACCGCCTAAGCATCACCATGAACGTCGGTGAAATCACAAGTATTCTTGGCCCAAATGGCGCTGGTAAAACCTCGACAATCGAAGCTTGTGAAGGGTTCCGCAAGCCAACTTCAGGCAAAATCACGGTGTTTGGGCTAGACCCAATAAAGGACGCGCCCCAACTTCGCCCCCGGGTTGGCGTCATGTTGCAAGAAGGCGGTGCCTGGCTTGGCGTTCGTGCAGGCGAACTTTTGCGGTATGTTGCGTCCCTGCACGCACATCCGCTGCCCGTCAACGAACTTCTCGAACGTCTGAGCATGCATGATCATCAACAAACGACATTCCGACGGCTATCTGGCGGCCAGCGGCAGCGCTTGAGTCTAGCCATCGCCATTGTCGGGCGCCCAGAACTGGTGTTTCTCGATGAACCGACTGCGGGAATGGATCCCCATGCCCGCCGCGAAACCTGGGAGATCATTGGTGAGCTTCGCGCAGGTGGGGCCGCCGTCGTATTGTCGACTCACCACATGGACGAAGCACAGGAACTATCCGACCGGGTATATATTTTGAACCACGGGACACTCGCGGCAAGTGGCACTCCAGTGCAGCTACTGCGCGATGCAGCCGAGGCCCAACTGGTGGTGGAGTTCGGCGGGGCAGTCAATATCTCGCGATTGGAACTAGCTATCCCAGAGCTAGGTTCTGCAGAAGCGCGTGCCTCGAACTCCTACCACTTTGCCGTGCAATCAACTCCTGCGCTTATCGCTGATGTTGCTAGTTGGTGTGCTCGACATCAGTTTGATTTACGCTCCATCCGTGCGGAACAACCAACACTGGAAGAGCGCTTTCTGGATCTCACCAAGAAGGTGGTTCGGTGACCTTGGATTTGAGGCCAAAGCCAGGTGCCGCGCCTTGGTCTAAACGTCTAATACGACATATGTGGATGGAACTTCGTCTGCTGTCTCGTCAGGGTGAGCAGCTCATGATCACGGTTTTTGTGCCGTTACTCGGTTTGGTATTGGGGTCCAGAGCCGGCAGCGTGCTTGATACTGCAGAACCACTTGCACTCATTTTTCCAGGGATCATCGCGCTAGCGATTGTTTCGATGGCGTTCACGTCGCTAGCGATCGGAACTGGTTTCGAGAGGCGTTACGGCGTACTGAAACATCTTGGTGCCACTCCCCTGTCTCCCCAAGGATTGGTCTGGGGCAAGGCGCTCGCAATCGTGGTGGCGGAAATCATTCAGGGCATTCTCTTGTTTACTGCCGCTGTGATCCTAGGCTGGCGCGCCTTGCCCGGTACTCCGTGGTGGGCATTCTTATGTTTAGTACTGTTGGCGACCATGGCATTTGCCGGATTCGCGCTATTACTTGCCGGAGCGTTCCGCGCCGAGATTACCCTGGCGCTCGCTAATCTGCTGTTTGTTTTGGCTTTAGCTTTTGGTGGGCTCATCTTGCCGAGCGACCGACTCCCAAGTGTCCTTGCACCACTCGTGGCATACAGTCCTACCGGAGCCATCGGCGACGGACTACGTACAGTTTTGCTAGACGGCTCAATACCGTGGTTACAGATGGTGGTCCTAGCCGCTTGGGCCGTTGTCACAACCGTTGCTTGTGTGCGCTGGTTCCGATGGGAGTGAAGTTCCGAAAATGAAGACTGAATTCAGTAGTACCTCTGTCCGCATTTTTGCGTGGCTCTCGCTCATCGCCAACTCCCTCATCATTGTCAGTGGCGCTTTAGTTCGACTCACCGGTTCTGGACTCGGTTGCCCCACCTGGCCACGCTGCACGGAGGACTCTTTCGTGCCGCACGGTGAACTCGGCATTCACGGCATGATCGAGTTCGGCAACCGTTTGATCACATTTGTGGTCGCCGCTGCAGTCATCATGTCGTTCCTTAGTATTTGGCGATCTGTGGAAAGAACACCACTACGCATGTACCTAGCGATGACGATTGGCTTGGGCGTGCCATTGCAGGCAGTCATTGGTGGAATCACTGTTTTGACTGACCTAAATCCTTGGGTCGTCGGGCTTCACATGATTTCATCGACAGTGATGGTGGCGCTTGCTGCTTGGTTGGTCTTTGATTTGAGTGGCCCCTACGGTCAGTCCGAGCGCGTCACTGCCCGCCTCTCCATCATCGTCTACGTGGTACTTTGCGCTTCGATCTATCTCGGTACGGTCGTGACCGGTGCTGGTCCACACGCTGGCGATGAACAGGCTGTGCGTAATGGTCTAGATCCCGAGACGTGGAGCCGGATTCACGCCCTTTCAATGTGGCTGTTCATCGCACTTTTACTCGCTTTGATTTGGCGCCTACGAACTCACACCGCGCGCGGACGAGCGATCGTCGTTCTGCTGGTTACTGCGGCTCAGGGTGCCATTGGATACGCTCAGTACTTCACTGGACTGCCTATCCCGTTGGTAATTCTGCACTTGGCCGGAGCAACAATTCTGTTGATCGTCACTACTTGGCTGCTTGCTGCAACGGCCGCACCACGCGGAGTTACCGCAGAGAACCGATCGCCCGATATCGCTTCACGTTGGTTGGTATAAGAAGTTTTCACGCTGAGAATTACTGCTGCTTCGGATTTGGGCGGGGTCTTCAGGAGATTAGAGGGAAAGTGGCCCTCCATTCTTATAATCCGGTTTCCCTACGCCTGTATTCGGGTCGCCCAGTGTCTTGGACACATATCGTCGCGTGCTCGCAGTGACCGTAGTTGCCTCAGGCTGATGTCACTGTCCAATTCCGCGCAAGTCCGCCCGAGTCGGTCCAAAACCTAACTTCACTCACCTTTTTGGGTTTACGCGTACCTATTAGTTGTTCTCGACTCACAATTCCGACGGTCTCGTGGGAATTGTGAGAGGGGAGTGAACGCGAGGGGAAGTGGAGCGCCGCCCTAGTCTTGTTCGTCAGTTGTCGAGTTAGTCGAGTTATTTGGGGAATTCCTAGCACTGCTTTCGTCGATCTTCGCCACAACATAGGCGATCACGGTCGCCAGCGCTACCGCCATGACGGCGACCAAATAGGGGTTCAAACCAATAAGCCCCTCGGGCGCGGGACCCTGAACAACATCCCAACCGATGGCATAGCCAACGGAAGCTGCAGGTACTGCGTGGGCAACTTGGCTCGGCCGAAGCTTCCAAGTAAGCACACAGATTCCCAGTGCAAACGTGGCAACTGACAGAATAAAATTCCAGGCTTTCGGGGATTCACCAGCGAAGGCCCCTAGCCAAAGCGTGGCGCAGAGCGCGCCAAGAAAGCCGGCAATGAGCCACGTTCTAAAAGCTGCCATGTTCTACCTAAGGAATGGGTCGATGGCCGCAGCCACGAACAAAAGCGCTAAATACGCGTTTGAGAAGTGGAACAATCGCATCGGTTTGAGGATCGAGAGTTCTTCAGTTTCCTTGCTTCGGTTCTTTAAATCGTGCGCTTCAGTAAGGAAGACAATACCAAGAATGATCGCCATGGTCGGATAAAACCAGCCGGTGTTAGCGACGGGCCACAGCAAAACCGAAGTAAGGACCGTGGCCCAAGTGTAAGCGACGATTTGACGCCCAACAACAGCCGATGTCGCGACGGAGGGAAGCATAGGAACTCCGGCATTCGCGTAGTCTTCGCGATAGCGCATTGCCAGTGCCCAGAAGTGAGGTGGCGTCCAGAAGAAGACGACCATGAAGAGCACGAACGGTGCCCACGCTAGCTCGTTGGTGACAGCCGTCCAGCCAATCAACGGGGGGAAACAACCCGCGGCGCCACCCCACACAATATTTTGAGTCGTGCGACGCTTGAGAATCATGGTGTAGCCAACGACGTAGAAGACGTTGGCAGCCAGCGCTAGCCCCGAGGAAAGCCAGTTAACGAAGAACCCGAGCCAAAGCGTCGACAAAACGCCTAAGACCAACCCAAAAATTAATGCGTTTCGGGTGTCCACTTGATGCCTAGGCAAGGGACGGCGCGATGTTCTCCGCATCTTTTCGTCGATATCGGCGTCTACGACGCAGTTCAAGGCATTCGCGGAACCTGCGGACAGCGCACCGCCGGTGAGGGTCGCCAAGATCAGCCAGAGCGAAGGTACGCCCTGTGCGGCTAAAAACATGACGGGCACCGTGGTCAACAACAAAAGTTCGATGATTCGTGGCTTTGTGAGTGCCACATACGCAGAAATGACATTCCGAGCGTGCGTCATTAATCCCGGTTCGTCAGTTTGGGTGCGTGGGTTGAGGGCGGTCACATGGTGAAGTCTAACCCTCGGACGCTAGGCTCAGTTTGTAAGCCTCGCGTACCGAAGTTCAGGAGAACTACGTTGACTGACGTAATTCAGAATTCATCCCATCCTTTTTCATGGACTGACCAAGACAAACGAGCCGTCGATACAGCGAGGCTTCTGGCGGCTGATGCTGTCCAAAAAGCCGGACACGGGCACCCTGGAACGGCCATGAGTTTGGCTCCTGCGGCTTATCTGCTCTACCAAAAGATCATGCGCCACAATCCTGCAGATCCACAGTGGATTGGGCGCGATCGTTTCGTGCTCTCCTGCGGTCACTCGAGCTTGACTCAATATATCCAGTTGTACTTGGCTGGTTATCCGCTAAATCTCGATGATTTGAAGAGCCTGCGCACCTGGGGAAGTCAGACTCCCGGCCATCCGGAGTACAAGCACACGCCCGGTGTCGAGGTCACGACCGGCCCATTAGGCCAAGGTATTGCTAACGGTGTCGGCATGGCCATGGCCGCACGGCGTGAACGCGGACTCTTTGATCCCTTCGCCGAGCCAGGCGAAAGTCCTTTCGATCACCAGATTTACGTCATCGCATCAGATGGCGATATGCAAGAGGGTGTTTCTGCGGAAGCATCGTCGCTCGCTGGGTTGCAACAACTCGGCAACCTCACCCTGATCTATGACGACAACAAGATTTCCATCGAAGACGACACCTCCATCGCCTTCACCGAAGATGTCGCATTACGTTACGAGGCCTATGGCTGGCACGTTCAGACAGTTGATTGGACTCAAGGCGGTGCCGGCTACGTAGAAGATGTTGAAGCACTCGCCGACGCCACTCTCGCGGCTCGCGAAGTAACAGACAAGCCAAGCTTGATCGTCTTGCGCACCATTATTGCTTGGCCTGCACCGACGGCCCGCAACACCGGCGCATCGCACGGGTCAGCATTGGGAGCTGATGAGATCAGCGCGACAAAGGAATTACTCGACTTCGATCCGAATATCGCTTTCAACGTTGAAGACGACGTCATTGCTTACACCCAGGAAGCCAAAGACCGGGGCACTGCAGCTCAAGAGGCGTGGCAAGTCCAGTTTGATCTTTGGGCTAACTCGAATCGAGACCGTAAAACTCTCTTTGATCGGCTCTATGCACGCGAGTTGCCAGAGGACTGGAGCGTAGATCTTCCGGTTTACGAAGCTGATGCGAAGGGTGTCGCAACTCGCGTCGCGTCCGGTGCATTCTTGACCGCTGCCGCACCTAAACTCCCTGAGCTTTGGGGTGGATCGGCTGACCTAGCTGGTTCTAACAACACGACACCTAAGGGTGAAGCATCGTTCTTGCCACCGAGCAATTCGAGCGACCTCGTACGTGGGCAATGGTACGGCAGGGTATTGCACTTCGGCATTCGCGAACACGCTATGGGCGCGATTATGAACGGCATGGTCCTACATGGTCCTACCCGACCCTATGGCGGAACGTTCCTCGTGTTCAGTGATTACATGCGTCCGGCAGTTCGACTTTCTGCATTGCAAGGTCTGCCCGTGACGTACGTCTGGACACACGACTCGATCGGGCTTGGTGAGGACGGCCCAACCCACCAGCCGGTTGAACATGTCATGTCCTTACGAGCCATTCCTGGTCTTGATGTGATTCGTCCAGCAGATGCAAATGAGACTATTGAAGCTTGGAAGACACTCCTCGGTCGTACTGAGCGTCCAGCAGCACTCGCTCTCACCCGTCAGAACGTTCCGGTTTTTGAGCGTGGCGGAGATTGGGGCACAGTTGATGGTGTCTCCAAGGGTGCGTACGTTCTCCTAGACTCCCCCACCGATCTTGGCAAACCGGAACCAGACGTGGTGCTCGTCGCCACTGGTTCCGAAGTGCAGATTGCCGTTCAGGCACGGGCGCGTCTCAGTGCGCGAGGAATTGCTGCCCGTGTTGTTTCAATGCCATGTCTTGAGTGGTTTGAGGAACAAACTGCGGAATATCGCGATAGCGTTATTCCACCGCATATTCGGGCACGCGTTGCGGTTGAAGCAGGTGTGGCTATGGGTTGGCGCGATATTGTGGGTGACGCTGGTGAAGTGATCTCGCTTGAGCACTTCGGTGCCTCCGCACCATTTGCGGAATTGTTCGATCGTTTCGGTATCACACCGGAAGCTGTCGTGGCTGCAGCAGAACGATCGATCGCTAACGGCCAAGGCGCAAACATTGGTTTTGCCGTGAAAGTGCGCCCGACGGGCTCGCCACTGCCAGATATTAGTTCCTAACATGGGGCTCGTGGGAACTCCGAAGCACAGGGACTAGAACGCGAAGGACGCGTGAGGGCTAACTCGGTAAATAGCCGCTCGCTGAAAGGAAACAGCATGAGTACACCAATGACCGAACTAGCCCATGCCGGAGTATCTGTCTGGCTCGATGACTTGTCACGCGAACGGATCGAATCCGGTTCTTTGTCGACCCTTATTCAAAGCCATGGCGTTGTTGGCGTCACCACTAACCCCACTATTTTCGCTAACGCACTCGCTCAAGGAGAACGTTATCAAGCGGATATCGACGCTCTTACAGCAGAAAGCGCGAGCGTAGAAGAAGTCATCGAGAAACTGACCACGGATGACGTACGAGCTGCCTGCGACCTCTTTAGCGCCGTATACGAGCAAAGTAACGGTGTCGATGGTCGAGTCTCGATCGAAGTGGCACCAAATCTGGCACACGACACTGAAGGGACGATCGCAGCAGCCCAACGCATTTGGGCAACAGTTAATCGCCCAAATGCGCTCATCAAGATTCCGGCTACTGAGGCAGGTTTACCTGCCATTGCCGCAACAATCGCAGCCGGTATTAGCGTCAATGTGACGCTAATATTTTCCGTCGAACGTTACCGGCAGGTGATGGACGCTTACCTGTATGGCCTCGAGCAGGCTTCTGCAGAGGGTCGCGACCTTTCGCGTATTCAGTCCGTGGCGTCATTCTTTATTAGCCGCCTAGATTCGGCGATTGACGGTCAACTTGATCCAGACAGTCCCCTGCGTGGCAAAGCAGCTGTCGCGAACGCACAATTGGCGTATGCAGCATACGAAGATGTCTTTTCCAGCGATCGAGCCAAAACCCTGCTTGACCAAGGAGGCAATATCCAGCGCCCACTATGGGCTTCAACCGGTGTGAAAGATCCAGCCTATCCAGACACAAAATATGTTACGGACCTTGTCGTAAGCGGTTCAGTGAACACGATGCCGGAAGCCACGCTACAGGCGACCTCCGATCACGGCTTGATTAAAGGCGATGTTGTATCTGGCAAGGGCGCCGAGGCACAAGACATATTTGACGAGCTTGCCGCCGTAAACATCGATTTGGCCGCCGTTTTTGCCGATCTCGAAGACGATGGAGTCACGAAGTTCATTGCTTCCTGGTCAGATCTTGAAGCTACTGTTTCTCGGGCGATGTCCAAGGCAAACTAAGTGGCTATCCTTACGACTCGATACGAGGAAGCAACACGTTCAGTACGGCTCGACTGCACCAACAGTCGTGTCGTTGAACGTTTATGGGCGAAGGACACGACTCTCTGGCCCACATACGGTGCCGAGGATATTCAAGATCGGCTCGGCTGGCTCGATATCCAAGCAAACACACGATCTTTACTTGACGCGATCGATGTGTACGTCAACCAGGTGCGTGCCCGGGGGCTCGACCGCGTGGTGCTGTGCGGCATGGGTGGTTCTTCCTTAGCCCCGGAGGTCATTTGTCACAACGCAGATGTAGACCTTCTCGTCGTCGATAGTTCTCATCCGGAGATGGTGAATGCAGCCATTGCAGAACTTGAACGCACTATTGTTGTCGTATCAAGCAAATCAGGCACAACCCTTGAAACGGAAAGTCACCTACGTCAGTTTGTTGCTGCCTTTGAGGCGAAGTCTCTTGACCTCACGGAGCATCTCGTCATTGTCACGGATCCCGGATCGGCGTTAGCGAACTTCGCGGCAGAACATGACGTACCAGTGTTCTTCGGTAACCCAGATGTTGGCGGACGCTACTCAGCACTGACAGCATTCGGTCTCGTGCCGAGCGCTTTAGCTGGTGCCAATGTTCGAGAATTGGTTAGCCAAGCCAACAGCCTTGGTTCACAGTTGCGTGAGGCATCACCAGATAACCCGGCCCTCGAATTGGCCAGCGCCATCGCCCACGTCAGCAGATCACAGTTAGGCATCCTTGGCTTGCATGGCGACAAGCATCAAGGACTTGGTGGATGGATTGAGCAACTCATTGCCGAATCCTTAGGTAAGCATCGCAAAGGTGCTTTACCTGTCGTCGATCCCCAACGCGAGGCCTTTCTCCCCTCAGGAGCCTTAACTGTCGATCTTGGTTCTATCGATCGAGCTAGGCCACGGGCGGATGTAGTGATTGACGAGCCGCTCGGTGCCCAATTTCTGTTGTGGGAATGTGCAACGGCAATCGCCGGTCATTTGCTTAATGTTGATCCTTTCGATCAGCCGGACGTTGAAAGTTCGAAAGCCGCCGCGCGCCAAGTGCTGGCACATTTCGGTCCACCGAAAAAGCCGGACTTTGTTGATGGAAATATTCGAGGTTGGGGTGTTTCTGCCACAAGTTTCGAGGAGGCCGTCATGAAGTTCAAGCATCTCGTTGAAGCGAATGGCTACCTGAGCTTGTGCTGTTTTCTTGATCGGTGGCAGTTGCAGAGTTTCGAATCAGTGGCTCATGACACATCCCATCGACTTGAGCGAGCCGTGACCTTCGGATGGGGTCCAAGGTACTTGCATTCGACAGGACAGTTGCACAAGGGTGGCCCGCTCGTGGGTGCATTCATTCATGTCTCCGCGCCAAATTCCCGAGACTTTGAGGTGGCCGGGCAACCGTTCACATGGGGCGAGATGTTAAGTTCACAAGTGCGTGGAGATGCGAAAGTGCTCAGAGAGCTGGGCTTGCCCGTGCTCCGACTGGAGTTTGATGAGCTTGAAACAGGCCTCGCGCGCCTCAAAAATGCGCTCTTGGCTTAAACCGGACTTATTCAGAAGATAATCTCGCCTGATTTGCGTTTTTGCCGTAATTCAGACAGAGCCTCGTTCAAAATAACCTTGGCTTCACTGTCCGAACGACGTTCTTTGGCATATGCCAAATGGGTCTTGTACGGAGCAACATCCTCGACTGTCGGCCGATTGGCAGCATCGACTCCAGCAGGCAGACCACAGCGCTTACAGTCCCACTCACTCGGTGCCTCTGCTTCGAGTGCGAAGTGCAAAACAGTCTCGTGGTCTGATTCACAGAAATAGCTCACCGCTTTACGAGGTGCGTTGTCTCCTCTTGCGGACTCCCCCATTGGACCAGCACCGACGCGACTTCCGCGAAGGGCACCAGCTACCATCTCAGGCGCTCACCTTCAGCAGCAAGCCCAAGACAAAGACACACACGGTCCAGATGACGGCAACGCCCACGGTAATGCGGTCTAGGTTGCGTTCTGCGACCGAAGAGCCTGACAACGAGCTGGTCACGCCACCACCGAACATATCGGAAAGACCACCACCACGGCCCTTGTGCATCAGCACGAGCACAATCATAAGTAGGCTACAGATGGCCAAGAGGATTGAAAATCCAATAATCACGATTAACTCTCCGAGTCAGTTGCCAGACAAATCTGGCAAGCTAGCAAAACGGGCGATGCCGGCGAATTCTTCAGCGTCCAAACTGGCGCCCCCAACAAGTGCTCCGTCAACATCAGGTTTCGTCATAAGTGAAGCTACATTGCTCGCTTTGACGGAACCTCCGTACAGGATACGCGTTTGGTCCGCGACTTCTGGCGACCAGGTCTCGGAAATGTACTGACGGATTGCAGCACACACTTCCTGAGCATCCTCAGGAGTGGCGACTTCGCCGGTACCAATTGCCCAGACAGGCTCGTAGGCGACAACGACCTCCGACACCTGCTCATCACTCAAACCGGCAAGAGAATCGGCCACCTGAGCCAAGGTGTAAGGCACATGCTCTCCGGCCTGACGCACATCAAGGCCTTCGCCTACACACACGATGGGTGTCATGTTTTCAGCAAAGGCAATCTTTGCTTTGGCATTAACCAATTCGTCAGATTCGTTGTGATATTGACGACGCTCAGAGTGACCAACAACGACATAACTGCAGCCGAGCTTCGCCAACATCGCGGCCGAGACTTCGCCGGTATATGCTCCGCCCGCGTGAGCGGACACATCTTGTGCGCCGTACCGAATTTTGAGCGAGTCGCCGTCAACAACCGTCTGCACGCTTCGGATATCGGTGAAGGGCGGAATAACGACAACTTCGGCATCGCCATAATCATGCTTTTTGTCATCTAGTGTCCACGCCAACTTTTGAACCAAAACGACGGCTTCCTGATGGTTGAGGTTGGACTTCCAGTTACCTGCCATTAATGGCGTACGACTCATGATTGCTCCTCAAGTACTTCGAGACCAGGAAGAGCCTTACCCTCGAGATATTCGAGACTGGCTCCGCCACCGGTCGATATATGACCAAAAGCATCTTCGGCGAATCCAAGTAAACGCACGGCTGCGGCAGAATCGCCACCTCCGACGACCGAAAGACCATTAACTTTGGTGAGTGCCTGTGCGATGGCCCTTGTTCCCGAAGCAAAAGCTTCAAATTCAAAGACCCCCATGGGCCCGTTCCAAAAAACGGTCGTAGAGTTCCGAATGATGTCTGCAAACTGTTTAGCTGACTCAGGTCCGATATCGAGACCCATCTGGTCGGCGGGGATCTCTGACACCGAGACTACGGTGGCAGGAGCATCGGCAGCAAAATTTGGCGCCACGACAACATCGCTTGGCAAGACAATCTTGACGCCCAACTCATTTGCCCGTTCAAGATAGCGTTTGGCTTGAGCAACGTGATCTTCCTCAAGCAGTGATGTGCCCACAGCATGGCCTTGGGCCACCAAGAAGGTGAACAACATTCCGCCGCCGATGACGAGCGTGTCAGCCTTGGTCAACAGATTCTCGATCACGGCAAGTTTGTCCGAAACCTTCGAACCGCCGAGAACTACCGTATAGGGGCGTTTCGTCTCGCTTGTGAGCTGGCGTAAAACTTCGACTTCCGCTTGCACCAATGTGCCAACGGCCGCAGGAAGACGTTCGGCGATCTCGTAGACACTCGCTTGTTTGCGATGGACAACGCCGAATCCATCGGACACGAATACGTCGGCAAGCGCTGCAAGTTGATCAGCAAATGCACCCCGTTCATTCGCATCTTTGCTCGTTTCGCCCGGGTTGAACCGTACGTTTTCGAGCAAGGCAATGTCGCCGTCGGCAAGTTCGGCACTGGCCGCTTGTGCTTCAGGGCCTACTGTGTCGTGAGCGAAGCGCACAGGTTGGCCGAGGAGTTCGGCCAACCGCGTGCTCACTGGTGCGAGTGAAGACGCCGGATCCGGTTTTCCCTTGGGACGACCGAGATGTGCCGCCACCAAAACGCGAGCACCAGCCGCAAGGAGGCGCTTTAAGGTGGGAACACTTGCACGGATTCGTCCATCGTCAGTAATGGTCGACCCGTCAAGCGGAACATTCAAATCGCAGCGGATAAGAACTTTCTTGCCTGTGAGATCACCAAGATCATCAAGCGTCTTCACGTAGAAGTTCCTCTTTCAGAGTGAGGAGCCGACTAGGCTGACGAGATCAACGAGACGGTTAGAGTAGCCCCACTCGTTGTCGTACCAACCCACAACCTTCACCTGATCACCGATGACTTTCGTTAAGCCCGAATCAAAGATGCAGGAAGCCGGGTCCGTCACGATATCGGAGGAGACGATGGGGTCTTCGGTGTAAGTGAGAATGCCAGCAAGTGCACCTTCGGCAGCCTTCTTGACGATGGCGTTAACTTCTTCAACACTGGTTTCGCGCGAAGCGGTGAAGGTCAAGTCGGTTGCAGAGCCGGTGGGAACCGGAACGCGCAATGCATAACCGTCGAGTTTGCCCTTAAGTTCTGGAAGTACGAGGCTGACTGCTTTGGCCGCACCGGTAGATGTAGGCACGATATTAAGTGCTGCCGCACGGGCGCGACGCAAGTCGCTGTGCGGGCCATCCAACAAGTTCTGGTCTTGGGTGTACGCGTGAATGGTGGTCATCAAACCGCGTTCGAGGCCCAGTTCGTCGTTGAGTACCTTCGCCATCGGAGCTAGGCAGTTCGTGGTGCACGAAGCGTTCGAAATAATCTGATGAGCCGCTGGATCGTAAAGGTTGTCGTTGACACCCATCACAATCGTGATGTCTTCGTTTTTAGCTGGTGCCGAAATGATGACTTTCTTAGCGCCACCCTCAATATGGGCCTTTGCAGCCGAAGCGTCTGTGAAGAACCCAGTGGATTCAACGACAATGTCAACACCCACCGATGCCCAATCAAGCTTGGCTGGATCTCGCTCGGCAAAAGCCGCGATGGTTTGGTCGCCAACCTTGATCGATGTGTCGTCGTAACTCACGTCCGCATCGAGACGTCCGAGAATCGAGTCATACTTCAACAGCGTGGCGAGGGTCTTGTTGTCAGTCAAATCGTTAATTGCAACAATTTCCACATCGTTACCGGCAGCACGAACCGCACGGAAGAAATTTCGGCCGATTCGGCCAAATCCATTGATACCTACGCGAATAGTCACGAACATCTCCTGAGTCAAGATTGCTTGGTAGTTTTATGCCGAAGCCACTAAGTCAAGCCTACCCAGTGAACTAGTCCGTTCGGATGGGAGTCCAGAAATCACTGATCAGAATCAGTGTTTGCTGCCACATGAGACTCCGTATCTGGAATGCCCAGCTCTGTGGCACGCTTATCGGCCATCGCTAATAGGCGACGAATTCGCCCTGCAATAGCATCCTTCGTGAGTGGTGGTTCATGAAGACGCCCCAGTTCTTCTAGACTTGCTTCGCGGTGCTCGACCCGCAACTCACCAGCCAGACGCAAATGGTCCGGCACATCTGTGCCCAGAATGTCTAGTGCGCGTTGCGCCCGGGCTCCAGCAGCCACGGCGGCGCGAGCAGACCTACGTTGATTGGCGTCGTCGAAATTCGCCAGCCGGTTGGCGGTCGCCCGCACTTCACGATGAAGTCGGCGCTCTTCCCAAGCTAAAACGGTTTCGTGGGCACCAAGTCGAGTGAGCATAGCTCCGATGGCATCACCGTCACGAATGACGACACGATCTCCCCCACGGGCTTCCTTGGCCTTGGCAGCAATCGACAACCGGCGTGCCGAACCGACAAGGGCAAGGGCAACCTCGGGACCAGGGCAAGAAATTTCCATGGACGATGCCCGACCCGGCTGAGTCAAGGAACCGCGAGCCTGAAATGCACCGCGCCACGAGGCCACCGCGTCACACATTGGGCCGACGACAATATTGGGTGGCAATCCGGTGACAAGACGACCAGAGCCATCAACGAGGCCTGTTTGTTTACCCAGACGGGCTGCACCCTTTTCGACACGAACGATGTAGTTGGGCGAGTTCTTGGCCCCCGAAGGCGGTGGAGTAATCATTAGACTTTGATGCCCGTAAAGTGCATAAAGACTACGACGTAGGCGTTCTGCTGCGGCAAGCGAATCAAGTTCGACCTCAACAATGGGTTTGCCGTCACGAAGCTGAAGAGCCGAACAAAGACGCATCAACGTGACAGTCTCGGCACGCAAGCAGCATTCCTTTGCTACCGGCAATTGGGCCAGTTCAGCTTTGACCTGGGCGGTCATTGACATGGCTTCGTCCTCCTCATTGGCTACGGATGACACTCTAAGTGCTTGCCTACGGTACGCGCGCGAAAATTTCGTTAAGTATGCGGGACAGGCGTTCGGGATCATGCGTACTCGGGTTTACGGCATCATGTATATCAGCCAAGATAGCTGTCGCTCCAATATCTGACGCCCGGAGCGCAATCTTTTCTGCAAATGGCTCATGAGAACTGTCGACTAAAACAGTGTTTACTTTCATGCCCTCGGCGTAGTCAGCAAATACCTTCAGGTGATCAGCTGGACCGAGACCTTCAGTTTCACCAGGTTGATCTACCAGATTCAACACGACAAGTTTTTGAGCAGAGGATTCTGTGATCGCTTCCCGAAGTTCTGGGATGATCAATGCGGGCAGGACGCTCGTGTACCAAGAACCGGGCCCCAAAACAATCCAGTCTGCGGCCGCGATTGCGGTGAGTGCCTCGGCACAGGCCGGCGGATTCTCAGGGATAAGCGACACTTGTCGAATCATTCCGGCCGTGGCAGCGATGCTAGCTTGACCTGAAATCCGATGCACGATCCCGTCAAAGTGTTCAACCTCCGCCTCGATAGCTAAGGGAACAGTTGACATGGGTAAGACAGTTCCGTTCGCGCCGAGAAGACTTGCGGCCCTGCTGAGTGCGGCAACCTTATTTCCCTCAAGTTGCCATAAAGCGGTGAGGATGACGTTCCCAACAGGATGACCAGACAGCACACCGGGGCCAGCGAATCGGTGCTGAAACAATTCTGCGTTCTGTTGCCCATGAGCGTCTTGCGGGCAGAGCGCCGCCAACGCCATACGGAGGTCACCTGGTGGCAGTACGCCGTAATCCTGACGCAGTTGTCCCGAGGATCCGCCATCGTCGGCCACGGTAACGATAGCGGTCGTGTGGCATCCGATTATTGTGAGCGCTTTGAGAGTGGCAGCGAGCCCGTGACCTCCGCCTAATGCGACGATATTAGTGTTAACTAACGTCATTCTTTCCCCAAATCGCGATGCACCACGAGGGTATTGACCCCTTTGGCTTTCAAGCGATCATTGAGCGCCTCTGACATTGCGACACTACGGTGTTTTCCGCCCGTGCAGCCGATGCCGATCGTGATGTAGAGCTTGTCTTCCTGAATAAACCCACCAGAGATCAACTCAATCAGTTTCTCGTAACTATCGAGAAACTCCTCAGCACGTGGCTGTTGGCGTACGTAGGTACTAACCTCGATGTCGAGGCCAGTAAGTGGGTTTAGTTCCGGTTCCCAAAACGGATTCGGCAGGAATCGCATATCGGCAATCAGGTTCACGTCAATCGGCACACCGTATTTGAAGCCAAAGGACACAAGGGTGACGTTGAGTGCATTCTCCTCAGCATTTTCAAAGGCGTGCCGCATCCGACTGACGAGCTGATTTGTGTTGAGAGATGTTGTGTCGACAATCATGTCGGCTCGACCGCGAATAACACGTAGCAGCTCACGCTCTTTCGTGAAACCATCCATCAACCGGCCCTGGGCGCTGAGTGGGTGCGGCCTGCGTGCAGCTTCTTGGCGTCGTACGAGAACATCATCTGCGGCCTCTAGAAAGACCGTTCGAACATGGAGCCCAGTCTGTTGGATCTCTGAAATTGCATCCGTGAGACCAGCAAAAAATGTGCGTGAACGTGAATCCACTACGACGGCAAGTCGGTTAATGTCCTCAGCTTCGTCAACTTGGGATATGAGTTCACGCAGCATGCCCGGTGGCAGGTTGTCGACAACGTAGTAACCCAATTTCTCAAGTGCCTTAGCCGCCGTGCTACGGCCGGCACCGGTCATTCCGGTCACTAAGACAAATTCAGTCAGCGTGCTCACTAATTCTCCTCGATTATCTCTCCAGTGGTCATGTCAACTGTCGTGGTTGAGGCTTGTTCTCGCAAGGCAGAAAACAAAACTTCTGCAGTCGCCTGGCCGATTCCAGGCACAGCAGCGAGATCTTCTACACTCGCTGCTTTGATCGCAGTGACCGAACCTATGTGTCTCAAGAGCATTTTGCGTCGGTGTGGACCGATGCCTGGAATCTCATCGAGTTGGCTCGCAACTGCTGCTCGGGCGCGCTTTTTCCGGTGGTGTGAAATTGCGAAACGGTGGGCTTCATCGCGAATCCGTTGCAGAAGATATAGGCCTTGACTGCTTCGCGACAACACAATTGGGTCTGGTTCCAATGGTAGCCAGACCTCTTCGAGTCGCTTAGCTAAACCACAGACGGCAATATCGTGAACGCCCCGCTCTTGTAAAACGTCATACACGGCATTTACTTGAGGTGCACCGCCGTCAATCACGAGCAAACTGGGCCGATAGTGGAAGCTCGGTCGTTCTTGGACGACGGATTCACCATCATCCACCTGCAAAAGCGAGCCTTCGGCGTCAGCCTTGCGTAGATGTTCAAGCCGCCTTGAGACAACTTCGGCCATCGACGCGACATCGTTGTTTTGTTGGGTTTGCACGCTAAACCGACGATATTGATTCTTGCGCGGTAAACCATCTTCGAAAACAACCATGGACCCCACCGGGTGTGAGCCCTGAGTATGCGAAATATCAAAACACTCGATCCTCAAGGGAGGCGAAGCCAAGCCGAGCGCTTCTTGAATTTCTTCAAGTGCGCGGCTCCGGTTTGTTAGATCTCCCGCTCTACTAATCTTGTGTCGCGCCAGAACTTGAGCCGCATTGGCTTGAACAGTGTCCATTAAGGTTCGTTTGTCACCACGCTTTGGAACCCTGATCGAAACCGAGCCGCTACGTTGTTGTTTCAGAAGTTCAGTTAATACTTCTACTTCAGCAGGCAGCTCGGGAACAAGGATTTCCCTTGGCACGACAGTCGTATCGTCGTCAGCGTATAGCGTCATCAGGGCACGTTGAATCAATTCGGGCAGCGCCAATTCTTCTTCTTTTTCTGCTACCCAGCCACGTTGTCCTCGCACCCGCCCGCCTCGAACAGAAAAAATATGAACCGCGATTTCTAATGGATCATCCGCAAAACCGAAGACGTCGGCATCCGTGCCATCGGTGAACACAACGGCTTGGCGTTCAAGCGCATGCTCAAGAGCTTGCAAGTCATCGCGAAATTTTGCCGCAAGTTCATACTCCTGGGATTGAGCTGCCGCTTTCATGTCTTCAGTCATTCGAGTAATGACGGCCTTCGTGTTTCCGGCCATGAAATCCAAGAAACCGTCAACAATCTGGTCGTGCTCCTCGATCGAGACCCTTCCGACGCACGGTGCCGCGCATTTGCCGATATCTCCCAAGAGACAGGGGCGTCCAGCCAACTCCGCCCGACGGTAGACGCCAGCAGAACACGAACGCATAGGAAAGACCCGTAGGAGCGCATCGACAGTCTCCCGGATTGCCCATGCTTGCGCATAAGGACCGAAATACCGCACGCCCTTCCTGTGTGCACCCCTCATCACCGTTACCCGAGGCACCTTCTCGCCTACCGTGACTGCCAGCCAAGGGTAGGACTTGTCGTCACGAAATTTGACGTTGAACCGTGGCGAAAACTCTTTGATCCACGTGTATTCGAGCGCTAAGGCTTCGACCTCGTTCTGGACAACGGTCCAATCGACTCGTACTGCGGTCATCACCATAGATTGCGTGCGGGGATGTAAACCGGCCACGTCCTGGAAGTAGGAACTAAGACGAGGTCTCAGCGATTTGGCTTTGCCAACATAAATGACCCGACCTTCGGCATCAAAGAATCGATAGACCCCTGGGTTTGTCGGAATCTCGCCGGTTGCCGGGCGGTACGTCAATGGATCGGCCACAACGCCAGCCTACGTTTACTTTGCTTGCGGCAAACCGAGAACGTCCGCGAGAAAGCGTCCTGTATGTGAAGCAGCAACACTCGCGACTGCCTCGGGTGTTCCTTCAGCCACAAGATTTCCACCGCCCGATCCGCCTTCAGGACCGAGATCAATGATCCAGTCCGAGGACTTAATGACGTCGAGATTGTGTTCGATCACAAAGACCGAATTGCCAGTATCGACTAACCGTTGCAAAACAAGGAGCAACTTGCGAGTGTCCTCGAAATGTAGACCCGTCGTCGGTTCATCAAGCACATAAACTGTGCGTCCGGTAGCACGCCGCTGCAGCTCCGTCGCGAGCTTGACCCGCTGAGCCTCACCACCCGACAGCGTCGGAGCACTCTGACCGAGACGAATGTAGCCAAGACCTACGTCCAAGAGCGTCTTCAAGTGCCTACTAATTGCGGGAATCGCTTCAAAGAACTCTGCAGCCTCACTGATCGGCATGTCTAAGACTTCGGCAATACTGCGGCCCTTGTAATGGACTTCAAGCGTTTCGCGGTTGTATCGAGCTCCACCGCATACTTCACATGGAACGTAAACGTCTGGAAGGAAATTCATCTCGATTTTAAGCGTGCCATCACCCTTGCAGGCTTCGCAGCGTCCACCTTTGACGTTAAACGAGAAGCGGCCAGGAAGATAGCCTCGCATATTTGCTTCGGGAGTCGCGGCAAAGAGCTTGCGGATGTGATCAAATACGCCTGTGTAGGTCGCAGGATTGGATCGAGGGGTTCGCCCAATCGGTGACTGATCGACGTGAATAACCTTGTCGACGTGTTCGATACCATCGATGCCGCGGTGTCTGCCTGGAATGGTGCGCGCACGTTGGACCGTTCGAGCCAATGACGTTTGCAAAATGTCGTTGACCAAGGTGGACTTACCGGAACCAGAAACGCCAGTAATTGCTACGAACAAACCGAGAGGGAACGTCACGTCGATGTGTTGGAGATTGTTCTCATAAGCATCGCGAACGACAAGTGTGCGGTTTGGATCGATAGGACGACGAACCTCAGGGACTGGAATGACTTCTTTGCCATTCAGATAGCGACCCGTGATCGAGGCGTCGTTCGTGAGGAGTTCTGCCACCGGTCCCGAGACGATAACCTCTCCCCCGTGTTCGCCAGCACCCGGGCCAATGTCTACAACCCAATCCGCGACTCGAATCGTGTCTTCATCATGCTCCACGACGATGAGTGTGTTGCCTAAATCCCGTAACCGAATGAGTGTTTCGATAAGGCGATGATTGTCGCGCTGGTGAAGTCCAATGGATGGTTCATCGAGAACGTAGAGCACACCGACAAGCCCAGCACCGATCTGGGTGGCTAGCCGGATTCGCTGCGCCTCGCCACCAGAAAGTGAACCAGCAGCGCGATTGAGTGAAAGGTAGTCCAAGCCCACATCGAGCAGAAACTTCAGGCGTTCACCAATCTCCTTGAGTACCCGCTCACCGATGTGACGCTCACGCTCGTTCATGTTGAGATGTTCGAGAAAATCGGCAGTGTCCCGAATAGACAGAGCGCAGAGTTCCGCGATATTGAGTTCGCCGCCACGAGAAGATTCCAAGGTGACACTCAAAATTTCTGGCTTTAGTCGAGCCCCATGGCAACTGGCACACGGTACTTGGCGCATGAAGCCCTCAAGTCGTTCGCGGCCAGTCTCCGACTCTGACTCCTCGTGGCGACGCTTGACGTAGCCCAAGGCACCTTCGAATCGCGCCCAGTAGGACCTTTCTCGTCCGTGACGGTTCTTGTAGGTGACATGCACCTTACCGTCTTGGCCGTCGAGAATAATGTCTTGGAATTTAGGATCGAGATCTTCGAAGGGAGTGTCAATCGAGAATCCGAGGTCATTGCCTAAGGCCTCAAGCACCCTGAGGTAATAGTCGGCCATATGGCCGTGCGACCAAACATTGATCGCTCCTTTGCGCAGCGATTTACTGGGATCGGGTATAAGGAGTTCCGGGTCTACTTCCAATTTTGTGCCAAGTCCATGGCATTCGTCGCAGGCACCAAATGGAGCGTTAAATGAGAAAGCGCGAGGTTCGAGGTCGTCGACGGCCAGCGGATGATCATTTGGGCAAGCGAGCTTTTCGGAGAATCGCCGAATGCCTTGGGGGTCATCGTCGTTTCGATCTACATAGTCGATGAGCACCAATCCATCCGCCAGATTGAGTGCCGTTTCTATTGATTCGGTGAGGCGTTGCTGAGACGACGCCTTTACCGTGAGCCGATCGACAACCACCTCAATGGAGTGCTTCTTTTGCTTCGTGAGTGTCGGTGGCTCATCTGCCAATAAATGCACCGTGCCATTGATGATTGCGCGGCTAAACCCTTGCGCCTGAAACGACTGCAGGAGACCAAGATGCTCTCCTTTGCGTCCCCGAACAACGGGTGCAAGAACTTGAAAGCGGGTTCCTTCAGGCTCGGCCATGATGACGTCGACGATCTGTTGTGGCGTCTGTCGCTCAATAATTTCCCCGCACGTTGGACAATGTGGTCGACCAGCCCGGGAATACAGGAGCCGAAGGTAGTCATAAACCTCGGTGATCGTGCCGACGGTTGAGCGAGGATTTCGAGAGGTGGACTTCTGATCTATTGAAACTGCGGGAGAAAGGCCCTCGATGAAATCGACGTCCGGTTTGTCCATCTGGCCTAAGAACTGGCGGGCATAAGCCGACAGTGACTCGACATAGCGTCGTTGCCCCTCGGCAAATATTGTGTCGAACGCGAGTGAAGATTTACCTGAGCCGGAAAGTCCGGTAAAAACGATCAGAGCATCCCGAGGTAAATCCAAGGAAACATTCTTGAGGTTATGTTCACGCGCGCCACGGACAAGGATTCGATCTGCCACCTCATCAGCCTAGCGAGCGCCCCTGACAGTTCTTTAACGCGTAGGCTCGGTATATGACCTACACGGGTGAAGTTGAAGTTGGCGGTCCAGCGCAGTCGCGTGCGGCTGGTGATCTATTGATCACCAAGATCGCGGTGGGACCCATGGCGAACAATGCGTATCTACTTAAATGTGTATTGACAGGCGAGCAAGCGCTCATTGACGCTGCCGATGATGCACCGCGGCTGTTAGAAGAGATTGGTGATGCAGGTCTAAGCCACATCATCACAACCCACAAACATGCTGACCATTGGCAAGCATTAGCTGACGTGGCTCGTGCGACCGACGCCATTGTTGTTGCTGGCGAGGACGACGCAGATGGGCTACCCATCGATGTCACCATGCGCGTCCGGTCGAAAGCTCGAGTTCGCGTTGGCTCATGTGAGCTTGAAGTCATCGAAGTGCGCGGCCACACGCCCGGTTCCATCGTGCTTGCCTACGACGATCCAGACGGGATCGTGCACTTGTTTACTGGAGATAGCCTGTTTCCTGGTGGTGTCGGACGCACCTGGGCTCCCGACGACTTCATTAGCTTGATCGACGATGTCGAATCGAAAATCTTTGCTGTTTACGATGATTCAACGTGGTTCTATCCCGGCCACGGTAACGATTCGACCCTTGGCGCTGAACGGCCCCACCTAGCCGAATGGCGCGCCCGCGGCTGGTAAAAGTTGCCTCCGCGATTACGGTGTTTTCTTGCGGCTATACAACAAACTTGCGAGCGCCGTAATTGTCAGGATCGCGATAATGACGCCCAAGCTCATCAGGGTTGGAATCTCTGGTACAGGCACGTTATTTCCGCCGTAAACGAAGGGCAATTCGTTCACGTGAAGTGCGTGCAAAAGCAACTTGGCGCCAATGTATCCCAGCAGAATGGCGAGGCCGTAGTTGAGGAATACGAGTCGCTGAAGCAGGTCACCGAGCAGGAAGTACAGCTGACGTAAGCCCATCAAAGCGAAAACATTCGCGGTAAACACGATGTAGGGCTCTCGAGTGAGTCCGAAGATGGCTGGAATCGAGTCGACCGCGAACATAATGTCCGTGGTTCCGAGTGCGATGATGACAAGCGCCATCGGTGTGATTGCTCGTCGACCGTTTTCCTTAACAACGAGTTTGAGTCCGTTCCAGGTATCACTCATATTCAGGTGGCGGCGAGCAAACCGGACCACAGCATTTTCGGCGTCGTCATCATCGTCTTTGTTACGCAACATAGCGACTGCTGTGTAGATGAGAAAAAACCCAAAAAGATAAAAGACCCAAGAGAACTGATTGATCGCCACTGCACCAAGTGCAATGAAAATGGCCCTAAATAAAAGCGCGAGAATGATGCCCACCAGCAGTGCTTCTTGCTGATATTTACGCGGAACAGCAAAACTACTCATGATGAGGATGAAAACGAAAAGATTGTCGATGGAAAGGCTATATTCCGTCAACCAACCAGCGTAAAACTCGATCCCGTACGTCGCGCCGTGGAAAGACCACACCCAGAGGCCAAATGCTAGGGCCAAGCCGACATAAAAACTAAGCGCGATCGCACATTCTTTGACCGTAGGTTCGTGTGGCTTACGTGCCACGACGATGATGTCAAAGATGAGAATGGCGATAGTGACGCCGATCGTGATGCCCCACTCAAGGGTAGTTACGTTCATAGAAAATTGATTCCTTAAAGGTCGCTTGCGTGGTGGAGGTCTCTTCCGCCGCAAGACGACTCATGGCACCGGGGAATGCTCCCGTAATGACGACACCACGACTGAGGAATACTCCCCTCCGCGCTCATTCTCGCAGACGAACTCAAGCCGTTGCTCAGTCCCCCGCGCTCACCATCGCTCGATATTCTTTCTTCAATTCTGAAATTTCGTCACGTAGGCGTGCCGCCACCTCGAATTGCAGGTGCTCAGCGGCCGTGTGCATTTCTCCGCTTAACGACTCAATCAGTGCCGCAAGGTCTTCCGAAGGCAGGTCAGCAAGCGACTGCGTGTGCTGACCTAGTGGGACGGCCGCACCCCTACGTCGATGGTCGCCGGTTGCGGCTAATAGCGAGGCTGTGTCTTGGTCTTCACGAGCCAACATGTCGGTGATATCGCCGATCTTCTTACGCAAGGGTTGTGGATCGATGCCGTTTTCGGTGTTGTATTGCTTTTGCACCTCGCGACGACGATTAGTTTCGCTAATCGCCTGTTCCATCGAATCAGTAATGGTGTCCGCGTACATAATCACTTGGCCAGACACGTTTCGTGCGGCGCGACCAATGGTTTGAATAAGCGAGCGCGTCGACCGTAGGAATCCCTGCTTATCGGCGTCCAAGATGGCAACCAAACTCACTTCGGGTAGGTCGAGTCCCTCTCGCAGCAAGTTGATGCCGACAAGCACATCGTATTCGCCCAGTCGCAGTTCTCTTAGCAACTCAACCCGGCGTAGGGTGTCGACTTCGCTGTGCAAGTACCGCGTTCGAATCCCTGCTTCGAGGAGATAGTCGGTCAGATCCTCGGACATCTTCTTGGTCAGGGTGGTGACCAGAACGCGTTCGTTCTTTGCTGTCCGAGTCTTGATTTCGGAGATGAGGTCGTCAATTTGGCCCGTCGTAGGCTTCACGAGAATCTGAGGATCGATGAGTCCCGTGGGTCGAATGATTTGCTCCACCACATCGCTCTGGACCAGGTCCATCTCGTAGTTACCTGGCGTTGCCGAGAGATACACCGTCTGCCCAATCCGTTCTAGGAATTCTGGCCATTTGAGCGGACGGTTATCCATCGCGCTTGGCAAACGAAAACCGTGTTCGACAAGAGAGCGCTTTCGGCTCATGTCACCTTCATACATCGCACCCACCTGCGGAATCGTGACATGGGATTCATCAACGACGAGCACGAAATCTTCAGGAAAATAATCCAAGAGACAGTTCGGCGCGGTGCCCGGTTCACGGCCGTCCATGTGCAGGGAGTAGTTTTCGATTCCAGCACAGGTTCCGACTTGTTCCATCATCTCGAGATCGAAGTTTGTGCGCATGCGGAGACGCTGTGCTTCAAGCAGTTTCCCCTGCTCATCGAACTCTTTTAGTCGTTCGTCAAGTTCGGTGCGAATGCCTGACATGGCACGCTGCATGACCTCATTGCCGGCGGCATAGTGCGTCGCAGCACCGACATAGAGTTCTTGATCATTGCTGAGCACCTCACCCGTAATCGGATGCAGAGTCATAAGCCGTTCGATCTCGTCACCAAAAAACTCGATTCGGACAGCCATCTCTTGATAAACCGGGAATATCTCTACTGTGTCTCCCTTGACCCGGAACGTTCCGCGTGTGGGAGCCATATCATTTCGCGTGTATTGAGCTTCGATTAGCGTGTTGAGCAATTGGCGGCGTGGCAGTTCGGCTCCGACGCGAAATCCGATCATTCGGTTGAGATACTCCTGAGCTGAACCGAGACCATAAATACAGGAGACCGTTGCCACAACAATGACATCGCGTCGCGTTAAAAGCGACCAGGTGGCCGAATGCCTCAGGCGTTCCACTTCTTCATTAATTGAGGAGTCTTTTTCGATATAGGTATCGGACTGGGCGATATAAGCTTCCGGTTGGTAATAGTCGTAGTAGGAGACAAAGTACTCAACGGCGTTATTGGGCAATAATTCACGCAGTTCATTTGCGAATTGGGCAGCTAGCGTCTTGTTGGGAAGAAGCACCAGCATGGGCCGCTGTACTTGCTCAGCTAACCAAGCTGTCGTGGCGGTCTTTCCTGTGCCGGTCGCACCGAGCAGCACGACATCTTTCACGCCCGCATTGAGTCGGCTTGAGATCTCCGCAATTGCCTGAGGCTGATCACCGGCGGGTTGAAACTCCGAGACAACTTCAAAAGGCGCAACTTGACGGCTCAACTCTTGCAACGGTCTCATAACACGAGCCTAGAGCCTCTCGTCAACTACGGGGATCGCGCTTTAGCGTGTTCAGCCACCGAGTATCCTCAATGCATGGGCGTCGAAGACCGCAGAGCACAGCGTTCACGCGAAATTCTTGACGCCACCCGGGAACTGTTCGAGCATCGCGGGGTGCGCGAAGCGCAAATCGATGACATCGCTAAGGCTGTCGGCATAAACCGTGCCATCATTTATCGTCACTTTTCCACCAAAGAAGAGTTATTTGCCATGACCTTGGTCGATTACCTCAAGGAAATTGACCAGGCATTCTGCTCCGTCCGCAACAACTCGCTGACACCCATTGCCGAGCTACGACACATCGCACACGCGTTCTTCACCTACGGTATGGCTCATCCGGCATTTGTCGATTGTGCCCAGTCATTGCTACGTTTTCGTGGAACTGAACTTGTCGATGAAATCCGCGCTGAACCACTGATGAAGCTTGGTGCGGCCATGAATCTTTGCATGGACCATATGGTTGAAGTCTTCGAACGCGGCACAGCCATGGGTGAATTTAGTGTGACTGATCCACGCTTACTGGCCAACGTGATTTACACACAGGGCCTCGGATTTCTCAACCTCGTACACTTCCAGAAATCGGTCAGTGAGGTTGCTGAAGGCAGTCCAGTCATGCTGGATTTGCCTGTCGATCGCGTCTTAGCCCTCGCTATCGATGCGGTGGTCGCCGTCGTGACGATGCCATATTCCGAGAGCTAAACCTGTCACTGCTGGTCCCTGTCGGTTCACGGGCATCAGCAAACAGAAGTGGTGGCCGACCGTTTGGTCGACCACCACCGCAAAACTAGTAGTTCAGCGTTCAACAATCGCTACAACGCCTTGACCGCCAGCGGCGCAAATCGAGATAAGACCTCGTCCTGAGCCCTTTTCATCAAGCAACTTGGCAAGATTCGCGATGATGCGACCACCGGTAGCAGCAAATGGGTGTGCAGCAGCCAGCGACGAGCCCTTCACATTGAGTTTGCTGCGATCAATAGCACCAAGCGCGCCGTCAAGACCAAGCTTTTCCTTGCAGTAAGCCTCGTCTTCCCAAGCGGCAAGCGTGGTGAGAACCTGGCCAGCAAAGGCTTCGTGAATCTCGTAGAAGTCGAAGTCCTGCAAGGTCAGGCCGTTCCGAGCAAGCATGCGTGGCACTGCGTAAACAGGAGCCATCAACAATCCTTCACCACCGTTGACGTAGTCAACCGCAGCCGTTTCATAATCCGCAAAATATGCGAGAGGCTTCCAACCGCGACGTGCCGCTTCTTCCTCAGAAGCAAACAGCACTGCAGAAGCTCCGTCAGACAATGGTGTCGAGTTGCCAGCGGTCATCGATGCATCAGGATCTGACTTGCCAAACACGGGCTTCAGGGTGGCAAGTTTCTCCAAGGAAGAGTCCGGGCGCATATTGGTGTCTTTAGTAACACCCAAGAACGGGGTCACCAAGTCATCCTGCCAGCCTTCTTCGTAGGAGGCAGCCAAATTGTGATGCGATGCCACGGCGAGCTCGTCTTGAGCTTCGCGGGAAATCCCCCACTCTTTAGTGGTGATCGCTTGACTGTCACCCATCGAGAGTCCGGTGCGAGGTTCGGCATTCTTCGGCTGTTCTGGAGCGAGATATGCAGGCCGTACCTTTGCCAAGATCGAAAGGCGATCTTTCGTGCTCTTAGCATTGTTGGCTTCAATCAGAATCTTGCGTAACTTATTACCGACAGCAAGCGGAGCATCAGACGTTGTATCCGTACCACCCGCAATACCAAACTCAATTTTTCCTAAAGCAATCTTGTTGGCCACCTGAATGGCAGCCTGGATGCCGGTGTCGCAAGCCTGCTGCAAATCGTAGGCGGGAGTCGTCGGATCGAGTTTCGAGCCAAGTACGGTTTCGCGTGCAAGGTTGAAGTCACGGCTGTGCTTTAGCACGGCACCGGCAACTACCTCTCCCGCACGTTCGCCTTCTAGTCCATAACGGACAACGAGACCATCAAGAGCGGCAGTCAGCATTTCTTGGTTCGAGACATCGCTATAGACGGTGTTAGAACGAGCGAAAGGAATACGGTTTCCACCGATGATCGCAACCTTGCGTACGCCTGCTGACGAGGCGGTGGACTTCTTGTTGGCAGCCTTCTCGGCCATAAATTTGCCTTTCTTTTTTGAGTACCCGGTCACATTCGTTGGTGTGAACCTAAGCAACACGTTAGAGTCAGCATAACGCGTTCAGATACCGATGGTATCCGAGAGATAGGACACATACTGCGATGACCGATCGCTATCAGGCAGCAATTCAAAATCCCATCGGCCAATTCTTGGTAAAGAATCTGGGCCTTCCCAATCCGCCACAGCTCGAACGTTACGATGGCGGTCGCCTCGTCAACGGCACGGTGCTTTTGGGCGGATCTGGTGATCTAGCCGCCGAACTCCCTTCTTTACTTAAGAACTCTGGTATCGAGACTACGACAGTTCGAGCAGATGGCAAGAAGTACAAAGGACTGGTGTTTGATGCCACGAATCTCGACTCTGCGGAATCTCTTGTTAATCTTCAAGAGTTCTTCACGCCAGTTCTACGCCAATTAGCGTCCAGCGGCAGAGTTGTGGTTCTCGGACGCCCGGTCAATGAAACTGGCACAACGGCGGCCGCCATTGCACAGCGCGCCCTCGAAGGATTCGTTCGCTCGGTCGCCAAAGAAATCGGCAGCAACGGCAGCACGGCAAACCTTATCCATGTCAGTAAAGGTGCCGAGACTGACGTTTCTTCCACTATGGACTTCCTGCTCTCACCGAAGTCAGCATTCGTCGATGGACAGCTAATTCGCGTAGGCACTGTCGCTGGGCTTGCAACTGTTGTAGCTGCAGAGTCCAGCAAGCCACTTGCCGGTAAGGTCGCCCTCGTAACCGGCGCATCACGTGGCTTGGGTGCCGCAATGGCCCGGACCCTCCACCGCGATGGCGCCACCATCATCGGACTGGATGTGCCGCCGCTCAAAGATGATCTCGACGCACTGATGGACGAACTTGGTGGACGTTCCGTCATCGCTGATATCACGACTGACGATGCGCCTCAAGCTATCGCTGAGGCGCTGAACGACGGAATCGACATCGTTGTTCACAACGCCGGCATCACCCGTGATAAGCGTCTTAAGAACATGAAAGCTGAGAACTGGTCCAAGGTCATCGACGTCAGCGTCGGCGCTCCTGAGCGGATAACCGCTCATCTATTGGAAAAGGGTCTAATCCGCAATGACGGGCGTATTATCGGCATTTC
Organism: Aeromicrobium sp.; assembly: GCA_040394025.1. Lineage (GTDB taxonomy): Bacteria > Actinomycetota > Actinomycetes > Propionibacteriales > Nocardioidaceae > Aeromicrobium. Next base: position 34,159 of record JBEBSZ010000001.1, read on the forward strand.
ATCGATAGCCGGTATTGCTGGCAATAACGGCCAAACCAACTACGGGGCCGCTAAGGCCGGTGTTATTGGTTGGGTACAGGACCTCGCTGAGCGTGTCACCGACAAGAATATTACTGTCAATTCAATTGCACCTGGCTTCATCGAGACCGAAATGGTCAAGACGATTCCGCTCGGCATCCGCACCGCAGGTCGCATGTTGAGTTCACTATCGCAGGGCGGCCAACCTGTTGACGTTGCAGAAGCTATTGCTTGGTATTGCCACCCGGGCTCTGGAAACATCAGCGGCAACGTCGTGCGCGTTTGTGGCCAAGGCTTCCTGGGGGCCTAATGACGACACGAATCATGAGCCAGACGCCGAGCGGTTTGGGATTGGCGATCAAGGCCACCCTGCCTGCCGTTCCCGTCATCGGCAAATTGCCGGGCGTACGCCATAAGATCGGAGAGTTACCGCACTGGGAACTTTTGCGTTCAGATGTCAACACGGAACGTGCAGCACTGGAGCAATACAACGAGATATGTGGGTTCGGACGAGCAGACACGATTCCGCCCACATACCCTCACATCGCCGCACATGTCATGCATATGACCTTGATGACGGACACTGATTTCCCATTTTTACCGCTAGGTGCTGTTCATTTGCGGAACCGGATTACGCAACACCGGCCCATCGGACGTGAGGAACGGTATGACCTTCGCTTAGCCGCAACCGAAATCACAGCTCATCCGAAGGGACAACTTGTCCACCTGGCTACCGAAGCTCACATTGGCAAAGAGCTCGTCTGGGACGAGACCATGAGTGTATTGTTCCGCAGCAAAAAGCGCGGTGAAGAACCAGAAACATCGTCGCTTACTGGGGTCAAACCACCAAAGGGTCCCGTGCATTGGAAGCTATCGAGTGATCTCGGCCGCCGGTACGGCGCAATCTCCGGTGACCAGAATCCGATACACCTGTATCCGCTCACGGCACGGGCTTTCGGATTCCCACGTCACATCGCTCACGGCATGTGGACGAAAGCAAAAGCTCTAGCCGCCTTGCAAAACCGGTTACCAGAATCCTTCACCGTCGAAGTGGAGTTTAAGCGTCCGATTCTCCTGCCGTCGACTGTCGTATTCGGGACTGAGGCACGTGACCAAGACACCATCTTCGGAGTCCAATCACAACGTGACGGCATCCCACACATGGTGGGCCGCGTAAGCCCTAAATAGTTGCTGCAGAAATGAGCGTAGCGCCCTCCCAGCGCGATATGCAGGGAGGGCGCTTTACGTCTCTAGCCTCAGGCTTTGAGCTTTGTTGGACGAATCAGACCCTCTTGGGCAACAGAAGCGACGAGGCGTCCGTCCTCGGCAAACACTCCACCTGTACACAAACCACGAGCGCCAGAAGCAGACGGAGATGTTTGGTCGTACAACAACCACTCATCGATGCGAAACGGCCGATGGAACCAGATGACGTGATCCAGCGAAGCCGGTTGAACTTCGGGCGAACTGATGAGTACCTTATGCGGAACGAGAGCAGCTGACAACAAACTGAAATCGCTGTAATACGTAAAGATCGCCTGGTGCAAATGCGGGTCGGTCGGCAGTTCTTCCTTGATCCGGAACCAAAACTGTTGCTTCACAGGGTGGGTTACCCGCGAAGGGTCATCTTCGGGCCGCGGATCACCGACATAGTGGCACTCGAAGCCACCCCATTCTTTCTGCCAGTTTTCCGCAGCTTGTTGATCGACCATCGCGATCAGTTCGTGCAATGCGGGAGCTTCATGTGGTGCAACAGAGTTGGGCATCGGGTCTTGGTGTTCCCAACCATCTTCCGCAACGTGGAACGACGCTGTCATGGAGAAAATCACTTGCCCGTGTTGACGCGCCGAAATCCGACGAGTGTTAAATGAACGACCATCCCGAACGCTCTCCACATCGTAAATAATCGGCAGGCTGGGATCTCCGCCCAAGAGAAAATAGACGTGCAGTGAGTGCAGGTGACGGTCTGCTGGCACTGTCCGCAATGCGGCCATAACTGCTTGACCTGCAACTTGGCCCCCGAATACACGCGACAGATTGGAATTCTCTGGCTGACTGCCACGAAAAAGATTGACTTCCAATTGCTCAAGATCGAGCAGGTCCACTACTTCAGAGACGGAACTGGGCACGTCAAAATCCAATCTAAGTGAGGAAAATAATCTAGCTTTGGTCTTCGCCAGTCTGGCGCGCGAGAAACTCTTCGAACTGATGAGCAAGTTCCTCGCCGGTGGGAATTTCTTCATCTTCGCCCAGCAAGGAGTCCTGTGATTCTCCGTGGAACGCGTCGTATTGCTCTTCTAAGCCATGCAGAAGCTCAAGGCCGCCTTGGTCTTCAATCTGTGACTGAATCTGAGCATTCATGACGTCTTCTTTAATCAACAAGCGCTCAACGTCAAAAACTAAGTCCAAACGTAAACTTGCTGCCTCGATAAGCTCTAGGGCCGCCGTTGGGTAGTCGACTTGACCCAAATAATGCGGAACATGCACGACATAGCCCGCCGCGCTATGACCATGTTCACCTAAGCGAAGTTCAAGCAGGCTTTGCACTGAAGCCGGGACCTGAATTTCGGCATCCCACAGATTCTCACGGTCGACAAGTTCGGGCTTGTTGCCGTGTGACGTCAATAACGGAGGCCGAGTATGCGGAACCGCCATGGGTACGCCACCGATATTCAGCACTAAAGGGATCTGGTACTCATCAACCAGTTCATGAATCTCATCGATAAAAAGTTCCCAGCCATAGTCGGGCTCGGGGCCTGACAACAGGAGATAACCGGCGCCAGTCTGATCTTCATGCCGAGTAAGCGTGATGCGGTGAGGTCGATAATCATGATAATGATCACTACTGAACTTCATCATCGGCCGCCGAGCTCGATGATCGATAAGTACATCAGCATCGAATTCGTGGATCGTCTCAACTTTGTTCTGGCGGAACACTTTTCCAGCCAAGGAACTGACGTTTCCTGCGTTGAGGAAGCCGTCGAGAGCTACGATCAAAGGCAAGCCGTAATCTTTGGATTCTGACCTTGAGAGCTTATTTTTGAACCACTTTGGTGTCAACGTGCTTCCCTCCTCTCGTTATTCCCAATGATCTCAAGTCCAAGAATTCCTAGCGCATCTTGAGTGATCACTGCCGCCGTGAGACCCATCTTTTCCATCAGCGATTGACGGCTTGCATGGAGCGGAAAGTCTTGGCTGATTCCGTGGATCCGGACCCGCGTTGAGGAACCTAGATCAGATAGCTCATGCAGCAGCGTCGAACCTACCCCACCTTGCACTCCGTTGTCTTCGATCGAAATCACGAGATGGTGCTCTGCAGCATAGGCAATGAGATCGCGATCGAGCGGCTTGATCCACCGCGGATCGACGACGACGGACCGCAGTCCACTGTCACGTAATTTAGCAGCGGTGTCGAGTGCAAGTTGTGCCATAGATCCAACGGCCAATATCAGCACATCAGCATGCTCGTCAATTGCCAGAATATCGGCCGAACCAATCGTGTTCAGGGTTGGAATCACAGCTGGAACAGCACCCTTAGCGTATCGGACGACGGTGGGGCCGTCGTGAACATCAACTGCTTCACGGAGCAACTCGCGCAGTCGATCAGCGTCACGTGGCGCGGCAATGCGAAGCCGCGGTACGAGCTGTAATAACGACATATCCCACATTCCGTTGTGGCTTGCGCCATCATCACCAGTAAGTCCGGCACGATCAAGAACAAATGTCACCGGGCAATTGTGGAGCGCCACATCAAGCAACACTTGATCAAATGCCCGATTGAGGAAGGTGGCATAGACAGCAAATACCGGATGCAGTCCAGCCATTGCCATTCCAGCAGCACTTGTTACGGCGTGCTGCTCAGCAATTCCGACGTCAAAAACTCGTTTCGGATACTTTTCTGCAAAAGCATCGAGCCCAACGGGGTTCAACATCGCCGCAGTTATCCCAACGACATCTTCACGTTCGTCGGCAATGCGAACAATTTCATCCCGGAACACGGAGGTCCAACCAGCGGGTGCCGCCGTTATAACTGTGCCGGTTTGTCGGTCAAAAGGATTTGACTGATGCATCTGGTCGCTTTCATTGGCGACTGCAATGTCATATCCATATCCCTTAGTGGTAATCGCGTGGACGATAACAGGAGCATTAAACCGTTTTGCCGCAGCCAGAGCCTGTTCCATCGCCTCACGATCGTGACCGTTGATCGGACCAATGTATTTCAGACCCAAATCTTCGAACATACCTTGAGGTGCGAAGACGTCTTTCACCCCTTTTTTGATTGCGTGCAGCGCTTCGTATGCTGCCTCGGCAACCTTGGGGCCTTGAGTCATGCGTTCTTTAATTGCCGAGAGCGTGGGTTCGTAATGTGGATTGGTTCGAATTTCGGTGAGTTTGTTGGCCAATCCGCCAACTGTTGGCCGATATGAACGCCCGTTGTCGTTGACGACGATCACCACGGGACGTGAATTGTCGGCAGCAATATTGTTGATTGCTTCCCAAGCCATGCCGCCGGTCAGTGCGCCATCGCCGATCACGGCAACGACGTGATTATCCTTACCCGCGACGTCAAATGCTCTAGCCATGCCATCGGCGTAAGAGAGCGAGGTGGACGCGTGGGAGTTCTCTATCCAATCATGTTCGGATTCTGAGCGGCATGGATATCCTGAGAGTCCGCCTTCTTTACGCAACTTTTCGAAGTCGTCAACTCGGCCTGTGAGCATCTTGTGAACATAAGCCTGATGCCCCGTGTCCCACAAAATGCGATCGCGTGGCGAATCAAATACTCGGTGTAGCGCTATCGTCAGTTCGACGACCCCGAGGTTAGGCCCCAAATGGCCCCCATGCTGTGACACAGCGGACAACAGAAGCTCACGAATCTGGGTGGCGAGAAGATCGAGTTCAGGCCCAGTGAGGTTCTTAATGTCCTCTGGTCCCGTGATCTTCGAAAGCAAAGTCGCCATTCCCTTATCCTATCGAGTGTCCCTGAAGCGGCCGCTTCAGAGGCTGACTGCAGCGATTGTGCTTGACTCGAGGCTGCCGAGCCAGAGTAGGTCTTCGTGACGACGAACACCAGTGGCCATGCCGAATTGCGGATGTTTTCCACTCAAATCGTGGATAAGATTCCCATTGGTATCAAAGGCTTGCACCTGGATCAATGACTTCGCAGAAGGTAGCATCCAGTCAGGGAGTGACCAGAGCAAGGTGCGCAATTTCGGCTCCTTCGGGAACAAAGTATCCATTAATGGATTGCGAGGCGACGCTATCGCGACCCACACCAGACCATCGGTGCCAAGCGATATGTTGTCCGGGAAGCCAGGCAGGGAACCACCAAAGTTCCGACTCTCACCACTAACAGTGTCATAACGAACAAGGCTGTAATTTCCCGTCTGGGCAACAATGACTGCCGATTCATCCTCAAATAATGCAACTCCATTTGCGAATGCAAGTCCATCAAGTACCACCGTCAAGGTGCCATCTGGATCACGTCGGATGAGTCGACCGGTACGTTTGTGCTCCATCAAATCGCCTAGGTAATGCTCAATCGAAAATCGTTGCGAAGAGTCTGTAAACCAGATCGTTCCGTCCGCACCGACAGCAGCATTATTTGTAAAGTGAAGCGGTGTGCCTTCGGCTTCGCTCGCAAGTACCGTAATCTCAGCGTCTTGAGAAAGATAAAGGAGCCCGCGGTGGGCATCACATACGACAGTCCCACCATCAGGATGATTTTCGAGTCCTAGCGGTCGGCCTTTGGTGTCTGCCACTAGTGTTACCGAGCTAGTTCGTGGGTCAATAGAAAAAATCCGACCATCGGCAACGCCTGTCCAGATGGCTCCGTCAGGCCGCACGAGGACATCTTCCGGGCCCACGCCCGGTACTGAGATCACTCGATCTGCCGTGATCGACTTCGGGAAGTTCTTTACCGCACGTGGCGGCTGCCAACGCTGTGGGTCAATAGGGGGCTTAGCCATGACTGCAGGCTACTTGAATTTGCCCCGCACATGGCTCAAAGTGGCATGTTCAGCGAATTCAAGATGACGAATCTCAGCAACAACCTGTCTCGACCAACCGATGTCATTCATTGACACGACGACACCGCCAAGCCACGTTCGTTCTTCAAGGACTGGACCAAACGTTGAAGCCTTCCACTGACCTAACGTAAAGGGACCCCCGGGCGCAGGAACGAGTCCCGCGAATGCCTCCGCTTGGTATTCATCGCCCGGAGACAGTTGGATAACAGCTAACGTGCTGCCGATGCGGAGGATATCCGCCAGATCTGAGTCTGGATCGATCAACAGCACGACACATGACTGCTCGCCTTCAACGATGTTCACAGACGAAACTGTCAACCCCGCACGATCAGGTCCCACAGCAGACGTGACCACAGTGACTGGCGCAGGCAACCGTCCGCGCCAGCGACGCACAACAGAACGATCAGCTTCCGGTGTTTGAAAAGGGTGGTCGGAATGAATTGTCACCTTGTCAGCCTAGCCTGCACCCGCGTAGCTCCTAGCCGGAAACATAAGTGTGCCCCCGAAGGAACGGCTCTCTTCCGGGGGCACACTGTCAGTCATCAGAGCAGCGAGCGCAATACATATTGCATGATGCCACCGTGACGGTAATAGTTCGCCTCACCGGGCGTGTCAATACGAACAACCGCTTCAAATGTCGTGCTGGTGCCGTTTGGAGCTACAGCCTCAACAGTCACACTCTCCGGTGTTGTGCCGTCATTGAGAACCGTGATTCCACTGACTGAGAAGGTCTCTTCACCAGTCAAGCCAAGCGAATCTGCATTCTGTCCCGCGGGGAACTGCAATGGCAGGACGCCCATACCAATGAGATTAGAACGGTGAATTCGTTCGTAAGACTCGGCGATCACGACACGGATTCCCAGTAGCGCCGTGCCTTTTGCTGCCCAGTCACGCGAAGAACCCGAACCGTATTCCTTACCGGCAAGAACGACAAGCGGTACGCCAGCAGCTTGGTAATTGACAGAAGCATCATAAACACTCGTAACCTCGCCGCCAGCGGTAAAGTCGCGCGTGAAGCCACCTTCGGTGCCAGGTGCAATCTGGTTCCGCAAACGAATGTTTGCAAAGGTACCGCGAATCATGACCTCATGATTGCCGCGTCGTGATCCCAGCGAGTTGAAGTCACGTGGCGAAACACCGTGGTCGAGCAGATACTGACCGGCTGGGCTGTCCTTCTTGATTGCACCAGCAGGCGAAATATGGTCGGTAGTAACAGAGTCGCCCAACTTGAGCAGCGCGCGAGCGCCCACGACATCAGTTACTGGTGATGGCTCCAGCCCCATGCCGTCAAAATACGGTGCTTTACGCACATACGTTGACGATTCGTCCCACTCAAAGGTGTCACCCTCAGGAGTCGGCAGGTTCTGCCAACGCTCATCGCCAGCGAAGACATCGGCATATTCAGCCGCAAAAGTATCTGCCGAGATGGCCGAAGCAATAACGTCCTCGACTTCCTGAGGCGATGGCCAGATATCGGCCAAGTAGACAGGATTGCCATCATGATCTTCGCCCAGGGGTTCCGTCGTGATGTCGACATCCATCGAACCAGCGATGGCATAGGCAACCACGAGTGGCGGGCTGGCCAAGTAGTTCATCTTAATATCTGGGTTGATCCGACCTTCAAAGTTGCGGTTGCCTGAAAGCACCGACACAACAGCGAGATCGTTCTCATTCACCGCGGCACTAACCTCAGCGATCAATGGGCCGGAGTTACCAATGCACGTCGTGCAGCCGTAACCGACGAGGTTGAAGCCCATCTTGTCAAGGTAAGGAGTCAGGCCGGCGCGCTCGTAATAATCGGATACGACCTTCGATCCAGGCGCGAGTGTGGTCTTGACCCAAGGCTTACGACGCAAGCCCTTTTCAACAGCTTTCTTTGCCAACAAAGCCGCGCCAATCATGACCGATGGGTTCGAGGTGTTGGTGCAGGAGGTGATGGCGGCAATCGTAACCGCACCGTGATCGAGGGTGAAAGTCTCACCGTCAACCGTTACTTCAATTGGGTTGCTCGGCCGGCCACCGTCTGCGGGAACGCAGGAGAAATAATCACGTCGAGGAGTGGTTCCATACGCCTCGGTTGCTGGCGGATCCGAAGCCGGGAACGACTCAGCCAGCGCCTTGTCGTAATCACCAATGTTTGGCTTGAGGTCGTGATCCACGAAAGCCGAAAGTGCTCCACGGAACCCTTCGCGGGCGCTGGCTAGTGAAACGCGATCCTGTGGACGCTTTGGGCCAGCAATCGATGGCACGACAGTGCTCAAGTCAAGTTCGAGGTATTCGGAATAGCGTGGTTCAACATCAGGATTGTGCCAAAGGCCTTGTGCCTTGGCATAAGCCTCAACAAGCGCTACCTGCTCCTCATCGCGACCGGTCAAACGCAAGTACTTGAGCGTCTCGCCGTCGATCGGGAAGAGCGCGACTGTTGAGCCATACTCGGGGCTCATATTGCCGATTGTCGCGCGGTTCGCAAGCGGGACCGCACTTACGCCGCTGCCGTAAAACTCAACAAACTTGCCCACGACGCCGTGCTCACGGAGCATCTCTGTGATCGTAAGCACGAGGTCAGTTGCGGTCGAACCTTCTGGCAATTCGCCAGCCAGCTTGAACCCGACGACCTTAGGAATGAGCATACTGATGGGTTGCCCCAACATGGCAGCTTCAGCTTCGATGCCGCCAACGCCCCAGCCCACGACGCCAAGTCCGTTTACCATCGTGGTGTGTGAGTCCGTACCGACGCATGAATCCGGGTAAGCCACCACACGTCCGTCGTTATCGCGGGTGAAAACTACGCGAGCCAGGTGCTCAATGTTGACCTGGTGAACGATGCCGGTTCCGGGCGGGACCACCTTGAAATCATCGAAGGCCCCTTGACCCCAGCGCAGGAACTTGTATCGTTCGCCATTGCGCTCATACTCAAGTTCGACATTGCGCTCGAACGCATCCGGAGTACCGAAAGCATCAGCAATAACAGAGTGGTCGATAACCATTTCTGCCGGAGCCAGAGGGTTAATCTTCGCTGGATCGCCACCAAGGTCAGACATCGCTTCACGCATGGTAGCGAGGTCAACGACACATGGAACGCCGGTGAAGTCTTGCATGATCACGCGCGCGGGGGTGAACTGAATTTCTTTGTTTGGCTCATCGGCAGGATTCCAAGCGGCCAGCGCCGCGATATCTTCCTTCGTGATGTCTGCCCCGTCTTCAGTACGCAGGAGGGCTTCAAGCAGGATCTTCAAGCCAAATGGGAGCGAAGCAACGTCAAGCCCCTCCCCCTGCACTGCGTCAAGACGGAAGTAATCGAAGCTCGCGTCACCCACATTAAGGGTTTCTTTTGCGTTAAAACTGTCCAAGCTCATCGATCGGCTCCTTATCAAAAAATCTACTTCTTCATCGTGACGCGAAAAGTGGTCATTCGCTAGCAAGGCAGGCCTAAATCCGCGTTTATCTTGATATCAAGATATCATGTTTAACCTAGCATTAGCGAAGCTTGGAGAACCGAGTAAGGAGCGCCTTACCACTGAGAACGTTCTGTTCCCAGCGGACTCCGACCAGCAGCAGTACAGCACCGAGCACTCCGAAAACGATCCAACGATCAAGGTCCGCAATAATCGGACCGACGTTGGCGAGGATCACTACCGTGAGCGCTGCAGCTCCAGCGATAACGGGGGCGCGCCACTTCAACACCAGCCCTGATCCTAAAACGATAAGTGCTGTTAAGCCCCACAACAGCGCCCGCCAACTTACCGGCTCGGCGAGGACTCCATAAAGTGACGGCACAAAAGCTAGGAGCAGACCGGGGGTCAATGTCATCATTGAACTGAGACCGGAAATCTGGTGCATCGCAATGATTCCAAGCACTAGCAGTAGTACCGCTATAGGCGCTGTATAGGCCTCAACCAGGTCGATTTTCCACGCGAGCAATTGAGAAACCCACGCTACTGATCCGAGAATGAACGTCACCACGAGATACCAACGTCGAGAGTCGTCGACAATCCCGACCACTGCAGTAGCCGCAGCGAAAATCGCGGAGACGAGAGCAAAGGATTGCGCATCCTCAATCGTTCCAGATAATGCCAGCAAACCGGCCCAAGCCGTACCGACTTCTGCCCCGATTCGGAGCATAGGACGTTGTGTCAATGCAACGCCTAATACCAAAGCGCCAGAAGCTACAAGTGCCAAGAACACATATGGTTCTTTAAGCGCGCTGCCTGCCGTTTCCGGCAAACGCCAGGCGCACATAATGAAGCACAACGCAGCCACTCCTGCGAAAAGCCCGTTACCTGAAAAGCGAGTCTCGGCTTGGCCAAGATCAACCCTATCCGGCGTGAACCACGCAGAAACCGCCGCGATCCCGGCGATAGTGGCTAACACGATCAAACGGGCCCACGATGCATCCTGGACGATCAGCAAAGGTGCAAGCAAAGGCAACAAAGCTAGGTACTGCCATAAGACATTCTCTTGGCTAAGCCACAAGACCAGCGCCGCACCGGTAATCAAAAAAGCCGCAAGCAGAATTATCGGCACACCTAGCGGCAAAAATCCGACGGCCAAACCGAAACTCAACACCACGAGCGACACCATCAGCCAGCCAATACGCGGAGTCATTTCGTTAGCACGATTCGTGCGCCGGTAGTTACCAAGCGTGTAAAGAACCAACACCCCGGTCGCTAATAACGCAGCCAAGGATTCCACCGCGCGCTCAGGAGAAACTCTGCCTAAAAGCGAGCCGTGGCTGCCATGCACTTCGTCGAAGAACCTAGAAACCAGAACTAGCCAAACCATCAGCAATACCGCGGTCAACACATGTGTAAACCAGCCCAGAATTGGTGCCGCCGACCTGACAAGCTGGTGTAGAAGAACATGCATACCCACAAACACTGATGCAAACAACACGGCAAGGCTAAGATCATCGCTTGCGAGGTAGCCATCTGCCAAGCCAAAGGAGAGGTCAGCGAGCAGGAAAGCAAAGTTCGAAGCGGCATACGTCCACGCCAATGAGCGAAACTTCGGAAGCAGCCAGGCTGCCAGCAAACCCAAGCCAATAAATAACAGAATCGGTAAATACTTATCGGGAGTATTGATATACAGACGGTCAAATACTTCTACCCAGACTGTGAGCGTCATGACGACAATCCAGCCAGCGGATATTAGGGCCGAAATCCATAGTGCGAGGCGCTGCTTTGAAGTCGCTGCAAATGCGACAAATAGCCCAAGGATGGGTAATGCGACGACCATCGTCCACAACTCATAGTCGAACGAGAACTCGGGGATAAACGAGGAAGCAGCAATTGCTGCAGGAAAACTGGCGAGTCCGAGAATAACCTCGACCACATAAAGACTGCGACCAACGCTATGGTCGCTAAAAGTCTGAATGACGTAACTCAACATGAGCACGAGCCCGGCCCAAATTAAGACTGGGTAGCCCCAATGAACTCGATCCAAGGCGAATAAGCCTTCATACGTAGCCGCACTTACATTGATGGTGACCATCGCCAAAACGATGAACGCAAGAGCCTCGCTCGTTGCGAGCAAGCGTCGCTTGAGACCAAGGTACAAGCAGACGCCGAAAAACGCCGTCAACGCAAGCAAAATTGCTGCTCGTCCTGCGATCCCCATCGACCCCCACGTAAGCGAAATGAATATCGTTGCCGCCACGACTAGGGATAAGGCACCGAGACCCAGCAGAATCGCGCCAGGAGTCAGAACAAGGCTCGATCGTGCTGCAAGACCTGAGGGTGCCGAATGATCGTCTCTGCCGGACACAGTTGGAGACGCCTGCTCAGTCCGGGTTTGCCCGCTTGGCTGGGTCGATGCTACTGGCGCTGCCTGCTGTGGTGCTACCTGTGCAGGGTGCTGCAGAATCTGATCAGCTCGAACGAAAAGGTCCCATAAGTGTTGAGCCTCGGGGGACGCAAGATCGAAACCACACGTACTGCAGACCCGCACTCCGCCAATGGGTCCTCGACACTTAGGACATTTACTCGGATCTGCATACTGCACAAATCTCAACTCCGACCGGATTTCGTTGGTTCAAACAAAGCTACACATTCAATGTGGTGAGTCATCGGAAATAAGGCGAATGCACGGAGTTTCTTAAGTTGGTATCCATGCTCTCGATAAAGATTGACGTCTCGCGCCAAAGACGCTGGATCACAGGCAATATGCACAATCCGACGGGCTTGACGTTGCGCCATGAATCTGATTGCCTCTTTCGCGCCGCGCCGAGGTGGATCAGCAACGATGACGTCAGCCTTTAATGGGAGTTTTCTTCCTTGGAGCACCTTTTCGACCGAACCCTGATGTGCGGTTGCCCACGGCATATCCTGGAGATTCCGTTTGGCGAAATGGTGGGCCTTTTTGCTGCCTTCGACCGCGTGAACACGCCCAGACTCTCCCACAGCTTCAGCTAAGAAACGAGAAAATAACCCGACACCCGAGTAGAGATCGATAACAGTTTCGCCTGCTCGCGGTTCAGCATACTGAAGCACGGCCGTCACTAACGTTTCTGCCGCCCGAGGATGCACCTGCCAGAACCCCGTCGGCGAAACCTCAAAACTGCGGCCATGCACCATCTCGATAGCAGTGCCCTCACCCCACATTGGGTTCCCAGCAGAATCAACGATGCCGTCAATCTGGCCAAAGTCTCGATCCGGCAACGGTCCTTCTGCCACCAAAAACTGTTGCCCACTTGAGGTCGCGACCGTGCGCACGTGACTGCCAGACCACGTGCCTTCAGTGTCAGGTAAGTCCCGATGTGCGATGAGACACTGAGGCCGATTCACTAGATCGTGACTACGGTGTCGGCGCAAGCCAGGCACTCCCGCGACGTCGATTGCCCAGTCCATCCGTGTGCGCCACCCTAAGAAACCACCAATAGTTTCAACCTGAACCGTCCACTCTTCGTGGGCGATCCGACGCAATTGTTCACTAAGCACGCGGCCTAATAGGCGCAACTGGCCCTGCTCGCTGATGTGCTGGAAATCGCAGCCACCACACACTCCCGCATGACGACAAGGCGCATCGACTCGAATCTCGGCCGGCGTTAGTACCTCAACAGTGTCAGCACGCAAAAAAGACTTACTTCGCTCGGTGATGCGAACCCGAACCTCCTCCCCCGGAATCGCATGTCGCACGAAAATCACCTGCCCAGCGTGGCGAGCCACCATATGACCTCCGTGCGCCACATCTTCGACCTCGACAGTGACCTCGTCGTCAATATCAAGAAAGGAATCCGGGGGGCTTGTCATGCTGTGCCGCTGGCGTCTAAGGGCGTGGCGTTTCTTGCGAGCAGCCATCCCATACCGAGCAGACTCGCGATCTGGAGGGGCCAACCCAAAGCGATTTTTGCGGTCGCCAGCAGCGCAATCTCATCGGCAACCCACAAAGGATATTGAACTGCCACCCGAAGCACACACGGCAACACCAGGAACCACGTCAGCCGAGTACAGAGTTTGCGCATCCCCTCATCTTTACGCCAACCGGTAAGATCGCCGACCATGCCACCGACAAGAAAACCCATAAGTGGCCAACCGACCAAAATGGTCGCGGTGAGCACAACCGCATAGCCGCCGTTGTAGAGAATTCCGGGTAAAAATACATCACGGGCGTCACCCGAACGCGAAGCAAACCAAGCGGCCAGACCAATACCGAACAAGGCATTAATCACGAATTGAAGTTCGGAACGTTGAAGAAGACGAATAAACAAAAGTGCGACGGTTATGCTCGCCGCAATAACGAGAGCTTGTTTCAACTCACTCGTGCTGAGGTACCAGAGCGTGAACACAATCGTCGGAATTGCGGTCTCAACCACTCCACGAATACCACCAAAGGCTTCGCTCAACCGCTGACGTACCAGCGCTTCTACTGTTTCGGCTGAAACAGTAGGCTCCGAGCCCGGTGATTCAGATGAAGATGTCGTCACGTTTCTTGACCTTGCATCTGGGACGGAATATCAATCGGCAGCAACTCCCCCAAAATACGAGCCTCGGGGCCACGCACAACGACAACATCGCGGATGACCTGGATGAGATCGTTGTTGTCATCTGGCTCAACTGCTGCGGTTCCAATCAATGTTGCTCGCAAAAGCCATCTCGGTCCGGCCACTCCGATAAACCGCGCCGGCTGGGTAACGGATTTTCCGTTCTCGTCCTTACCGGGAAACTCGGTTACGACTTCGGTACCGAAAACCCCTTCACGCTGCGATGCCTTCGACCCACGACCTTCGACTTCGTCAATAACGCGAGGAACCATAGCTGACCAGTCGTCTCCATGGCGGCTCGCAGCAACAACGCGAAGTTCGAGTATAGAGCCATTGAGATTGAGCAAAACGGCCACATTTGTCTCTTCTTGGCCAGCTATCTGAATCTGCATCCCAGATATCGGGCGAACAAGGAATGAACCAAAGTCGATATAGGCGGCTGTCGATTCCGGTGTCCGTTCGCTGCGATCCCACGGTCCACGAGCACGTATGCCTGTCGGTTCCGGCAAGGGTTGTTCAGCTGACTTGGCCTCGTCGGTCTTCTTCTTGCGAAATTTCATGAGAGTTTCTGCCCCTTAGTCGGGTCAACGTCAATAGAGCTGTGACCCCCAGAAGAACCGTATCCTCCGGCACCTCGCTGGCTGTCAGGCAAGGTGTCTACTGCTTCAAAGTGAACCGTCTCAAATCGTTGTACAACCAGCTGGGCGATTCGATCACCTCGTCTAATGTGAATTGCTTCATTATGGTCATGGTTAATGAGCAAAACCTTGATTTCACCGCGATAACCAGCGTCAATTGTGCCCGGTGTGTTGACTATGGAAAGTCCGTGACGCAACGCCAATCCCGATCGTGGGTGAACGAATGCGGCGAAGCCATCTGGTAGACCCACTGCAATACCCGTCGGAATCAGCACACGTTCACCCGGCGCGATTGTGACATCAATAGCGGAACGCAAATCAGCGCCGGCGTCGCCGGGCTGGGCATAACGCGGAGGTTCAAGACCGGGGTCTAATGCAAGGAAGGGAACAGTAGTCACGCCTCGACATTACTGCCCCGAAACACATCTTGAGCCGTCATGGTGCGAAAGTAAACCTATGTCGCCGTATTCAGAACGACGAGGGATTTCACTTCCCAGTGTGATCATTGCCATCGCCATTCCTGCATCCGTGTGGTGGGTTTGTCTTTCCACGGACTCGTTACTCTTCGCTGGCAGCTGTGCGGGAATTACGGCAATCGGAGTGTGCTGGTACTACCTGTCTCGGGCGCTTGAACGAGTCGAAGTAGATGCCCACACCCTGCGAATTGGCTCGACACAACTCGAGACGAAATGGATCGGCACGGCGACGGCATTGCTTGGATCTCATTGGGAGCAAGCTATTCGGACGGCTCCGCCACAACAGACCTGGCTCGCATTTCGCAGTTTTCATCCAGGTGGTGTCCGGATAGAAAACACCGACCCACATGATCCGATCACGTTTTGGTTCGTGTCTAGTCGTGATCCCATGGCATTGGCTCGCGCATTGGGCCAGACTGGAACTGACGCAAGCGATTTGAAAGACAGGACTCTGCCCCATGGCTAAAAAAAAGACACATGATGAAACCTTTTCTGAGACTCCTCTTGCGGAACCGCGTGGATTATCACCTGCTGGCAAGGGCGCTTGGAAGGCTCTAGATGCCAGCGCTGCCATGCTCGCTGGCCTTGCTGCACCTCGACTTGCCCAGATCATTTGGCGCACAGCCACCGGTAAGAGTGCTCCGAGAAGCACTCGAAGCACGGAAATCTCGATGGCGGAAGCACTTTTATGGGCCGCTGTGGCAGGGGCTCTAGCCCAGGTATTACGTACAGCTGCCGCACGAGCTGCAGCTGCCTACTGGGAACGTTCAACCGGCGCCACGCCCCCAAGTGCGAAGTCTAAGAAAAAATAACAGCGCACCGATTCAAGGCAAAACGATGGGGTCGACTGAGGATGTACTCAGCTGACCCCATCGTTATTGAAAATGATCAATAGTCGCAGTCTCGGCAGATCATCTGGCCCTTGGACTCACGCGCAAGCTGGCTGCGGTGATGAACCAAGAAGCAGGATGAACACGTGAATTCATCGGACTGCTTAGGCACGACCTTGACCGAGAGTTCCTCGTGAGAAAGATCAGCACCCGGTAACTCAAACGATTCCGCCGCCTCTACTTCGTCCTCATCAACCTTGCCTGAGTTCTTTTCGTGGCGCCGTGCTTTGAGTTCTTCGATGCTGTCCTCAGACTGCTCGCTTTCGTTCTTGCGAGGCGCGTCGTAATCGGTAGCCATGAGTCCTCCGTCTAGTACAAGTGAATCGGGCAGATTCTTGCACACGTTGATTCCCGGCCTAGCACCGGCATGTGCTCAACTGAATAGCTAGTCAGAAACCACAACGTTCAACAAGGTCGAAAAAATTCCGTGCTACTGATGCAGGACAAACAATTGTGAGCCGTTCGTCTGCTTCACCAGCTAGGCCAGTGACCACCAGACCAGCTTCGCGCGCAATCAGCGAGCCTGCGGCAAGATCCCATGGTTTTAGCCCCTGTTCAACGTAAGCGTCGAGTTTTCCTTCGGCAACCGCCACTAGATCCAGGGCCGCCGATCCCAACCGCCGAATATCACGAACGTGCGGCAATAAGGCTGCTACGGCATTACCTTGTTTGGCACGAAGCTCAGGTGTGTAGTTAAAACCCGTTGCGACAAGCATGTGTGAGATTGGTACGTCTGGCGGTCCGACAAGTGATTCCTTGTGTGGGCCACTCCAACGCCAAGCACCGGCTCCCATCACAGCCCCGAACTCTTCGCCGCTGGCAATGTTCACGACATAACCGAGGACGGTCTCGCCACGATACTGAGCTGCAATTGAGATCGCGTATCCACCGATGCCGTACATGAAATTAACTGTGCCGTCGATCGGATCAACAACCCAGACAAGGCCGCTCGTACCTTCAACGTTCTTGCCTTCTTCACCAATGAACCCGTCACTCGGTCGCCACTGGAGGATTGCTTCACGAATACGTTCTTCACACCCTTCGTCCAAGGCGGTCACGACATCGGTCGGGCTCGTTTTCGTCGCCGAAATCCCAACTCGACCAGGTGGCCGTTCGGCACGCACCCATGCTGCAGCTGAGGTAGCGATCTCGCGTACTTGTTCAATCAGAATTCCAGGTTCCATCGCACTATCCCTCATATGCCGTCCGACGATTCAATCCCAAGACCACTCAGTACAGTTAATGACATCATGATGCAGGCTTATGTCCGTGCCCTCAAAATCCCTGGTGCACTCAAGTTCAGTAGCGCCGGTTTGCTCGGGCGTCTGCCAGTTTCCATGACTGGTTTGGGAATCGTCCTACTCGTCGAACACAGCACCGGCTCCTACGGCAAAGCGGGCCTCATCGCAGCGATTTACGTTCTCACGTCAGCCTTTGCAGCCCCACTCCAAGGTCGACTTGCAGACCAACTCGGGCAAAGACCAATCCTGCTTATTGCCTGTGCCCTGTATGCGACAGGAGCGGTCAGTCTTATTACGGCGGCCGGGGAATCTTTAGGGCTCACGATCGGCGCCGCCATCCTTACTGGAGCAGTCGCGCCCCAGGTCGGCAATATGGTCCGAACTCGCTGGACTCATGCCATCGATGATAGACAACTCCTCAGCACAGCATTCGCCTGGGAGGCGATTCTCGATGAGGTAGTTTTCATTGTCGGACCGGTCTTAGTGACGTTCTTAACTCTCAACGTCTATGCCCCATTGGGCCTTGGCGTAGCTGCGGCGAGCGCCTTGATCGGTGGATGGATGCTCGCCTTTCAACAAACAACAGCACCTGAACCGACGCGCCGTCGCGCAGCCTCCAAGGAGCCGCTCCCGATCGTCACGCTGGTCTCCTTAATCATCGCGGCAATCGGTGTCGGTTTCGTTTTTGGTTCCTCAGAAATACTTATCGTCGCTTTTACCGATGAGCTTGGTCAAAAGTCGCTTGCGGGTTGGGTCTTGGCCGTGAGCGCGGTGGGCAGTTTGTTGGCTGGTTTCCTCGTTGGAGCTCGTAGTTCTGTCGGAGATCCGGTGCTGAGATTACGACTTTTCACCGCTTTGCTCGCGCTCTCGTTACTTCCGCTACCGTTTGCCTCAACCATGCTTCATGTGACCGCAGGAATGTTCATCATGGGCCTTTCCATCGCGCCAACGCTCATTACCGCCGTAAACCTCGTTGAGCTCGTGACCCCGTTGCCGCGTTTAACCGAAGCACTCACGTGGGTGACCACTGGCCTTTCGGGCGGTGTCGCCTTTGGTGCGCTGGCATCGGGTCGCGTTGTCGAGTTGCACTCAGCTTCGATGGGTTTCGCTGTCGCTGCCGGTGCCGCCGTATTCTCGGCTATTGTTGCTTGGCTCGCGCCGGTGCCCCCGCATATCCGACCTGCAAAGAAGACGTGAGCACTCCGGCGCGTCATCCACGACCGTAACTTTTGCCGATTAGCATCGTTAGGAAGCGATATCGACGTGGAGGCGATTGAGAATGCGAGAATTAGCGATTGTCGGTCTGACTGACAACGGTCGCTTTCTTCTCGCTAAAGACGCCACCACTGGTGAACAGTTCAGATTAAGCGTTGATCGACGTCTGACTACCCTTGTTGATCGTGCGCCAAGCGCGTCACTTCGCTCCGGACAGATGGAGATTCCGATGGAGAGTTCCCTTTCACCGCGTGAAATTCAAACTCGCATCCGCCGTGGCGCGAGCGTTGAAGAAGTCGCCGAGATTGCCGGCGTCACTTTTGAACAAGCTCATGGATTCGCTGTACCTGTGCTGGCAGAGCGTCAGCACATGGTTGAGCAAGCTCGTGCCACCTCGGTCCGGCGTCGAAATGTCAGTGGCACACCAATTCCACTTTCTGAATTAGTGGACGCCCAAATCGCACAACACGGAGTGGCACCTGAGGAAGTCTCGTGGGATTCTTGGCGACGCGAAGATGGTTTGTGGACCGTCACTGTTACGACAAACGGCACTCTGGCAAGCTTCACTTTCGACCCAAAGAGTCGTTATGTCATCGCTGACGACGAAGCCTCACGCAACCTAGTTGGCGATCTCGCCACTGCCGAACAAGACGAAATGGCCCTCGCCGACGTCTTGGCTGTCGGCACCGAAACGACATCCGCAGAATCCGCAGGTGCAGTGCATTCACTCAAAGAAGCCCGAGATAAGCGGGCTCAAGAGCAACTTGAAATGCCCATGGCTGCTGATGCCGACACGACCACCGAAACCTCAGATCGAGAAGAAGCTGCGCTTGAAGAAAGCGTCGCGGTTCCGGAGACCCCAGCTCCGCGCAAAAAGCCAGCACGGCGAAGTGTTCCCAGTTGGGACGAAATCATGTTTGGTGGCAGTCGCGACTAATGGCAACTGAGTTTTCGCTCACGCGATAAGTAGCGGAATCCGTCGTTCGGTTTCGGTAATTGAACCGTGGAACCCAGTCATCATCATTTCGATAGCAAAATATTCCGAGTGGAATACTCCAAAATCTCCCAGCGCAGCAACGACAACATCTCCGAAACGCGGTGCAAGATGACGTTCCAAAGGGCCAAACCACTCTAGGGCGTCCTCGCGTAAGCGAACTTCCGCTAGGCCACCAAGCGCCTCGCGCCAACGTTCAGCAACCTCAGCCTCGGCCCCAGACTTGGTATGAAGATGCCTAAATCGAGCTTCACCAGCAAAAACCACCACGTCCGTCATCAATTCTGGATGGTCCATAACATCAAAACGGCCAGCAAGAGGAATGTCGACCATGCCGTGATCGGCAGTCACCACCAAGATGACGTCGTCTGGAAGCGAATCTCGTAGATCAGCAATATCGCGATCAATTGTGCTTACTGCCTCACGCCATTGCTCAGAATCGACACCAAAAGCATGTCCTGCAAAATCAACACTCGAATCGTAGCCGAAGACTAAGGAACGGTTCCCCTGCGCCGACTCATGGGCCATCGCAATAGTGCGTTCCCAAGGTTGTTCGACGGGCACATAAGGAACACCGCGCTGACTGCATCTAGTCAGGCCACTGTGCTCGAAGTCCGCCTTATTCACAATCGCTACGTGGACGCCGTCGCGGGCAAAATGTTCGTAAACTGTGGGATGTGACTGCCATTGGAGCGGATCAATGGAATCGTCCCAACGCAGGGTGTTCAGCACTTTCGTCGTACCTGGAATCCGGCAAGAATAGCCGGATACACCGTGCTTACCGGGCATTAAACCAGTACCTAGCGAGGTGAGGTTAACCGACGTTGTCGACGGGATTGCTGACGACAGTCCGTTCACCGAAGTCATATCGTTGAGGAACGGCGCGATTTCTCGATGGGCGTGGATCAGGTCTAGCCCCAAGCCGTCGATGAGCACCAGCGCATACCGGGAACTCTCAGGCAGGTCTAAGCGATTATCCATACCGGAGACACTCATGGCTCCGCCAATGGACGGCAACAGGTCATAGAGACCATAAGTGAAGCTTGCGGAACTCACGCTGGAGCCTTGGACCGAGCGCTGGCTGCGTTGAGCGTCTTGGCGAAAGCTAAAAGACGCTCGACTGCATGACCACCGTCCGCAGCAGCTGAAATTCGCAAGGTGAAGTCGTCCCCTGTAATTGCACCAGAGTATCCATGATCTGCCGTGCAGTCGGGATCATCACAGATCGCGGGTTCTAATTCGAGTCGCGAAACTGTACCCCACGAGATAGTGAGAACAGCCTCCTGCAGTGATTGATCTGAGGTGGTCACCAATCGGGTGACAACAACCGTGTTCAGCCGATGTAAAGCAATAGATTCGGCGGTCGTTGTCGTGTAAGGCTCAGGTAATAAAGCATCACCCGGATGCTCATCAGTGTGTGTCACAACCAGCCGCGTCGGCGTCAACGCCAAGACAGACATATGGCGCCGAATCTCGTGGCGGTCAAAGGTTGGCTCATGGTGTGAGACAAACGATGAAACGGGCTCGTCCGCGATTGCTTCGATCAAAGCACTCGTTACCGCATCGGGATGGTAGCCACTCGTAGCTACTGCATGCAGCAGTTCGGAAATGACGTCAGAACTCACATTTACTCCGTATCAGCAAACTGCGGCGGTTCGCTCAGCCGCCGCGCATAGGCATCACCACGTGATTCCTTTGTCGGAACCACCTTGGCACGAGCGCTCAAAGCAACATATCCCTCAGCGCTAACAGCAACCGGTTCGACATCGAGTGACGCCACTTCAGGCAGGTCATCCTTAAGCGCTGCCAATTTCAGCACTATGTCTTGCAAACAATCAACGTCAACCGGTTCTGAGCCCCGGTAGCCAAATAATAACGGTGCTGATCTGATTCCACTGATCATGGCGGCCGCGTCGACATCCGTCAGTGGTGGGATGCCATAGGCACGATCGTCCAAGAGCTCGCTCGGAGCACCTGCCAGCCCGAAGGAAATAAGTGGACCGAAGAGTCGATCTTCTGTGGCTCTAAAAGCCACCTGGAGGCCACCAGGCGCTGATGGTTGCACAAAGAACGACGTGTCTTCACGGATCCCAGACCAGGTGGACATGCCGTCCCAAGCACGAGACATGTCATTCGGGCTTTGAATATTGCGCCAAATATGCGGTAAGTCTGGCCGAGCACGTAAATGTTCGCTACCTGCTTTCAAAACAACATCCCAGCCGTACTCTTCACCAGCCTGAATCGCCTCTTCTTTACTGTGAACATTGCTCCAACGCAAGAGATCAATACCGTAGCAAGCCAAGAGATAATGCACCTGCTCAATCGATAACACTGCACCACGAGGGGCGATTTCCAAGACATCTCGAATTAATGCCTTGGCATCACCAGTCCGATAGCCGGCTCCGAGGTGGAATTCGCCATGATCGCGAGCGGCCCATTGCGCATAATTAACGACCCGGGCGAGAGCCTTAACCGCGTATTCGGGTGCAATGTAGGACGGCACCGAGCCACGACCGGCAAGACCACCTTGTAAGTCAGGTACGCGCAAGAGCATCGGAATACCCTTGCTTGCGAGGAAGGTTGAGACGATCGGCTTGTCAGACTGTTCACCAATCGCAGCCAAAACATCGGCCACTTCTTCACCGCCGGTCGCAACCGGAGGTGTGTACACAACGACCAGAGCATCGACATCTGTACGTGATAGCGCCTTCTCGATGGCAATCTCAAACTCTTCTGCGCCAGAACTTGAACCCAACGTGATGGGCGGTGCCACTTGGAGCCCCTGGGCCTTTGCTGCATCGGTGACGATAAGCGCCACCGCATCAGAGTTGCCCACAACGGCAATACGATTGCCGCGTGGCAGCGGTTGATGCGCGAGTATCTGTGCAACATCAAACATTTCGTCAAGCGTTTCGACTTGAATGACCCCCGCTTGACGGAACATCGCGTCGACCGCCTGCAAGGGTGCAGTGCTCGGCCTGACGGCGTGACCCACCGGTACACCCTGCGTCGATCGCCCCGACTTCACAGCAACAATTGGTTTCGACTCCGAGACGCGACGCGCGATGCGCGAGAACTTCCTCGGGTTACCGATTGATTCAAGATACAGCAGCACAACTTCGGTGGAATCGTCTTCCATCCAGTACTGCAACAAGTCGTTACCAGAAACGTCAGCACGGTTACCGGCAGAGACAAAAGTAGAAAGTCCCAAACCTTGATCTGACACGGTTTCAAGAATGGCCGTACCCAAGGCACCCGACTGACAAAAGAACCCCGCACGTCCGGCTGGTGGCATAGTCGGCGCAAGAGAGGCGTTCAGTCTCGACGTGGATGCCGTGTTAATAACACCGAGAGCATTCGGACCGATGAGTCGCAATCCATTAACTCGACACAATTGAAGGAGTTCTTCTTGACGGGCCCGCCCAGCGGGACCTTCTTCGGCGAAACCTGCAGAGATCACGACAAGACCATGAACACCTTTGGCAGCACAATCTTCAACAATGCTGAGGACATGCTCTGCTGGGACGGCGACAATTGCAACGTCGACGCTGTCAGGAACATCTCGCACAGACTTGAACGCGGGCATACCGGAGACCGCTTCGGCTTGCGAGTTCACTGCGTAGACTTTGCCTGCAAAATCCGCAAGAACGAGGTTTCGCACCAAGGTCTGACCAATAGAGTCCTGTTTGCGGCTCGCACCAATGACCGCAACGCTCTTTGATTCAAAAATGTGCTTAATGGACGCTGCTTCGGCACGCTGTTCACGTGCACGCATAACTGAGAGTGAAGAGTCCGTGGCGTTGATATCAAAGGTCAAATGTTGTACACCGTCTTCTAGCGTGCCGCTGATCGTGTATCCCATCTCACGGAATACCTGCAGCATCCGGACATTCTCTGGAAGCACTTCGGCACTGAAGCGCTCGTATCCGCGTTCGCGACCTGCTTGCGCTAGGTGTTCAAGCAGGAGTTGACCGATGCCCCGGCCTTGGTGGGCGTCTTCCACCAAGAAAGCTACTTCTGCTTCTTCCTCGCTAATGGCGTCATAACGACCCACCGCAATGATGTCATCATGCAAGGTCATAACGAAGGCGACCCTAGAGTGATGATCTACGTCAGTGAAGCGTTCGATATCTCGATCAGATAGCCGCGGATAGGGCGCAAAAAAACGAAAATATTTTGACTCGGGCGAAACTCGGCCATAAAACTCAACAAATTTTTCCGCGTCCTCAGGCACGATCGGGCGGATACCTGCCACTCGCCCGTCTTTCAGTAGGACATCAGCCTCCCACGCCGGAACTGGGCCCATAGATTCGTTCACAGCACAAACCTACCTTCCCGGCGGCGTGCCTGACAGTAACTGAGAGTGTGAACTTGCATCATTGTTCTGCGCTCGCAGCAGTTTTAGAGCTTTTTTGGTACGAGGAGAGGACACATGGTCCGCAAGTCCGGTAAACAAACCACCGTTGACGACGATTTCGAAGAACACATTCTGGACACGAATGTTGGCGACGAAATGCAGGCCAGTTTCTTGGAATACGCCTATTCGGTCATTTACTCACGAGCTTTGCCTGATGCTCGCGATGGACTCAAACCTGTCCAACGACGCATTCTGTACACGATGGACGATATGGGATTGCGCTCAGATCGCGGTCATGTGAAGAGCGCGCGACCTGTCGGTGAAGTCATGGGCCGATTGCATCCTCACGGTGATAGCGCGATTTACGACGCTTTAGTTCGTATGGTGCAAGATTGGTCGTTACGCCTGCCCTTATTAGACGGTCACGGCAACTTCGGGTCTCCCGATGACCCACCGGCAGCTATGCGATACACCGAATGTCGCCTCGCAACCGCAGCAGAAGCAATGACGGCCGAAATCGATGAAGACACCGTCGATTTCAAGGCCAACTATGACGGCCGCGAACAAGAACCAACGGTGCTTCCCGCTGCGATTCCCCAACTGCTCGTGAATGGTGCCACAGGCATTGCCGTGGGCATGGCAACTAATATCGCACCACACAATCTCGTTGAAGTGGTACAAGGGCTTCGTCACCTGATCACACACCCGGACGCCACGCTTGATGACATCATGCGTTTCATTCCTGGGCCCGATTTGCCTACTGGCGGCCGAATTGTCGGCCTTGACGGTGTGCGGGAAGCATACGAAAGCGGAAACGGTTCATTCAAAATCCAAGCAGCAACTCGCATCGAAAATGTCACGCCACGTCGAAAAGGCATCGTCATCACAGAGTTGCCGTTTAATGTGGGACCCGAAAAGGTCATCGAGGCAGTCAAGAAGCTCGTCCAAGCGAAAAAAATTGAAGGAATCTCAGATCTCAAGAACTTGACCGACCGCAAGAACGGTCTACGGCTTGTGATCGAGATCAAAAACGGTTTCGTCCCAGAAGCTGTGTTGCAAAAGCTATTCAAACTCACGCCACTAGAGTCCTCGTTCAGCATTAACGCCGTCGCATTGGTCGATGGCCAGCCTCGGACTCTCAGTTTGCTTGATATGTTGCGGGTCTTCCTTGAACACCGCATCGACGTCGTTCGACGGCGGTCGGAGTTCCGACGCAACAAAGCCCAAAGTCGTTTGCACCTCGTTTTAGGTTTGCTCATTGCCATTGTCGATATCGACGAAGTAATTCAACTCATTAGAGCATCCGACGATCGGGCTGCCGCTCGCGAGCGACTCAGGACGGTGTTCGACCTTTCAGATGCTCAGGCCGATTACATACTGGACCTTCAGCTCGGACGTTTGACTAAGTTCTCGCGTATTGAATTGGAACAGGAAGCTGACACTCTACGCAGCACAATTGAGGAGCTCACGACTCTGCTTGAGGACGAGAATGCCTTGCGTGGCGTCGTTGGTGATGAGTTGGGCAAGGCCGCAGCCGCATTTGGGAATCCCCGGCGCACGGTTCTGCTTGAATCATCAGGCGCCACAACGACCGCTGCGCCACTGTCTTTGGAGGTAGCTGACGATCCATGCTGGGTCCTGCTATCAAGCACCGGCCTTATCGCGCGAACCTCCGACCAATCGACATTGGGTCACTCTGATTCTCGTGGCTTGCACGACACAATCGCGAGCATCACCTCTGCAACGGCACGCGGTCAGGTCGGTGTTATCGACTCCGAGGGCTTCGTCCATCGCATCGACGTCATCGATTTGCCTGCTCTTCCCGCCACGGCTGATGGTCCGAAGCTCGGAGGTGGAGTTTCGCTCGGAGACCTGGTGTCCGATTTAGCACAACCTTTGGCTCTCATGTCTTTCCAAGACGAGAACAACACCATTGCACTTGCCACTCGCAGCGGCATCGTCAAACGTGTGAAATACGAGTCGGTCAACAAAGATTCCTGGCACCTCATTCGCCTAGCTGAGGGTGATGCTGTGGTCGGTGCCGCAGAGAACGCTGGTGACAACACAGAGTTCGTTTTCATTACGACAGACGCGCAGTTATTGCGGTTTTCCGCCGATCTTGTCCGCCCGCAGGGTCGTGACGGCCAGGGTATCGCCGGTATTAAACTGGCAGCCCAGGCCGAGCTATTGGGATTTGGCGTGTGCCATACGCCTGATACTGCACATATCGCTACTGTCGCTGGAAGTTCACAAGCGTTGAATGTAGGCCTTGGCGGGACGGTAAAGGTCACTCCTTTAGACGTGTATCCGCGCAAAGGCCGGGCTACTGGAGGTGTTCGCTGCCATCGTTTCCTTGCCGGTGAGGATGCTCTCACCCTCGCTTGGGCAGGAGACGGAATACCCATGGCAGCGACGGACGCTGGCGGCCCAATCGAACTACCGGATCTAAGCGACCGGCGGGATGGCTCAGGCGTCACGACGGACACGATAATTCACAGCATCTCGGCTCGCCCCGCTACCACTATTGGTCAGTGATCAATGCCACAATGTTTGCCATGCGTCGATTGCTGCTCTCAGTCCTAGTGCTTTTCTCGTCTTCTGCTCTTTTATTGGGTGCGTGCAGTTCCGCCGCGCCTGAAGAAAAGGAAAAGACCATTGAGGAAGTGATTGTTGATATTCATCAGGAGTTCGCTGAAGCCGATGGTTTGTCTTTCGAACTGACCACTGAGAAGTTACCAAGCGACATCAACGGTCTCAAGAACGCAATCGGCGAAGGCAACAGAACTCCCGCCTTTAGTGGCACTGTTGATCTC
Source organism: Aeromicrobium sp. (assembly GCA_040394025.1). GTDB lineage: Bacteria > Actinomycetota > Actinomycetes > Propionibacteriales > Nocardioidaceae > Aeromicrobium. Next base: position 60,808 of record JBEBSZ010000001.1, read on the forward strand.
ATCAATGCGGGCGTCACAGTCGGCGCTGAAGTCAGAGCATTGGACGGGGAAGTTTGGGCACTGACTGGCCTCAATCCTGAGTTTCTCCTCATTGATCCGGCCGAGATTGACGCTCCAGACCCAGCACAGTTGGTCGGCACGGGCGACAATGGACTGGTTTCTATCTTTGGCGAGGCCACAAACCTTGAGTCTGACGGGAAATCCAGAGAAGGAAATCTTGTGCTGGAAACGATTACTGCAACGGTGCCCGGTGAGCTTATGGCCACCCTTTTACCGACAGCTTCGGCCAAGTCCGACTTCAAGGTTGAATTTCGAGTCACTGAAAAGGGTGCATTCCACGATCTGCGCATGACCGGCGAGTTCTATAAAGGTCACCAAACCACTTACCGGCTCAAGATGAGCATTCCGAAAGAGCCTGTTGTCGTCACTAAACCGGTCGAATAGCGATGACGAAGGCGCACCAATCGGTTGTCGGCTTATTGACGGTCGGCGCGATTGCCATTGGATTCGCTGCTGCTGACACGTATGTGGTCGTCTTGGCTTTACCCGAAATGATGACCTCAACTGGCCTCAAGATTGATGATCTACAGCGGGCCGCGCCTATCGTCTCTGGCTTTTTGTTGGGCTACATCGCCATTCTTCCGCTGATCGGAAAAATTTCCGATATCCGCGGTCGAGTGCCCGTGTTGTTGGCGTGTTTGGTCATTTTCTCGTTCGGCTCCTTAATTACTGCTGCTGGCCACGACCTAAATACGCTAGTTCTAGGTCGGTTTATTCAAGGTGTCGGCGGCGGTGGCTTGATTCCTCCGATACTCGCGCTCATCGCTGATACCTGGCCCCCGGAAAAGCGCGGGTTACCGCTTGGAATCGTGGGAGCCGTCCAAGAACTCGGCTCCGTGCTAGGGCCGTTGTACGGCGCTGCGGTCCTAGCATTTGGTAATTGGCGCGATATCTTCTGGCTAAATTTGATTATCGGTCTCGTATTAGCTTTGGTGTTACTTCGATTCCGCCAGACCGAAACACATCGCCCTGCCCGGGAACCGGTGTTGCCGAATCGAGTCAGCATTGCGCTCTTCTATCTGCTGTGGGTGCTGACTGCGCTTGTCTTGTATCAACCTGAGCAATTGACGTCAGGATACTGGACCGGTTTGGCATATATTCCTGCGTTCGGCAATCACATCATGGCAAGCCCCCTAGGTATCGCTATCATCGTTGCGCTTGGAGTCCTCATCCTCCACACCTTATGGGCAGAAAACACACTTTTCGACGTCAAGGCGTGGGGTACTGTGGCGAAGGAGATCGACATCTTCGGTGCCTTGATGCTCACGACCGGTTTAGCCATGATTGTGCTCACCTTCGCCACCGCTGATCATGAAACCGCTGGTGTCAGCCCTTATGCGCCCATTTTCATCCCCGTGGGAGTCATCGCCTTTGCCGTATTCGCATGGAGACAGAAGACCGCACAAGCCCCGCTCATCGCGCGTGGTGCCTTGCAGGAGCGGGCGGCGTGGGGGTCCATTGTAGTTTCTCTGTTTATCGGAGCTGCATTAATTGCAGCACTCGTCGATATTCCGTTCTTTGCGCGGCTCACGGTGGCACCCGACTCGCAACTGGACGCCGCCCTCATTTTGGTGCGTTTCTTGATCGCACTACCAGTTGGAGCGCTTGTCGGCGGATGGTTGTTACGGTATTTTTCTGCCGCCTATCTCACCGCGGCAGCCATGCTTTTGAGCGCCGCGAGTTTTTTCGCAATGTCGCGGTGGACGATAGAGTCCCTAGAACAGCCTGCATCAAATCTTGTTTTGTTGGCGTGTGGCTTCGGATTCGGTCTCGCTGTCGCCCCCGTTAACGACGCACTATTAGCCGCCACAGACGATGAGGTCCACGGCTTAGCAAGTGCTCTCTTAATTGTGGCTCGCATGGTGGGCATGCTCGTCGGTATTTCCGCACTCACGACGCTTGGCCTTGAAGCATTCCACCGTGCGGTGGCCAAGTTGCCAACTGTTGAAGAACTCTGTAACGGTCAGCAAACCGCCTGCGCAGCGTATGGCACCGCAATGAAAGAAGCGGGAATTGCACAATTGCAGGCAGTTTTCACTGGCGCGATGGTCTGTGCTCTCGTCGCCTGTGCCCTGTCGCTTTTTGTACTCCGTGCGCGCACTACTGTTAGACCATGAATCAATATTCCGGATTTGAAGACCTATTAACGGCTAATCGGGAATACGCAGAAGCTCGAACATCAGGCCACTTCGACGGTATTGCCCAAGCAGGCGTCGCAATGGTCACGTGCATGGACTCGCGTATTGAGCCGCTCAAAATGATTGGTTTGCACCTCGGTGATGCCAAGATCTTACGAAATCCGGGTGGTCGAGTCACCGATGCGACATTGGTGGCTCTCGTTCTGAGTGTCTCGCTCCTCAACGTGGACCGCATCATGCTGGTACAGCACACTCGCTGCGCCATGGCTAGTTCGAGTGAAGACGCGATGCACGATCAGTTGAGTGCCATCTCTAATACCGACACCACCTGGCTCTCTCTCGGCACGATAACCGACCAAGAAAAAACTCTCCGAGCAGACGTGCACCGGGTCACGAGCCATCCGTTAATCCCGGACCATATCAAAGTTGGCGCATTCCTTTACGACGTCGACACCGGTCTGCTAAACCCTGTCGCTTGACTTCTCCGAGCTTCGGTACCAGCGGCCTACCTCCTGCGGAGAGATTACACAGAAGGTAGCTTAATAATCGAGTTCTTCGTCTGACATGTGTCCAGCATTCGCCACGATAAACTCTTTACGCGGTGGCACTTCAGTGCCCATGAGGAGTTCGAAGATTTCCTCAGACTGTTCTGCATCATCGACAGTGAGTCGTCGAAGCGTGCGGTGACGTGGATCCATGGTTGTTTCTGCCAACTGAGATGCATCCATCTCGCCTAGGCCTTTGTAACGCTGCACTGGATCCTTCCAACGGATTCCACGCTTCTTCAAATCTGCCAGAGTACGCTGAAGTTCTGGATCTGAATAGGTATAGACGTACTTTTCTTGACCCTTCTTCGGATTAGACAGTTCAATGCGATGTAGTGGCGGCACTGCCGTGTAGACCCGTCCAGCTTCAATCAGTGGACGCATGTACCGGAAGAACAGGGTTGCTAAGAGGCACCGAATGTGGGCCCCGTCCGAATCGGCGTCAGCCATAAAGATGATGCGCCCATAGCGAGCAGAATCGAGCTCGAACGTGCGACCAGAGCCCGCACCGACCACTTGAATAATGGAGGAGCATTCGGCATTTTTGAGCATGTCGGCTACCGAGGCCTTTTGCACATTGAGTATCTTGCCACGAATCGGCAGAAGTGCCTGGAACTCGGAGTCTCGTGCAGATTTAGCTGTTCCTAGGGCGGAATCGCCCTCCACAATGAAGAGTTCTGAGCGTTCTGGATCAGTTGATCGGCAGTCAGCCAACTTCGCTGGCAAAGCGCTTGATTCGAGTGCGTTCTTACGCCGTTGGTTGTCTCGCTGTTGGCGAGCGGCGAGTCTGGTCTTTGAGGCTGCCACCACCTTTTCCATCACCAGTTTTGCTTTAGCTTTCTCAGCAGTTTTCGTGCTCGTCAGAAATCGCTTGAGTTCGTTTGAGACGACCTTGTTAACAATCTTGGCTACGGCCGGTGTTCCCAACGTTTCCTTGGTTTGGCCTTCAAACTGTGGCTCAGCTAAACGAACTGTAACAACTGCAGTGAGTCCTTCAAGGACATCATCTTTCATGACGTCAGCGTCAGCAGCACGCAACTGGCGGTTCGCCCGCATCACGTCATTGAATGTCTTGGTGAGCGCACGTTCAAAGCCGTTGACGTGAGTTCCACCTTTGGGAGTGGCAATAATGTTTACGAACGACGTCACCTTGGTTTCGTAGCCAGTCCCCCACCGCAATGCGATGTCCACGCCAAGTTCCCGGTCGACATCCTGTGGCGTCATATTGCCTTTGTTGTCTAAAACGGGGACGGTTTCCGTGAAGGTGCCAGTTCCTTCGAGTCGTAACACGTCATGGACTGCCTCGTCGGGTGCCAAGAACTCGCAAAACTCGGAGATACCGCCTAAGTAAGAGAACCGTTCAGTTTCAGCTGGACTTACCGTTTCGTCTGAAATGCTGATCGCTAGACCGGGTACCAAGAAGGCGGTCTGCCGAGCACGGGCTACAAGTTCGTTCTTAGAGAAATGCGCGCCCTTGATAAAAATCTGATTATCAGCCCAATAACGAATTCGTGTGCCGGTCTTCTTCTTGGCAACTTTCCCAATCTTGCGAAGAGCGTTACCAGGAGAAAAGTCGGCGTCGGGCCCTTCACCGTCAAAGAAGCCAGGAATTCCTCGCCGGAAGGATAGCGCCCACGTATGTCCGTCTTTGTCGACTTCAACGTCTAGCCGAGAAGATAGCGCGTTAACTACGGATGCGCCAACACCGTGTAGGCCACCAGTCGCGTTATAAGAACCTCCACCAAACTTTCCGCCCGCGTGGAGCTTGGTAAAGACGACTTCCACTCCGGTAAGTCCGGTACGTTTTTCGATGTCTACGGGAATGCCACGGCCGAGGTCGGATACAGAAACCGAGCCATCAGCATGCAAAGTCACGTCAATTGAGTCTCCGAAACCAGACAAAGCTTCATCGACCGAGTTGTCGATAATTTCCCAAAGGCAATGCATCAAACCTTTGGTATCGGTAGAGCCGATATACATGCCCGGCCGTTTGCGGACGGCTTCGAGTCCTTCGAGCACGAGAAGATTACGCGCATCATACGTTGACATTGATTGGCACTTTCCGGTTTCAGGGCTTGCATGCCAAGGTTACCGATCGATCCACGGTTCGTACCGAAGGACACGCGCCGCTAGGCCAAATATGGATTTCGCTATGACGATCAAACACTCGGAAAACTAATGCGCACAACTAGCGTCCATCAACATTGGCCGTTAAAGGACCTAGTCTCAGTATTTAAAGATTCCGAAAGGTCGGGTCGACGACGCTGCTTTCCAGTGATCCAAATATTGATCGTAAATTGCCGGGTCCGTGGTCTCAGTCGTAATCTCATCACTCATGACCAAATTTGAGCCAGTCAATGCAGCCGAACCTGCAAGGACCAATGTCGTCCGCTGGCCCTTCGTCGGCCAAACATTACCTTCAGGGGTTCGTTCTTCAGGGTTCAATTTATTTGGACCCATATTGGCTTCAACCAAGATCGTCTTATCGTGTGGATGTGCATAGGCTGTGTCGATTTCGGTAACAGCCGTCTTGAACACATCTAAGATCGGACGACAAATACGGATCAACTGCTGGCAATGCAGATTCCACGTTGATTTGATGTCGTCCTTGAACGCGATAGCCGAAATACGGCAGCCTTGCTTATTCAGCTCGACGAGCTTATGCGCAACGGCAATGCGACGATACTTAAATCGGTTTTCCATCAATCTGATACGGCACTGATCATCAGGAATAATCCGGTTAAGCATGTTTAAGACAGGATCGCGGCCGTTAGTCGGCGTAGCCTTGATAGGAGTCGCGTAAATCGTATAGTTTGCGAGATTCGAATAGAACATGCCGCGAGTTGCATAACCTGAGGTGTATCCATGCGCGGTAGCACCGGCCAAGCCGTAACTTGACGAACGTGCCTTCACATAGGATGGATAGTCGTTTCCAACGTTGCGTTCGGCCCACATGTCAGCCCACAACTTCGACATCTGGTTCCACAGTTTCTGATCGTTGTAGACCGTGATGCCGTTATTGAAAGTACGTTCTGCGCTACGACCGCCATAGTTTGACGAACCTGTCCAGACAGCGCCTTTAGCTTCATCGCCAGAGCGGGTGTACGTATGACTCACCATCACGATCTTGCCGTGAGTGATGGCACCATTCAGCGAGGAAAGGCATGCTTGAGACTTACCCTTGGCACAAATTCGAGCTTGGCCGGTCTTCTCGGCATTAATTTTTTTCATCAAGCTGCGTGAGGCCGGTGACTGAGTCGCGATGCCATGGATAAAACGGACTTTGACACCGTTCTTAGCTGCTGCAATAAGTTCACGCCCCACGCGTACGGAACTCTCCATACGAGAAACAGAAACGTAGATCACCGTATTTTTACGGTAATGCTCGCTTTTAAGCTTCCCGTTGGGATCTTTGTATGAGCCTCGGATCAGGCGCTCGAGATCATTAAGCAAAGCGTAGTCATAGTTTGACGTGCCTTTGTCGCTATACGGTTGAGAAAAGTTTGCCTCAAGAACGATGGGGAAATTATCTCCATATGGTCCGCCTTCAGCAACGGCCGGGGCGTTCAGAGTATCTGCCTGTGGACTTGCTGGGCCGTCTAATGGATCGAGCAGAACTCCCCCACCAGACTGCGGCGATTCAACAGTGTCTTCGGACTCCGGAGTGTCAGGTGCTGCAATTGCAGTTGGAGCCCCCAACACGCCCGACATGGTGACGACAGCCAGCAACGTTGCGAGCCATGCACCTAAGCTTCGGCGGGTGTTTTCAAATTTCACGCAGGGTCTCCCGAGTCTTGTGACAAGCAAACGCATGCCATCTTAGCCCAAAAGTCGACTCACGTCGTGAGCGAATGGGTTATGAATCGTTCTTATTCCAAATAGTCGCGCAGAACTTGGGAGCGCGATGGGTGCCTGAGTTTACTCATGGTCTTGGATTCGATCTGGCGGATACGCTCGCGAGTCACACCAAATACTTTGCCAATTTCATCAAGCGTCTTAGGCTGGCCGTCAGTCAAACCAAAACGCATCGAGACCACACCGGACTCACGTTCGGTAAGAGTATCGAGCACCGAATGTAACTGTTCTTGAAGCAAAGTGAAGGACACCGCATCAGCAGGCACAATTGCTTCGGAGTCTTCAATAAGGTCGCCGAATTCCGAATCGCCGTCTTCTCCAAGCGGAGTATGAAGACTGATCGGTTCACGTCCGTACTTCTGAACTTCGATGACCTTTTCTGCGGTCATGTCGAGTTCGAGCGCAAGTTCTTCTGGTGTGGGTTCACGACCGAGGTCCTGAAGCATCTGTCGCTGAACTCGTGCAAGCTTGTTGATGACTTCCACCATGTGCACCGGAATACGGATGGTACGTGCTTGATCAGCCATCGCACGGGTAATCGCTTGACGAATCCACCAAGTCGCATACGTCGAAAACTTAAAGCCCTTGGTGTAGTCAAATTTCTCGACCGCACGAATCAGGCCTAGGTTGCCCTCTTGAATGAGATCCAAGAACAACATGCCGCGACCCGTATAACGTTTAGCCAAGGAAACAACTAATCGAAGGTTGGCTTCGAGTAGGTGATTCTTTGCCCGCCTACCGTCGACAATGATCCATTCAAGTTCTTCTTGAGTCTTTTCAGCGATCCGCCCACCCTTGGCAATCTTTTCTTCGGCAAAGAGGCCCGCCTCGATACGCTTTGCGAGCTCAACTTCCTCGGCTGCATTCAACAAAGCAACTTTGCCGATTTGTTTCAGATAATCCTTAACCGGGTCAGCGGTCGCACCAGCGACCATTACCTGCTGGGCAGGCTCGTCCGTGTCATCTGCGCTCGACAGCGTGTAACTGTCTTCTTCGTCCTTTTTAAGCGTCGGATCGTTAACTAAATCCTTCTCGAATTCAGAATCCGGTAGGTCAGGAAGTACCTTCTTGCCATCTGCATCGGCACGTGTCTCACTGACTTCGACGAATTCGACCTCTTCAGTCGGCTCGGCCACCTTTTTAGCGGCCGCCTTCTTCGCTTTCGCTGGAGCAGCTTTCTTTGCTGACGCCTTTTTAGCTGGAGTGGCCTTTTTAGCTGCGACTTTTTTCGCAGTATCCTGCTCAGCTTCGGCTTTCGGGTCAGCTTTCTGAACAGCGGCTTTTTTAACCGGAGATTTTTTAGCTGGCTTCTTGGTCGCTACCTTTTTAGGTGCGTCCTTCTCCGAAGTCTTAGAAACTTTTGTGGACTTTTTTGTAGTCCGAGAAGCGGCAGTCAACGGAAAATCAACCTCACAACGATGGATCAGGGCATGACGAAGGAGACCTGAGGTCAACTCCGTGATTCAAGTGTGCCACGTGCCCCCAACTCCATACGCGTGGGGCCATTCTTATGTATGTCTAAGCAGATGGACTCAAGCCAATCCGCATTTGTTTCCACGACTCAGGCGGCACACCCTGTTCGACGACGCGAAGCATTATTTGGGCTAAGGAGTACCCATCGTCGGCACGCATTGCTGCCTCTGCCGCCAACAATGTACGCACGCCATCTCCGATCTGCCAGGCGCTGAATGAGGCTAACGAAAGCGGTGCACTGCGCCAACGTCCTTCTAATCGAGTTGCAATGTGAGCCCACACGTCGAGCATCTCGCGTGCATTGTCTCGATCAATGCCAAACCAAAAATGATCTCTGATTAAGAGCGTCCGCAAATAGATGGCGACCCGCGCAAAATCTTCATCAGAGAGCTTTTGCTCGCCAAGGAGGTTCGAAATCACGTGCTCAATACACACAACACCCGTTGTCATAAACCGGTCCTCATGCTGTTCACGCAAAACCTCGAGTTCATGTTCGACTCGCTCCATCACGACCGTCGCAACCGTAGGAGGCTTCGACTCGAACTCCTCTGCAATCGCCGCTCGATTTGGACGAATTACCTGACCGTGCCTGACCGCCGTGACGATGGACTCGTGGCAAGGGTCTCGTTGCCACGACCCACCTACCTCGTCATCACAGCTCCACCAAGAAGTGTCATTGGCCCAGACTGCGCATTCGAGCTTTTTCATCGAGAGCGCTGCTACGACCGCTCGCACCATAGCTTCGGCCCGTTCCGTATCCGCAGACAACGCCACAAGAATGACTGCTTCGCCTTCGCCTCGCTCCAAATGATTAGCCACAATATGCGCAACCTCAGAAGTTTGGTGACGTTTCGGCAAGTCAACTCTTAATCGAAAGCCAAACTTACGCCTGGACCCGCTAACACAGATTCCGATGAATGACTCCTCGGGTACAAAGCCAAAGAGTGTAGGGACGACATTAAGCAGATCAGGGATGGAATGTGCGCGATAAACAGGAGGATTGGTCATGTCATCACTATCTAAAGCAGCAGCACCTCGGCGCCATGGCTTCTCTCGCACATGTGGATCGTGAGCCAACACCCGTGCAATGTGCATAAACAGGAGAGAATGTAGGCGTGGCGCAAAAGCACTGGATATTGCATCTCGATCTAGACGCCTTTTTTGCCGCCGTTGAACAGCGAGATAAACCATCACTCAGAGGCAAACCTGTCGTGGTGGGTGGCATCGGCAATCGTGGTGTCGTTGCAACCGCGTCATATGAAGCACGTGCCTACGGGATCCGCTCGGCCATGAACATGTCTGAGGCCCGACGACGTTGTGGCCATGCGGCATTCCTGTCTGGGCGATTCGAGGCATATAGTCGAGAGTCGCACACTGTCATGGATGTCTTGCGAACATTGTCTACAGACATCGAGCCGCTATCGCTCGATGAAGCCTACGTGGACTTAGGTACGCAAAAGCGAACCAAAACTGAATTGCAAGAAATCGCCCACCGTTTGCATGCTGACATTTGCTCAGCAACCGGCGGACTAACCGCCTCAATCGGGATTGCACCAAACAAACTGCTCGCCAAGATTGGCTCGGAACTTAACAAGCCGCATGGTCACTACATCACCATGCCAGGCGAGGAAATCGATGTATTAAGTCCACTCTCAGTGCGGGCCTTACCGGGAGTTGGGCCAGCAGCCGAAGCCAAACTTCACCATGTCGGAATCAGCAAAGTAGCTCATGTCCATCACTTCACCCAAGCCGAACTTCAAGAGATATTGGGCGAATCTGCCGGCGCGGCACTCTTTATGATGGCTCAGGGAATTGACCACCGACAGGTCGAACCCAATCGCGCACGCAAGTCGATCAGTATCGAAGACACCTTCGCGCATGACTTACACGAAAACGAACTGATTCGAGCGGAGTTGCTGACGCTCATCGACCGCCTCGTCGCCCGAATGTCTCGTCAAGGCTTATCTGGCCGGACAATCAGTGTGAAGCTCCGAGACTCGACGTTTCATACGACCACGAAATCCACGACGATCGAAACAGCAACGCATTCGAGCGCCGTTATTTCCGCCACAGCCGTCAACCTACTAGACGCATTCACGCCTCAAGGTGGAGTCCGCTTATTAGGGGTCGGGGTTTCGGGTCTAAGTCCATGGATCCAAGGGGATCTTTTTGACCAAGAGTCCGACGTTGAAACCACCACTTCCGATACTGCTGCCGAAACCTCGCAGATCATTACTCCGAGCGAGCCCCGCTGGCTTACCGGCACGGACGTACATCATGAACGGTATGGAAATGGTTGGGTATGGGGCTCCGGCTTAGCTCAAGTGACAGTGCGTTTCGAGACTCGCCACACTCCCCCGGGACCAATTCACACTTTTATGACGAACGACCCTGAACTGCATCTTGGCCATTCAGATACCGTCATCACATGACTGCTGCACCGACAACACCCCGTTCGGAAACAACACGTATCCATCACGGCGACACCTTTGTTGATCATTACGAATGGTTGCGCGCCAAAGATGATCCAGAAGTCACCACATATTTAGAACGCGAAAATGAGTACGCCAATCAGGTCACGGCACACCTAGCCGATCTTCGCGACACACTTTTTGACGAAATTAAAGGGCGCACGCGTGAAACCGATATGTCGGTTCCGACGAGAAAAGACAACTGGTGGTATTACCGTCGAATCGAAGAGGGGCAGAATTACTCGCGTCTTTGCCGTACGGCAGTAGCGTCAGCTGACGACTGGGAACCACCGGAAATCAGCACAATCGGACCTGATGACGAAAAAGTCCTGCTCGACTCGAATCTCGAAGCCGAAGATCATGAGTTTTTTCAACTCGGCACCACTGCGATCTCAGACGATCACCAGCTACTCGCGTGGACTGTAGACACCGAAGGTAACGAACGCTATAGCCTCAACCTTCGACAGCTTTCTGACGGTAGTCAGAATGACTCAGTTGTCACTGATATCGGACCAAGCATCGTGTGGGCTCCTAATGGCAGTCACCTCTTTTACGTGCGTGTCGATGAGAGTTGGCGACCTTTCCAAGTCTGGCGACACGAACTCGGCTCGGAAGCTGACGATGTATTGGTACTCGAAGAAACCGATGACCGCTATTTCGTCGGCATTGGCCGCACCAGTTCAGATAAGTATCTAGTCATCTCTATCGGCTCAAAAATCACCTCAGAACTGCGCTACCTTGACGCCACTGACCCTACGGGCGAATTCACGACCCTGTGGGAACGCGAAATCGGAGTGGAATACGGCGCCGACCACCTGCCAATTGCCGATGAAGACCATTGGTTGATACTGCACAATAAACGCCATCCAAACTTTGAACTAGCAATCAGCACCTTCGATTCCGGTGAAGATGAACAAACACTTATCGAAGCTAGCGACACTATTCGACTTGATGATTTCGACGTCACCGCAAAGTTCGTATACCTGTCCTACCGGGAGAATGCTTTACCCAAAGCAGGTCTCATGCGAGTAACAGCAACAGGTCTCGGCCCCTTGGAGCCAATTACGGCCGAGTCTGAACTCACTGCATTCGGCGTTGGCGGGGCGGCTGAGTTCGATCCGAAGTATGTCCGTCTCGGTACAAGCTCCTTCATCGAACCCGCCAAACTGTACGATTTCGATCCTCAAACCGGTGAACGCTTCTTGCGAAAGGAAGGCGAAGTCCTTGGTCATTTTGATCCCGAGGAATATCTACAAGAACGCGTGTGGGCCACGGCTGCCGACGGGACTCTCATACCTGTCTCAGTCGTAACACGAAAAGACACACCGCGCGATGGTTCGGCTCCCGCCTTGTTGTACGGCTACGGTGCCTACGAAATTAGTATCGATCCGGGTTTTTCAATCCCCCGTTTGAGCCTTCTGGATCGCGGGTTTGTTTTCGCGGTTGCACACGTCCGCGGCGGGGGTGAAATGGGTCGTCTGTGGTACGACAACGGAAAAATTCTGACTAAACGCAATTCCTTTAGCGATTTCGTTGACTGCGCGAAGACCCTCGTTGACTCTGGATGGACATCACACGACCGTCTAGTTGCTGAAGGCGGCAGTGCCGGAGGCCTACTCGTTGGCGCGGCGTTGAATTTTTCACCAGAGTCTTTTTGTGGTGTTGTCGCCGACGTCCCATTTGTCGATCCACTCACCTCGATTCTTGACCCAGATTTGCCTTTGACTGTTATTGAATGGGACGAATGGGGTAACCCTTTATCTGACAAAGAGGTCTACGACTACATGAAGTCCTACTCCCCCTACGAAAACATTTCGGCGCGTAAGTACCCCGCCGTTCTTGCTGTGACGAGTTTGAATGACACGCGGGTTTTATATGTCGAGCCGGCGAAGTGGATCGCCGAGTTGCGCGCCAAAACCACTGGCGGAGGACCCTTCTTGTTGAAAACTGAGATGTCAGCTGGACACGGCGGAGTGAGTGGCCGTTACGCTGCATGGCGCGAACGAGCGTGGGAACTGGCTTGGATTATTGACGTCGCACAAGGAGGAGCGGCGAGAAACCCAAGAATTCCCTGAGAACGGAATCATTTCGTTCCGCTCATCGTTGACCTCTTTGTAGCACTCGTACTCGAGGAGGTACTGATGGAAGCCTATGAAGATACATCTGGCAAAGACAGCGTCGGCATGTACTTGGCAGAGATCGCCCGGACACCACTTTTGGATGCAGCACGAGAAGTAGAGCTCAGCCAAGCTATCGAAGCCGGACTTTTTGCTGCCCATCTCCTAGAAACCGGTCGGATCGCTCGCGCTAAAGGTGGTGCGCCAATGCGTGCTACGCGTGAAGAACTCGAATGGCTTGTGACCGAAGGTGAGCGCGCATTTGATGAGTTTCTCAAGGCCAACCTGCGTCTCGTTGTTTCTATCGCTCGTAAGTACGGGCGCGCCCAAATGCCAATCTTGGACCTGATCCAGGAAGGCAACACGGGCTTGATGCGTGCGGTTGAAAAGTTTGATTACGTCAAGGGCTTTAAGTTCTCGACCTATGCCACATGGTGGGTTCGTCAGGCAATTACTCGTGGTGTTGCTCAGCAAAGCCGCGTGGTTCGTTTGCCAGTTCACGTGGTGGAGGAAATCAATCAGGTCGCGAACACGCGCCGCAATCTTGAGCGTGAGCTGGGCCAAGAGCCTGAGCTGGCCGAAATCGCCGAAGTGCTCGGCTTCACTGAAGAGCGTGTTGCCGATCTGATGTCATGGGGGCGCGAACATGTGAGTTTAGATGCTCCGATCGACGAAGACGGCGACACCTCGCTGGGTGATCTGATCGCCCGTGACCCCGTACAGGGTCCTGATGAACAGATCATTGATGAGGAGACTCGTGAAGTACTAGGTAACTTCATCTCCGCCCTTGACGAGCGCGAGGCCGACATCATCACATCCCGCTACGGCTTGGCTGATGGTCGGCAACAGAAGTTGGCCGATATTGGCCGACGCCACGGTATTTCCGCTGAACGTGTACGCCAAGTTGAACGCCAAGCAATTGCCAAACTACGTGAGATTGCACATCACGAAATGGCTGCTGCCTAATTCACTGAGACAAACCGCGTTGCTGAAGATCCACAATGACTTCAACAACGCGGTTTTCTAATTCTTCAAGCGTTCCAGAATTCTCGATAACGATGTCAGCTGCCGCCAAACGTGTCTGCCGGTCAGTCTGATTGGCAATTCGCTGCTTAGCTTCGGTTTCGCTCATCTGGCGATTTCGCACCATCCGTGAAATCTGGAGCGCCGGCAAAGCATCGACAACGACAACGACGTCACATACTGCGTCTCCACCCATTTCGATCAGCAAGGGATTGTCATGGACCACTATTCCTTGAGCTGAATCCACTCGCTCCTGAGCAGTCTGCAGGATCAAGGGGTGAGTAATCGCTTCGAGCGCGCGTAATGCCTCAACATCTGAAAAAACAAGGGCACCCATCTTGACGCGATCCATATTGCCTGATTCGTCGATGAATTCTGAGCCAAATCGTTCGGCAATATGTGTCAGTCCTAACGAGCCAGGAGCCACAACCTCACGAGCGATCAGATCGTAATCGATGATGGTGAAGCCGGCTTGCGCAAAAAGTTGGCTGACCGTACTTTTCCCCGAAGCAATTCCTCCGGTGAGCCCAACGTGAAAGCTCACTTGGCTGCATTACCGAAGGTCGTGACGTGGACATGGTCGTAATGGTTTGCTGTGATGCCTCCACGATCGGCCATTCCACGCCAACCTGCGGCGAGGACTTCAACGTTCCAGATCCGCTGTTCGTAAATGAGGTACTTGATACCGAGATCAGCTTGACGGTCCTGCAGAAATGCTGCAACTTCGTGTCCGGCAGCACCCGAGACCATAATGTCGAGGGAGTGCCCTGTGCTGTGGGTTCCACGATTGGCTTGGCCCCAGTACTGACGAATCTCAGGGAATCGTTCGCAAACAGCTCGGTAGACCTTGATCGTGTCGGGCTGCAAGCGAGCTTCAATACTCGAGCCACGTGAACACGGAGCCGTCGAAATTTCTCCCTCATGGGCAAGGAGTCGAGGCTTTTCATCTGAAACAAGCTTGGTTTCAACCCAGCGAGGCAAATCCTTATGGATGATTTGCGTCCAATCACCTTCAGTGACGCCAGTGACCTTGACGGTCTCACCCTTCATTAACTCAGCAAGCACAGGAGAATCCTTAGCCGCATCGGCAAAAACTTGGGTGTCTTTCGATACGTAGAGTTTGCCTTCCACCTCAGCTCGTGCGCTGGCTCCGTCGATAATTGGAGCGCGTTCGAGATCACGGCTTGTTTGAGAACCCGAAGTACCAGAAATAGCTGCCGCAGTGATGACATCTTTGTACTGACTCGTGTCAGCCAAGGGCGCAACATCAACGAATGCGGCGACGCTAGCGAGCACTAACGCAGAAAAACCAGCCGCAGGTACAAGACGACGCTTGATGAATGGGCTGGCTTTCGGCTGGTTATCCGGGTTGCGGAGATGATATTGACTCGCGACCTTCGAAGGAGCCAAACGAATCGATGTTGCGACATCACGCCGGGCGGCAAAATCAGCTTCGATAATTGGCACAACTGCGTCTGGTTTCCTGCGGGAACCAACAGGACGTGTTTGCCGGGCGGCAACACCACTTTGCAGGGCTTTGGCTTCGAGTTCACTTATGACAAGTGCATCAGGCTTACGACGACGACCCACCGTTGCAGTGTTTTCCGGCGGAACTATTGGCGCAACTTCTGAGGGAAGAGTCTCTGGTTTGCGACGACGTCCAATCGAATCAGCCGCTGGACTAGCCTCTGAATGCAGGGACACATTTTGGGTCGCTGAAGAGTCAGATGTCTTTCGGCGGTGACCAACGGGCATACGATTACCCGTCAGCTCCTGATTCTGAACCAAGACTCCATACTCCTCGTCGCGGACCTCAACCTAGTGAATCATACTTGAAGACCACTAGGGATCGAATCACCACATCCCGTAAGTCATGAATGAAAGAGATTTATGTCCAAGTACTTCGCCACGAATGTGGAAGTACGCGCATATGCAGAACGATTTGCTACTGGCCTAGGTCTACTAGGACTACCCAAAGGTGCCCGCATCCTTTTTCGGGTCCCCCAAATGTGGGAGTCGGTGGCCTTTATCTGGGCGTGTTTAGGAAGCAAGCTCGTCCCAGTTCCCATGAGCCCCCACAGTACCGAGTACGAGATCGCCCGGACTCGCGACGACCTAAGTCCAGCCATCGAGATCCATGATTCGGCTGACTTGGGACGTCTACTTGGCGCCACAGGGTCTGATTTCGACCCAATACCGCACTGTCGACCCTTACATCTCACCTCTGGCACGACTGGACGCCCCAAGGGTGTTTGGTCTGGCTGGTGGGATCACAATGACGCAGAAGCAGCATTCGAAGAAGAGCGATCACTGTGGCAGTTGCAAACCAAAGACACAAACCTGGTTGTGTCTCCGCTGTACCACTCGGCACCACTCCGATTTGCTCTGAACACAGTCATTGCCGGAGGTAATCTCCTTGTCCCAGCCCAATTCAATCTTGAGGAGATCAAACCTCTCATCACTAAACACCGGCCGACAACGATGTTCTGTGTCCCGGCTCATCTCAAACGTTTCCTCAGCCACCAAGCGGCCGAGAACCCAATTGACTTTTCTAGCTTTCGTCTCGTGGCTCACGCGGGTGCGCCCTGTCCAGTTGACGTGAAGAAGGCTTCGATTTCTCTCTTCGGTGTCAACGTACTCACAGAGTTTTATGGATCAACTGAAGGCCAGTTCACGATCTGCAGATCATCCGATTGGCTCAACAAAGAATCAGGTGTGGGCGTTGCCCGGCCGAATCGCACCATGTTCGCTGACGAGGACGACCAACTCTGGTGTGTAGTTCCGCCCTGGGGCCAGTTTGAGTACGTTGGTGACAAACAGCGCACCCGCCAAGCTTGGCGAGCGACCGAATATGGACCCGCTTTCACCTTGGGCGACCTCGGTCGAGTCGATCAGGACGGGTGGGTGCATCTTGATGCACGGCGCACCGATCTCATTATCTCGGGCGGTGTAAACCTGTATCCGCGCGAGATCGAGGCAGTAATCGAAGAGTTTCCCGGCATCGAAGAAGTGGCAGTCGTGGGCTTACACGACGACAACTGGGGCCAGAAGGCAGTTGCGGTGATCGTCGGTTCACCTGACATTAGGCTCTTGCGACAACATTTGGAAGCACGTCTTACACGCACGAAGATCCCTAAGGATTTCATCTTCGTTAAACAGATTCCACACACGGCCACCGGCAAGATTCAACGTCACACACTCATTGATCAAATTCAAGGCACGACAAAGGGGTAGCCCACCGGTTGGTGAACTACCCCTTTGGCCGTAGCAGTTAGTGCTGGTTGACGATCACTCGCCGCCAGTGAGCTTCTCGCGGAGGGCCTGAAGCGCTTCATCGGAAGCCAGCGATCCGCCTTCTTCTGCTGCCGGAGCTTCGGTGGAGTAGTCTCCAGAAGCTTCGCCAGCTTCGGCATTCGCCTTTTCAGCTTCGGCGATCTGAGCCTTGTGCGCATTCCAACGCTCAAGGGCTTCTGCATACTGCTTCTCCCATGCGGCACGAGCTTCTTCGAAGCCTTCCTGCCATTCACCGGTTTCTGGGTCGAAACCATCTGGGTAGATGTAGTTGCCCTCATCGTCATAGGACGACGTCATACCGTAGAGCGTTGGATCAAACTCATCGGCTTCGGAAGCCACTTCGGTCTCATTAGCCTGCTTGAGCGAAAGCGAGATCCGACGACGTTCGAGGTCGATGTCGATGATCTTGACCATAACCTGATCGCCAATTTGAACGACCTGTTCTGGAATCTCAACGTGACGCTCTGCGAGTTCCGAGATGTGCACGAGGCCTTCGATGCCCTCTTCGACGCGTACAAAAGCACCGAATGGGACGAGCTTAGTAGCGCGGCCTGGCACGATCTGACCCATCTGGTGGGTGCGTGCAAAGTGCTGCCAAGGATCTTCTTGAGTGGCCTTGAGCGAGAGCGAAACACGTTCGCGGTCAAGATCAACTTCAAGAACTTCAACGGTTACTTCGTCGCCAACCTGAACGACTTCATTCGGGTGATCAATGTGCTTCCACGACAATTCCGAAACGTGAACGAGTCCGTCTACGCCACCGAGATCCACGAAGGCACCGAAGTTGACGATCGAGCTAATAACGCCCTTGCGGACCTGACCCTTTTTGAGTTCCGTGAGGAAATTCTGGCGAACTGCAGACTGAGTCTGTTCAAGCCACGAACGACGCGACAAGACAACATTGTTGCGGTTCTTGTCTAGTTCGATAATCTTCGCTTCGAGTTTCTGACCGATGTAAGGATCAAGATCGCGAACCCGACGCATCTCAACGAGCGATGCCGGCAAGAAGCCGCGCAACCCGATGTCCATGATGAGACCGCCCTTGACGACCTCAATCACGGTACCTTCGACGACACCATCTTCGTCCTTGATCTTTTCGATGTCGCCCCAAGCGCGTTCGTATTGTGCGCGCTTCTTAGAGAGAATCAGGCGACCTTCTTTATCTTCCTTCTGAAGAACGAGAGCTTCGACTTCGTCGCCAACTGTGACTACTTCGTTGGGATCGATATCGTGCTTGATTGACAGCTCACGGGAAGGGATAACGCCTTCAGTCTTGTAACCAATGTCCAAAAGCACTTCGTCACGATCTACTTTGACGATGGTGCCGGAAACGATGTCGCCGTCATTAAAATCTTTGATAGTTGCTTCGATTGCGGCGATGAGGTCATCTTGATTGCCGATGTCGTTAATTGCAACTTGTGGGGCCGCAGAAAGTGCTGCGATGCCGGATGTCATAACCGATGGGCTCCGATGGGTGGATAAATGAGTAAACGGATGACTGAAAA
This sequence comes from Aeromicrobium sp., assembly GCA_040394025.1. Lineage (GTDB taxonomy): Bacteria > Actinomycetota > Actinomycetes > Propionibacteriales > Nocardioidaceae > Aeromicrobium. The sequence continues at coordinate 79,289 of JBEBSZ010000001.1, forward strand.
CTCTTTTTCTGAACCGCCTACGCAGCACAGAGTGCTCGAATGCCATGTCTGAAACGGGCACGAGTCAACAGTGCATCTATTATCGTACGACACTCATCGCTTGAGCGAAACTCGGACCCCAGCTAAATTCCGTCGGCAAAGCACCTTCAGGTTTGACTGTCAAATCCATCAATTTCGAGACAAGCGAGTAGAGCTTGGCCGTACATTTCCAGATCCCGGGCAACCATCATCTCGCGAATCGAATGCATGGCTAGTTGTGGCGCACCAACGTCTACCGTTAAAACACCGGTCCCAGCAGCAGTTATCGGCCCGATAGTGGATCCGCACGGGAGATCTGCACGGTTCATAAACCTTTGCATTGGTACATTCACGCTCGTACATGCCGCATGGAAGAAGGCTGCGCCACGCGCATCTGTCGCATATCGAAGATTTGTGTTCACTTTGAGGACAGGCCCACCGCCCATCGTGATCTGATGTCGAGGCTCGTGTTTATCGACATAGTTCGGGTGCGTGGCATGAGCCATGTCTCCTGAAATCACGATCGAGTTAGCGAGAGCTCGATGGAAATCTTGGCGTTCTCCGCCGGCTGCGAACACGATCCTTTCCAAGACTGCAGTCAAGAATGGCGAACCTGCGCCGCGTTCCGATGCACTGCCGACTTCCTCATGGTCAAAGAAAACGCCAACGTTGCGACGAGTGCTTGAGGCCGCAAGCAATGCATGCATGCCCGCCCACACGGTCGCTAGATTGTCTAAACGTGGCGCACTGATGAACTCCTTATCAGGGCCTATCAACGATGCCGACGATGAATCAAATGCCATCAATTCAAAGCCTGCGATCTCCGACTCAGATAGATCGAGTTGCTGTGCCACAAATCCTAGAAAACTAACGTCGCCAACGCTCCACATGGCGTTGAGATGTTGTTGCGGATTCGGTTGTTCCTTGTCTCGATCAAGGTGAATAGCCAGATTCGAAACCCGAACAACAGGTTCAGCAATCTGCACGAGCCGTTCGCTCAAGTCCGAGAGCACCACTCGACCGGCAATTCCCAAGTCGCGATCAAACCAGGTGTTGAGAATCGGCCCACCGTATGGTTCAAGCGCTACAAGATTGAGTCCCGCGAAAGTCCGGTCAGGATTTTGTTTCACCCGGAGATTGGGGCTGTCGGTATGTGCTCCTAGGATGCGAAAACCAGCCTCTTTTTTCACACCCTCGGGTTCGATCCATGCGATGAGCGAGCCGCCTCGGATCGTGAAAAACTTACCCGTACCGCTAGGCCAGATATCGTTCTCAGCTAGGCGGACAAACCCGGCTGCTTCCAATTCGGCACTCACCGTCGCAACGGCATGAAATGGGCTCGGTGAGTGATCGTTAAAAGTCAGGAAATCAGAAGCCGCAAACATGTATCGATCTTGCCAGAGCCGCGTAAAGATCGTCTGTCAGGCTTGATGCCTGAAGTCATCAATGGTGTGTTTCAAGCCGACCTCAGCTGATGTTTGCGGCGCCCAATCCAATAGCCGCTTCGCTGCGGAAATATCGGGCTTGCGCACCTGTGGATCATCAACTGGGCGCGGAATATAAACAATCTCGGAGGAAGAGTCCGTCAGATCTATGATCCATTTAGCTAAATCAAGCATGGAGATTTCTTCTGGGTTACCGAGATTTACTGGTCCTTGAACCTCGGAGTTCATCATGGCCATGATGCCCACGACGAGATCATCTACGTAGCAAATGGATCGCGTTTGCAAACCGTCGCCAGCGACCGTGATTGGCAGCCCTTTGAGAGCCTGATGAATGAAGTTGGGAATCGCGCGCCCGTCTTCTATCCGCATTCGCGGACCGAAGGTATTGAAGATACGGATGATCTTTGCATCCAGCCCAAACTCGCGGTGGTATGAGGCAGTCATGGCCTCACCAAAACGCTTCGCTTCGTCGTAAACAGCTCGTGGGCCTATGGGGTTCACATGACCCACATAGCTTTCAGGCTGAGGGTGCACTTGAGGATCGCCATAAACTTCGGAAGTCGAAGCAAGCAAATATCTTCCTCCAGAAGCAAGTGCCAAATCGAGAGTGTTCTTAACACCCATCGATCCGACCATCATTGTCTGAATCGGTATCCGCAAATAGTCGAATGGAGACGCTGGACAAGCAAGATTGAAAACCTGGTCGAACGCTCCCGTTAGTTTCGCTTTCACAGCAACCGCATCAGCAATGTCAATATCAACTAACTCGATCTTGTCTGCTACCCGTGCCAGGTTTTGAGGCCTGCCCGTACAGAAATTGTCGGCCACCACCACATCATGGCCCCCTGCGACGAGGGCCTCGACGAGATGCGAACCAACAAAGCCGGCACCACCGGCAACAAGAGAACGAGGCATGTCACGCTTCCCACGAGAACTTCAGTGATCGCGTTCGATCACGGGGATCAATAGATCCGGATCGCAGTTTATCCTCTTGCAATCGCTGCATTCACGTGAATGGCCAAACTCTCATCGCTTTCTCAAAATGAGTAAAAGATTCCACGTCAACAGTTCACGCACAATAGGAATGTGGACGATAAACCGCGCCCAAACAGGTAGATACCGAGGGCGACATTCGACAATCTCGAAACTTGGATGCTTGGCCGACCAATCAATCCCCCAGCGTACGGAAACTTTGAAAAGGTTTTCGCTAACACGATTCTTTGGCAAATGCCCGTGTTTACGGACATACTTTTTGATCGCGTAACGCCCTCCGAGCCAATGCCAGGGCGAGGTTTCGTGGCCGCCCCAGGGAGAAAACCAGTTGGTATAGGCAATGAACACGAGTCCGCCCGGCTTAGTCACCCGCACAAGTTCGTTTGCTACTGCGCTTGGTTGCGGGACATGTTCGATCAAGTTGGAAGAAAAAGTGACATCCATTGAGTTGTCCGCAAAGGGCAGTTGTCGGGCGTCAGCCGCGGTGCCACCAAACTCCAAAGAAGGCGCGGCAGCATCAAGGTCGACCGGAATATAGCTCGCGCCACGGTCACTGAACTCCTGCGCGAACTCGTGCGGTCCAGCACCCACATCAAGCACCACCGCCCCCTGAAGCCGGAAATGCTGTTCAAGCAGATCAGCTGAATCACGCGCGAGTTCACCATAAAACACTTCCGGTTCGGTTTGTTCGACCAAAAATGATCGAAAAAGGCGGACCGAACGACCAATTCCTTGCTTCACGCGGCATCATCCCGAGACGATCTGGAGGCAGTCACGATCAACGTGGGACGCCAACGTGGCCACAGCAAACGTAGGACAAGCGCAACTGGAGCCAACAGCGTGGCAAAAAGTCGGTGAATTCGACTCGTCAAAACTCCGCCTGGTGGGCTGTCGCGTCGGACAAGGCGCAAGACGCTGGCCCCTTCCATTGTGAGATTGTCAGTTAAACCGCGATTAATTCTGATCTTGGTGTACCCGTGGTCTTGAAGCAATCGCTGCATTGAGATTCTCGAAAAGAAACGGATGTGAGTCGGATCTTCCAAAAGCCACCAAGCATCAGAAAAACATCGTAGCGACATCGAATCCGCGCCGGGGGTAAACAAAACGAGCCTGCCACCCGGTTTTAACAACTGTCGTGCGCTCGACACTGTCTTTGCAATATCAACGACATGCTCAATGACATGAATGCCATAAACGAGATCGAAGCCTTCCTCAGGAACGACAACATCCTCGATACCCGAATGGAATATCAGCCCATCTCGAAAAACACGTTCATCAACATCCACTTTGAGTTGATCGGGATCGCAACCGCCCACCGTATGACCTGCTTCTGCGAAACGAGCCAAGAGCGCCCCGCCGCCAAAACCAATCTCAAATACTCTCGATTGGGGTTCCAATGGAGCCGCATCGACGAGCGCGCGCCACGTGAGTTCGAGCCGCACCCGGTCTAGGCCGGGATCGCCGCCATAAGCTGCATCACGGTGATTTGCAGGAGCAGCCCCAAGATCGCGTTCGATGTGAGAACATTTAGGACAGAGTGCTAAAGACGAACCGTCTCGGAGACGTTGCTCGGCGAGTGCCGATCGACACACTTCACAGGACATTCGGGCACTCCTCAGGGAAATGTTGTAGACAGGAGAGAACGCTATCAGCGCTGACCTCTTTACAGTTGCGAATCACCGGACTCGGCCGTTGAGAATTGCCGTAATGACGTGGCGGGATCTCGATCACCCGGAAGCCGGTGGCGCTGAAGTATTCGCAGAACGCACAGCTGAAGCAATGGCTACAGCTGGTCACAAAGTTACCCTCTACTCCGCAAGTTTTCCGGGTGCGAGTCCTTATACCGAGCGTCATGGGTTTTCTATCGTTCGTGGCGGCGGGCGATTCACAGTCTATCTGCGCGGATTGTGGCACCTGATACGAAATCGCAAAAACTACGACATCGTGCTGGATGTACAGAACGGTGTTCCTTTTTGGTCACCACTGGTATTTCCAAAAACGATTGTTTTGCTCGTGCATCATGTTCACCGCGAGCAATGGCACACCTTTTTCCCGCAACCTATTTCCTCTTTTGGCTGGTTTTTAGAGTCCAAGGTATCGCCGTGGATCTACCGTAAGAAGCACTATGTCACCGTGTCGGAATATTCACGACGCGAGCTAGCCCAAGTCGGGATCGACCCGGAGCGCGTGTCCGTCATCTACAGCGGCAACGAGGCTCCGCCGGAAGTATTGGACCAAGAGCCCGAACTGGATCGTGGATTCAATATTGTCGTCCTTGGACGCTTAGTACCCCACAAGCATGTGGAACTTGCCATTGATGCCGTGGCAAAACTGGCAGAGACTTTTCCAGACATTCATCTCGACGTTATTGGTTCTGGCGATTGGATGTCGAACCTCGTAACGCACGTTGAGTCACGCAAGGTTTCCGAACGTGTCACACTTCATGGACACGTCGACACTCATACCAAGCACCGTCTCTTGTCTCAAGCCGCTGTGATGGCGATGCCTTCACTCAAAGAAGGCTGGGGGCTCACTATTCTGGAGGCCGGCTATCACGCCGTACCGTCGGTCGCATTCCGTCACGCTGGTGGAACACAAGAATCAATCCAAGACGGACATACCGGGATATTGTGCGACAACAACGAGGAATTCGTCGATGGCATTCGTTCGCTCCTCGAGTCACCCGAACTCCGCGCAAAGATGGGCGCAGCGGCGCGAGTTTTCGCACTGCGCTTCGATTGGGAACGTACCGGCAATGAGCTCACCGAACTGCTTGAAACCCACGCAGCACCCTCAGCTAGGACGCCGGCACTCTAAGTCTTAAATCAGCCGCACGTTTCTGCTGAGGTTTCGCAAACACGCTCTTCGGATTTGAGCGGGGTTCTCGAGGGAATAGCGGGAAAGTGTGTGTCAATTTTTTGGTCCCGTTTCCCAACTCTTTACTCGGTTCGCGTGGTGTCGTGTACGCATGTCGTCACATGCCTTAGGTGACTGTAGTTTGACCAGACTGAGTTCCTGTCGAATCCCGCCTGAGTTCGTTCGAATCGGTCCAAGAGCCTAGCTTCACCCACCGTTTTGGGTTCATGCCTACCTAATAGCTGTCTTTGACTCACAATTCCGACGGTCTCGTGGGAATTGGGAGATGGGAGTGACCGAGGAGAAAGGCGACCCAAAGGACGGCCGACCCCTCAGAGTCCGAAAAGACCCGAGACGCGTCAATAGCCATACAAAACAAAAAGGAAGTCCCGGCTCTCTGGACGAGAACCGGGACTTCATCTTGCCTCGTTAAGGCAGGTAACTTATCAGGCTGTTTCAGCCTTCGCTTTGCGGCCAAAACCAATCGCCAGAGCAATACCGACGATGAGTGACAGCAGACCAAGGATGCCAAGAACGATTGGCGCTGGGCCACGCACGGCTGCCAGTGCTACCGACTTGGACGCGTAGTCCTTGATGTTGTTGTCCACAGTCTCGTCTGTGAAGGCGCTGACCGTGTCCATAGCGAGAACCGGGGTAGCGCCAGGCTCATCTAGGTACATGTACTGCGTCTGCGCTTCCTGAACCTTGATCATGACGCCGGTCACCGGCTCAACCCAGATGGTACGCACGTTCTGGTAGGTACGACGTGCTTCGACCGATCCCGTGTCTTCCAGACCGAAGATTCCGCGCGGAACCTCCCGGAAGCCAAAGTCAGTTTCTGGGACACTACCTTCGAACTTGTAGACCTTGAGCGAGCCTGAAGCGCCTTCGAGTTCAGTTTCTTCGACGAAGTCGAGCGTCATTGGCTGACTGATCGTGGCGTCCCAGTATTCGTAGGACTTCTTTTCTGTATTGAAGGGGAGCTTGATGATCGCGCCTTCGAAGGTGATTGGTTCACCATTCTGTTCCGAACCAGACCAATCGAGTGGCAGGCCAGTGTGGCGGTCAACAGCAAAGCGCTGTTGCAAGAAGTCCATTGGTGGAGCTTCATTGTTGTTGTCAGTGGACTGTCCCTTGTCAAACACGGCTACCGTGTTTGCCTTGACACCAAGTTCTTCGGCTGCTTCCTTTGCAAGCGCAGGATCGCCGATAACACGGGCAATGGTCTTGATAGGGCCAGAACCTGGCGCGACGTTGTCAGCATCGAAGAACGATGCGTTGTCGTCAGCAAGAATCTGTTCACTGTTCTGGTCCTGTGGTACGACCGCGAGTCGCGGGTACGCGTAGAACTTCAGTGATAAACCGAGCGTGATTAAAAACGCTCCGATAGTGATGAATGTTACTGCACCACGCGAGAACTTCCGCACTAGAGCCTCCGATGTAAATATGCGTTACCTCGCGGTAGCCTAGCAGTTGATCTAGGCCTTATGGGCACAAAGAGCTAATACTTTTTCAATTTTTTCCGCGATACCAGTTTCAGAATCCTCGATTCGGATGAAGTCAATGCCTGCATTAACAGCAGCCCCCTCATCTCGAACTGAATCTCCAACTAAAATTGTTCGTTGGCGACTCGCCCAAGGAGCCCGCTTGAATACTTGTTCAATAAGGCCCGCTCTTGGCTTACGACAGTCGCAGGTGCCCTCCTCGTGACCACACACATGAATTCCATCGACCGAAGCCCCGGATGCTACTAGTTCTGACAACAATCGTCGGTGTACCTCAATCAATTGGGCTTCGCTGAGGAGACCACGAGCTAAACCGCGTTGGTTCGTCACGATGACCACCCGAACACCCAGATCGTTAAGTTTGCGGACTGATTCCGCAGCCTTGGGGAGAACATCTAACGCATCAGGATCAGAGACATAACCCGGACGCAGGCGATTAAGCGTCCCGTCGCGATCGAGAAGGACAAGATCCTTGCGTAGATCACGCCGAGTTGGTGGTGGAATAAGTCCCTGATCAAAGCCAAGTAATGCCGCGTTGCTCCATGTAACGGCACCAGCTTGTCCAGGATTAGGCACGTTGTCGTTCATTTGTCTTAATCAGGCTGAGAAAGCAGGTCTACTGCTTCACACCAGGAATGTGCCCACATCAAATGCACTTCCTGAATTCTTGGAGTTTCATTCGACGGAACCTTGAGAACGAAATCCGCACGACCTGGCAATTTGCCACCGCTTGCACCGGTAAGCGCGATCGTCGTGATGCCTCGGTCCTTTGCAGCATCAAGTGCCGCCAGAATGCTCTGACTATTACCACTGGTAGACATCACGATAAGCACGTCACCGGGACGGCCAAGAGACTGAACCCCACGCACGTACACATCATCAAAGCCGTAATCATTTCCGACCGCCGTAATGGACGTGGAGGAATCTGCCAAGGATACGGCCGGAAGTGGAGCGCGATCCATAATGCACTTGCCCACAAACTCAGCAGCAATGTGACTTGACATCGACGCACTTCCACCGTTGCCGGCAACCAAAATAGTGCCGCCACTCCGCAGACAGTCAACAACGGCTCGACCGGCTTCATTAACTTGAGCCACCAGTTCCGGTGCCGAGATCATTGCCGCCATATCTACCCACGATTGCAAACTGACGCTCTGCCGAAGAGCTACCATCGACTCGATATCTCCGTCAGTGACATCGTGAATGATGTGTGAAATGCCCGTATTCCGATCAATTTTCGACATTAACTTTGCCCTCTCCACGTCACGACGCCCTCACCTGAAAAGGTGAATTCTGAGACCACTAGACCCAATTCAGTCAGTTTGTCAGCAACGATATGTCGGCGCTCAAATTCGCAAATAAATATGAGGTGACCTCCGCCACCAGCGCCGGTGACCTTTCCGCCAAGTGCACCATTTTTGAGCGCGACTTCAATTGCATCGTCTATAAGTGGAGTGGCAATCCGGTCAGACATCTTCCGCTTTTGCTGCCAGGCTTCATTTAGTAGTTGGCCGAGAGTGTCGACTTCACCGCGGACTAGTGCATGCTTCATCTGTTCGGCGAGAACCTTTTGCGCCCGCAAACCCTCAATCGCATGATCGTCTCCGCGCTCATAACGGTTCACCTGATCATCAATGATGTGATCACTCACACGAGTTTTCCCCGTGTAGGCGAGCAGCATATTGTGTTCAAGCTCGTGCACAGTCGAATCCCGAATACGTAGGGGGTTGACGACAACGTCGTCACCTTTGAACTCGATGAAGTTAAAACCACCAAAGGCAGCCGCATATTGGTCTTGTGCACCGCCAGGAATCCTGAGATCTTCGCGTTCCAGCCTAAAAGCAAGTTCAGCAATTTCATACTCGGTCAGGTCAAGACCCAAATGAGCAGCAACCACACCGATGATCGCGACCATGACGGCACTAGAGGACCCCAAGCCAGAACCAGGTGGCGCATTAGTGTGAATAAAGAGATCAAAGCCACCGACTGACTTTGCCGCAGGGAAATCGCGCAGACGCCTAATGACAGCTTTAGGAAGGTCCAAATGGCCGTCAAATTCTAGTTCGTCTTCCACCGCAAAACCTACGGTCGAACCAAAGTCGAGCGACTGAACGGTAATACGTCCATCATCACGTGGCCGCAGAGTGCAATAACTATAGGCCGAAATCGTCGACGATAAGACAGCACCGCCTTCACGGTGCGTAAACGGCGCGACGTCGGTGCCACCACCGGCGTAGGAGATGCGCAATGGAGCACGGGCGCGTAAAACTGGTCGACGCCTATCCCACGCTTGTGCCGCATTTTCTTCGGCAGAAGTGCGAAGATGTCGTTTATCGGTCAAGGAAACTCCTGGCACACATCGAAAACTTTCAGTCACCGCAATCTACCTGATATTCACCAGATGGGAGCATAAATACGTGGAACACGTTCGCCTCATCGATAGCCTGCGAGGCGTCGCCGCGGGGTTGGTGCTCGTTTCTCATGTTGCGTTCTGGACTGGCGCTGCAAACATCGATTTGGTTGGCGGATTCCTCGCTCGCGGCGACTCGGGCGTGGCCATATTTTTCGCAATCTCGGCCTTTCTGCTGCTCTCCCCCGCCTATGCGATGGCGCTAAGCGAGCCGGAACCGCCAAGGCGTTCTTGGTCGTCGTATTTTGCTCGTCGAGCCGCTCGAATTCTTCCTGCATATTGGCTCGCCTTCGCAGGCGTGCTCACTGTCGGATGGCTTGCGACGACTCCTGATGGTTTAGGCAGTTTGAGAAAGATCGTGATTCATCTCTTTCTTGGTCAGGCACTATTTGTCGAGCAATATCAGGGCTTTAGCCAGACGTGGAGTTTGACGACAGAAGTCACGTTTTATCTCTTAGTGCCGTTACTTTCACTATTGATCATTCGGTCCCTACGTAAACGCCGTGACAACACGTTTTCCTTCGCAGCCACCGTTATTTTCACCGTCGCAATGATCGGTCCAGCAACCCAAGTAGTCGCGCTCTTGCTGTCACAATCGGGCTACGAGCGGCTTTCTGCAGCATTGGCAATGAGTGCCCTCGGCCATGCGACGTGGTTTGCCGCCGGTGCCTTCATCACCTTGGCATTGCAGGCCCAGTCACATGGCTTGATCGAAGCTGAAAACTCACTTGTTGCGCGCGCGACGCACGCGATCTTGGCGTACTCAAGATCAACATTGCTGCTGTGTGGAATCGCAGCGTACGCTGTGGCGTCCACCAGTCTCGCAGGTCCTCGAGATCTCAGTCAGCCTCAAGTTTCTGAGGTGATTGTGAAGGAATCTTTGTACGCCTTAGTGGCATTGTTTTTCTTACTCGCCGCGACAAAGCCAATCAAGCCCGACACGCTTTTGGATTCTTTCGCTTCATCTGACCTCAACCGGTGGATTGGTGACACGTCCTATGGCGTGTTCTTGTGGCACCTCGTCGTGATTCAAGGACTTTTCCTCTTCACCAACGCAACCCTGTTCAACGCCCATTTTGCGTGGACTTTGCAGCTAGTGCTGACTATTACTTTGGTGCTTGCTTCACTCTCGTGGTTTGTCGTGGAGAAACCAATTCTGAGTTGGGTGCGGAAACGAACCACCAGCGCACGAGACCGAGCACGGTGATCAGGCCTAAGACCTGACCGAGAATCGTCCCGTATGATGCTCGATCCACCACCCCGAGAACCGACATGATGATGCCGGCAAGACCGATACTTCCGGCTGCCACCCACGGCAGCCACATTCGCGGAACCAAGGCAATAACTAGAGCGAACACAAGTCCAACCCAGTCCGCGAAAACAAAACCGACACTCAAGACCACGCCGAGTACAAGCGCATTATTCAGACCGAACCCAAAAAGTGGATCCGGATTATCGGGCGACTCGCACTTCTCGGCTAGAGAACTCTTGCGTGGCCTGCGAGTGAAACAGAGCACCGCAATCGCAAACACGACGGCAAGCGGACCCATGAGTAGGCCAACCGTATGAGCAGTTTGAGGGGCGAAACGAACCGTTACGAAACCATCTGTGCCCTCGGGAACAATGAATGCTTGCTGCCAGCCGTCGACCATCGAACTGACAAGTTGCTTGCCATCTGGCGTTTCGGCAACCCACCCCTTATTGAAACCATGCGGCAGGACCAAAATCGAATCTGTATCTGCACTCACGCGGACTCGCGATTCGCTAGCATTCAGCCGATCAACCAAGATCGTTGCGACACCTTCAGACGCAACCTCAGTCAGTGACGAGGCGGCTTGCTGAAGTGTCAAAGAAGTCCAGTGCAACCAATCGGCCACGTGCAAAGTGAGATCAACTGCTCCTTCTGGAGCATCGACAGTGCCAGTAAAGCAGGGTGTCAAAGCAAAAGTTCCAGAGTGAATAATATCGTCTCTCGTCGTATCCACCTTGAAGAATAGTTCGCGTTTATCTAATGACACACTGGCTACGCCACATTCGGACACGATTCGTTTTGGGGCCACTGGCGCACCATGAATGATGGTTTCGGGAACGGACCAGGGTTCATCATCACTTACACCATTAGGCCGGGTGAAGACTAGTTCAAGGGTGTCGGTTGTGCTGTTAAGTTTGCCGCCCGTTTCGGCTAATCGTGTCACTCGTCCACCGACACGGGCACGAACATCATCGAGGCCGGTTGTCGTCTCGATGGCGGTCAACGGCTGTTCCTCGTCCCAGTTGATTGTCACGATAGCCTCGGCGTACCCGGGAGGAACTAACCATTGGGTGTCAGGATCTGCGTCGAAGGCCGCTCCGGGTCGGTTGACGAGCGAAGCCGACAGGCGCTGTTCGCTCTCAACTCGCGCGCCATCAAGCAAGTACTCTGCTGCGCTAGTGTTTGCCGCTTTTGCATTGAGCGATAGTGCGAGATTATTTGCATTAGCTAGGTCAAGCATCCAACGTTGTCCGAATGCATCATCAGACTCTCGTCGCACCGCTGTACGCCCAACATCAATGGTTCCGGTTCCGATACTTTCGGCAATGAGTTGGAGCGCCGAGTCATCGAAGTCAATGGACTGCGGAATGTTCGCACTTCGTCCGAGATCAACCTTGCTGCTACGGACCTCTGATATGGCACGCAGGGTCTTGGCCTTGTTGTCCGGGAACGTGATCGTCATCGTGTCAACACGTATTCCGCTGAGATCAAAGGTTGCAGTTCCGTCAGCCGCGATACGGCTCGTTAAGGTCACATCAGATTGACCACCGGTTTTGCCTTCAACCGTGAGCTTTTCGGGTAGCCGAAAGGTCGCCGGTGCAACCAAGTCCACCGTGACCTCACCAAGGTCCGTCGGTTTATCGAAGCCAAGAGAGAACCACGAAACGGTCTCTAGATCGCTCCACCAGCTCGTACTACCGTTTCCGTCCACGGCTGCCGCCACCCCATAGCCACTGCCAAGGCTCAGACTGCCAAAAGGATCGGCCGCAGAACTCGAGGCCAAAACGAGGTCCGAGCCACGCCACATTCGCGTGACATGCTCGCTTGCGGCCGCAAGCGGAGGAAGTGGCCGAGATCCAATCGTGTCCGGCCCTCGATGTCGTGAATCTAAAAGTTCACTCGTACCCCAAGCGGGAAGGAGCCCGCTGTTCCACATAGCCCAACGGAAGCTGTCGGTTTGGAGGTCCGGTGCGCGCTGGGATGGTTCAGTCAGTGTCGGGCTCGCGTCACTGATCATCCCTGTTTCAAGCAGGGAGACGAGTGAGTTCGGAACGCCATTGACAGTTCGCAGATTGCGCATCGGATACAGTCGGGCTTCGCTCGACAGCGAGCTATCAACCGTCCATACCGACACATGATCACCGAAGCTCTGGGCGAATTCGAACCCGGGACTGGATGCCAGCGTTTTTCGTACTGCATCGGGGTCTTGAATGCGAACCGCTGGGCTAATGTCATCCCGCACAACCACGCGTGAGACTCCCATCCGAGCGAGAACCGATGCTAGTTGTTCGTAGCGCAATCCCGTGCCCACCGCGTTATCGATCTCGTCCAGCAACCGAGTTCCGCCTGGATGGCCCAATGGAGCTGCTGCTCTGATCGCCACCGGCGAAGAAGCAAGGACCGTGAGCGGCTCGTCGGTGACTTTGCCCCATGTCATGTCGGCTGTGCGTGCGTTGGGCAACACCAGCGTGCTGCCCTGTGTGTCTGCCGCACGTTGATCAACATACTCAGCGGTGTCATACCAATACTGCGGAATTGCCGTGACCGCTCGCGCGTCGCCTGCACGACCAACCCACAATGCGGTTGGACTGATCACAGCAACGAGACAAACGATCGCGACAGCAGGCCTACTCCATCGTTGTCGCTTTGTTGTCAACCAGACGAGGCAGTAACCAAACCCCCACGCCAGAGGCAAGCGAACTAGTGGATCAAATTTGTGCACATTCCGGAACGGAGATCCAACACCATCGAGGAATGACCTGATTCCTTCGGCGAAGGGCGAAGAAACCACGCCTCCGTAGCCAAGCGATATAAGCGCCAGACCTAGGAGCAGGCTTACGAAAAGAAAACGCACGCGATGTTGAGCGCCACCATCTTGACGAAGTCGAATAAGACCAAATATTCCTGCCCCGGCGAGGAAACAACTCACCAATATCGCGACAACATATTGCGCTTGAACCCAACCTGCTTGCCAGACGGGGTGGCCTGCTGCATCGAGAATGTAGGCAATCCAGTGGTCCGCACCTCTTAACGTATTCGGCAGTGATGTGACCGCAGTCGTAATCCTCGACGTCTCAATGTAATCAAGAAACGGGTAACCGTAATTACCAAGAACGACAAGGGGAATCAACCACCATGCGGCACCCAAAACCACGGCACCAAACCAGTAGCCCAATGCTCGCCAACGCCGGGCCGCTGCCGGCGCACACAACAACCACAAAAATGGCAACAGAAGCACGGCAAGCGAGGCTGTCGCATTCACTCCTCCGAGCGACACGACGAGAAGGGTGGTCAAAGCCGCACTTCGAACACGGTGACGCCTACTGGAAGAATCACCGAGCAATCCGGCTGCAGCCAAAACAAGCCAAGGAGCAAGTGACGCTGGCCAAGCCTCAATCGAAATTTCGGCCAATACTGAAAGTAACCGCGGCGAAATAACATAGAACAGTGCAACGGCGATCGCGAAATCTGAGGAGAAGCCACCAATACGCATTGCTAAACGATGAGCGCCAAAAAACCCCACAAGCACGAGGATCGACCACCAGACGCGCTGGCTAGCCCAGTCCGGAAGACCCAAAAGATCCGACATCCCAAAAACAGGGCCCATCGGGAAGAGGTAGCCATAGGCCTGATTTTGAAGTTCACCGAGACCTGCTTGATCATTCCAAGCAAAAAGTGATCGCCTCAGATACCCCCACGGCTCAGTGATGAGATTGAGTTTTGTGTCCGGCTGAACTTTTCCTGGTGCAATAGACCAAATTATCGAAAGCAGGATCGACGTGATTGCGAACAGACGCAGCCGAACACCTGATGTGCCTTCTGGCTGCGGATCCATATCTGTCCCTAAGCACAAGTAATCACCGCGACCACAAGGCCACGGTGATTACAAATGAAGTTTACGGGGTGTCAGCTGGCTTCGTCGTAAGCGATGACCGAGGAGTTAACTTGGTCTGCCTTTGCCGAAGTCTGGCTAGTGACGATTCCGAGAACGGAAAGGAGACCGAGCAAGATTCCTGCGATTGCTCCGCCGATGTTCCAGATTCTGCTTTCAGTCATCAAAAGTCCTTCTGGGTGATTGTTCACTGACAAGACTTCTAAATCATAGCAAACGAATCGCCAAAAGTTGTAAAGAAGTAACTTTGAACTACTTTTTTCTCGCTCGCCTTGCTACCAGTGCTGAGAAAAGCACCAAAATCGCCGCTAAGAGCGCCAACTGCCAGCCAATAAAATCACTCCAATGGCTGTCTTTTTCGGGTATATCTAACGAGCCGAGGTCCCACAGTTGAAGCATTTCACTATCGTGAACGAGGTTGGCTCCTAGAAGTCTTTCCGGCGATACATCTTGTTCTGGTTGGTCGGTAAGCACCAAGACGAAGCGGATTCCTAAACTCCGTAGCGCTGGCACAAGGTGTTCTTCTCGAGCCAAAAGGTTCGATACGTCGACGGCCCGTGGGTCTTCGCCCGAGATCCAACCGTCGCGCAAAGGCAAACCATCATTAACGATGACCGCCTTTTTCGTCAACCGATTCCACGGGTCAAGGACAATTCGATTGTTGTTCCAATCAAAGCGCCGGTACTGAATCCACGGGAAAACTGCGACTGAGCCCTCACCTGCCTGATCAAGGTGCTCGGCAACCTCCAAAAACTCACCCGGATAGTGGACTGCCTCCCAAGATCCGCGCGAACCCCACGCCAAGCTGGGCAACATAATGACTGGTGCAAGAATCCCTACCACGACAGGAAGCCAGCCGACGCGCCGAAGTTTTACGGCCTCGTTCGCAACGAGGTGTTTGACTAATAGCCCGAGCCCGATGGACACCGCCAACATCCACGGTCCGGCAAACTTTTGTGAATCTCTGAGCAAGCCTGCGCCAGGCACCGTGTTCACCAAGAACAAGAGAACTTCACGGCCTCCGGGAAGAGCTGACATGGTGGCTAAGCCGAAGCTGAGCAGCCCGACGACTCCCAGGCCCCGAAGTCCGTCGTCCGGTATCGCATAGCGGAAAAGTGCCACGATACCCACGACGGCGACACAGAACGCAAAAGCCACCAGAACCCACGATTGGCGTTCGGGATACCAAGCCGCTTGGTTCCAAATACCGCCGCCCGTAAACACCGAAACCAACACACCCCAAGGCGTATCAGCTTGCGCAGCAAATGCATCCACGCCCTGCGGATCAGCGGCACGCGAGGACGCGTTGACGAAAGGCCACAGCCACGTCGCAGACACCAAGAGCGCAATACTGATTCCCCAGCCGGCAGACGCCCAGCGACGTGGACGTTCGAGTACCAACACGCCCACAAGAACGAGCATCGCCAACACGGTTCCCGTCGAACCTGTAAGCGCCACGAGAAGCGAAACAATACCTAGAGAAACGACGCCGTAGGGCGTTTTACGTCGACAGTTCTGGGCTGCCCACACTAGCCAAGGCAATGCTGCATAGCCCAGAACAAAACCCCAGTGGCCGACCTCGAGTCGCTGAGCAAGCCACGGGTTCCACGCTGCGAACATGGTCGCCACGATTGTCGCCGGAGCAGATCGCAACACCAAACCAAGACCGCTGCCAAGAAGCACAAAAACACCAACAAGTAGGATCTTTTGCACGATCGAACCTGGCAAAAGGCTAGAAAGAACAGCAACGACAGCATCGTTCGGCACCGCCCGAGGAACCGAGCCGTCGATACCGAGAGTCCGGTCACTGAGTGCCAAGTCTGGAACAAAAACGAGATCGTAGCTGAGCAAAAAACCCGGTTTGAGTGCCGGGCCAAGGATTGCGATAGCCAACAGCAAACCGACGACGGCCCCAAGGAACGGTGCCCTCAATATTGCCTTCCGGTCGGAGTTCATCATCGGCGACCGTTAAGTAATTCAATTTCTGCGAAGGCGTCACCCATAGCTCGGCATTGTGTCAACAAATCATGGTGGGTCCTCACCCACTCAGCATTTTTCGCACCTTGTGCAGCACGCATGTCAGGGTGACTCAGCCACTTGACCAAACGATCGGCAATGGCTTCTGCAGAATACTCAGCTAATAAATCGTTACCCGGTGCTAGTGCTTCTTCATTGCTTCCGCAACGAGTCGTGACGATCGGCAAGCCACATGCTTGGGCCTCGACATAGGCCAATCCGAACTGTTCTTCCCATTTCCACGTCGCTCGGGGTGCGGTAACAAAAGCACTGCCGGATCGCAACAAGTCCCCCACGCCAAACGCGTCGAGTGAGCCCATCAACTTCACGTGCCGTGGATTCTCGTTCTGAGCTTTACGGACGAGATTCTCGAGGGGGCCCTTGCCCGCCACCAGGAGTCGTGCTTCGGAGATCTCTCGGCGCACAAGTTTCATCGCTTCAAGTACGACGTCAATACCTTTGTTCGGAGCCAGCGGGCTGATGAAGATGACATCGGGGTCGTTTGACACTTGCTTCGGAGGATAAAAAATAGAGGTATCGACGCCTGGCTTCACCACCCGAATTTTCTCCGGATCGAAAGAATTTTCGAGTAAATGCTCTTTGGCCGCGTCGACCATACACAGCAGCAAGTCGGCGTCTCTGGCTGAATTCAGGGCCTGTCGATAGGGCGGGATCTTGTATATGGGTTGGTTAGCTAAATTTTCCCACGTAATGACGGCTTGGAGGGGTTGACCGCCAGAGGTTTTACGACGCCAACTGCTCGACTGTCCAGTCACAAGTGAACACAGCTCAAGAGTCGCTACCCAGTCGAATTCACTCGGGTCTTGTTGAGACAGTTCGCGCACCCATGCGAGGGCTCCGGCTTCAATAAAGCGTTTGATTGGACGGCGGTAGGTCGACGGAATCCAGGTGACATTACTTTGCGGTTTATCTTTCGCTAATGCCGTGACATGCGTGTTCGGCATGAGTGACATGTAATGCAGTTCGCGACGTGGTCGTTGATCGGGCAGTGATACCCACAACAGAGAACGCTGACTCACGAAGGTGTCCTGCCAAGTGCGCGGCGTTTAGCACCCTGACGCGCACCGAGGAGGTAACCAATCGCTTCGAGGCTGCGCATAAATATCATGCCCAGAGCATGAACCGGACGACGAACCAGATGCTTCCAGTTTTGGGTATAAGCTCTCAGTACTTCGGACCATTGAGTACCGATCGCTCCGTCATGTTCCGCTTTCAGCGCGGGAATGCTCAACCCGTAGTAGTAGCGCTTTTCCATGATTTCTTTGAGAGTCAAGCGCCCCTCGTCATGATCGATGATGATGTCAGCGAGCGCGATCGGGAGGCCTGCTTGGCGCATCGACAGGCGCAAATCGGTATCTTCGGGACCAGACATATCCTCATCGAAAGCGCCTTCATCAACCATAAAGTCATGTTTCAGAAGCCGAGGATTGTGAAGCCAAGGCGCATTGAGATAGCACTCACGTTCCAAAGCACGACAAGCCGTCCAAAAACCACTACCGATAGTACGTTCGGGCAACGCAACGCCAATGACATTCTGCTCAGCGGCAGTTCGAACCGCAATGGAGAGCGTTTGCGGAGGCAAAACCATATCGCTATCAAGCCAAAGAATCCACTCGCCGGACGCTTCAGCGATACCCCGGTTGCGCTGCGCGCTGCGTTCGGGTCCGGCAGTAAAAAAACGGTGTGCCATCTGCTGAGCCCATTCGGCAGTTCCGTCACTGCTGTGATTATCGATCACTAGCAGTTCAAAATCCGAATAATCTTGGGTCAAGACAGAGTTCAAGCAGTCCTCGATCGTACGCATATTGTTGCGCGTCGGGACTATCACCGAAACTCGTCCGGCAACGCTCACCTGGCCACCTCTTTAGTCTGTTGAACTAACAAAACCACTCCGGCAAGAATCCAGACTAGGCCAGCGAACGCAATCCAATGTGGCCAGAGACTGAGTGAAATCGCGTCAGCTGAGACCTTGCCGATCACATCATTCCTGATAAGTACCGCCAATTGGCTAAGAATTGAGGCGAACACGGCCCCAGCACCGGCGTAAATCCACGTCTTGGGAGCGAGCGTTAATGTGCGGGTGCCAGCTACGAAGATCGCCGCTGCGGCGAGACCCCCAAAGCCACCGAAGAATCCCGAGAGCGCGATGAAACCGCCTTCGAGAACTGGTCGTGACAACCACTTTGGCCATGGCTTTGTCT
Organism: Aeromicrobium sp.; assembly: GCA_040394025.1. GTDB lineage: Bacteria > Actinomycetota > Actinomycetes > Propionibacteriales > Nocardioidaceae > Aeromicrobium. The sequence goes on from JBEBSZ010000001.1 coordinate 97,898, forward strand.
CACGAGTTAGCGGTGTTGCCACGGCGAAGAGCTCGCGGCGCCACACGGCCATGCCCACGAAACCGATGGCAGCCAGCAGCATCGCAAAGCTCACAGCCATAGCCACCCATGACCAGCGTTGAGGCAGATATTCCATAGTAATGACGCCGGTGGTGCCCTCAGGAATAATCCAGCCGCTCGAATAGCCGTTGAGTGTTTGAGCCGGGCCGAGATCTCTGCCATTAATCGAGGCACGCCAGTTTGGATTCACTCCTTGACTATTGACAACGGCGTACCCACTAACGGCGGTATGAATTTGGATTTGTTTACGCGAGTTCGAGTCTTGCAGCACCTGAGATACGGGCGCTGCCAGATAGCGGTTCGTCGTCTCTTGTACATCAGCAAAGTGCAAACGGTCGATAACAAACTCGCCGTTTTGTCGAACACGATGCGAACCGGCCGCCAGGTCGACGTCGCCACACGATTCCCAAGCCGTTCCGGCTTGGTTATTCTTCGCAAGTCGCTCAGTGCTCGGCTTCATCCGAAGTTCAGCACCATCGATAGTCGCCACAGCGATACACTGATCGACCGCGCCTGCGTCACGAGACACCGTAGTTCCCGTGTTAATTTCAGTAAAACGCGGCGGCAGAGTTGCCGGATCGCCTTCGAGTCCCACTATCCGAATACGGAGATTACTACCCGAAACAGGGGAATCGAAGGTGATACGGTTCTCGCCAAGTCCGATATTGGCTTCGGTGACTGTTTGGTTGTCAACGAGGATTTCCACCCGGCTTGCGTGGTGGTGATCGTTCTGTCCCGACTCTTGGCGCTCTTGAGTAATGGTCACGCCGTCAATACGGCGTTGAGCAGTCTGAATTTCCCACCAAGCGTCACGCGTTCCACCACCAGGAACCCATGCTGTCGAGGATTTACCGTCAGCCGCCGAGGAGGCCCTCAAGAGCAGATTATCGAAATAATAACCACTTGAGATAACTTTCACGCCTGGATCGAAACCATCCATCAAGTCGTAAATTGCTTCGACATCGCCACGGACGCGGATGTCACCGTCCACCGCGAAGGTCCGCGCGTCTGGCAACTGCATGCGGCGATCAAGCACGGTCTCACTATCATCATCGATTGAGGTCGTGTTTTGCACTCGCTCCATCAGCACATCGAGTGGCTTTTGCGCAAAAAGTGTCTTACCTTCTGCATCGAGTTTCTCGTAGTGGTTTTGGAAAGTGAGTGGCATACGAGCGACGGTCTCGCTGCGTAAACCATTGACGTTAATCTCGGAAAGGGCGACGAAGTTAAAGCCCTCACCCTTGAGTGACTTGATTTTCACCGTGAGGTTCTTGGCTTCCACTCCCCCAAGATCTACTTTGTGGATCCCAATCTCAGGCAGCTTACTGGTGACTTTCTTACCACCGGCGCTCACCTCGATTTCGTCGATGGTGACCGGCCCGACCTTCATCTGCGCAAGACTGACCGTATCGATCTGGGTGGGCTCATCAAACGTTGCGGTGATGGACTGCCCTTCTCCAGTACCAAAGTCTCCAAAGCGCCAAGCTGTGGCGAGATCACCATCAAACGCGAACTTTCCAGAACCGTAGGGCAAATCGAAGAACACACCGCCGCTTTGGGTGGTTTTGACCGAGATAACCTCGTCTTCGCGAACCGTTTGGTCGTCTGGGTTTGTACCGAGGGTGCGGGTTGTTCCAAGTTTGTCGTTGGCTCGCAACAACGGTCCCTGGCCTGCTGTCAACCGGTTAGGGATCACATTCCTTCTGGCGTTAGTATCTGTCATCACCAGACGTTCGGATTGGCTCAAAGCAGTGGCAAAGTCCTTAGTAGAAATGTCTTGCGCATAGCGAATAAGCGGTGTGGAACCGAGCATGTCAGCCGAAAGCATTTGTGGAAAAGCAAAGCCATCTCCGGCGACGATCACTCCCCGATCAAGTGGGAGTGCCCGGACCGGTCGTACTGTTCCTTGCACGTCGTATACCTGCAATGGCGGCAGGAACTGCTCGCCGAAGAAGAAGGGGTCCTCCATCGCAGGAGACAGGACGTACTGGCCTTCCTTGCCGAAGTTTTCACGTCCGAACAACCCCGGATCAGCACCAACCTGGCGACTGGTTTGAGCGGGACGCGCACCGCCTTGGGTTTCCCAGACAACGTCATGTCGTAATAGGACTTGTCCCGCACCCAGGTAACGAGCCATACCGGACACGACGTCTTCTGTCGAGGTTCCCGATTGGAAAGAACCGTCGAGCGCTGCCAAAAAGTTAACAGCCGGGGGCGACGCATTGGGGGTGGTCTCTGGTAACACAGCTCTGCGATCTAGCACCGAGTTCAGAACGTCATCAGGCCGTTCTTCTGTCCACCGATAGTTGGGTCGTACTTGACCAGGTAAAACGAGCACGGTCCCCGGTTGTTCGCTCTTATCGATCGATGCGGCGGCTTCTTCCCAATACTCCGGGATATTCATTGGTGAAATGTAAAGTCCGCCAGTGAATGCGGGCAGCGTCCATGCGACAAAGACCGTAACCATGGCGACTGCGAGACTGGCACGCAACGGCACAATCTTCCATAGTCGCGGCAACCAGTAAACCAAGAGTGCGGCAATACCCAACGCCAAAGCAAGTGACAGTACGGCACCGATCTTGTTGGTCGTCCTGAACGCCGACAAAATTGGCACGTTGAGCAGTTCACGCAGGAGATAACCGAATGGCGATGCTGGTGATTCCTCTGACGGAAAAACACCGACCATGATGACAGTTGAGATCAATACCGAGAACGCAATGAAAATGCGCAGTCGTGTCTTGGCCCATACCAAGGCGAGTAAACCTAGCGTGGGCCAGAGCATGGAGAGCACCATGATGAATGGGCTGGTGAGATAAACGGCATGTTCTGGAACCCAAGGTCCTACATCATTGCTGCCATAAAGCGGCCAAAGTCCGAGGCCACGAAGAATCTCTGGCAAAGACGAAACTTTGGCAATACCGTCAAGGGTCTCGGACCCTTCCACGATCTGGGCGCCGGTACCGAGAGCCATAGCAGCCGGGACAAGCCAATACATCGAAAGCAGAACAACGAATAGTGCGCTACGACCAAGGACTATTGCCGAATCCCTGATGTCCAATCCATAGTCACGCCACACAGCGATGATCAGCGGAATTATTGCTAGCAGCCCAAACACGGGCACGACGGCAACGTTCATGCCGCTCATCAAAAAGAAGGAAACGCCAACGAGGGCTGGCCACGCCCAGCTAGTAGGCCGCTGTAGACCGTTCGCCATCGCCCACAGCAACCACGGTAAGAACGCCATCGGCAAGGCGATAGCTAAGGTCGCACCTGCCGTGATCGTGTACGGATTTGCAATGTAGAAGAGGGCCGCCGCAAGTCCGCCCCAAACGCCGACCTTGGGTGCAAGCTTCCGAACGAGCGTAGAGGCCCCGAATGCAGCAATCATCAATAAAATGAAATGAAATGTCTTGAAAGCAAACTCTGGGGACATGCCAATTCCACGAAAAGCACTTAAAACCGCTAAAACCGGCACAAGCCCCACGTTGAAGTTAGGCGATCCCAAATATGGCGACGAAGTCCATGAGGACATGTAATGGACCAACATTGCCCAAGGCCGAATATAGATCTCGGGCTTAATGTCGGTGTAGAACGTACCTAAACCATTAAAGAAAACCACCGCGGCGAGAACAAGAGCCGCCAGAACCGCATAGGTGCGGTGATTTGCGAGCAAGCGCACGTAAATACTCCGGATTATGTGTTGATCATTGTCTTGGCGCTGTGGCGCTACAACAGAATAACCCGAGTAACCCTCATCGCATGGCCAGAACCCGTAGTCTAAGTCCAAGAATTCTCTTGAAGAACAGGATCACAAACCCAAACGATGATGAAGTTGACGCGTGCCTCCAGCTCGGGCGCAATTCTCGGAATAACAATGGCGGCAGCAAATGCTCTCAGTTACGTGTTTGTGCTCATCGTTTCTCGCGCCTTCGGCCCGGCTGATTTCGGTGCTTATTCTGCGTTGTCTGCGTACGGCGTTGTCTTAGCTGTTCCCGCTGGAGCGCTGCAAATTATTGTCGCTCGCCATGTGGCGCGAGAAGACAGCTCGGCTACCGGAGTTCGGCTCGCCCTCTGGATGGGAACTTTTCTCGCCGGAGCGACCATGGTGGCGAGTCCGGCACTTAACAAGGCCTTCGATTTAGACAGCGCCTGGGCGGCAGTTTGGCTCGGCTTGACCCTTATTCCAATGTGTCTAACTGGAACATTCCAAGGCATTTTGTTAGGACAAAATCGCTTGTGGGCGTTGTCAAGTATTTACGTCACGACTGCTCTAGGTCGTCTCGCTGCTGGCATCATCGGTGCAATTTTCACACTGTCTGTGACTGAAATGTTTGGACTTTTGCTCTTTGCATCTGCGCTCGTAGCCATCCAAGGCGCGAGACTTTGTCGGCATAGCCTCCATGACGACAGCACGTGGTTACTCTTCCCTGAGCTATTGCGGGCGACAATCTCTTTAGGCGCGTTCATCACGTTAACAAACATCGACACGACTTTCGCACGTATCTTTCTTAGTGCTGAAGAGTCTGGCGGCTACGCCTTGGCGGCCACATTTGGCCGTGCTGTTGGGTGGGGCACGCAATTCATGGCGCTGCTCATGATCCCCCGTATGCAAACCGCCGGGAGAACTCGGGCGCTTCTATTCGCTAATGTGATCATTCTTGTTTTAGGGACTGTCTGCATTGCCGTGATCGGACTCGCACCTGGTTGGTGGATGTCGCTGGTGGGCGGTAGCGCATACAGCAGCTACGGACCCCTAGCTATTGCATGCGTCTCCTTGGGTGTGCTGTGGGCACTCGTGCAACTCTGGCTATTCGTGGAAATGAGCGTCAACAGCTCGTTCTTGGGTCACTTCGTATGGGCCGTAGTAGCGGCACAAGCTCTAGCGATCTCATTGTGGTTCCACGAATCAGCCATGCAACTCGTAGCGGTCAATGCCGTGGGCACGACCACGATTGTCTTAGTTGCTTTGTCGCGAATCCGTCGACTCGATCGTGTGGCTGCGTGACATCACCAGTCCAGCCGCAAACTTCATCATGCCGGGGAATCGGTTAGCGAGTTTCCAGCCGATTCGGTTGATCCGGTTTTGAACACTAACTTGGTACCGGCGCAGCATCTCATCCTTGCGTGAGAGTTTCGATGGTTCGGTCCGTCTGAATGCGAGTGCATGTAAACCGTTCGACCATCGTGGATCGTTATCAAAACGAGCGTCCCAACGAGCGACAATTGACCATTCAGGGTTGTTCGCCAAATATTTTTCGTGCGCATCCTGCACGACTGGCCACGTCGCGTCGTCGATGAGCACAAGCGCTTCATCAGCCAAAAGCGGTTCAACTGCAGCGAGTGCAAGATAGTGAGCAAGTTTCGTGTGTTCACCGTCGTAAAAATAAACTCCAACAGGACGATCAATGATCCCCGGTTCAGCCAAAAGCCGGAAGCAGTCACCTTCAAGTAGCTTTACCTCTGCTCCCTTGGCGTATTTTTCTAGGTTTGACATGAGTTCGGTGCGAGCCTCGATCCCAGTCATGCCAAATTCAAGAAAATTTTCCATCGCATAGAAACGCTTGCCAGCGTTGTCCCGAACACTTCCACACATGGAACGCCCTTTAAAGGTTCCCACTTCAAGGTAGGCCTCATCGTCAGGAAGCAAGGATGCGGCAAGATGCAAAATCGCTAACTCGTTAGCCGAGGTATACCCATTGACGTCTGCTTTGAGATCTTCCCAGTAAGGATCGGTCGGTTCTGTGTCTTGCGGGTCTCCGGGAAAGAGAGTGGGAACGTGATCGAGGAACGCTTGAATATCCATGAATGCCTTTCTATGCCCGAGAAACCTTACTCGGTTCTCCCGAGGAAATTCTCACGAATCGTAGGAGCGAGCCAGGTCCAAATCATATGAGCGCCATATTCCGAGAAATGTAGCTGGTCCGAATACAGTTTTACCCCGCGAATCTTGCGCGTATATCCGTTTTCGCAACCTAACATGTGGTGAAGGTCTAGGACTGGAATATTATTTGGCTCTGCCCAACGCTTAAAGACGTCATTGATTTCGTCTGGTGTCGCTGCGAGTTCAGCGGCTTCCGGGTTCTCGTCAATATAGTCGAGGTCAGTGTCGCGGCATGGCAGGGTGCTGATCTGAATCTGTTGCACGCCAGCAGCTTCTGCGCTGGCCTTAATGTCGTCGAGTTCGGCAACAATGTACTTCTCGTATTCCGTGTCGAGAATGTTGAGGCTGCCTTCAGGAGTCACGTGGTCGAGTGGCGCGAGTGTCCCAACGTTGAGCACGAGTACGTCGATTTCGTTCTCTTTTAAGTTCTCAGTAAGTTTCTCGCGACTTTCAAGGCAGTCCGGCAATGGGTCGCCCTTTTTCGTTGGGCTCCAGTCAATGGGTAAACGCATGAGATCACAGCCGGGTATCGCTAACGGAACGACTGTCATATCTGGATAGAACTTTTCTTCAAAGGCGGTAGCCAAATATAACGCGGTGGAGTCGCCGTAGACGGCGACGTTAATGCGTTGACTGCCAGCCTCATACGCTGGCTGGTCTTCAACGAGAGTTGGAGCGTTGCCCGCTGCAATCTGCGACTGCAGGCTGGGCACCCGTCCTACCACGAACGCCAGCCCAATAATCACGACCAAACTTATGACAATCAGGCGGTGCGAACGCTTTTTGCTGCCGGTAAATTTGTCTAATCCACCGAGAATGATGGGAACTTCCATAAAACGGAAACTAATGAAAGCAATGACGCAGGTGAGGGTCGTGCCAACAAAGAATAGCGCCCAGCCGTCGAGGTCTGGAAGATAGAGATTCAGCCAGATTTGTATTGGCCAGTGCCACAAATATAGTCCGTATGTCATCAATCCCAAAACGACAAAAGGGGTATTAGAAAATACCCGTTTCAGGAGATTCCCTTGCTGATCAAGACAAGCCACAAGCGCGGGCAATAAGACAATGCTGACAAAAAAGATTCCACCCTTTTCGAACACCCACGGATCCCACGGCGATACCCACGTGTAACACCAGACGCTAAAGATCACTGTCGCCCATGCAAGCGTCATCGTTATTGGTCCACGCGGATACTTGGGAATTCTGCCGTTGTTATCTGGGCCAAGGAGAAACGCGAATGCCACGCCGATGAATATGGCTTGCGCTCGAGTGTCGGTTCCGTAGTACGCGTGTGCTTGTGCGTTCGCGTCTCCGACACCGACGTTCGCTGCGATTATTGCCGAAATCATCGCCAGCCCGAGCATGATACTGACGCGTAGCCAACGCGGGGCTACCCACCGAAAGATGGCGAGGACAATAAAGGGTGCAACTAAATAAAACTGCTCTTCAACAGCTAACGTCCATGCATGGCGGAGCAGGGACGGAGTTCCAAATTGGACGAAATAGTCATCCGATGTAACGATGAGCCGCCAGTTCATGACGTAACCGAGGGTCGCGAGAATATCGCCTCTCAGCCCCCGTCGTACATAATCTTCAGCAAAGAGCAGTGCCCACAGGGCTAATACGGTCAATAACACGAAGAGCGCAGGAAGCAATCGCTTCGCCCTACGCCGATAAAAGCGAATAATGTCAACTTTTCCGGTCTGATGTTTCTCAACCATCATCAAGTACACGATGATGAAACCGGAGAAGACGAGGAAAAAGTTAATTCCTAGCCATGCACCGGGAAAAAGTTTTTGACCGCCAAAGTGCGCGGCCATAAGTACGAGCATCGCAAAACCGCGAAAGCCGTCGAAGGCCCGATTTCTGAGAATCGTGCCTGCACCTTGACTTGGTGGTAGATCAACTTCGACTTTCACTTAGCTCCCTTTGCAGTCCGCAAATCGGTTCGTGTGGCGCTAACCACAAGGTCATATCATTGCACCTCTGATACAGCGTCCGTTGAATTGGACGTTCATTAACGTTCATTCGAAATGGCGGGACTGGAACCGCCAAGTGCCAAATCACGCACTCGCGGAGCCAACCAACTCCAGATCATGACCGTCGCTTCAGGCGTGAAATGCATTAGATCGGCATAAAGCTCAACACCATGTATTGACGATCGATAGCCATCTGAGCAATCCAGTGCGCCGTACAAATCCAATACGGGAACGTCTCTCGCTGAGGCCCATTCAGCAAAACGCTGATTCAATTCGACTGGGTCCGAAATTGCAACGTCAACTCCGGGATGCTCCTCAATGAATTTGAGAATCTCTTCGGGCAGTGCCGCATCCGAATCGTAGCGACACGGAAAAGACACCAAGACAAGGTTCCCTGCTCCTCCTTTAACGGAGTTACGTAGTAATGCTTCATATCGCTCATTCAACATCTCCAGATAATTGTGGTCTGAAGCTTCAATCAAAGTGCCTTGATTATCAAAGTGCGGTAAAGCAGCAGTCGGGAATGTCAGCATCATAACGATATCTATCTCTCGTTCTTGTACGTGCTTCGCGAGATCATCAATCATTTCGGCACAACCCTCATAGGGTGCAATGGGCGCCTCGTTGAAACCTGCCGGTGTCAAATTTGTCACGTCGCAACCCGGAATCGTGAGATCAATCAATTCAATGTCCGGGTACCTATCCTCCGGGAAAAACATGGCCAATCCGCGTGCCACTGAATCACCTACGAGACCGAGACGAACGGGTTGATCTCTTGGAACATAAGAATCGTCATGGGGTAACAATGCCGGAATATCCTTTGGGTCAACCTCAGCAATAGCAATTGGGGTGCGCCACAGGGCGCTGGCAAGAGCAACGACGAGAATTACGCCAACGATTGACACCATCCTGGACACCATCCGACTGGGCAGTAAAGCACCGAAGCCACCTTTGATGACTGGCTGCTCAAGCCAGCGAAACGAGAGACCCGCAATAACGACCGTGAGTGCTGCACCAAGAAATACAATTGTCCAAAACGGCAAACTAGGAAACTGCCACTTCAACACCAAGACCACGGGCCAATGCCAGATATAGAGCCCATAGGACCGCCGGCCAAGCCAGACCAGTGTCGGATATGAAAACCATTGCGCCGGCCCACGATTCGTCACTCGGGCGACACTCAACACGAGTGCAGCTGCCGCCAGATTCACCAACACCATTCCGCCCTGTTCAAAGACGAAGATACTCATCGGTTCGAGGAATGCAATTCCCATTAGCGTCAGGATCAGTCCTACGGTTCCGGCAACACGCACCGCGTTTTCCGACAATCGTCGGGGCAACGGCGCGCCAAGTGGAATCCAAACCGCTAAAGCTGCACCAAGCGCAAACGCTTGAAGTCTGGTATCTGTGCCGTAGTAGGCGTGGGCTTGGTCTTGCACCGTTAAAACGCCGACACTGGCCGAACGCCAAACCGACGCTGCGACCAGTGCCAGGAATGTGACGATGGCGACTTTTCGTGACCTGAGGGCTATCAAGACCGTTAACAGCAATGGAATCGCAAGATAGAATTGTTCTTCAACGGCAAGTGTCCACAGGTGGCGAAGCATGGACGGCGAGGCAGAATCTCCGAAATAGTCATCCGCTCGCGCAATCAGACGCCAGTTTTGAACAAAGAAAATGGAAGCGAAAATGTCGCCGCCGGTTTGTCTACGATCGGCAGCGTTCTGGGTCGCAACTGCGTAGATCCCCACAAAAAGCAACACAGAAAACAGTGCCGGTAACAATCGTCGCGCTCTACGAGCATAAAACTTGATTGCGCGGATCGCTCCTGTTTCAGAGTGTTCACGGAGAAGCAAGGAAACAATGAGGTAAGCCGAAAGCACGAAGAAAACGTTGACGGCCACCCACGCACCAGTAAGAGCTTCGATCCCGAAGTGAAAGGCCATGAATAAAACCATGAAAACACCGCGAACGCCGTCCATACCGAGGAACCGAATTACAGCAGGACGAAAAGTTGATTCTTCAATCACCGATGTTCGCACAAGTTTCACCTCCTAAAACGCTCAATCGACACTCAATACGAGTCACCTTTCTCGTTATCTTTAAAGTTGGAAGACAAAGGATCACCCACCGGTCGAATCGACCTGCAGTTTTGGAGCGAGCCAAGTCCAAATCATCACAGATGATTCATGTGAGAAATGGAACCAGTCAACAAAGAGTGTGATGCCGTTGATTTTACGTTGGAAGCCAGTTTCGCATCCAATCGCTTTGTAGAGGTCAATGATCTCGACATCGTTCTTTTCAGCCCAGTCGCGGAACCAGCTATTCATCACCACCGGATCCATGATTGCGTCTACCTTGTCTGGATGTTTTGACAGGTATGGTTCAACATCTATCCCAAAAATCGACACCTTTGACAAATCATTCTCGCGGCAAGGCACTGTCATGAGGCGCAAATCTGAAACCCCAGCTGCCCTTGCATCACCAAAAATATCGTCCAATTCTGCTTCGACAATCGCTCGGTACTCTGGATCGTTAACGCCCAGTGTTCGCCCGTCTTCAGAAATATGATCTAGCGAAGCGACTCCACCGCTCATCAAGACAAAGACGTCCGTATTGGCCGCCCGCACATCATCTTCGAGTGAGGCCCGGGCTTCAAGACACACCGCTTCGGGCGCGCGCGTTTCTTTGTCGGTCCATTTGACATCCAAGCGGACCAAGTCGCAGCCATCAATCGCCAGATTTGTGACCGACAAGTCTGGATAGTCCTCCGCTTGGAACCTTTCAAAAAATAATCGCGCCGAAGAGTCACCAAATGCCGTGATATTTCTGTGACTGTCGCCAGAAACATAAACGGGAACTTGCGGATTTAGTCGAGGGGCTTCAAAAGTCCCAAAACCAAGCGCCACAGTCAGACCAATAATGAGCGTCAAACTCGTCGTGACGAGTAGCCGGGCTTTCCTGACTCCCCCGGCAAATGGTGCTAGGCCCCGCATCATAATGGGTGCTTCAAGCCAACGGAAACTTACAAAGGCGATACCGATAGTCAGACTAGAGCCGATCAGGAGTAGCCGCCAACTATCCAAATCAGGCGCATAAATAGCCAACCAGATTTGGATAGGCCAATGCCACAAATATAAGCCGTAGGTCATCATCCCGAGGAAGACAAAAAACTTGTTTCCCATGATGATTTCCAGCCACGAACGATGACTCACCATTCCCAAGTAGTAAAACGGCAGGATCGAAATATTGATGAGAAGCATGCCACCGTATTCGAAAAGCCACGTGTCTGTTGGCTCCACGAAGAAGTACAAGGCGACGTTGAAGATCAGCGATGCCCAACCGATCGTCGAAATCAGTGGTCCAGTTATCAGTTTCGGTTGCTTACCTTGCACATCAGGTGAAACAAGAAACGCTAGTGCAATGCCCGCAAAAATTGCTTGCGAACGGGTGTCAGTTCCGTAGTAGGAATGTGCAAATGCAGAGGGAGTCGAACTGCCAATCGAGGCCGCAATTAGGGCAGAAACCGAAGCGAGCCCAAGCATGATGGTAACCCGCAACCATCGGGCACTCACCCAACGAATGATGGCTAAAACGAGAAGCGGGGCAAAGAGATAGAACTGCTCTTCGACCGCAAGCGTCCAAGCATGGCGCAGCATGCTTGGAACGCCACCTTGGGCGAAATAATCATCCGAGGTAACAATGAGTCGCCAATTCATGACGTAGCCGAGCGTCGCGAAGATATCGCCGCGCATCGTTCGCCTAACGTGGTCATCCGCGAATAGCAGCCCCCACCCGGCCAATGCCACAAGCAGAACGAAAAGGCCCGGCAACAAACGACGAGCTCGACGTCGATAGAACTTCGAGATCGAGATTCGGCCTGTTTTCGCCCGTTCCACCATCATGAGATAGACGATGATGAATCCCGAAAATACGAGAAAGAAATTGATCCCGATCCAGGCACCCGGAAGAAGCTTCCCCAAGCCAAAATGCGCCGACATTAAGATCAACATGCCGAAGCCACGCAGACCATCAAAAACCTTATTCCGCGCGCCTTTGCGGATGGAATCTTTCTCCACAGTGCTCGCCGGGCTTGCCGATGCTGGTGCGGTCACGTCGACGAAAAGTCCCTTCTCAATAAAATCCAAGCAAAGCCAAAAAATATGGCCTCATCTCGGGAACAATAACGCACGAGCGACTAACTTCCGCGGTTTATCGGCCTTCACCTTCGGCGGCGTGAATATCATCAATCGTTCCGACGTCACGAAAATAGACATTTTCCCGAAAGGCCAACACTCGTGAACCCGCTGCGATGAGTTCGGGCAGTACCTCGCGCTCCCACGACAAGGGCTGCCGTTCAGTTATTGCTAGGAGCGCAGAACCTTCAACAACATAAGTGCCGGCATTGATCCATTCTCGGGAAATCGTGTCCGGTTTCTCGATGAACTCGGTGACCTGCCAATTGGAATCACACCGAACCATTCCGAAACGTCTCGGGTCATCAACTTCTCGCACGTGGAGAGTGATGTCGGCATTCTGCTGCATGTGGAAATCCAGCTGCTCGCGAATACTGTGGTCTGAAATCAAGTCAGCATTAACCACGACGACTACGTCATCGGGCGCGAGATAGCGTTGAGCTGCCAAAGCCATCGCTCCCCCGGTTCCGCGCGGCTCTCCTTCTACCGAGTACAGAAAATTGACGCCCCAGCGTGAACCGTCACCAAGCACCTTTTCGAACTGTTCGGCCAAATAGCCAATTGACAAAATAATGTGTGTAACTCCGGCAGCAGCAAGTTTTTCGATGACCCGTTCGATGAGCATTCGACCGCCAACGATAACCAACGGTTTCGGTGTGTCCTCGGTGAGAGATCCCATGCGCGTACCGCGGCCCCCGGCCAACAGAATTGCTTTCATTACCTTTTCGTCTTTCGCTCACCGATATGTGAAGAATCTACTAAGTCTCGTTGATCCTACTCATAGTCGTTCTGATTTTTACCGTTCAAAGATTTTTCAAAACGGAGAAATCCCCCTTTTTCGACGAGTAGGGTGCTGCTCATGTTTGACGACAGCGTAGACACAGGTTCAAGACTCTCTACCGGCGCTAAAGTCGCACTTTTGGCGGGGGTTCCATTTATATTTCTCGGGCTTTACTTTTTGTTAGGCCCGATCACTGAAGTCCGTACACAGACGGGTGGAGTATTTGGTTGCGGTAGCGGGCTGTTTCCACCGGGCGACAAATTCAAGTCAAATATTTGTGGCCCGATAAACTCGATGTACATGTATCGCGGGCTGCTTTCCATCGCGGCTGGGCTAGTAATTTCGGCGGGCGGCTACGTTCTCTTCGGTAAAGCGAAGACTGTAGATAATGTCGACACATTCCCCGAGCCGCTTGAACGCCAGACTGGTTCGAGGCAGCGTGCACGTTCCTTTGACTAGGAGTTTTTGCATCCCACCCCACCTTGGCGTTCTGTAAAGAAAACTCAAACATTTTTTGGGGAATAGGAGCCAAGATTCAGCGATCGGCTAGTAGAGTTCACATCATGTTTGATGACAACGAATCCTCTGCATCAGGTTTCACAACGGGTGCCAAAATCGCAATCCTTGTTGCGATTCCATTTATCGCACTTGGCGTTTACTTCCTCATCGCGCCAATTACCGAAGTTCGCACCACCACCGGTGCCGTCTTCGGTTGTGGTTCTGCGATCGGCGCTCCAGATGATCAATTCAAGACGAACATCTGCCAGCCAATCAACACGATGTATCTCTACCGTGGACTGATTTCCATTGCAGCAGGTCTACTGATCGCCGGAGCGGGATTCTTCCTATTCAACGATAATGATCCTGAAGACAGCGATTCTGGTTTTGGCCCGAATACCGGCTCCGGCGAAACTGGACACTCCCGTACCTTCGACTAACATTCATCAATCAACCAGATGAGGCCGGGCGAAATGCCCGGCCTCAGTCGGCTTGAAGGACCTTCAACCACATGTCAGCAACTACGCCTATGATCGATGGATCTCGGCCACCGTATCGGCCAGCTCTTGACGGTCTGCGAGCAATTGCGGTCGTGGGTGTACTTATTTTTCACCTCAATCCACGCTGGCTCCAAGGTGGCTGGCTTGGGGTGGACTTGTTCTTCGTTCTTTCCGGCTTTCTCATCACAACACTCATTCTTCGTGAACAAAATCAAAAGGGCAGAATCAACTTTCTGGCCTTTTGGCGCGCTCGTATGCGCCGACTTCTTCCTGCTCTCGTTACCACTCTTTTCGCCGTCATTTTCGTCTCTTGGTTCTTAATTCTCGACGCCAGAAGACAATCAGTGGCTTACGACGTCTTGGCTGCTCTGGGTTACGTCGCAAACTGGCGGTTCATTCTGGGCGATGAAGGCTATTTCTCGGCGATAGACATGCCATCTCCCGTTCGCCATACGTGGTCACTTTCGATCGAAGAACAGTTCTACGTATTTTTCCCGTTGCTGATGGGACTTCTCGGTTGGCTTTCTACTCGCCGAATTGTGCACGCACTAGCGCTAACTGCTTTGGCTGCCGGTTCTGCTGTACTCATGTTTCACATGTACGTACCAAATACTGACCCTGTGCGGGTCTACTTTGGGACTGACACCCGTGCCTTCGAGTTGTTGATCGGTGCAGTTGGCGCAATCCTGTTACGAAAGCAAGCCTTCGCGGGATTCGAAAAGCGCGGTTGGTTAGTACAAATTCTGGGTTTCGTCGGCTTGGTATTCGTCCTGTTTTCCATGGTCGCAATCTCTGACACGACGCCGCTCCCCTACCGTGGCGGGCTGGTCATTTTTTGTTTAGCTGCCTTTGGGGCAATTGTGGTGGCAGCAAGTTCACCCGACTCGCTCTTTAGCCGGATTTTTGGCTTCGCCCCATTCAGGTGGCTTGGCCTCATCAGTTATCCGCTGTATCTATGGCACTGGCCCGTCATCCTTTTCGCTGACCCACAACTCACGGGTCTTCGCGGTGTGCCGCTCGCCATTGCGCAGGCGACGATATCCGTCCTTCTCGCTTGGGGAACGTACAAGTTCATTGAGACACCCATTCGACGCAGAACATCACCTTCACGGCTACAACCACAGGTCCGCAGTCTCATAATCTTGGGTTCGCTTCCTCTGCTCGTCATCACCGCATTCGCTTTCTCCACTTCAACGCAACCTCGTGATAAACACGCGGTGATCGCCGGAGAAGCCGAAATTTACCCGCTCGAGGTAGATGCGTCACGCCATCGAAATGCGATGATCCTTGGTAATTCGATTCCGAATAGCCTCGATAAGTCGGTTCAGCGTGATGCCAATCCAAATCTCGGCCTGATTTCAAACACTTTTGTTGGTTGTGACCCAATTGCAGGTTTCAAGGTCGATGGCGACGGTAAAGCGCTGCCCACGGCCGATTGCCTTGAATGGCGCGAACGTTGGCCGGTGATTGTTTCCGAGCACGAACCCGACATCACTGTCTTCTTCGTCTCCCAATCGTTGGTCATGGATCGCATGCTCGACGATAAGAAGCTCGTCTTCGGTACGCCGGAGTTCGAGAAACATTTGGATTCCGAACTCACAAAGATGATGAATAAGGCACTCGACGCCGGAAGTAAACACTTTGCACTGTCAAATCTTGCTTGCCACGACCTTGCCGCCTTCGATAACTCCGAACTCTTGCGCATCAACGACATCGAGAAAGTCCAAACACTCAACCACATCGTGAGTTCTTGGGCGGACGTGCATAAGGTTCTCGTTATTGACAGTTACAACGCGCTGTGTCCCGGTGATAAGTATTCCGAGACCCTCAACGGAATCCCTCTCTACAGCGACGGCTTGCACTTTACAAATGAATCCGGACCTATCTTTTGGGATTGGATGGCACCACAACTCATTGCTCATATGGAGAGTGTCGAGTGAACGTGTTCCCTCTTCACCAATCATGATGACTAGAGTGTGTCCGTGACCCGTCAAGAATTGACTCGCTCTGGCACTCTGGTGGCCGCAGCAATGCTCATCATGAGTGCGGTCACCTATGGGTTCAATCTCATCGCAGCCCGTTGGTTAGTTCCAGAAGAGTTTGGTGCGCTAACGGCACTACTCAGTATCATCCTGATCGCGAACGTGGTCGCCTTAGGCGTCCAGGCGGCAATCGCACGCCAAATTGCCATCCAACGTGAGCAAGCTGCTGCCATTATTAAGACCACTTCGCGAGTAGCGGTGGCCATTTCTTTGATCATTGGATCAGCAGTTGCCGCATCAAGCCTCATCTTTACTCCCTTTTTGAATCTTGATTCTCATTGGCCGGTTATCTTCTGCGGCATCATGATGGTTCCGCTCACGATCATGGGTGCTCAAGCAGGTGTGGCTCAAGGAACTGGACGTTGGGAACGACTGTCACTTATTTATATTGCTAGCGGTACTGGCCGTCTGATCGGTGGTATTGCAGGCATGACGATCCTGCCAACCGCCACGGGCGCAATGATTGGCTTAGCTGCCGGTGGTTGGCTCCCAGTCATAGCCGGCTGGGGCATTCTCAGGTCCGATTCAACTACTCCGATGGAAAGCCGACGCCCGCTCGTTGCTGAGGCCTTTATTGCTTCCCTTGTTTTGTTCGCCTACTTCACACTGAGCAATCTCGATGCACTCCTAGGCCGCTCTATGTTCGATGAACATGACAGCGGCATCTACGCTGCGGGATTGATCATGACGAAGTCGGCACTGTTCTTGCCACAGTTTGTGAGCGTTGTTTTCTTTCCCATGCTTGCTAGAGACAAGGGTCAACGCAGTCGCCTCTCGGCAGTTGCACTCGTCATCGTCTTAGGTGGCATCGCAACCGCTGGAGTTGCGCTTCTTCCAAAAATTGCACTTATTTTGGTCGGCGGCGATAAATATGCGGACATTGCCGAAAAGCTCTGGATATTTGCCGGGTCCGGGACCGTACTCGCGGTAGTTTATGTGCTCGTTTTTGATGCGCTTGCTCGCCGAGTTCGAGGGGTCTCACTCGTATTGTGGCTGACGACGTTTGCCATTACAGCACTTGCTTTGAGTGTGAGGCCCCATACGTGGGAACTCGCTGTCATCGTGGCAGCCGTCTCAGCAGTGTGCGCAGCGGTTCTTCTCGTTTTGCCTTCGCTTCAAACCCAACGCGAACCGCGAGATGTCGTCGAGTCAGTCACGTAACACTTGTGCTCGTGTACAGCGAGGTATTTAGTGACCTGCTGCGAACCAGTTCGGACCCTCTCCGACGGAGACAGTGAGCGGCACACTGAGTTTCGCGGCGCCCTCCATTTCTCGCACCACCAGTTCGCGCACATATTCCTCTTCCCCGGACGCGACTTCGAGTACCAATTCATCGTGTACCTGAAGCAACAATCTGGACTTCAACTCACCAGATACGAGAGCATCATGAACACGCAACATCGCCACTTTGATGAGATCAGCCGCTGACCCTTGGATGGGCGCATTTAATGCCATCCGTTCCGCCATATCTCGACGTTGACGGTTGTCACTCTGCAAATCAGGCAAATAGCGACGGCGGCCCATGATCGTCTCGGTATATCCAGTGCGTCGCGCTGATTCGACCAGACCGTGAAGGTATTCGCGTACATGTCCGAAACGCTCAAAATAGGTATCCATAAGTTTTTGTGCTTCTTTAGGCGTGATATCGAGCTGTTGACTCAAACCGTAGGAGCTCAGACCGTAAGCTAGGCCGTAGTTCATTGCCTTAATTCGCGATCGCAGCTCGACATCGATGTCATCCGGATCCCGATCAAACACTTGGGCCGCCATAATCGTGTGAAAATCATCGCCAGCTTGGAAAGCCGCAATCAGGTCGGCTTCTTCTGACATGTGGGCCATAATTCGCATTTCAATCTGCGAATAGTCGGCCGTAAACAGAACCCTGTGGTCAGGGCCAACGACAAAAGCTTCCCGAATCCGGCGACCGGCCGGGGTACGAATCGGGATATTTTGAACGTTCGGATCGTTCGAACTCAGTCGTCCAGTCGCAGCCGTTGTCTGCGAGAAAGTGGTGTGCACCCGCGAGTCATCACAGATCGTCTTGCGTAGCGTCTCGACCGTTTGCCGCAACTTGTTAGCGTCCCGATGTTCCAATAGATGTTCTAGGAAGGGATGCTGAGTTTTCACGAAGAGTTGTTGAAGCGCGTCGGCGTCGGTTGTCCACCCGGTCTTGGTTTTCTTGGTCTTGGGCATCCCCAATTCTTCAAATAACACCGTCTGCAATTGTTTTGGCGAGCCTAGATTTACTTCGTGTCCAATCGAGGCATACGCCTGCTCCGCTGCCTTGACAACCCGCAAAGCAAAGTCCCGTTCAAGATCATCGATGATGCTCTCGTCAATAGCAATACCGGCGATCTCCATCTGTGCCAAAACAGCAACAAGCGGAATCTCAACATCACTGAAGACGCGTCGCGCATTGGCTTCATCAAGCTTTTCATCCATCACAAGCGACAAATCACAGACCGCATGAGCTAAGTCCATGGCCTGCTCGGCATCTGCCATGGTGTCGAGCGCCAACTGCAATTCTGAATCTGAACCTGCGGTGAGTTCTCGCCCTAAATAGCTACGTACCAGATCGGCCACTTCATAGCCTCGTTGATCTGGTCGCAACATATAGGCAGCAATTGCGGTATCAGATACCAAACCAGCAAACTGCCAACCGTGAGAGTGGATCGCGAGTAATGGACCTTTAATATCGTGTGCCGCTTTGGCGATGTCTGGATCCGCAAGCCAGGCGCTCAACGCCTGATCGTCGCTCGCGGTCATGGCGGACACATCGATCCAAGCCGCTTCCTTGCCGGCAGCCAATGCGATGGCATCAATGGTTCCGCGACCGCGTGACCACAGGCCCGCGAAATGGATGCCCCATCGCTCTGCTTCACGATCAGCAAGCCACGCTTGGAGTTCGCCAGGGTTCACATGCGTCTTGGAAATTTCTGGCGTTTGGGCCGAGAGTTCAACTCCGTCCGTATCAAAATTTTTGTAAAGACGATCACGTAAGGCAGCAAACTCAAGGGCATCAAAAATCTCGTCGGTCTTATTACGATCAAATGCTGCGACCAACTCCGCCTCGGCTGGGGAAATTTCGAGGTCAAGATCGCGCACCAAGGCATTGAGTCGACGGTTGCGTTCCACCTCAAATATGTGGGCACGCAGGCTTTCGCCAACCTTGCCACCAATTGCATCTTTATTTTTGACGATTGTCTGCAAATCACCATACTCATTGACCCATTTGGCGGCCGTCTTTGGTCCCACACCTGGCACGCCAGGCAGGTTGTCGCTCGTCTCGCCCACGAGCGCGGCAATATCCGGATAGTTCTGCGGTTGCACTCCGTACTTCTCTTCTACAGCACGTGGTGTCATCCGCGCGAGATCAGATACACCTTTGCGGGGGTAGAGGACGGTGGTTCTTGAGGTCACTAACTGCAAGGCATCTCGGTCGCCGGTGCAAATGAGCACATCGAATCCATCTGCTTCCGCTTGGGTGGCCAAGGTCGCGATGATGTCGTCGGCTTCATAACCCTCACACTGCACATGGGGAATCTCTAAGGCGGTAAGAACCTCTTTGATGAGCTCAACCTGGCCCTTGAATTCAGGCGGTGAGGCCGAACGGGTGGCCTTGTAATCAGGGTATTGCTCAGTACGGAACGAATGTCGAGAAACGTCAAACGCAACGACAACGTGACTCGGCTTCTCGTCCCGCAAGACATTAATCAACATCGACGTGAAACCGAAAACGGCGTTCGTACTCTGGCCTGTTTGCGTGGCAAAGTTTTCGACGGGTAAGGCAAAAAAAGCACGATAGGCCACCGAGTGACCATCAATAAGAAGAATTCGGCTCACAACAGAACCCTAATACGTCCCGATTAGCTTGACGGACTTTCGTCGATCGGAACCGACTTGCGGCGCAGCGAGCGCCGAATCGCGACCATGCGTCCAGTCTGACGGGAACCAGTCGACTTGGCCGCCAACCGAGCATGAAGTCGTGAAATTGGCACACCACGCATAATCGCTACCTGGTTGAAACCAAGCTTCGTGAGATAACGGTTCGGCTCTTTGGCCCACGTGGGCAGTGTTGCCGTGACGACTGAACAGTCATATTGCTCAGCCAGAGTTGCAACAGCCTTAAGTAATGAAGCGCCCACTGAACGACGCCGAAAATCCGGGTGTACCAAAAAATCTGTGATGAGCAAAACTTTGGGCTCGGCAATGATTGAGAAAGTCGTGACGTCGACGCCGACGACCCCGACAATCTCATCGTCGATAAGAGCCACCAAAACATGTCGCCCGTGTCGGCTCTCATTGAAGGCCAAAACGCGAGCTGCTTCCTCCACAGTTGGATTCGCAACACTAGCTGACGTAGGAGTAAGTTCCTCGTCGTCAGATTTCGCTTCCGAACGCACCGCACTCCACAACGCAACTAATGCCGCAGCATCACCAGCCGTTGCCTGACGAACCTCAGTGGAGGGACGAACCTGCATGTCGTGACCAACCTCATCGAAATCTGTATTCAACAACTTTCAGCCACTTGCCCGAGCGCAAGGTTGAGTTCTAACTGTAAATGTACGCCTTAGGAAAGACCAAAGGGGTCACGCAGTACTCAAACAAACCCCCCTTACCCACCAGTAACGAGTACCGGTAAGGTGACACGAACACTTTTTAGCATGTGATGTACGTCTCAGTTGTTTATGCTTCAAAGTGACCGCTTCAAGCGCTTAACAGCGACACATGTGACAGGAGACCTGTGTGCGTTCAAGAATCGCAACAGTCCTCGCAGTAGTCGGACTCGGGCTGATCGTGCTCGCTGTACCGGCTTCTGCGGAGCCAGTACCCCCGGACGAAGAGACGCCTACCCCGGCGGCAACAACTCAAACGCCGGCCCCTGTAACGGGCCCAGCTATCCGAGTGCGCCTCATTGATGAGGCAAACCTCGATGATGAAGGCAACCCGACTCCAGTGCCTGGAGTAACCGTTCACGTCGCCGAAGCCGACAGCGGCAATGAAATCGGCTCCGGCATCAGCAATGAGATGGGTGTGGCAGCAATCGCCATTCCGGGCCGGGGCCAATACAAAGTCACACTCGATACCGACACACTTCCCGAGGGTGTATCTCTTAGCGGTCAAAAAGAACTTCAGGTCAACGTGACTTTAGATATGGGACAAAACGTAGCTTTTCCACTCAACCAAGCTGAAGTCATTGGAACCTCCCGTAGCCAACAACTCGTCAACGCAACAATGGGCGGAATAAAGTTCGGCTTGATCATGGCCTTAGCTGCTCTCGGCCTCTCCCTCATCTTCGGTACGACGGGGCTTACCAACTTCGCTCACGGCGAACTCGTCGTCTTCGGAGCCATCGTCGCCTATGGCGTCAATGTGGGTCTTGGAGTCCCCCTTGTCGTAGCCACTGTGATTGCCGTCGTCGCTGGTGGCTTGTTCGGTTGGTTACAAGACCTCGCACTGTGGCGGCCGCTACGAAACCGGAGCACCGGCATCATCGCCACCATGATCGTGTCTATTGGTTTGGGCCTTGCGTTGCGGAATGTATTCCAATACGTTTACGGACCTTCGACCCGCTCCTACTCCGAATGGGCAGGACAAACAAAGGAAACCTACTTCGGCATCTTTCACTTGGCGGACAAAGAAATCGGAATCATGGTGGTTTCAATCCTCGTCATCGCCGTGACGACCTTCGGGCTAGCCAAATCCCGCCTTGGCAAAGCTATGCGTGCCGTTTCTGACAACACGGCGCTATCGGCATCGTCAGGCTTGCGAGTTGACGGCGTCATCCGAAACGTCTGGATCCTCGGTGCTGCACTGTCTGCACTTTCTGGCGTACTGCTTGGCATTAACAGCCAAGTGAACTTCATGATGGGTTACCAGCTACTGCTGCTCATCTTCGCCGCAGTCACTCTCGGCGGTTTGGGCACAATTTGGGGAGCGATTCTCGGATCACTCATCATCGGCATCGTGATGGAAGTTGGCCCACTCTTCGGTGTTCCGACCTCAATCAAAGAGGTCGGCCCCATGGCCATCCTGATTCTCATCCTTCTGGTGAGACCGCAAGGCATCCTCGGTAAAGCACAGCGAGTCGGATAGGGGTCATCATGGATTTTGGAACAATTATTGACGCCGCATTCTCAGCTGCGTTCGGGCCCGAAGCAATTGTGCTCGCTCTTGCCGCAATCGGTCTCAACATTCACTTCGGTTACACAGGCTTGCTGAACTTCGGCCAAGCCGGATTCATGGCTGTAGGTGCTTACGGTCTCGCGGTCAGCGTGGTCACACTCGACCTTCCATTCTGGGTCGGCATTACGATCGCACTCATAGCGCCAATCATCTTGGCCATACTCTTGGGCTTCCCGACACTCCGCCTACGAGCCGACTACCTCGCCATCGTCACTATCGCGGCCTCTGAAATTTTGCGCCTCGTTTTTGGCTCGGTCGAATTGGTCGAGACTTTCGGTGGTTCCAATGGGCTCACCGGATACGCCGGACCATTCCAGAGTTTGAACCCTTTCAGTCAGGGTCTTGACCTTGGATTCATTTCATTCAGCCGGTCCAATCTGTGGTCCACCGTCGTGGGCTGGGGCCTCGTCTTGATCTGCGTCCTCATCACTTGGCTTCTCATGCGTAGCCCTTGGGGGCGGGTACTGCGCTCTATCCGTGAGGACGAAGACGCCGTGCGATCGCTCGGCAAAAACGTCTTTTCCTACAAATTGCAAGCACTTATTCTGGGTGGTGTTTTCGGTGGTATTGCCGGTCTCTACCTAGCACTCAAACAGGCATCGGTTGTCCCGACCGACTATTCGACCAACATCACCTTCTTCGCCTACACGGCGCTATTGCTCGGAGGCGCAGCTCGAGTTTGGGGTCCTGTTGTCGGCGCAATGATTTTCTGGTTCCTCATGTCCGGAATTGGATCGATCTTGAGCCAACTCACCTCTGGATCTGATCCAATCCTGCCGACGTGGATCTTGACGTCGACCGAATCCAGTTTGTTCCGCTTCGTCCTTGTTGGTGTTGGCCTCATGCTGTTGATGATCTTCCGCCCGCAAGGGATATTCGGAGATCGAAGGGAGATTGCAATCGATGCGCGCTAATAATACGGCTACGGCCTCAGCTTTTGAGAACGTCGAACACGAACCTGGTGCAAGCAAGCCCGATCCAATCGTCGTTGGCGACAACATCGTGCGAACATTTGGCGGTTTAAAGGCTGTCGACGTTGCTCACATCGAGATTCAACGTGGTGCTATTACTGCTCTCATCGGACCCAATGGTGCTGGTAAGACAACCTTGTTCAACTTACTGACCGGCTTCGATGTGCCGGACGAAGGCAAATGGAGTTTCAACGACATTTCCCTGCAACGCAAGCCTGCTTTCAAGGTTGCCCGGTTAGGCATGGTCCGCACCTTCCAGCTCACCAAGGTCTTAGCCAAATTGACTGTCATTGAGAACATGCGCCTTGGTGCCACGGGTCAAGCAGGTGAAAATTTCTTCCTCGCTCTACTGAAACCCCTATGGTCAAAGCAAGAAGATGACGTAACTGAACGTGCCGACGCGTTGCTCAAACGGTTTAAACTCGACGCCAAGCGAGAGGATTTCGCTGGCAGCCTTTCCG
Organism: Aeromicrobium sp.; assembly: GCA_040394025.1. Taxonomy (GTDB): domain Bacteria; phylum Actinomycetota; class Actinomycetes; order Propionibacteriales; family Nocardioidaceae; genus Aeromicrobium. The sequence goes on from JBEBSZ010000001.1 coordinate 121,453, forward strand.
GCGGCCAACGGAAGCTTTTAGAAATGGCACGTGCTCTCATGGCAGATCCTGAACTGATCATGTTGGACGAGCCGATGGCCGGAGTAAATCCCGCACTCAAACAGTCACTTCTGGGTCATGTGAAGTCGTTACGCGATGAAGGGCGCACAGTTTTGTTCGTTGAGCATGACATGGATATGGTGCGTGATATTTCGGACTGGGTCATCGTGATGGCTCAGGGTCAGATAGTCGCCGAAGGCACGCCAGACACCGTAATGCAAGATCAGCGGGTCATCGACGCCTATCTCGGTGCTCATCACGATGCGAACTTGGAAGAACTCGAAGAGATCTCTGAGAACCTAGACCTCGAGGAAGAATTACATGACTGACGTTTCTATCCCGAGCACGCCCCAGTCTGAACGCGACAAGCACAGCGCAAGTGCGGAAGGTGCCGTCGTGCGTGCGGACAATCTGGTTGCAGGCTATCTGCCAGGAGTCAACATCTTGAACGGTGCCGACCTCTACTGCCAACCCGGTGAGCTTGTCGGCATCATTGGCCCTAATGGAGCTGGTAAATCCACACTACTGAAGGCACTTTTTGGCCTCGTCAAAATCCACAGCGGCTCAGTGTTCCTCAAAGGTGAAGAGATCACCAACCAGCGCGCGGATGTGCTCGTCTCGAAGGGCATTGGTTTCGTCCCACAGACGGAAAATGTGTTCCCCAGTCTGACAATTGAAGAGAACCTCGAAATGGGCTGCTACCAAGAGCCAAAAATGTACAAGGAACGTTTCGAGTTCGTGACCGAGTTATTCCCAACTCTCGGTGAACGGCGCAAACAACGCGCTGGCAACCTCTCAGGCGGCGAACGTCAGATGGTGGCCATGGGCCGCGCGCTCATGATGAATCCTGCGGTTCTGCTCTTAGACGAACCATCTGCAGGCCTCTCCCCCGTCATGCAAGACGAGGTTTTCGTTCAGACACGCAAAATCAACCGTGCAGGCGTTTCCGTCATCATGGTGGAACAGAACGCCCGGCGCTGTCTGCAAATCGCAGACCGGGGCTATGTGCTCGATCAAGGCACAACCGCGTACAGCGGTACTGGTCGCGAACTCGCGAACGACCCCAAAGTAATCGAACTCTACCTCGGCACCTTGGGCCAAGAAGGCAACGAGTAACTCAGCCAACTATCGAAGGTGGGGCACCTATCCAAACGATCGGTTCCCCAGCTTCAGCTATATCTGCTTTCCGTCGTATCTCGGTCAGTCACCCGTACGTCGCTAGTTTCTGCTGACACAAGATCTGCGATTCGCAACATGGGCCGTAGATATGAGTGTGGCCCCGAGCCGAAGCCCGGAGCCACACCGTGTTCAACGTTTGATTCAGATCAGATCTGACCACTGATGAACTTGACTGCCTTATTGGTGTTGTCTGCGCCGTACTCGTAGATACCAATCGAGGCTTCCGTCGGGCTGCCCAACTCACCGAAGGTAATTGGACCCGAGACACCGTCATAGTCGATATCTTCACCATCGGCCAAGAGATCAGCACATTCCTTGAATGTGGTGCACTTAGTGCCGTCGCGGCTCACGCTGATCATGGCAGATGCGATACCTTCACCCGAGTCGTTCTCGGCAGCAATCGCAGCCAAGGCCGACAAGATAGTGGCATCGTAAGCTTCCGCGGCATAGGTGAAGTTCTCAAGCGTGGGATCGACGTCAAGCAAGCGCTCACGGAAATCACCGGGAGCTTCTACGCCGGGCACAGTTCCCTTAACACCCTTCAACATGCCTTCTGGCAGCGGCGTGGTGGAGTCCTTATCGTAGTTAGCCGTGTTGCCATCGACAAAGTACGTTGGGACTTCCGATGGGCCAATACCTTGTGCGACAAGGCCCGGCATGATCTTCGTGGTCTCATCGAATGCGATGAGGACTAGCGCATCTGGCTTTGCAGCTTCAACTTGACTGATTTCAGTGTCGAAGTTCTTTGCCTTTTCACCGTAGTAGGTGGTGACGGCAACCTTCGAACCTGCTTCTGTCAGGCCCTTTTCAATTTCTTTAGCCAAGGTCTCACCATACGAGTCTTGACGCGCCATGATCGCAACATTCTGGCGGCCATCTTCGATCAAGAGATTCGCCATGACAGCGCCCTGAAGGATGTCTGACGGAGCCGTGCGGAAGTAGAGATCCGGCTTATCAAATGGGTCAAGATCGAATGCAGTCGACGTGTTGGCTGGCGAAATCATGACAGTTCCCGAATCGAGGATCTTGTCGATAACCGTGAGAGAAACGCCCGAAGACGCGGCGCCAACAATAACGTCCGATTTTGCCTTGATCAACTTGTCAGCTTCGGCTGGAGCGATACCTGAATCGGTATCTCCTGAATCAGCTTCAACGTGACGAACATCCTTGCCTAGGACACCGCCAGCTTCATTGATTTCCTTAACCGCGAGGTTGACACCGGCAATTTCTGGAGGGCCGAGGAACGCGAGGCTACCAGTTTGTGGAAGGAGCGAGCCGACTACTAATTCGCCGTCGCCCTTGGCAACATCATCTTTTGCATTGTCGTTGTCATCGCCACCGCTGCTACAAGCGGCAATGACCAAGGCTCCGGCGCAAGCAACAGCTGCGAGACGGAATCCAGTCTTGGATTGCTTCATGCATCCTCCGTATTTCGAGATTCACTGAAAACTGCGAGTCAACTGACTTGCATTGAGCAAAACTACACCGGAATATATGTGATTCACACCACAATCGCAGAAAAAATGGCATTTGTAGTGAAGTTGTAACCGATGAGTAACGAGTGTCAGGAGTTAAACCCGTTATCAAGAACGCTTTGCGCCACATCACGCATCGTCAAACGCAGATCCATCGCAGTCTTCTGAATCCACGCGAAGGACTCGGCTTCAGATATCCCCAAGTGCTCCTGAATGAGCGACTTTGCCCGCTCAATAAGCTTGCGTGCCTCTAGCTGCTCCTGCAGACCAGTGACTTCCTCGGCCAAGGCATGAATCTCAGAGAAGCGCGCACGGGCTAACTCAATCGCCGGAACTAGATCCTGTGGACCAAACGGTTTCACAACATATGCCATAGCCCCGGCGTCACGAGCTCTTTCAATAAGTTCACGCTGGCTAAAGGCCGTCAGCATGACAATCGGTGCGATCCTCTCACCGGCGATGACCGTAGCTGCAGCGATGCCGTCAACACGTGGCATCTTGATGTCGAGCACTATCAAATCCGGTTTCTCGGCACGGGCTAGATCAATAGCTTCCTGACCGTCGGCTGCTTGGGCGACAACCTTATAGCCCTGCTCTTGAAGGATTTCCGCCAAATCCATACGGATAAGTGCCTCATCTTCCGCAATAAGGACACGCGGCTTCGGGGGTGCTTGCTCGTCAATATTGGTCACCCTTTAAGGTTATCTGGCACTCACCTTTGCCGAGGTGGCGGAATGGTAGACGCGATGGTCTCAAAAACCATTGTCTGAAAGGGCGTGCGGGTTCGAGTCCCGCTCTCGGCACTCATTTCTTGGGGCAAGCAAGCGTATTTCCGGCTCTTTGGATTCTGCCGCAGACCCGGGAACCTACTGGAAACGTTCGCGTCAACTTCCGCCTCCCAATTCCCACGAGACCGTCGAAAGTGTGAGTCAAGAACACCTATTAGGTAGGCGTGAACCCAAAAACGTGGGTGAAGCTTGGTTCTGGGCGAATTCGAACGAACTCCGATGCGATTGGACCGTAGCGTCAGCCTGAGGAAACTACAGCCACCCCGAACCCCCGACTAGATGCACCTAAAACGCCACGCCTATCGAATACAGGCATAGGAAAACCAGACCAAAAGGCCTGAAGCACGCTTTTCGCTAGGTTCCTTTGAGAACCCCGCTTAGATCCGAAGAGTCCTAAAACCTGCAACGCAAAGAAAGCTGCCCCAAAGGAGGGCCACTCCGCTCAGATCCGAAGACCCACGTATTTCCGGCTTTTTGGATTCTGGCGCGGCGCTCAGGCGCCTAGTGGGAAAATTTGCGTCGACTCTTTTGCCCCAGTTTCCCAATGCCTGCATTCGGTTCGCATGGTGTCTTGGACCCGTTTAACCAGATGCTCTAGGCGACCCTGATTTCATCACGTTGATGTCGTTGTCCAACTCCGCCCGAGTCCTTGTGAGCTAGGCCAAAGCCTAGGATCACCCAGTTTTTTGGGTTAACGCCTACCTAATAGGTGTTCTTGACTCACACTTTCGACGGTCTCGTGGGAATTGTGAGACGGGAGTGACGACCTGGGGGCAAGCGACGAGGACCCTACCTTTCACAAATCCTCACTTTCACGAACGCCAGAGACTGATTCGTGACAACCTATCGGAGTGTCTTCGACTCGCAGCCTGACCATCACCCTGCTAGCAGCCTCACTCATCGTGTACAGCGCACAAGGGCTGTTGTTCCCCGTAATGGCGCCCATTACTCGTCTCGTCGGCCTAGCTGAGGTTGATCTTGGCGCGGTTATGACGCTCTCAGCTTCCATGCTCTTGTTCACTGGCAGCTGGTGGGGACGAGAGGTTGATCGCATCGGAGTCCGCGCCGTCTTAATAAGAGGACCGATCCTCGCCATTCTCGGAACCGCTGGTTTTACTCTGATGGTGCAACTCGCAGCGAATGAACAGCTGCCACGCATGTTGGTCCTCAGCGTCTTTGCCATCACGCGAGGCGTGCTTTACGGTCTAGGTTTTGCCGCCGTTCCCGTCGCGTGTTTGACCTATCTCGCTTCCTCCACCACCGGCGAATCTGCTCGAACCAAAGTTATGGGTGCTTTTGGAGCCGCGCAAGGGCTGTCGCTTGTCGTCGGTCCAGCTGTAGGCGGGCTACTCGCCATGGGTGGGCTGCTCTTGCCAGTCCACGTTGCGCCCATGCTGATGGCTGTGCCCCTCATCGTCATCTGGTTTTTGCCGCGCCCAACGCAACAAGTGCGGATCCAATCCGAGCGCTTGGCCTGGGGTGACCGTCGGGTGCTGCCATTCCTATTGGCCGGCGGAGCGCTCTTCCTCGGACTTGCGCTGATCGAAGTCGTGATGGGCTTTCTCGTGCAAGATCGACTCGGGCTGACCGACACTGTCACGGCTTATGTGGTTGCCACGGCAGGTGTGCTGATCGGAGTTGGATTTGCCGTCACTCAAGCACTTGTCGCGCCTCGAATTCCGGGCGGGCCGCGAGCCCTGATCATGAGTGGCAGCGTGCTCGCAGTTGTAGGTTACTTTGCCGCGTTATGGGCACCTTCAGTAATGACACTTCTGCCCGCGATGTTTATCGTCGCTGCTGGTCTAGGACTTGCCATACCCGGATACAACGCCGGCGCAACACTCGCGGTGGAGGCCAACGAACACGCTGGAGTGTCCGGTCAATTAGCTGCAACGGCTGGGTTCACCTTCATCATTGGCCCACTCGCCGGCACCACACTCTACGCAAGTCATCACCTTGCACCAATTCTCGGTGCAGCCGCACTGTCGTTACTTGCAGGCATTGTCGCGGCGACTCAAATTCGCAGTTCAGCCGCCGTAGAAACTAAATAAATTTGCCATACGCCCGTTGTGATCAGATCGCTCACAACATCAGAGTTCGCCAGCAATAATCTTGTCTTCAATATCTTCAAGATAACCCGGGGCAACAGCCAAAATCGCTGCCCCTAAGGAATGTAAACGCAAGGCGTTCGTCGAACCGGGAATACCAGGAGGCGAACCAGCAACAATAACGACTTTGCTGCCCTGCTCCAGACGACCTAAATCAAGCAAAGCCTTATCAACCTGCATTACCATCGAGTCCGTGTGCTTCACCTGAGGCACGAGATACGTCTGTACACCCCACGTCAGTGCCAATTGATTGCGTACTTTTTCGTTGGGCGAAAAAGCCACAATCGGAATATGCGTCCGGTAGCGCGCAATACGATTCGCGGTATCACCGGAGGTTGTAAATGCCACGAGCATTTCAGCTTCCGCGGCCTCAGCCACATCAGCAGCCGCACGACAAATGATGCCAGCGTGTGTTTGTGGTTGCCATTTGAAGGCAGCCATCCGTAAAAGTCCGTGTTCTTCAGTCGACTCAACTATGCGGGCCATAATCTTGACCGCATCGATCGGGAACCGTCCGATACTCGTCTCGCCTGAGAGCATGACCGCGTCAGCACCGTCTAATACCGCATTCGCGACATCCGACGCCTCAGCACGAGTTGGTCGTGGTGCAGAAATCATCGAATCCAACATTTGGGTTGCCACGATGACCGGCTTGGCGTTCTTCCGAGCTTTCTCGATAATCGCCTTTTGCACCACAGGCACATCTTCTAGCGGAAGTTCCACACCAAGATCTCCACGGGCCACCATCAAGCCGTCGAAGGCATCAATAATGTCATCGATCTGCTCAACTGCTTGAGGCTTTTCAATCTTGGCGATCACCGGAAGTGTGATCCCTTCCTCGTCCATCACCTGATGTACGCCGTGGGCATCGTTAGGGTCCCGCACAAACGATAAAGCAATGAAATCCACGCCTGCACGCAAAGCCCACCGAAGATCCGTGATGTCTTTTTCGCTCAAGGCGGGAACGGCCACGTTCGCACCAGGCAGGTTGATGCCTTTATGGTTACTGATCGACCCGCCAACCTCGACAATGGTCACGACATCATTGAGCGTCACTTCAGTCGCACGAAGTCGAACATTGCCGTCGTCAATCAGTAGTGGATCGCCGATTGCCACATCGCCGGTAAGACCTTTGTGGGTGGTAGAAGCGCGCTTCGCATCCCCGAGAATATCGTCCGTAGTGATAGTAAACGTTTCGCCTTCAACCAAAACATGGTCGCCCTCTTTGAATTCACCAAGGCGGATTTTTGGTCCTTGCAAGTCAGCCAGCACGGCAATGGCACGACCAGTATGCTCAGCAGCTTTACGGGTATGCGCTAGCAACTCAGCAGCTTGTTTGTGCGTACCGTGGCTGAGATTCAAGCGAGCCACATCCATTCCCGCATGCACGAGTTCTAGGATTTTCTCGTAAGAATTAGTGGCCGGACCGAGGGTGCAAACTATCTTCGCTCGACGCATGTCTTCAGCCTAGTCGTATGTGAAAGCTGCCAACCCCGCGGTCCGTACTGGATGGCGCGGGGCCGACACTCACAGGTCGAAGAATCTCTTTGATCAATAATTCTGTCAGGGATCGAGACTATTAACCTAGGTCAGTGACATAGCGCGGTCACTTGGTTTGACCACGCTAGGCAGCCGAGTTTCTCCCATCAGATACTCATCTACCGCTGCAGCCACGGCACGACCTTCAGCGATTGCCCATACGATAAGAGACTGGCCACGACCCGCATCACCAGCGACGAAGACACCGTCGACAGAAGTCGCCCAGGCTTCGGAACGAGCGACGTTACCGCGCGCATCAAACTCAATACCCAGTTGCTCTAGGAATCCCGTGCGCTGGGGACCGACAAATCCCATGGCCAAGAACACAAGATCAGCAGGAATCTCGCGTTCGGTACCCTCGACCGGTGTGGGAACTCCCCCGTCGAAGTTCACGTCAGCAACCAATAGGGCTCGTAACTCGCCTGCATCATTCTGCAGGAATTCAAGCGTTGCAACCTGGTGAACTGTCTCGCCACCCTCTTCGTGGGCTGAGGCAATACGCTGCACCATCGGATACAACGGCCATGGTTGATGCGCTGGCCGCTCTGTTCCCGGCTGCGGCATGATTTCTAAACTCGTCACTGAGGCAGCACCTTGGCGAATCGCCGTGCCAAGGCAGTCGGCTCCCGTGTCACCGCCGCCAATGATGACGACGTTTTTGCCACGGGCATTGATCGCACCCGGCACCGGTCGTCCGGCCGCGGCACGGTTTGCTTGGGGCAAATATGCCATCGCCTGATGGATTCCCGGAGCATCGGCTCCCGGTACCTGTAATGCGCGTGGAATCGTCGAGCCGGTTGCAATCACTACCGCGTCATAGCGCGCAACGAGATCTTTTGCGAGCAGGTCTTCACCGATCGTCATCCCAGTTCGGAAAACTGTTCCCTCTCGACGCATTTGTTCAAGTCGCCGATCCAAGATGGCCTTTTCCATCTTGAACTCTGGAATACCAAAACGGAGTAATCCGCCAGGTTCTTCATCACGCTCGTACACTGCGACCGTATGTCCGGCTCGAGTAAGTTGCTGAGCTGCAGCCAATCCGGCAGGGCCCGAACCGACGACTGCAACGGTCCGTCCGGTAAACCACTCAGGTTTTTCTGGTTCGACCGTTCCGTCGAGCCACGCTCGCTCAGCTATCGACACCTCAATGTTTTTGATGGTGACTGGTTGATCACTAATGCCAACCACGCATGCTGTCTCGCACGGCGCGGGACAGAGTCGTCCAGTGAATTCAGGAAAGTTGTTCGTAGCATGAAGTCGTGCCGAAGCGTCTTCCCACTCCCCTGTGCGAACAAGGTCGTTCCATTCGGGAATCAGGTTGCCGAGCGGGCAACCTTGATGACAAAAAGGAATACCGCAGTCCATGCAGCGCCGCGACTGTTCGGTGATGATGGGCAATAGCGCCCCGGCCAAACCGCCCGGGTATACCTCGTTCCAATCGTTAACGCGCTCGGCGACTGGACGACGAGTCGGCACTTCGCGTGATGTAGTGAGAAATCCTCGGGGGTCAGCCATGTGCCGCCACCTCCATGATGTGTTGAGTAATTTGCTCATCATTCAAACCGGCGGCTTTGCCGGCAGAGCGAGCTTGTTCGACGGCCCACATATCCTTGGGGCGCACTTGGCTGAAACGATGCAGAGACAATGGCCAGTCAGCCAGGAGTTCGCCTGCAATACGAGAATCTGTCCGTTGTCGATGTTCTTCTAACAGCGCTTTCAGCACGTCAGCAGAAGGTTCATCAACGGGCACCAGATCGACCATCTCGGCATTGACACGTTCGCTATCGATATCGAGCAGGTAGGCAACGCCACCGCTCATACCGGCAGCAACGTTACGACCGACCGGTCCAAGAATCACGGCGATACCACCCGTCATATATTCCAACGCGTGATCGCCAGTGCCTTCAACAACAGCGGTGGCGCCAGAGTTGCGTACACAAAACCGTTCACCGACTCGGCCGCGAATGTTAATCGTTCCAGAAGTTGCGCCGTAGGCGATCACGTTGCCAGCAATGATCTGCTGATCAGCATTTTCGTGACTGTTCTCGGCGGGACGCACGACAATACGACCACCCGACAGACCCTTACCGACATGATCGTTTGCTTCGCCCTGCAGTGTGAGCGTCACTCCCTGTGGCAAGAACGCGCCGAAAGATTGTCCCGCCGAGCCAGTGAAGGTGAAGCAAATTGTGTCCTCGAGCAAAGGTTCAGTTGCGTGAGCACGCGTCACAGCATTACCGAGCATCGTGCCAACCGTGCGGTTAACGTTCTTGATCGCGAAACTGGCGTGGACTGGTTCGCGGTCTTCAAGTGCGGCTCTTGCTGCGGTGACAAGTTTCTGATCGAGGGCTTCTGTGAGGCCATGATCTTGACTCTGGCGGTGTTTAACGTCACCGTCGCCAACTGGCATGTGCAAGATTGGCGCAAGGTCAAGTTTGCCGCCGGGCTGCTCGGCCTGCACCTTGCGCGCCTGTAGTAAATCAACACGACCAATAGCCTCGTCAATCGACCGCAGGCCAAGACTCGCGAGAAGTTCCCGCACTTCTTGAGCAATGTATTCGAAAAACCGCACGACGTACTCCGCTTTGCCGCTGAAACGAGCTCGCAGTTCTTTGTTCTGGGTCGCAACGCCAACTGGGCACGTGTCGAGGTGGCATACGCGCATCATGATGCAGCCGCTCACGACGAGCGGAGCAGTAGCAAAACCGAACTCCTCCGCACCTAAAAGGGCAGCAACCATGACATCACGGCCCGTTTTAAGTTGTCCGTCGCATTGCACCACAACACGGTCACGTAAACCGTTCAGTAACAGCGTCTGTTGGGTTTCTGCTAACCCGAGTTCCCAAGGTCCGCCAGCGTGCTTGAGCGAGGTTAAGGGGGCAGCCCCAGTTCCACCGTCGTGACCAGAGATCAACACGACATCTGCCTTAGCCTTGGCCACACCAGCTGCTACTGTCCCGACCCCCTCTTGCGCCACCAGTTTGACGTGAATCCGCGCTAAAGGGTTTGCATTCTTGAGGTCGTGAATCAGTTGTTTCAAATCCTCAATCGAATAAATATCGTGATGCGGCGGCGGAGAGATCAGACCAACGCCCGGCGTCGCATGACGCGTTTTAGCGATCCAGGGATAGACCTTGGAGCCAGGCAACTGTCCGCCTTCGCCTGGTTTCGCGCCTTGAGCCATTTTGATCTGGATGTCATCAGCATTCGTAAGGTATTCGCTGGTCACTCCAAACCGTCCCGAGGCTACTTGTTTGATCGCCGAACGCCGCGACGGGTCACGCAAGCGATCAACGTCTTCGCCGCCTTCGCCTGTGTTAGAGCGCGCACCAAGCCTGTTCATCGCAATCGCTAGGACTTCGTGTGCTTCCTGGCTGATCGAACCGTAAGACATGGCGCCCGTTGAGAAACGCTTGACGATCTCGGAAATTGGTTCAACATCATCAATATCGATCGGCGTCGTCTCGGAGAACTCGAGCAGACCACGAAGTGTCATGAGTCGCTGACTTTGCTCGTTGACTCCTGCCGTGTACTCGCTGAAGAGATCATAGTCCCCGGTTCTCGTTGAGTGTTGCAGTCTGAATACCGTGTGCGGATCAAATAGATGCTCCGAGCCCTGGCGCCGCCACTGGTATTCACCACCTACCTCGAGTTCCCGAGGGCCACTATTACCGCTCACGGGGTAGGCGGTACGGTGCCAATAAGTGGAGGCTGCCGCGATCTCCTCGAGCCCGACTCCCCCGAGACGGCTCTGGGTTCCGGTGAACCAACGGTCGATGACATCTTTCGATAAGCCAAGGCACTCAAACAGCTGTGCTCCGGTGTAGGAAGAAACGGTGGATACACCCATTTTGCTCATGACTTTGAGCACGCCTTTACCGAGTGCTCTCACAAGGTTGGCACTCGCTTTGGCCGCATCGATATGTGTGACAATTCCCCGATGAACGAGATCTTCAGCGGTCTCAAGTGCCAAATACGGGTTGACTACGGTGGCCCCATAACCAATAAGCAGCGCGATGTGATGCACTTCCCGAGCGTCACCAGACTCAACCACAATGCTGGCTTGAGTACGAATTCGTTCCCGCACCATGTGGTGATGTACGGCCGACGTCAACAAGAGCGATGGAATCGGAGCAAACTCAGTGTTGGAGTGTCGGTCCGAGAGCACAATAATGCGTGCACCTTCCGCAACTGCTGCAGACACTTCATCGCAAATCGCTTCCAGCCGCTCTTCTAAACCAGACCCCCCAGAACGCAGTTGATAAAGCCCCGAGATTCGAAATGTTTTGAACTGCGGCATTTCACCATGCGCATTTGCAAGTCCCAAGCGAGCAAAATCATCATTACCCATGACGGGGAACGGCAATTGCAGTACCCGACAGGAGTCGGGACCCGGCGAAAGCAGGTTTGACTCCGCACCGACTGTCGCGACTAACGACGTCACTAACTCTTCACGAATCGCGTCCAATGGCGGGTTCGTCACTTGAGCAAAATGCTGAACGAAAAAGTCGTAAAGCGGCCGGGGCTGATCGCTCAGTGCAGCAATCGGAGTATCTGTACCCATCGAACCGATAGCCTCGACCCCACTTTGGACCATCGGCATCACGATTCGGTCCACTTCTTCCTGAGTCCAGCCAAATACCTGCTGGCGTCTCAGTACCGAGGCATGACTGCTCACATGAGGTTCCGGCGCAGGCAAGTCTTCAAATCGCGTGAAACCCGCTGCTAACCAATCTTGATAGGGGTGCTCAGCCGCAAGCTGATCTTTGAGCTCGTCATCAGTGATGATTCGATGCTCAGACAAGTCCGCCACGAACATACGACCGGGCTCGACACGGCCACGCTCAACAATCGTCGCCGGGTCAAGATCCAATACACCGGCTTCCGAAGCCAAAACCAGCAAGCCGTCTTCGGTGAGCCAATAGCGCGCAGGTCGCAGACCGTTACGGTCGAGCGTCGCACCAATGACAGTTCCATCCGTGAAGCACACCGCGGCAGGGCCATCCCATGGTTCCATCACGGTCGAGTTGAACTCCGCCCAAGCCCGCCGACGAGGATCGAGAGTTTTGTCATTTTCCCAGGCTGGTGGCATGACCAGGCTGACGGCATGGGTCAGGCTCCGACCACCAAGGTGTAGTAGTTCGAGAACTTCATCAAGGGATGCCGTATCACTGCCGCCTGGATCACAAATAGGAAACAAACGTGACAAGTCGCCAGGCAGCAGGTCACTCGAAAGCAATGATTCGCGAGCCCGCATCCAGTTTCGATTGCCACGAGCCGTGTTTATTTCACCGTTGTGGGCAATGTAACGGAAAGGGTGCGCGAGCGGCCAACTCGGGAACGTATTTGTCGAGAATCGGCTATGCACAATTCCGAGTGCTGACGCCAGCAAGGGATTGCGCAAATCATCGAAGAACACAGGCAGTTGCTCAGTCGTGAGCATGCCTTTATATACGAGTGTTCGAGACGACAGCGAAGCGAAATGAACACCAGCTTCATGGCGAGCACGCTTGTGAACGGCATAGGCCAAGCGATCGAGTTCGATTCCCGCATAGTTCTCATTCGGGCTCGTGACAAAGAAAAGTTCCAAAGCCGGAAGATTCGCAGCTGAACCGGCCCCTAGGATTTCGGGATGGACCGGCACTTGACGCCACCCCAAGACCCGCAGGTTCTCGCTACGCGCAATATCTTCAACACGTTGCTTTGCGCCATGCGGTTGCTCTGGAGGTAAGAATGCCATGCCAACCGCGTAGTGTCCGGGCAACGGAAGGTTGAAAGGAACCGAAGCAGCGAGAAACTCGTGCGGAACTTGGATCAAGATGCCGGCACCGTCACCGGTGGCCTCGTCTGCCCCAACGGCCCCACGATGATCAAGATTCGCGAGCGCAGTAAGAGCTTGATCAATGATGCTCCGGCTGGCTTTTCCTGAAAGATCAGCCACTAAAGCTACCCCACATGCGTCATGTTCAAACGCAGGGTTATAAAGGCCTTGGGATTTCGGAACGTTGGTCATCAGAGAACCTTCTGAATGTCGTCGGGTAATTCACCAAGGACGACATTGGCCTCGGACCAAGTAAAAATATACCACTAGCCTAACGGCGGGAGTATTGTGCGATATCGCTTGACGTCAGTTCCTCAAGCGATATCGCAGGCCGGTACTGACGGCAAGGGCGCTGGAACGCCGAATCCCGGTAGACCTAAAATCACCGGAATCTGTACTTGTGTCTTGCCTTGGCGGGCTTCCCAAGCGTCTCCGGCTCGCGTGCGACGCACCGAAAGTGGTTCGCCATCAGCCATAAGGTGATATGGCGCGGCGTACGTGATTTGGGTAGTAACGATATCGCCGGGACGAACATCGCATTCATGTGCTTGAAAATGTACAAGTCGGTTATCGCGGGCACGTCCCGTCATCCGCTGTGTCTGCTCATCCTTGCGACCGCCTCCACGTGAAGGGCTGTGATCTGAAACGAGGAGTTCAACCGTTGTGCCCAACAAACGCTGGTTCTCGAGCCACGAGACTTCTTTAGATAACGCGTCCAAACGCTCATAGCGCTCCTGAACGACTTCTTTTGGAATCTGATGGGGTAACGCTGCGGCTGGTGTGCCAGGACGTGGTGAATATTGGAAGGTGTACGCTGCACTGAACTTGGCGGTCGCGATCGCATCAAGCGTGGCTTGGAAGTCTTCTTCAGTTTCGCCTGGGAATCCAACAATAATATCGGTCGTGATCGCAGCTTCAGGCATCACGTCACGTACCCGCTCGATGATTCCGAAGTACTTTGACATTCGGTAGGAGCGACGCATATCTTTGAGAACTTTGTCGGAACCTGATTGCAAGGGCATATGGAGTTGTGGCATCACATTAGGCGTTTCAACCATTGCCGCAATGACATCGTCAGTGAAATCTTTGGGGTGTGGGCTAGTGAACCGTACGCGTTCGAGGCCCTCAATATCGCCGCAAGCACGCAGGAGTTTCGAGAATGCTTGCTTGTCACCGAACTCAACTCCATAGCTGTTGACGTTTTGACCAAGCAGGGTGACTTCCACGACGCCATCAGCAACGAGCGCTTCGATCTCAGCCAAGATCTCGCCTGGCCGACGATCACGTTCTTTACCTCGTAGCGAGGGAACGATACAAAACGTGCAGGTGTTGTTGCAGCCGACACTGATCGACACCCAGGCTGCAAACACAGAGTCACGTTTAGTGGGCAAGGTCGACGGAAACACTTCCAGTGCATCGAGAATCTCGATCTGAGATTCGGCTTCGATACGTGCTCGTTCCAATAAAACCGGCAGGGATCCTACATTGTGTGTTCCGAACACCACATCGACATAGGGCGCTTTGGCCAAAATCGTGTCTTTATCCTTTTGCGCGAGGCAGCCTCCGACGGCAATCTGCATGCCAGGGTTTTGTGCCTTAATGCTCGCAATCCGGCCAAGGTTCCCGTAAAGCTTATTGTCGGCGTTCTCGCGCACTGCGCACGTATTAAAGACCACAAGATCCGGCTGTGTGTCAGGAGATGCTTCTTGATAGCCAGCCGTATGGAGCAGACCAGAAATACGTTCACTGTCGTGAACGTTCATTTGACACCCATAGGTGTGGATTTCGTAACTCTTAGTCATGGCCAATCAAGGATACGTCGCGGTATGTAGGGATCAGAGCTCTCAAGATTTAGGGGTAACCCAAAGTCGGATTGTGCCCCGAACAACCTCAGTACCATCCTCACGAGTAGCCGAAACCGTCACTGGAACATCAGGTGCGGCTGCCCAATCAGCATCGGTTGTGGTCGCTGTGCAGGTGATATCACTGGTGGACTTTGCGAGATAATCCACGTCCATGCCTTTGGGTAACCAACGTTTATCAGCTGGAACTGTCGCTTCAGCCAATAAGCCCATCGCTGCTTCCAAACCATTACATACCGCAATCGCGTGAACGGTGCCAATGTGATTGTGGACGGCCTTGCGCTTTGGGATTCGCACTTGAGCGAGGTGTGGTTCCATCACGAGGACTTCTGGCTTGATGCTCGCAAAATAACGGGCTTTGCGAGCATAGAAGAACGAGAACGCCTTGTCGCCAAGTGGCAGAGCGGTGATCCTCTTGTAGAGGTCGAGCGTCGATGTCATGGTTACCAGCCTAAGAGACCGAAATGACTCGATAGACAGCAGTTCGTCCTAAGTGCAGTCCTATGCCATAAGTAGGCACCAAGACCGACCATCACAAACCCCACACAGAATCATCGACGATCGACTCGGAGAGTTCCTGATTAACCACCTCAAAGCAAAGATGAGCGGGATATCCCTTGCGCATGAGAAACGATGTGAGTCGGCGCTTCTGTGTTTCTTTGTCGAAGCGCGTCAAACTTGCCATGCGCCGTTGCACCAGCGCATGTGCTCGCCTTCGTTCATCGTCTGGGTCTATCGAATCAAGCGCAATATTGATGATTTCGTCGGGAATACCTTTGAGCTTGAGTTCCTGAGAGAGCGCCGTTCGAGCGAGACCTTTGGACCGGTGCCTAGCGGTAATCCAATCACGTGCGAAACGTTCATCATTGACGAAACCCTGCGCTTCAAGTTTCGCCATGACCACCTCGATGACCTCGGCAGGCACTTGTTTTTTCTCAAGTGCCTGCCGAAGTTCAGCCGAACTGCGATCGCGCACCGCTAAGCGGTCAAAAGCGATTTTGGTTGCGAAAGCATGCGCCCGTTCAGGTGACATGCTTTCTGATTCAGCCATTAGAAATCGGCGGCCGAAAGATCGGCGGCTGCTTCAGGTTCAGGAGCAGCCGTTACACCAATACCAAGACCATCCTTGATCTTCTTCTCAATCTCGAGCGCCAGATCGGGATTATCACGCAAGAACTGGCGAGCGTTCTCTTTGCCTTGGCCCAGCTGGTCGCCCTCGTAGGTGTACCAAGCACCAGCTTTACGGATGTAACCTCCGTCGACACCGAGATCAATCAAACTACCTTCACGGCTAATGCCTTGGCCATACATGATGTCAAACTCGGCCTGTTTGAACGGCGGAGCGAGCTTGTTTTTAACGACCTTGATTCGAGTGCGGTTACCCACCATGTCAGTGCCGTCTTTAAGAGTTTCAATCCGACGAACATCCAAACGCACGGAAGCATAGAATTTGAGCGCTTTACCGCCCGTCGTGGTCTCGGGCGAACCAAACATAACGCCGATTTTTTCACGCAATTGGTTAATAAAGATGGCTGTAGTGCCCGAACCATTAATGGCACCCGTCATCTTCCGCAGAGCCTGGCTCATCAAACGAGCCTGCAAACCAACATGGCTGTCTCCCATTTCACCATCAATTTCGGCGCGTGGAACCAAAGCTGCCACCGAGTCGATAACGATGATGTCAAGAGCGCCCGAGCGAATCAACATATCGGCGATCTCCAGAGCCTGTTCGCCAGAGTCCGGTTGAGAAACGAGGAGGGCATCCGTATCGACGCCAAGCTTGCGGGCATACTCTGGATCGAGTGCGTGCTCGGCATCGATGAACGCTGCCACACCGCCTGCCTTCTGCGCGTTCGCCACCGCGTGCAAAGCGACTGTAGTTTTACCAGAGGATTCTGGCCCGTAGATCTCTACCACACGACCACGAGGCAAACCGCCAATACCGAGCGCTACATCGAGCGCAACTGCACCAGTCGGAATTATCTCAATAGGCGCTTGGGTTTGGTCGCCCAAACGCATGACTGCACCCTTACCGTAAGAGCGGTCAATTTGCGCGAGCGCGTTATCTAGAGCTTTGTCTTTATTTGCTCGCTCTTTGGCGAGGTTCTTCGCGGTGTTGCTCATATGCGATTCCTAACTGTGTCGTGGGCGGCTGGCCATATTCGACGTTAGATGAACCCTCAGACATTTTTGAGCCTCTTCGACTCGCCTGTGGACCACGCTCAGAGCCAACGTCGGCCTGTGCACAACACACTATCCGAACATCTGTTCGAACCGGATCGACACGCCAGAGAAAAATGCGATTTAGAGAAGGGTGTCAACGATCGCGATGGGGCAATTCGAGTTCAGCATGCACAGCTCGCCATACCACGAGTGGTTTCTCACCATCCGCCAAAGCCTCAACCGCAGTGCGGCTGCCCAGCAAACTGATGGCGTGGTGACCACCCCAAAACTCGGCGTAATCGTCGCCGAGATGGTGATGCATGCGCTCCCAGAACTCGCTGTGTCGCATCAGGCAGCAGACATCGCAACGTCTTTTGCACTGAGTTCAGCGACAGTGGCAAACTCGGTAGCTTCTTCCAGCTCAAGCAAGGAGCTCACCTGCGACAACACATTGCTCAATGGAATCTCTAGAGCGTCGGCCAGAGCAGCTAGGAGTTCTGAACTTGGTTCTTTCTGTCCGCGTTCGATCTCTGAAATGTAACTCAGGCTCACTCGCGCCTTGGAAGAAAGATCGCGCAAGGTCATCCCTTGAGCACGGCGACGGGTCCGAAGTACCTCACCCATGAGCTGGCGCATTGGAGTCATCGCTTTCACCTTCCTTCTTTGTTCAACAACGCTAAGGCTGCGAATCTTCCTTAAGAATAGCGACCAACCCTGACAAAGCATGTAATACCGTCTGGTTTCGCACTTCTTGTCTGTCTCCCTCGAACTCACAACGAAGCACATCTGTGGTCTCACGCCGCGCTATTGCGATAAATACCGTGCCCGGAGCTTTACCTTCGGACATGCCAGGCCCAGCAACACCAGTGGTAGCCAATCCGAAGTCCGTTTCAAAACTAGAGCGCACGGAATCAGCCATCATTCTTGCCACATCAGGATCAACGGTTCCGTGTTGAGCAAGGAACTCCGCCCGAATGCCGAGCTGTCGTACTTTTTGCTCAGCTTGGTAAACCACTACTCCCCCCGCAAACACGCGCGACGCGCCTGGAACCTCAACAAAGGCCGCGGCCAACAAACCGCCGGTAAGTGACTCCGCAACCGCTACATTCTGGCCGCGCTCAGCAAGGATCCGGACGAGCGAAGCAGCATCAGTCATGACATTTTGCCTTGCTTAGCGTTGGCCCTAGCTTCAAAGATGTATTGGACACCCGTCACGAGCGCCACGATCAGAGCGGCAGCCATCGCGAGGTGACCCAGCCACATTGCCACCGACGGCAGAGTGCCGTCAAGAAGATTAAACGGCGCTACATAAACACCAATTGCCACTGATTGCAAGACCGTTTTGAGCTTTCCGCCCTTACTTGCCGGCATCACCACGCCACGCCGCACCATCACGGCACGCAGGACGGTGATGCCCCACTCACGAACGAGCATCAAAATCGTGACCCACCACCACAGCGCGCCGATAATGGATAAGCCGACAAAAGCCATTCCCGTTAGCGCCTTGTCTGCCACCGGATCGGCGAGTTTTCCGAAATCAGTGATCAGGTTATATTTGCGGGCGATATCGCCATCGATTTTATCGGTCGCCATCAGCAGGACGAACGCCAAAAGCGCCCACCAACGCCAGGATGTTGATTCACCGAACTGGGTCAGCAATAGCCAACCAAAGACCGGTACGCCAAGAATTCGCAGTACGGTAAGTGCGTTCGGAACATTGACGTTACTTGGTTTAGCGCTTGCCGAGTTCGTGTCGGCTCCATTTACAGGCACAGTTCAAGTATGGATCACGCCAGTTCAGCCAGCTTGGATACCAGCCAAAACCTCGTCAAGTTCATCGGCTTTGACAAGAACATCGCGCGCTTTCGATCCTTCGCTTGGACCCACAACCCCGCGACTTTCCATGATGTCCATCAGACGTCCGGCCTTGGCAAAACCAACGCGCAACTTGCGCTGCAGCATCGATGTCGAGCCGAACTGAGTGGATACCACGAGTTCGACTGCTTGTAACACCAAATCGAGATCGTCGCCAATATCATCATCCAATTCGCGTTTTGCTGTCTGCGGGGCAGAAACATCTTCACGATAATTCGGTTGAGCTTGAGCCTTGCAGTGGTCAACTAACGTCCGGATTTCCGCCTCGGTGATCCAAGCGCCTTGCATACGCATGGCTTTGTTGGCACCCATCGGCAGAAATAAGCCATCACCTTGGCCAACGAGTTTCTCGGCTCCCGGCTGATCAAGAATCACTCGGCTATCGGCAAGCGACGACGTTGCGAAAGCCAGTCGACTAGGAACATTAGCTTTAATCAGACCAGTAACCACGTCGACGCTCGGACGCTGAGTAGCTAATACCAAGTGAATACCCGCAGCACGCGCCAACTGGGTGATACGCACAATCGCATCTTCTACATCTCGCGGTGCCACCATCATCAGATCGGCAAGCTCATCGACCACGACCAAGAGGTACGGGTATGGGGTAAGCACACGCTCGCTTCCTGCCGGTGCTTTAAGTTGTCCAGAGCGCACTGCTTTGTTGAAATCGTCGATATGGCGGTATCCGAAGTTCGAAAGATCGTCATAGCGCATGTCCATTTCGCGGACAACCCACTGCAGCGCTTCGGCCGCCTTCTTCGGGTTCGTGATAATCGGTGTTACGAGATGCGGGATGCCTTCATAGACATTCAGTTCTACTCGCTTAGGGTCAACGAGAATCATCCGAACCTCGTCAGGTGTAGATCGCATCATGATCGATGAAATCATCGAGTTAACGAAACTCGATTTACCTGATCCAGTAGCACCAGCAACAAGCAAGTGCGGCATCTTGGCCAAGTTGGCGACGACGAAGCCGCCTTCAACGTCCTTGCCAAGTCCGACAACCATCGGGTGATGGTCACTTCGGGCCTTCGCGGAACGCAAAACGTCACCCAGCGACACCATTTCCTTATCGACGTTCGGAATCTCAACACCGATCGCAGACTTACCTGGGATCGGCGACAAGATGCGGACCTCGTTTGAAGCGACCGCATAAGAAATGTTCTTACTCAGCGCAGTGACCTTCTCTACCTTGACCGCTGGACCGAGCTCGACTTCGTATCGTGTGACCGTCGGCCCACGGGTGTAACCCGTCACTTGCGCATCAATCTGGAACTGATTAAGCACCTCAGTCAATCGATCAACCACTTGGTCGCTGGCTGATGTTCGCGCCTTCGGTGGTGTGCCTTCTTTAAGCGCCGTCGAGTCCGGCAACGTGTAGACAACATCGCCGGACAAAACCAACTGTTCGGCACGGGCTGGAACTGGCTCAATTGGTGCAGCAACCTTGTCGGGAATCGCAGCCTGGGTATCTTCACCGAGTCCATAGGACTTCACAGCTGTTTCGGTCAGATCGACCATCCGATCATCATCTGGGCCATCAACAAGCGGGTTCTCAAAAGGTTCGGCAACATGTTCTGTACGGGGATGACGTGCCTTTTTTGGGGCTGCTTCGACTTCTTCTTTGTTCTTGCCGGTGGCCAAATCAACAAAAGCGTGCCAGCGCTGAGGCACTTGGTGCAACGGGGTGCCCGTCACTACGAGCACACCAAAAAGCACGACAAAAACCAAGATTGGTGCCACTACCCAAGGAGTCTTCAAGAGATCGATGAGTAACGCAGAAAACAAGAAACCAACCGCACCGCCAGCGTCGGCCATGGCCGTAGCATCGGCGGGCCGAGGCGTGCCGTGCGAAAGATGCACAAGCCCTAAAACACCACCGATGATGGCACCCCAGCCGATGAACTGCCGCCCTGCGGGCCCAGTCTTGTCAGGACTACGCATCGTGCCTACCGCAATCACGACGAGCACAATGGGGACCGCCCAGGCCAGCACGCCTACCGAACCAGTGGTCACGGTACGAATCGTGTCGCCTACTAATCCTGAGATATCCCACCAAATTCCCGCAGCGCTCACCACGGCAAGACTGAGGATAAACAAACCAATGCCATCTCGACGCAATTCAGGATCAAGGTCACGGGCACTATGACCGATGCCTCGCGCGATGCCACCGATGAGGCCAGCGAGGGCCAGCCAGACGGCTGTGACACCGCGTAAAATGCCGGTGCCTACAGCAGCTAAGCCCCCAGAAGGAGCAGCGGATGTGCTGCTCTTTTTGGTTTTAGGGACAGGCTTACGCGCAGCAGCCGGCTTCTTCTTGGCTTGGCCTGCGGACGGCCGCTTGCGCGGCGGGGAAGACGTTCGGGTCGCCATAGGGGAAGTTTAAACCACAACTTCAATGTTTCACTGTTATTCGGCCTGCGGCGCGCCTCGCCCTCGACGGATATCGACGATCGGCATGATCATTGGGCGACGACGCAATTTGCGTCCAGCGAAGGATCCCAACTTGCGGCGTAGCACCTGCTGAAGCTGGTGAGTATCGTCCTGTCCCTCATCCAAAGCGATCTGCAACACTTCGTGCAAACTAGGTGAAATTGACTCGAAAACATCGTCCGATTCGGCGATACCACGTGCATGAACAGTCGGGCCGCTGATGATTGACTTACTATCTAGGTCTACGACAGCCACCACCGAGATAATGCCTTCAGCCCCCAAGACTCGACGGTCACGTAACTCGTCTTCAGTGATTTCACCAACCGAAGACCCGTCAACATAAACGTGACCACAAGGATATGCACCGACGATCGTGGCAACACCGTCTACCAAATCCACTACATGTCCGTCGCGAGCAATCACAACGTTCGGCACACCAGTCGATTTCGCAAGAGCCGCGTTGGCGTAGAGGTGTCTCATTTCGCCGTGAACCGGCATCACGTTGCTGGGTCGAACGATGTTGTAGCAATACAGCAGCTCGCCGGCCGAGGCATGACCGGACACATGAACTAGAGCATTGCCCTTGTGGACGACATGTGCACCAAGTTGAGTAAGACCGTCAATCACCCGATATACAGCATTCTCGTTACCCGGAATCAGCGAAGAAGCCAACAGCACGGTATCGCCAGGTTCGAGTGAAACCTGTTGGTGCGTACCATTTGCAATTCGCGAAAGAGCAGCCATCGGTTCACCTTGAGAACCCGTTGACATCAGAACGAGCTTCTCTGGTGCAACATCCGCGACCGACTCAACGACAACGCCATCGGGTACCTTGAGGAAGCCCAGTTCACGCGCGATCTGCATATTGCGCACCATGGAACGACCTACATAGGCGACTTTGCGACCGTGTCTTACCGCTGCATCTAATACCTGTTGCACCCGATGGATGTGTGAGGCGAATGAAGCCACGATGACTCGCTTTTCACTGCGAGCGAAGACAGCATCGATAGCAGCCGAAATCTCGCGTTCGGCCGTAGTGAAACCAGGCACGTCGGAGTTCGTCGAGTCGGTGAGGAATAAGTCAACACCGGCTTCGCCAAGACGAGCGAAAGCTCGCAAGTCCGTAATACGGCCATCAAGCGGCAACTGATCCATTTTGAAATCGCCCGTGTGCAGAACGACACCGGCCGGGGTTTTGATGGCCACAGCAAGTGCATCCGGGATCGAATGGTTGACGGCAACAAACTCGCATTCAAAAGGACCGAAGTTCACCACATCGCCTTCGGCAACGACATGCCTCGGAGCTTCCTTTAGCCGATGCTCTTTGAGTTTCGGATCCAATAAAGCCAGCGTTAGAACCGAACCGATCACCGGAATATTGCCGCGTTCCCGCAAAAGATAAGGCACTCCCCCGATGTGATCTTCGTGCCCATGAGTAAGAACGATGCCAACAACGTCATCGAGACGGTCTTCGATAATGGAGAAGTCCGGCAGAATCAGATCGATTCCCGGGTGATGTTCCTCAGGAAACAAAACTCCACAATCGACGATGAGCAGTTTCGAGTCGTACTCGAACACTGTCATGTTTCGACCAATTTCACCGAGGCCGCCCAATGCAATGATGCGCATCGCACCCGGCTGGAGTTTCGGCGGTAGGGCTAGGTCACTGGCAACAACAGTCACACAAATCTCCTTAGAGAATATTTACGACAGCAGACCGGCGTTACGAAGTGCCTGACGAATAATGTCGACAGTCTCGGCGTCTGCTTGAGAAAGAGGTGGGCGAACCTTGGCGGAGGTCAATACGCCCTGCAATTCGAGTGCAACCTTGGCGGCAATAGCACCTTGCGTATGGCCCATAATCGCCTCCGTCAGAGGATGCAAACGATTGTTGATAGCTTGCGCGGTCGCAAGATCACCCGCATCGACAGCCGCAACCATATCGCGGAAGCCAGCGGCAGCAACATGGCCAACAACACTCACGACACCGACGGCACCGGTCGCTAGCCAGGCTAAGTTGAGCGCGTCGTCACCGGAATAAATGGCCAAGGAGGTGTTGTTCAAGATCCACGGCGCACGGGCTATGTCTGCCGTAGCGTCCTTAATTGCTACAACACTTTCGTGCTGGTCAGCGTGTGCAATAGTCTCACGAGCGAGTTTGGTGCCGGTCCGCCCGGGAATGTCGTACAGCATGACCGGTGTATCACCGCCAGCTGCCACGACTGCATCAATATGCGCTTGCAGACCCGCTTGTGGTGGTTTGGAGTAATACGGGGTCACGAGCAGCAAACCATGTGCACCGAACTTGACCGCTTGTTGGGTTAGTTCGACGCTATGGCGAGTGTCGTTCGTCCCAATGCCGGCCACTATGGAAGCACGGTCTCCCACAGCTTCCAGCACCGCAGCCAAAAGTTGCCCATCTTCTTCACCCTTAGTGGTGGGTGATTCGCCGGTCGTACCACTAACAATCAGACCATCATTACCTTGATCGACGAGATGGCTTGCTAGCTTTTGCGCAGCCTCCAGATCAAGATCACCATCAGCCTTGAACGGCGTCACCATAGCGGTCAGAACCCGACCAAATGGAGCTTGAGCTGTCGCAAACGGAGAAGTCATAAGTCGAGGTTACCGCGAAGTCATGTTTCGGCTCAGTGCAGGATATGAACATGAACCAAGTTTTCGTTCGCGCGACGACCTCCATTTCGCAAGAGCCCGGATTGCGCTCGATCCTTATTACCGATGAATGGAACACACCGCTAGGCGCGCCCAATGGTGGTTACGCTCTCGCAATCATGATTCGGGCGGCAATGGAAGAATTCGATGTCGGCCGTCCGGCCGCACTGTCGATCTCATATTTGAGTTCACCCAAGCCAGACGTTGAAGCCATAATTCGCCTAAAGCCCGTCAAACTAGGCAATCGGGTACAGACCGTAGAAGTGACCTTGGATCAAGAAGAGAAACAGGTGTTGCACATGGTCGCTACCTTCCGACGCAATCACGAAGGAATTTCTCAAGAGTTGGGCACTTCCCCGAATATGCCTGCGCCGGAGGAATGCTTGGATCCTCGTTCTACGGGACAGACTCCCAGTGGTCTTTTCGAACGCCTTGACCAGCGGTGGCCAAAAATACCAGGTTGGGCTACAGGCGAGCCCAACGGCGAAGCGTTGGCCGAAACATGGATCCGTCTTGCAGACGAAGAACCAATCGACTGGCCAGCATTAGCAATGCTGTGCGATGCCAGTCCACCACCCGTGATGGAACTCGGACCACACATCAGCATGACAGTGCAGCTCACCGTTCATCTGCATCGCTTACCCACGCCGGGCGCATGGGTGGCCTCACGCATGTTTACGCAGCATGTCGTTGATGGCATGCATGAAGAAGACGGTGAACTTTGGGATGAGCAGGGGAATCTCTTGGCACAATCGCGGCAACTAGCAATTTTGCTATAGGGCGCGTCTACTCGAATCGATAAGCTCATAGGTTGCAACCTCAAAGTCCGGGGTGCCTTCGTAAGGCTCGCGCGACACTTCCCGCCAAAGTGCGGCTTCAAGGGGGTCGAAGTAAGCGTCACCTTCTGGTGCCAGCGGAACGTGGGTGATAACGAGGCGATCTAAGAGGCCCGCCTCCCTAGCTTCGGCAAAAACAAGACCGCCTCCGATAAGGAAAACTTCCTCGTCAAGTTCAGCCGCCCTCGTTATACCTTCGGCTAACGACGAAACCACAAGGACCTCGTCAAATCCGGGCTCCCAGTGCGGGTTACGCGTCATAACGATGGAGGTTCGCCCGGGCAGCGGACGACCTATCGACTCGAAGGTGGCTCGCCCCATGATCATCGGGTGACCCCAGGTCAGCTCTTTGAACAAACGCATATCGCCAGTTGGCGGCCACGGCATCTGTCCGTCTTTGCCAATCACCCAATTGCTGCCAACAGCTACGACTGCGGTAATTCTCATACTGAGATCGGTGCCTTGATTCCTGGGTGGCTCTCGTAGTTTTCGACTGTAATCGAGTCGAGCGTGAAACCGTCGATATCTTTGATCGTCGGATCAAGTTTGAGAGTCGGCAAAGTTAAGGGTTCACGTTCGAGTTGCAGTTTCGCCTGATCAAGATGGTTGAGGTATAGGTGCGCGTCGCCGAAAGTATGCACAAATTCGCCAACGTCTAGGCCACACACTTGCGCCATCATGTGCGTGAGCAAGGCATAGGAGGCGATATTGAACGGAACACCGAGGAAAACGTCTGCCGAACGCTGGTAGAGCTGGCAGGACAACTTTCCGTCAGCTACATAGAACTGGAAGAACGCATGGCACGGCGCGAGAGCCATCTCGTCAAGTTCGGCTACGTTCCAAGCACTGACCAAATGTCGACGTGAGTAAGGATCGGTTTTGATGCCTTCGATAACGGCTTTGAGCTGATCAATATGCTCGCCAGACGGGGCTGGCCATGAACGCCATTGGTAACCGTAAATCGGACCGAGGTCACCATTTTCATCGGCCCATTCGTCCCAAATGGTGACGCCGTTTTCACGCAAATATTCGGTGTTTGTGCTACCAGCAACAAACCACAGCAACTCGGCAATAACAGACTTAAGGTGAACCTTCTTGGTCGTCACCACAGGGAAACCATCAGAAAGATCAAAACGAAGTTGATGACCAAAGACGCTCAAGGTACCCGTACCGGTCCGGTCAGATCGCTCAATTCCCTCATCAAGTATTCGTTGAACAAGGTCAAGATAGGCGCGCATTTGCCGAGCATAACAAGCAACACCTAGATCCCCTGCTACGACTCATGCGCAATACTCACGGAAATTGACTCATACCGCGGTTGAGTATGTCCACATCCGTTGAGCGGACTTGAAGCGATCTTCTTACCTAACACATCAGGCACCTTCACGGATTGATACAAGCGGGCTCAAGATCGTATCGTATGCCCGCGTCACGCAGCCGCGACACCAACCTCCAAACCTCGACTCCAGACCCGATACCTAGAGGTTAGCCTAGCCTAAGTTAGTATCAGTCCTCGGCACTCCACCTACGTTGGAAGGAAACACCAAGTATGACCTTCATTCGCAGTCGCGCGCTCCTTGCATTGTCGGTAATTGCGGCCCTCACATTAGGCGCATGTTCCTCGGCAAACAACGAAGCTGATGACGAGAAAGAAGATTCATTGGTCGTCTATTCAGGTCGAGACCTTGAACTCGTCGAACCATTGATCAAACTATTCGAAACCAAGAGCGGCATCAAGGTAGAGATTCGAGACGCTGGCAGCACCGAACTCGCGGCCCAGTTGCTCGAAGAAGGCGCAAACACCCCCGCTCAAGTATTCCTGTCACAGGAATCTGGAGCACTGGGAGTTCTGGCCGAAGCTGACCTTCTCGCCAAGCTCCCCGACTCGATCACCGATGCAGTCCCAGCTGAATACACCTCACACAACGATACGTGGGTGGGCCTGACTGGTCGTGCTCGCGTCATCGCATACGACAGCGAAACACTCGACGCCGCCGACGTTCCTGACGACGTGTTCGAACTGCTCGAACCGAAGTGGAAGGGCAAGTTCGCAATTGCTCCGACGAACGCCTCGTTCCAGGCATTCGTCACTGCCTTGCGCGTATCTGAAGGCGAAGAGGCTGCAGAAGAATGGCTCAAGGGCCTAGTTGCAAACGACGCGCAAGTATTTGAAAAGAACGGCGCGATCTTGGATGCAGTAAACACCGGTGAGGTCGAACTCGGGCTGATCAACCACTACTACTGGGCACGTTTTGATGGCGACCCAACGACCCAGCGAGCCAAGATCGCTTTCGGCAAGCCAGGTTCGGTGTCAGCCCTCGTGAACGTGACGGGCGCGGGCATTCTGACAGGCGCGAAAGACAGCACTGCTGCGAAGGAGTTCGTTGAGTTTCTGATATCGGAGGAGGCACAGACGTACTTCCTCGAGGAAACCGCTGAATACCCACTGGCACTCGAAGGCCAGAGTCCTACAGGCGTACCAGCACTAGCAGACCTCGGCGGCCCAGACATTGATCTGGCGAAACTCGCTTCCCTCGAAGCAACCGTGGCACTGTTGACGAAGGTCGGATTGGTCTGAGAGAACTCTTCACGAAGCGCTTTGGGCGGTCGGTTTCGTACCGGCCGCCCATAGGCGTATCTGCAATAGCGATTGCGGTGGCAGGCGCCACCGCAATTCCGTTGATTTATTTGTGTATTCGGGTCGCCGAACTAGGATTCGACGGCGTCGGAGCGATCCTGTTCCGCCAGCGCACCGCCGACCTTTTCCTCACGACTATGGCGGTGACCTTTGGCGTCGCGATCACGACATTGGCATTGGGCCTCGGAACGGCCACTATCGTGAGCCGCGTGAAGTTACCGACTCCGAACCTATGGTGGATCGTGTTGGCGTTGCCGGTGGCAGTTCCGTCCTATGTAGCGGCCTACGTTCTGGTATCGGTGCGCCCCGGCACGACAGGAATATTGCCCACGATTGCCGTGATATCTTTGTCGACATTCCCGTACGTCACGCTAGCGACTTTGGCAGCTTTTCGCCGCGCTGATCACTCAGCCGCTGACGTGGCTCGCAGTCTGGGAGCTTCAGAACTTCGCGCGTTCTTCACCGTAACTCTCCCGCAAGTGTTGCCCGCCGCCTTGGCCGGCTGCCTGTTGTCCGTGCTGTATGCGTTGTCGGACTATGCAGCGCCAGCAATGTTGCGTACCCAGACGCTAACCGTAGGTGTATATGGCTTGTTTGCCGGAAGTCTCAATCGAGGTCACGCGGGCGCATTAGGTTTAGTGCTGGTGGCGGTGGCACTGGTATTTGTGGCGCTCGAACAGTGGACACGACGGCGCTCTGATCGGCGTTCGGCAGCCGTGGTGGTGCGAGAGGTTCCACAACTGGTGCTGGGACCTTGGAAGACTGCCGGGCTGGGAGCGCTGGTGCTAACACCCGTACTACTCGTCGTCGTGCTGCCCGTAGGCATACTTCTCATTCGATTGGCGGGCGGCACGCGTTACGCCCAAAATCTTTCCGATTTGGCTAGTGCGGCGGCAACCACGCTCGTGTTAGGACTCGTGACGGCCGTGATCGCCACACTCGCAGCACTGCCGATAGCGGCGCTCAGTGCTCGTTTCAGGCACCGCTGGATTCGGCTAGTCGAAGCCGTTTCGTTCTTGGGTCAAGCATTGCCGTCTGTGATCATCGCTTTAGGGGTCGTATTCATGAGTTTGCGAGTGTTCCCGTCGTTGTATCAAACGCTGCCTATGCTGATCCTGACATATGTGGTCGTGCTCGTACCCAAGTCAATCGGATCAGCACGTGCGGCGATCCAGCAAGTGTCTGTACGCTTGCCTGAAGTCGCCCAAACTCTGGGTCGTTCCGCAAGTAACGCGTGGTGGACGGTCACTGCACGTCACGCGCTGCCGGGCATTGCTGCAGGAGCCGTATTTGTCATGTCGGCTGCGATGAAAGAAGTGCCCATGACCTTGATGATCCGTCCGATCGGAGTTGACACACTGGCCACTGAGTTGTGGACGAAAACGTCGATCGACGCCTACTCGGCGGCAGCTCCTGCGGCATTGGCGCTGATCGTGGTAGGCCTAGCTCCGGCTTGGCTCTTAAGCAGGGCGGCCCGCGGATGAGACTTCGCCTGACAAATCTGAACGCTGGGTTCGGCACACAACCGGTGGTGTCAGACATCTCTTTCGATGTCGCACCGGGCGAACTGGTCACGATTCTGGGCGCTTCAGGCAGCGGCAAGACCACTCTTTTGCGGGCGATAGCGGGCTTGCATCCTGCTCGGAGTGGACACGTGTTGTTGGGTGATCAAGATGTGACAAATTGGCCAGCTCAAAAACGTCGGGTGGGGCTGGTGCCGCAAGAAGGTGCACTGTTCCCGCACCGCACAGTGGCCTCAAACATCGGCTACGGCGTTCCGCGTGCCAGACGAGTTGAGCGGGTGGCACACATGCTCGACCTGATTGGCCTAAGCGATCGAGCCGCGGCAATGCCACACGAGTTATCTGGCGGTCAGCGTCAGCGCGTTGCTTTGGCTCGCGCCCTCGCGCCTGCTCCCCCTGTGTTGTTGCTCGACGAACCATTCTCTTCCTTGGACGCCGAACTGCGTGGCGCGCTCCGGGTGGACATCGCCCGGATCCTCGCTGAAACGAAAACGGCCGCTGTACTAGTGACACACGACGTTGCCGAAGCGTTGACGATGAGCGACCGGATCGCAGTGTTGGAAGAATCGCACATTCTGGCTCTCGGAACGCCAACTGAATTGTATGAACGTCCGCCCACTCGTTCGGTGGCCGAAAAGTTGGGTCCAGCGTCATTTTTGCCGGGTCAGCCCGTCGATGAGCATCAGGTTCAAACTGCTCTAGGCGTGATAAATACATTCGAGCCGCTGGCAACCTCAGAGCAGGTTTTGGCCATGGTGAGACCGGAACAGGTTCGGCTGACCTCTGCTCCTCAAGCAGATAGTTACGAAGGCACGACTGGCGGGTTGGCTCACAAAGTCTTGCGGACCGAGTTTCGCGGCGACACACAGTTGGTTTTCGTAGAACCGGCCGCGGGCGTGTCCCTGCGTGTGCATGCGCACCCAAGCGAAAAGTGGGTTCCAGGCGATGACGTTCACGTGCAAGTACTCCAACCGGTTCACATCGTGGCACCGTCACTTGTGGGCTAGAACGCGAGTCAAGCCACCCCAGCGGCGGCTCGTCAGCAAGTGCGTAACATGGGAGAAATATTGCACCTAAGTTTCTGCAGCTCGAGTCACTTCGCGATCTCAGCCCCGCCGAAATGCCACTTCTCGCCCAGCCCGGAGGATCACCATGAGCGCCGACGTTTCCGCACGACTCGCTTGGCCAGACGACGCCCCGCATATCGCCCGGATCCAAATTCAACACTGGCGTGAAGCGTTCGGAGAGCTCCTCGGGGATGAATCTTTTAAGTCCATTGCGCCGACGTCAGTGGCTGGACAATGGGTAGAGGTTATTACTCGCGCGAAAGATGCGCGCGTTCGCACGCTCGTTGCCCTTGAACGAGCCACAATTCATGGTTTTGCACTGGTCCACCCATGCCACGATCCTGACGCCGACCAAATCCGCGATGGTGAGATCGGCGAATTCATAATCGAGACGAATTCTCGCGGTAACGGGCACGGTTCAAGGCTTCTCCAAGCCTGTGCCGACACGCTTCGTGCCGATGGCTTTCGCCGCGCCATCTGGTGGTTAAACAGCACAGACGACGAAACGAGAGGCTTCGCGGAAGCTGCGGGTTGGGCTCCAGATGGCGCGCACCGTCAGTTAGCGGCCGACAACGGCGAACACCTCAAGCAAATCCGTCTCCACACTGCTTTGATGTGATGGATGCGTCGAAGCGCCGCATCATTGCCGACTCCCTCGGCGTTGGCATTGGCGTAGGCACCTATGGGATCACCTTCGGGGCGCTTGCCACAACAAGCGGCCTGACAGTGATGCAGACCTGTGCGCTTTCGCTCCTCGCCTTTACCGGGGCATCACAATTCGCTTTTATTGGCGTGGTGGCGTCCGGTGGCGCACCTATGACAGCAGCGTTCACGGCCGTCCTGTTGGGTGCACGAAATATGTTTTACTCGATTTCTTTGGCCAATATCCTGCGCCCTAAAGGATGGCGCAAAGCGGCCGTAGCGCACATTGTGATTGACGAAAGCACCGCCATGGCGCTCGCACAAGAAGAACCCAAGAATTCACGCACAGCCTTCGCTTGGACCGGCATTTCGATCTTTCTCATGTGGAATGTCATGACGCTCATCGGTGCGGTGGCAGGTAATGCTATAGGCGACCCAAAAACCTTCGGACTCGATGCAGCCGTTGCCGCAGCATTCCTCGGTTTGGCGTGGCCACGCCTAAGCGATCGACTGTCCCGAATCTTGGCATTGATTGCAGTGATCGCTGCACTCGTCCTTGTCCCCATCACCGTACCGGGTGCTCCGATCATTCTTGGCGGCGGCGCTGCGGTGGCGCTTGGTCTCATATTGAATCGGGCCTATCCGAAGAAAGGTGAACCAGCATGACGGAACTATGGATAGCTACTCTCGTCGTCATCGCCGGCTGTTACGCCTGGAAACTCCTCGGACTCAGTGTGCCCCAGTCGGTTTTAGACCATCGCGTGACAATCCAAATAGCTGCGTTTATCCCCGTTGCCTTGCTGTCTGCGCTGGTTGCAGTGCAGACGTTCACAGACGGAACGAGGCTTGTCATCGACGCACGCATCGTTGGTTTGGGAGTCGCAGCAGTTCTGTTGGCTTTTCGCGTCCCGTTCCTACCCATGCTCGTGGGTGCTGCCGCAAGTACTGCCTTATTCCGCTTGTTCTTCTAAGTGCAAACGCGACGTTCAGTTGAACCTTAGGAGAGACCGAGGATAGTGTCGAGACCGACCGCTAAGCCGGGCTTAGCTCCTGCCGCTCGAACGGCTGCAACGACACCGGGCATAAACGATTGTCTATCCGTCGAATCGTGACGGAGGCTCATCAACTCGCCGGCGTTGCCAAGAATGACTTCTTGTGAAGCTACGAAACCGCGAGCTCGAATCGCATGCACTGGAATTCCAGCCACTTTCGCTCCTCGCGAGCCATTTGGGTCGGTCGTAGTGGCATCGGGCAGCGGAGCACTTCCGGCAGCGGCTCGGCTTGTAGCCATCATTTCAGCCGTACGTACTGCGGTACCTGACGGGGCGTCGATCTTATCTGGATGATGCATTTCAAGCACTTCGACAGATTCAAAGTGAGGTGCGGCTTTCGCAGCAAATAACATCAATAACACTGCACCGATGGAAAAATTGGGGACAATCAGCACCGAGACATCCGGTGCGTTAGACAGCCAGTCATTCACGGTTCCTTGGCGAGTTTCGTCAAATCCTGAGGTGCCGACCACAGCGTGTATGCCAGCGTCGATACAAAACTTGACGTGTTCCAATGCAGGTTCGGGCGTTGAAAAGATCAGCGCAACATCGGCAGCCTCGACGACTGCCGTTCGAGGATCATCATCCAAGTCAATCTCAGCAACGACTTCAATTCCCCCCGCCTGATTAAGGGCCGCAACTGATGCTGATCCCATTCGTCCTCGGGCACCGAAAACTGCAACTCGTGTCATGGGCTTAAGGCTAAACGATGATGCCCCGCAACCATCGGCTGCGGGGCATCATCAATGGAAGAAATCAGGCTTCTTCAGATCCTGCGTTCTCGTCTTTCTCAATGACTGGAACGAGCGACAGCTTGCCACGATCGCCAACCTCAGCGATTTCGACTTGAATCTTCTGACCGACAGAAACAACGTCTTCGACATTGTTGACGCGCTGGCCACCATTGAGTTCACGGAGCTTACTGATGTGTAAGAGTCCATCCTTGCCTGGCAATAGCGAGATGAAGGCACCGAAATCAACAGTCTTTACGACGGTTCCTAGGTAACGTTCACCCACTTCTGGCATCGTCGGGTTGGCTATCCCGTTAATCGCCAATTTAGCGGCTTCAGCGGCCTCACCGTTGTCAGCACCAACGTAGACCGTTCCATCGTCATCAATCGAGATTTTGGCACCAGTATCGTCTTGAATCTGGTTGATCATCTTGCCTTTAGGACCAATGACTTCACCAATCTTGTCTACTGGAATCTTGATCGTGATGATGCGCGGTGCGTACGGGCTCATTTCGGCAGGCCCGTCAATCGCTTCAGCCATCACGTCGAGGATGGTCTGACGAGCATCATGGGCTTGGGTCAAAGCACCAGCGAGAACGTCCGCTGGAATCCCGTCGAGTTTCGTGTCGAGCTGAAGCGCCGTCACAAAGTCACGAGTACCCGCAACCTTGAAGTCCATGTCGCCGAAAGCATCTTCAGCGCCGAGAATATCCGTCAGTGCGACGTACTCCGTCTTTCCATCAACCTCGTCAGAGATGAGACCCATTGCGATACCGGCAACCGGTGCACGCAGTGGAACGCCAGCGCTCAAGAGGCCAAGAGTCGATGCACAAACTGAACCCATCGAGGTCGACCCGTTCGAGCCGAGTGCTTCGGAAACCTGGCGGATTGCGTACGGGAATTCTTCGCGCGTCGGCAGTACTGGCATGAGCGCACGGCCAGCAAGCGCACCGTGGCCAATTTCGCGACGCTTAGGTGATCCAACTCGTCCGGTTTCACCAACCGAATATGGCGGGAAGTTGTAGTTGTGCATATAGCGTCGTGTGGTCTCTGGCGAGAGCGTGTCGAGCTTTTGCTCAAGATCAAGCATGTTGAGGGTGGTAACACCCATGATCTGAGTTTCGCCACGCTGGAACAGCGATGAACCATGTACGCGTGGGATGATGTTCGTCTCTGCTGAGATCGCACGGATGTCAGCCAAACCACGGCCGTCAATGCGCACCTTGTCACGCAAGACACGCTCACGGACGACATTTTTCGTCAAGGAACGGAGCGCAGCACCAATTTCTTTTTCGCGACCTTCGAAACGATCACCGATCTTGTCGAGCACATCGGCTTTGATCACTGATTCACGATCTTCACGATCAGCCTTCGACACGATCGTCATTGCTTCGGCGAGATCAGCCTTAGCAACCTCAGCAACTGCTGCATAAACATCGTCTTCGTAATCGAGGAACACTGGGTAGTCTTCGACCGGCTTTGCCGCGCTGGCAGCAAGCTGCGCTTGGGCTTCACACAGTTGACGAATGAAGACTTTAGCGGCCTCGAGTCCCTCTGCAACCACTGGTTCAGTTGGGGCTTGCGCACCCCCTTGGACAAGATCCCAAGTTGCTTCGGTGGATTCGGCTTCCACCATCATGATGGCGACGTCATCACCCGCGATACGGCCAGCAACAACCATGTCGAAAACAGCGTTTTCTAGCTGGCTGTGAGTTGGGAACGCGACCCACTGGCCTTCGATAAGAGCAACACGAGTCGCGCCAACTGGGCCGCTGAATGGCAGACCCGAGATCTGGGTTGATGCCGAGGCAGCGTTGATCGCCAAGACGTCATAAGGGGTATCCGGGTTGAGCGCCAACACCGTGATGACGACCTGAACCTCATTGCGCAGTCCCTTTTTAAAGGTTGGACGTAATGGGCGGTCAATCAAACGGCAGGTCAGGATAGCGTCTTCTCCTGGACGACCTTCACGACGGAAAAACGAACCGGGAATACGACCAGCGGCGTACATACGCTCTTCGACATCGACCGTCAGTGGAAAGAAATCAAAGTGATCTTTTGGTTGCTTGCTGGCAGTCGTGGTCGACAGCAGCATTGAATCGTCATCCAGGAATGCACTTACCGCGCCGCCTGCCTGACGTGCCAGTAAACCAGTTTCGAAACGCACTTTCCGTTGGCCAAAGCGACCATTGTCAATGACAGTTTCTACAGCGTGAACTGTTGTTTCGGACATATGTGTCCCTTCCGCAGGCAATACCTGCTGTTAGGGACGAAGCGACTCGCCGGTCTTCGATCGAGACCCGCGGAGCCCGTGGGATCCGAGAATCACTACCGAGGACCGAAGCGAACATCTCGCTTCGTCTATTTGGTATTAAATTGTGGAAAACGGCCACCTCCTTGAGCGGAGATGACCGTTTCGCAAATCAGCGACGCAGGCCGAGACGTTCAATCAGCGAGCGATAACGCTCAATCTCGGAATTCTGCAGGTAGTTAAGCAAACGACGACGCTGGCCGACGAGCAAGAGCAAGCCGCGGCGGCTGTGGTGATCGTGCTTGTGGTTCTTGAGGTGCTCCGTGAGGTGCGAAATGCGACCCGTTAACAAAGCGATCTGAACTTCAGGAGAACCAGTGTCACCCTCGCTCAAAGCGTATTCAGCAATGATTTCTTGCTTGGACATATTTGCCACCGTTGGGGCAGCATTCTTCTTCGACATGCATTCTCCTGAATTATCTCGTTGCACGGCGCGCCCGGGCCTGTTCACCGGGGCACTACACTTCCGTGGCCGTTTCACGGCACCCTTCAGAGTATCAGGTGCACTCGCGAGGTACAAAGTCAGTCAGGGCCCGACCCCACCGGGGAATCGGACCCTGACTTTTGCCTTGGTGTAACTAGCTCAAGACGTCAACTCATCACTGCAGCGCGAAGCACGGAGCGGTGTAGTCGAAGCCCGTTGCGGTTGGGCCTGCGGCAAGCGCATTAACGGTCGAAACACCCGTGGAGGAGTCTTTATCCACTCCACCGATGACGCTCTGACGGAAGGCCACCTCGGAAGGATCGCCCTTCTTATTGAGCGCATCATTTGGCAGCATGCCCTCATAGTCGACAGACTCCAGGGCAGCTGCAGCCTTGACGACGTTGGCGCGTGAAATGCCACCATCGAGCTTGGCTGCGTCCTTGAGGACCTGCAACATTGGGTAAGACCAAACCCAACCGGCGGTGTAGCCGTCGTTGATATTCTCAACATCACTCAGTGCATCACGCATGGCCTTGTGACCATCGGTATCTTCGTCCCATGGACCCCATGGTGCTGCCTGAAAGTACATGGCTTCAATCGCTGGTGCAGCTTCAGTTTGGAGAAGTGCAGGATTCCACGTAGGACTGGATCCGATGGCAGTTCCCTGCCAGCCGCGAGCCGCAGCGCCACCGACAATGGCAGCCATTTCAGCTGGTCCTGTCGTGATGTACACGAGCGAAGGCTGCTCATCGAGGATGCGGGCCACCGCGCCAGCTTGGTTGTCCTGACCGGTTGGGGTTTCCACGTCGATGAACTCAAGGTTGTTTGCCTCAGCTGCAATCTTTACACCTTCAGCGGCGTCTCCACCGTAATCATTCGGGTAATGGACTGCCAAAACCTTGCCCGAAGCTCCACGTTCAGCAACGGCCCAGTCAACACCATTCATCGCTTCAAAGCAGTAGTTCGCACCACTTTGAAGGATCTGGTCTTCGAAATCCCAAGCGGAGTTCCACGAGGCGGGAATACCGATAACTTCGTCAGACTTCATGTCATCGAGAATTGCAAGTGTCTGCGAGGAACCGAGTGTCTGCGCTAAAGCCAAAATGTCCTTACGCATTTCTTGGTATTTCTGGTTGTGAATTTCCGGGTTGTATTCAGCATCACCCACATATTCGGTGACGTTGACGTCGTAGCCACCGATGCCACCTTCTTCATTGACACGATTCCAGAACGCCTCTTGCGAAGCCGTAATCGGAACTGCCAATGGCGCGAACGGGCCCTTGGTGAGATCCGAAATAGTACCCAGATAGATGCAGCCGTTGTCTTCGTTAACTGCATCTGGGCAGGCTTCCTCGGTGATACCGGGGCCTGTTCCTGTGGTTTCGCTTTCGCTCCCGCCGCGACAACCTGCCAGCGCGAAAGCCGCCACCGCTATACCCGCCACAAGGCGAATCAACGTGCGGTTTTTCTTCATTGTGTTTCTTCCTTTCGGTTGCGTGGTGGTACGGAATGCGCCACCGTTGTTCGATTCCCTGATGGAATCGAAGGTCTGAGTATTAAGCCGACGTCAATAGGAGAATGGCCAGCCTTTCCAGTAATTTCTGATCCTTAACCAAATGCCGTAAATACCTCGTGGCTCAAAGATGAGAAAGACGATGATGAGTACGCCATAAAGAATCGCCTCAAGTTGAAACACCGTGATGAAGTTCGTCAAGAATGGCAACAAGTGCGCAATTTCCATCGACATGCGTGGAAGTAAAGCAATAAACAACGCACCCATGATTGATCCGCTAATCGTGGCCACTCCGCCAATGAGGACCATCGCGATGAACTTGATCGACAACAACAGTCCGAAGGCGCTCGGTTCGAAAACACCGACAACCGCGTAATACATCGCTCCGGTGACTCCAGCGAAGAATGAACTCAACGCAAAGGCCATAATTTTGTACTTCGTAAGATCAACGCCGATCACCGCAGCCGCGACGTCTCGGTCACGAACTGCAGCAAAAGCTCGTCCAACTGCAGAACGGGCAATATTCCGACCGATGACGGCAAAAATGATGAGGAACACGAGCGCGAGGAAAAATTGCGCCTGTTCACGGCTCAGGCCCGCAATCGGTTCGCTGGACGCGAAATCAATACCAAAAAGTTCCAGTTTCGCGCCACGACGACCCACACCTTGACCACCGGTGATCGAGCGCGCTTCCCGGAAAAAGTGCTCACCAATGAAAACCAATCCGAGGGTCACGATCGCCAGATACAGTCCACGCAATCGCACGGCAATCGGCCCAACAACGAGGCCAAAGGCTGCCGCCACAATTCCTGCTGCTGGCAACCAGATCCACATGGGCAAGCCATAGCCGATCGCTTGGGAAGTGGGACTACCCCCGATGACGGCCGCAGTGTAGGCACCGATCCCAATGAAAAAGGCGTGTCCTAGTGAGACTTGGCCTGCGTATCCGGTCACGAGGTTGAGACCGATTGCGCCAACCGCCGAAATGACACCAAGCGTGAGAATCGACAATAAATCATCGGTCACGAGCCACGGAATGAGAAAGCCAAGGACGACAATGGCGATGACGCCCCGCCGCTTCGCCGCCGTATTCGCCAGCGTGATCTCTTGGGCGTAAGACGTTCTCAGAAGTGGACGCCCTCGCACACCAGTGCTCTTGCGTGCTGGTTTTGAACTGATATTGCGGTTTGAGAGAAGCGAACTCATACGCGCTCGACCTCCTTCGTTCCATACAGTCCATAGGGTTTGATCAGTAACACGATGAACATCAACGCATATGGCGCAACGAGTGCGAAATTGTTACCGAGCCAGGGAGCAACACTTGGTTGATAAACCGCAGCAAGCTGTTCGATGATGCCCACGGCGAGTCCGCCGATAACTGCGCCGGGAATCGAGTCCAATCCACCGATGATGATGGCCGGTAGAGCTTTAAGAGCGATGATCCACGTGTTTTGCTCTAGGCCTGCGCCTGTCGATGCGACGAAGGTTCCGGCGATAGCCGCAAGCGCGCCTGCAATCGCCCAAGCAAGAGCGAAAATGGCGCCCACTCGAATCCCCTGTGCCAGTGATACCTCCTGGCTAAGCGCGGTAGCTCGCATGGCGAGACCTTCTTTGGAGTATTTGAAGAACAAGGCGAGCACAATCACAACCACTGCCGTAACAGCGATGAGTGCGACACGTTGTTGCGTAATGACCAGACCGAAGATCTCGTGTTGTTTAGATCCATTCGGAAACGGAATCGGTCGGGGGTTTGCCCCCATGTAGCGGTTAGCAAGAACGCGCAATGCAATATCAACACCGATCGTGATGATGGCAAGCGTAAACACTGGTTTGCCGAGCATGGGCCGTAAAGCAACTCGTTCCACCACGACGCCGAGCAATGCGCCAAGCGCCATACCCACGATAAGGGCTGGCCAGAACCCGAGACCCCATTCGCTCATGGAGTGATAGGAGAACAGACCGCCACACACCATGAGTGCTGGTTGGGCGAAACTGATGACGTGCGTAGCTTTGAAAATGATCACGTAGCCCAAGGCAAGTAAGGCATAAATCGATCCTTGCGCGAATCCATCAAGAAGTGCTTGGAAAAGTCCGCTCATGCCGACACCTCGTACATCGAATCGATTGTCTCGCTGAACTGATCGAAAATCGCCGAGCGTTTGATCTTTTGGGTCGCAGTCAGTTCGCCATCTTCATGATCGAGTTCTTTAGGTAACAGCGCGAATTTCTTGATCGTTTCAACAGACGCAAACTTGAGATTTGTTTCGTCGACGATCTGCTGTACAAGTGCTATTACTTCGGGTTTTTCGGAGAGATCTCGATAGGTGGTAAAGGCGATCTTGCGGCGTTGTGCCCAATCACCGACTGTGTCGAGTTCGATTCCGATCAGGGCTGTGAGGTACTTACGACGGTCACCGATAACGACAGCCTCCTTGATGTATGGCGAACTTTTGAGGCTATTTTCAATTTCGGAAGGGCTGATGTTCTTCCCGCCAGCAGTGATGATGATGTCTTTGATCCGGTCGGTAATTTTCACATGAGTTCCGTCAATCCACTCCCCCACATCGCCCGTACGCAACCAACCGCCTTCGGCCATCGTGTCTGCCGTCGCCTTCGGGTTGTTCCAATAACCGACAAAAGTGCCCCGATGCCGGGTAAGGATTTCGCCGGTTGCCTCATCAATCCGGATTTCAGCTCCCGGTTGGGCTTCACCAACCGTTCCCACTTTGACTCGGCCAGACATGTTTGCTGTTGCAATGGCCGTGTTCTCGGTCATGCCGTAGACCTCGTGCATTTTCACTCCAATGCCCATGAAAAATTCGAGTACTTCAGGGGCAATCGGAGCGGCACCGGACGCGGCATAGCGCACTTTGCTCAAGCCAAGGCGTTCGCGCAATGGCCGATAGAGGCACAACCATCCGATGCCATATTCAATTCGAGTCGCCAAGGTGTGATTACCTTCGTTTTTCACCAGTACGCGACCGATATGTTGTGCGCGCTTCATCCAATAGCTGAAGTTCAGACGTTTGAACCAGCTAGCACCGCTCATCCGAACGTGTACGCCGGCCGCTATCTTTTCCCAGATACGGGGCACACCAAACAAGATTGTTGGCTGGATTTCACGCAAATCTTGTTGCACGGTCTCGATAGATTCAGCAAAATTCACTTGAGTGCCGACCGCGGCATTGAACCAGGTGGTGAAAACTCGCTCCGCCACATGGCAGAGCGGGAGGTACGACAGGATCAAATCCTTACTACTCGCTGGTGGAGAAACGAAGGCGCTACCTCCAGCCAGAGTTTCGATCGCAAACTGAATATTGTCCATCGAGAGCATGGCTCCCTTTGGCGGTCCGGTGGTTCCTGAGGTGTAGACAAGTGTGGCAAGGTCTGTTGCTTCGGCTGCATCGACCAATTCGTGAACGGCACGCGAATTGAGTTCACGATGCCGACGACCACGTTCAAGAAACTCATCGAAGCCCATAAGCAGTTCGTTGGTGTAACGTCCAGCGATTCCGCGCGGCTCAAAATAAATGATGTGTCGAAGTTCTGGTAGTTCGTTTAAGATCTCGAGCGCTTTGTCAACTTGTTCTTGGTCCTCGGCGAACAAGATGCTCGTACTGGAATCTCGTAGCACGTGCAGCACTTCGGGTGCGGGGTTCGTGGGATAAAGACCAACTGTTGCAGCTCGGATCGCGGTGATTCCGACATCGCAATACAGCCACTCACGTCGATTTTCACTGTGTACGCCAATACGGTCACCTTGATTTACGCCGAGGGCCAATAAGCCGTGGCCGACGAGTTCGGCATATTCCCAATAGTCAGCCCAGGAGTTCTCTTCCCAGATGCCGAAGTTCTTTTCACGCATGGCGACACGGTCTGGGTCAGTTTTTGA
Source organism: Aeromicrobium sp. (assembly GCA_040394025.1). GTDB lineage: Bacteria > Actinomycetota > Actinomycetes > Propionibacteriales > Nocardioidaceae > Aeromicrobium. The sequence continues at coordinate 162,037 of JBEBSZ010000001.1, forward strand.
CCGTTGTCGAATGAGTTGAGCAAGCGTGAGTCCGGTCACGTCGAAGGCGGGAGCGTTCATACGGTCTCCTCCTGAACCTGTGCAATCGTCTCGTCATCTACGGCCCCCAAATAGGCACGAATCACCTCGGCATTGTTTTGAACTTCCTGCGGAGTGCCGGTAATGATGGGGACGCCAAAATCCATCGCCATGACACGGTCTGCGAGGTCCATCACGAGTCCCATATCGTGTTCGACCAAGACCATGGGGATATGGAGTTCATCGCGAATATCAAGAATGAACCGCGCCATATCTTCAGTCTCTTCACCGTTCATACCGGCTACCGGCTCATCAAGCAGCAATACCTGAGGGTCCATGGCAAGGGCACGGCCAAGTTCAATGCGTTTCTGGACGCCGTAGGGCAACATGCCGACGGGCAGGTCACGGTATCCCTCGATTTCGAGAAAGTCGATAATCTCCTCGACTCTGCGGCGGTTAGCAATTTCTGAGTTCTTGGCTTTGCCTAACCACATGACAGCGCTTGGCCAGCCGTAGCCAACGTGGTTATGGCGACCAAGCATGAGATTGTCGACGACACCTAGGTTCTCGAAGAGCTCGATATTCTGAAAGGTACGTGCCATGCCCATCGCAGCGATCTTGTGCGGGCGCATGCCCCTGATGCTGCGTCCACCGAAAACAACATCACCTGCTTGTGGGCGATATACGCCAGATAGGACGTTAAAGATTGATGTTTTTCCGGCACCATTTGGCCCAATGATTGCGAAGAGTTCGTCTGGAAAGACGTCAAAACTGACTTTCTGGAGCGCTTTGACTCCCGCGAATCTGAGTTCAACGTCTCTCACGCCGATGATTGGTTCACTCATAATCGATGCCCTTTGTTGTCGTTACTACCTTGCGTGTTCTTTCCGTGTTGGTTGTCTACGGTTACGACAACCACCGCTTCCTTCGCTTGTAGTGTTTAAGGTCTCGATATGAGGTGGCCATCTCACCACGGCCGAGGTAGAAATCACGAATGTCTTCGTCTTCGAGTAGTTCTGCAGCAGGCTTGTCCATCACGACTTTTCCGTGTTCCATGACGTAACCGTGATGTGCGATAGACAGTGCCATCGTTGCGTTTTGTTCCACCAACAACACAGTGGTGCCAGCCTCGTTTACTTGTACGACGATGTCTTTAATTTGCTGCACGATCCTGGGTGCCAATCCGAGGCTCGGTTCATCGAGCAGGATGATGTCGGGTTTTGCCATCAGGGCGCGTCCCATAGCGAGCATTTGCTGTTCCCCACCCGAGAGGTAGCCCGCAGTAAGTCTTCGGCGTTCTGCCAGCACTGGGAACATGGTGTAGATCTCGTCGAGATCCCTTGAGTACCCGCCCTTGCGGGTATGTGCACCTACGCGCAGGTTTTCTTCGACGCTGAATTCGCCAAAGACACGGCGACCCTCAAGCACTTGTCCGAGTCCGGCTTTGACGATGCGCGGAGCATCCCAGGTTTCGATTGATTGTCCGTCCAGATCGATCGAACCTTTAGTAATTTTTCCGTCGTGGATGTCGAGCAAGCCGGACAATGCGCGCAGCAGGGTAGTCTTGCCTGCGCCGTTTGCGCCGAGGAGCGTCACGATTTGTCCTTTGGGGACGTTGAGACTTACTCCGCGCAGTACCAAAATGACATCGTTGTAGACGACTTCGAGATTCTTAACTGTGAGCATGTGCTCTCTTGTCCCCTGCCTGTCAGGTCGAGTGGCCTCAGCGCCCGTTAATGGAACGTGACAAGATCCTCACATAACACTGTGGCGTGCATCACATAAAAAAGGGGAAAGAAATACAACTGTAATAATTCACTGCGGGTAGCAGTTCAGGGAATAGGCCCGTTATTTAGGGAAATTAGGTAAGAAATACGCGCGCTTGAACAATGTCGCCGTGCATCGCGTCAATCAGGTCTTCTACACCCACAAAGGCTTGCATTCCTCGGATACGCTGCACGAAACTAACGCGAATGACCTCATCGTAAAGGTTGAGGTCGTCACGATCGAGCACATAAGACTCAACCCGCCTATTCACTACACCGTCGAAGGTGGGGTTAGTGCCAACGGAGATCGCAGCCGGCAGGCGCTCACCGTTTATCCGCTGCACCCAGCCGGCATAAACGCCATCAGCAGGTGCTGCCTGATCATCGTCGATGAGAACATTTGCCGTGGGGAACCCCAGATGCCGACCCCGCTGCTCGCCACGAACGACTGGGCCTTCAATTTCATGGAGTCGCCCGAGCACTTCAGCTGCGGTCCGCACGTCTCCCAACGACAAAGCAGTGCGCACTCGCGTCGAGGAGAAAACGTTGTCATCACCGCAGAGCGCTAGCGCGCTACTGGAATAGCCGTGTTCAGTTCCGTACTGCTCTAAAAAAGCAAAATCTCCGGCGGCTTTCGCACCAAAGCGGAAGTTCTCCCCCACGATGACATGCTCGGCGCCACACTGTTTAACTACAACTTGATCTAGGAATTCTGCTGGACCAAGTCGTGACATGTCGCGATCAAAATTTAGGACTCGCACATGATCCACGCCTTGTTGACATAGTAGTTCAACCCGGCGCTCGACTGACGTGAGCATTTTGGGAGCTTTATCTGGGGCGAGGAGTGCCATGGGATGTGGGTCGAAGGTAATCACAACTGAGGCGATTTCACGTTCTTGAGCGCTGTTTTTGACTTCAGCAATAAGTGCTTGGTGCCCTCGATGAACGCCGTCAAAAACTCCGATAGTGAGCACGCTGGGTTCAGTAATCGGAGTATCTGGTGCACCGGGCATGCTGTGCCAAACCTTCACGTGAAAACTGTGCCATATGCCGAAGTTCAGTTCACCAGCAGTCGGTGCTTCAACCTAAGAAACGTGTCCCGGGCACTGTTCACCGCAACATCGACTGCGCTCACAGGCGTCGAGGAAAATAGAATGCAGACGGAAAGGTGAAGCTCCAGAAATCCATCATGTAGCAAGACACATGAACCCCGACCAATGTTCGGCCATCACGTTCACTTTCTTCAACTCGCCCGACGCTCGCGCACAAGGAGCAAACTGGCCGATCAACACTTCATTTCTTGTGACGCCAGATCAGATGACCGACACATACGAAAAGCACGGGAATGTATGCCCACGCTAAGCGAACATTTAACTCGAGCCCATTGAATTTAAGCACCTGATTCACGACCCAGCCAAGAAATATCCAAAAACGACAATGTGCCAATCCCGTAGCTCTTACTGGTCAGAGTCTTCCATTCCTGAAACTCCCAGCTTCAAACACTCAACAATCGTCAAGTCAGCGTTTAGGCGATAACGCGTCACTATACCTTTCAGACAAGAAGGTAACAGCGAAATGAACCCTCTTCAGCCTCAATCAGGTCGATAATCTCGCTTAAAAGGCTAAGAGTAGCGTTACGCCGAATGCTTCTAAACGAACACGGCGACTGGGGAGATTCCTTGGCCAGCGTTCTGGTAAAGAGCTAGGAAACTGCCGTCTGGTGCGAAGAGCGCGCCCGGTTCGCCGGACGAAAACCTGCGATCAGAAAGTGCTCGACCAAAGCGAACATCATGCGCCTCAGACTCACCAAGTTCAAGGCACTCGAAAGCTTGCCTCACCACCACAGACATTGGCACGAGCTGCGGGTTGTCAAGGAAGTCATCCAGTCTCTGGGCATCGATCACCGAATACTGCGCGATTGCTGTACGACGAAGTTCGGTCACATGCCCGCCCACTCCAAGGGAAGTCCCGAGATCGCGGGCGATCGAACGAATATACGTTCCGCTCGAACAATGTACAGCGATCTTTACCTCGGCAACTTCCCTCGATACAAAGTCGAGCACATCGATCGAATGGATAGTCACCCGACGCGACGGCAATTCGACGCTCTCCCCCGCGCGAACACGTTCGTGAGCTCGCTTACCATCTACTTTGATCGCCGACACAGCAGAAGGCACCTGATCGATGTCGCCAAGAAAACTAGCCAGCACGCCCTCAACCTGAGCACGAGTCACCCCGCTAGCATCCTGCTCGGTAATAATCTCACCGTCGGCGTCGTCGCTATGCGTGGCAATGCCCAACTGAATCGTGGACTCATATTTTTTGTCTGCGCCTGAGATATAACCCAAGAGCCTCGTGGCTCGATTAACACCCAAGATCAAAAGCCCCGTGGCTAAGGGGTCGAGTGTGCCAGCATGTCCAATCTTGCGGGTGCCGAGCACTCGACGAGCGCGCGCCACAACATCATGGCTCGTTAAACCTGTGGGTTTATCGATAAAAAGAAAGCCAGGCTCCGTAACTTTCAACGAAACCGGGGCGCTCTTAGTCATCCGATTCAGTTGCCTCGTCGGAACTCGTGCGTTCCTTATATGGGTTTTCATCACCGGCAAAACTCGCGCCCTGTGCTCGAGCAGCGATCTCAGCATCAGAAGCCTTCGCCTTCGCGATCAAGTCTTCTAGTTCTTGAGCTACTTCTGGTACCGAATCTACGATGAACTCAATCGAAGGCGTGTGACGAGCACCAAGGTGCTTGCCGACTTCGGACCGAATCAAACCAGTGGCACTCGCAAGCGCGGTGGCAGAATCCCGACGCGCCGTCTCGTCGCCAAGTACGGTATAGAACACCGATGCGTGCTGACCGTCTCCGGTCAGCCGCACATCGGTGATCGTCACGAAACCTAGACGCGGGTCCTTGATCCGCCGCTCAAGCAGCCCGGCAACGAGCTCCTTGATGCGGTCGGATTTCTGACCATGCTTTGGCCCTGCCATCAGTCTCTCGCCTTTTCACGCAGTTCGAAGGATTCAATGATGTCGCCGATCTTGATATCCCCGAAGCCCTTGAGCACGATGCCGCATTCGAAGCCCTCTCGAACCTCTGACGCGTCATCCTTTTCACGGCGCAAGCTGGCCAGGTCGAGATTGTCGGCGACGACAGCGCCATCGCGCAACAAGCGCGCCTTGGCATTGCGCTTGACGACACCAGAGGTGATCATGCAGCCTGCAATGTTTCCGATTTTCGAGGACCGGAAAATTTCACGGATCTCAGCTTGACCCAACTGATGCTCTTCGTAAATCGGCTTGAGCATGCCCTTGAGCGCAGCTTCGATCTCTTCGATTGCCTGGTAAATGATCGAGTAGTAACGGATTTCAACGCCCTCACGATCGGCAACCTCAGTTGCCTTGCCCTGCGCTCGCACGTTGTAGCCAATAATGATGGCATTCGATGCCGCAGCGAGATCGACGTTGGTCTCGGTGATAGCACCAACACCGCGGTCAATAACACGCAAGGACACTTCATCACCGATATCGATCTGGCTGAGCGCATCTTCGAGCGCTTCGACAGAGCCCGAACCGTCACCCTTAAGGATAAGCAAGAGTTCGTTATCCTCGCCCTTCTCGATCGAGGACATGAACTCTTCAAGAGTGCGACGACCCGAACGCTTGGCTAGCAAGGCATTTCGCTCACGTGCTTCACGCTTTTCAGCGATCTGGCGCGCAATACGATCATCGTCGACAGCCATGAAGTTGTCACCAGCACCTGGCACAGCAGTCAGACCCAAAACCAGCGCTGGACGCGATGGTGGGGCTTCCTCGATTGGATTACCGAATTCATCGAGCATGGCGCGAACGCGACCAAACGCCGGTCCAGCCACAATCGAATCGCCCACCCGCAGGGTGCCGCGCTGGACCAAGACCGTTGCCACCGGGCCACGACCACGATCCAAATGCGCTTCAATCGCCAAACCTTCAGCGTTTTGCTCCGGGTTTGCACGCAAATCTAGAGCAGCATCTGCCGTCAACACGATCGCTTCAAGCAATTCATCAAGACCCGTGCCAGCCTTCGCTGACACGTCCACGAACATGGCGTCTCCGCCGTACTCTTCGGTCACCAAGCCGTACTCAGCAAGCTGACCGCGCGCACGCGTCGGATCGGCAGTTGGCTTATCGACCTTGTTCACTGCGACCACGATCGGCACGCCAGCCGCCTTGGCATGGTTAAGCGCCTCGACCGTCTGTGGCATCACGCCATCGTCGGCGGCTACCACCAACACAGCAATATCCGTGGCTTGTGCACCACGGGCACGCATGGCGGTAAAGGCTTCGTGACCAGGAGTATCGATGAAGGTAATGGCACGTTCATTGCCGTCAACCTCGGTGGTGACTTGATAAGCACCGATGGTCTGAGTAATACCGCCCGCTTCTTTCGAAGCAACATTGGCGCTACGCAAAGCATCCAGCAGACGCGTCTTACCGTGGTCGACGTGACCCATGACGGTCACTACTGGTGGGCGCGCAACAAGGTCGGCGTCGTCACCTTCATTTTCACCGAACTCCAGAGAGAACGATTCAAGCAGCTCGCGATCTTCGTCTTCTGGCGAAACAACCTGAACGTCGTAGTTCAGTTCCTCACCGAGAATCTGCAACGTTTCATCGTTGACTGACTGGGTCGCAGTCACCATCTCACCAAGGTGGAACAAAACCTGAACTAAGGATGCCGCATCTCCGCCAATCTTGTCTGCGAAGTCAGTCAGGGAGGCACCGCGAGCAAGACGCACTACCTCGCCGTTGCCCTTCCGGACGCGCACGCCACCAATTGATGGCGCCTGCATCTGGTCAAACTCTTGGCGTTTAGCGCGTTTACTCTTGCGGCCACGGCGCACAGGACCACCGGCGCGACCGAAGGCACCCTGGGTGCCTCCACGTCCGCCGGGTCCACGACCGCCCGGTCCTCCGGGGCCACCACCGGGACGTCCGGGGGCTCCCCCGAAACCTCCTGGCCCGCCGGGCCCACGACCGCCCGGTGCACCGCTAGGTGCTCCGCCACGCGATGGCGCGCCTTGGCCACGACCACCCGGCCCACCGGGCCCACGACCCGGAGCGCCAGGTCCGCCTGGACGTCCACCCGGACGCGGGCCTGGACGTGCAGTCAAACCAGACTGTTTTGGCATCATGGCCGGATTCGGCTTTGGCATTCCTGGTCGACCCGAAGCGCCTTCACGCGCGGCTGGTGGCCGCGGTGCGCGACTCTGTTGCATACCTTGGGTCGACGAGAAAGGGTTGTTACCCGGACGTGCACCCGGACGCGGACCGGGGCGCGGACCACCCGTCGGCAATCCCCCTGCTGCGCCTGGACGAGGTCCCGGACGAGGTGCTGGGGCCCGCGGTGCTTCTGGCTCAGCTGGGGCTTCAGCCTCAGCGTCGGGAGCAGGCGGTTCTTCTGGCTTCGCTGGAACTTCGACCTCAACAGCCTCTGGCTCAACAACTTTGGGCTTCTTGACACGAGGACCTGGCTTAGGCACGGTCGGCCCTTCACTCACGGTCTCTTCTGCCACGACCTCGCTTGCTGGTTCATCAGCAGCCTCAGCCTTCTTAGCAGCGGACTTCTTCACCGCTGCCTTCTTAGCAGGTGCCTTCTTTGCAGCCTTCTTAGCTGCTTTGGCTTCGCCTAGGGCAGTCAAACGATCGCCGTGTTCTTCTTTCAATCGGCGAATGACTGGGGGTTCTACCGTTGATGCGGCAGATTTAACATACTCGCCCATGTCCTTTAGGACAGCTAGGACTTCTTTGCTCTCAACACCGAACTCGCGCGCGAGTTCGTGGACTCTGACAGCCACTTTTCTCCTTCAGGCGATCCGCCCGAAGGGGACGGATCACAAATTGATGTGCAGGCTCATTTTGATGTATTCATCGAGTACTCATGAGCGTGTGCTCCGATTCCGTCAATGGGAGTCAGGTTGACTCCTGCTGGTCATGTGGTCTGGGCCTTTAACTGCCACCAGTCGTGCAGCCGTTCGGTGTCGATCCGCCCTTCAATTCGAAGAGCCCTACCGAATGCTTTACGAGCAATTGCAGTATTCAAGCACTGTTCTGTGGGGTGTATATACGCCCCACGTCCCAGCTGCGTACCGGCTTCATCAGCCAACAACTCCCAAGAGCTATCAACTGGCAAAGCGATGATGCGCACCAAGGCAATCTTGTCTGCACGTTCTCGACACGCGATGCACGTGCGGATTACCGCAGACAAGTCTAGCCGTTACTTCCTGAAGAACTCGAATCGCCACTCCGACCGAGCACTGCATCTGGGTTTGAATCAGGACGAATGTCAATTCTCCAACCGGTAAGTTTCGCGGCCAAGCGCGCGTTTTGTCCTTCTTTACCAATGGCTAATGAGAGTTGAAAGTCTGGAACGATAACCCGAGCAGCGCGCGCATTTTCGTCGACAATAGTGACCGATGCCACTTGAGCAGGTGACAAAGCAGCCGCAATAAACTCGGCTGGATCTTCCGAAAAATCGACTATATCGATCTTTTCGCCATGCAGTTCTTGCATCACATTGCGCACCCGTTGGCCCATCGGACCGATACAGGCGCCCTTCGCGTTCACCCCATCGACCGTGGCGTGCACCGCAATCTTGGTGCGGTGACCAGCTTCGCGAGCAATGGCTGCTATCTCGACCGTTCCATCAGCAATTTCGGGTGACTCCAGCGCAAACAGCATCTTGACGAGGTTCGGGTGTGTGCGCGAAACACGAACCCGAGGTCCGCGCGGACCTCGTTCGACGTCATATACATAAGCTTTGATGCGCTCGCCATGGCCGTAACGTTCTTCAGGAACCCGCTCCGTCGCCGGCATGAGTGCTTCGAGCGGCCCAAGGTCAACGAGTACGTCACCTGGTGAACGACCCTGCTGAATAATTCCCGAGACAATATCTCCGACCTTGCCGGAGAACTCACCAAATGTGGCTTCGTCTTCCATCTCGCGAATGCGCTGCATGATGAGTTGACGAGCAACGCTCGCGGCGAAACGTCCAAAATCTTCCGGAGTGTCGTCGAATTCTTGACTAAGACGTGCGCCGCGGGGATTGTCTTCGACATCAGCGTTCTCGTCAACTGGCTCGTCTTCAAGCTTTTCTCGGGCCCACACCACAACGGTTCCTGAGGTCCGGTCAAGATCCACGCGCGCGTGCTGATATGCACCAGCAGATTTGTGATAAGCCGAAAGTAAGGCTGTTTCTATCGCATCCACGATTGAATCGAAGGGAATGTTCTTCTCACGTTCCAAAGCACGAAGTGCGCTCATATCGATATGCATCAGACATCCTTCCGGTTCAATTCGACCTGAATTACAGCTGCCGAAATATCGCTGTACGGGAAACGGGTCGTGGCACCGCGAACGTCTAGATCAACGCCTTCATCATCGCTAGAGCCGATGCGAGCCTCAAACCGTTCCGTATCGACTAACTCGACGGCCACCAATCGGCCTCGATTGCGACGCCAATGGCGTGGTTCAGTCAGTGGACGGTCCACGCCACGGCTCGTGACTTCAAGCGTGTAGGGCGACTCCCCCATAACGTCGGTTTGGTCCAAAACAGGAGCCAAAGCTCGGGTGACGTCAGTGATCTCGTCGATGCCCACCCCAGCGTCCGAATCGATCGCCACTAAAAGAGTGCGGTGTTTGCCCCCGCCGCGCAGCTCAACAGCCTCTAAGTCGAATCCCAGCCCTCGCACTGTTGGTTCAATAACGGCGGCAATGCTGTCGTTCATAGTGGAGCCTGTTCTGTTGTGGTTTACCTGCGGCAATGACTTAGCCTACCGAACAATCAACAGTAGGTAGAGTTCAGATGTGCCAACACGTCGAACAATCTTTCTCGGGCTTGCCGCTGTAGGTGTCGGCGGACTCGTCCTCAGCGGAAAATCCGATAACGTGCTGCGCGCAATCGGGGTTTCCCCAGTGCCTGAGGTACGCGACTCTGATATCGCCCTAGTAAAAACAGCAATTGCTGAAAGTAATGATCTACTCGCGGCTGCAATCCAAGTCAAAGCAAACTTCGCTGCTAGCGTGCTAAGCACACAAATTGCTGAACTCGGCGGTACCGCTACGCGTAAAACGGAACATCCGACGATTACGGCCAAAGGAATTCTCAAGGTTGCGTGCGAACAGGCGGCCATCCAGCGGCGAGACGACGCCGTAGCAGCAGTAGCTCCTCAGCTGGCGCAAACTCTCGCCTCACTCGCAGCCGGTCTAGCTCAACTCAGTGTGACGCCTAGCGAGGCACTATGACTCCCGAACTGATCGAACTCCGGCAGGCCCAAGTCACGATCGAACACGAAGCCGTATGGACCTTCGAGACGATAGCGGCCCGCAGTTCTCAACTCAAAAAGCTGGCTCAAACGTCAGCTAGCCAACATCGACAGAATCGCGATCATCTGAACGAACTGTTGACGAATGCTGCGGCTGACGTACCGACGCCCCTGCCCGGATATCGCTGGGATGAACTGAACAACGACGCAAAAATGCAGGCAGCCAGTCAAGACATTTTGGTGCGCCTCTGCGCCCTTGAGTTGGAAGTAATCGCTCGCACCTCCGGATCAGCACGAAGTGCATCAGTGCTCAATCTGAGCAATATGTCCATCTCAGCCGTCCGCTGGGGCGGAACCGCACAGGCTTTTCCCGGCCTTAGCAGCCGCTAGAGCTCTCGCCGCGAACTTCGCCTAGAACCTCAGTCAGGGCATTCTCAATTGGGACCGAACGTGCCGAGTTGCTGGCACGATCTTTAACTTCAATAACCCCATCAACGAGACCTTTACCAATCACGACGATGGTGGGAACACCAATCAGTTCGGCATCTTTGAATTTCACGCCAGGCGATACTTTGACTCGATCGTCATAAAGAACGGAAACACCCGCCGCCTCAAGCTCACCGACAAGATTCTCGGCCGCGTCGAACATTTCGGGAGCCTTGCCTGCAACGACGAGGTGTACGTCAAATGGCGACACCTGCCGCGGCCAGATAATGCCCCGATCGTCATGGCAGCCCTCGACAATCACTCCGACGGCACGCGATACACCGATGCCATAGGAGCCCATCGCAACCGTCGTAAGTGAACCGTTTTCATTGAGCACCTGAAGTCCAAGACGCTCAGCATATTTACGCCCCAGCTGGAAGATATGTCCCATTTCGATACCGCGAGCAAGCTCAAGTGGCCCCGATCCATCGGGGGCCGGATCGCCTGGCCGCACCTCAGCCGCCTCGATCGTGCCATCAAAATCAAAATCGCGACCAGCAACAAGTCCAATGACGTGGCGACCTTCACTGTTCGCTCCTGTCGCCCAAGAGGTACCCGAGACAACACGAGGGTCCACGAGATAACGGATCCCGCTCGGTGAATCAGCACCGAGAATCTGCGGCCCAATGTAGCCACGTACTAGAGCCGGGTTGGCTTCAAAGTCCGCATCCGTGAAGGCTTCAACCTCAGCAGGTGCGACATGAGTTTCAAGACGCTTTTCATCGACTTCACGATCACCTGGCACACCTACAGCTAATGGTTCACGCCTGCCGTCTGGATGCACCAGCATGACGATGACATTTTTAAGCGTATCGCTGGCCTGCCACGGACGATCTGTCCGCGGGTGATTGGCATTGAGAACGTCCACGAGGGTGTCAATCGTAGGAGTCCCAGGCGTGTCTACCTCCTGCGCGGCAGGGGCGTCTGCATAGTCTCGCGCTTCAGAAGAAAGCGTCGTAACGGCCTCAACATTCGCTGCGTATCCACCGGGTGAGCGCACGAAGGTGTCTTCTCCTGTCGAGGAGACCGCAAGAAACTCCTCGCTCGCCGAGCCGCCCATCGCGCCCGAGTCAGCCTTGACAATGACGTATTCGAAGCCGAGACGATCGAAGATACGAATGTAAGCCTTGCGGTGCTCCTGATATGCCTGTTCGAGGCCTGCATCATCGATATCGAAAGAGTATGAATCCTTCATAATGAACTCGCGCCCGCGCAAAATTCCGGCACGGGGTCGGGCTTCGTCACGATACTTGGTTTGGATTTGATAGAGCTTGGCCGGAAGATCCTTGTACGAGGAATACATGTCCTTGACCGCGAGCGTGAACATTTCTTCGTGGGTCGGACCGAGCAACATATCGACACCCCGACGGTCTTTAAGCCGGAATAAGTTCGGGCCGTACTCTTCCCAGCGGTTCGTCGCCTCGTATGGCTCTTTTGGCAACAGTGCGGGGAACCGCATTTCTTGCGCGCCGATGGCATCCATCTCCTCGCGGACAATGGCCTCTATCTTGTTGAGAACACGAAGCCCCAATGGCAACCAAGAGTAAACACCTGGTGCTGCCCGGCGAATATATCCCGCACGTACCAAGAGTTTGTGGCTAGGGACTTCCGCATCTGCAGGGTCATCCCGCAAGGTCTGGAGGAACAATTGGCTCATACGCATGGCATGAGCGTATCGGGATTCGGTTTCCCTAAAGACAGCGAGTGTCACTCACTTTGGATGCAACAACGTAGGGACCGTCACAAGAGCACAGAAGCGAAGGTATCCGTCTGTTTGAAGCCAACGTACTCGTAGACGCGACGCGCGGCATGGTTGTGATCGTTGACATAAAGGCTGAGAGTCGGCGCGACCGAACGGCGGACCTGTCGCACGACAGAAGCCATTGCAGCACTGCCTAAACCTTTATTGCGCCATCGCGGAGTGACCCACACTCCTTGGATCTGACACACACGCGGACCTGCGGCGCCAACTTCAGCCTTAAAGAGCACTTCATCGTTCTCGATGATCGCCCATGCCCAGTGTTGGGCCACGATTTGTTCGATACGCGCGCGATAGCCGCCCGAATTATCAGCCTCCGGGCTAAAACCAAGTTCTTCAGTGAACATTGCGACACAGGCCGGATAGTAACTGTCGATTTGACTCATGAGAACCGGTTTCACTCGGTTATCCAAAGGGAAATCACTGTCATGACTGATCGCCATAAGCGGTTGGTTCAGGCGTTCAGATCGCGCTGAACCCCAATACGGTCGAAGCTGATCCCACATGGGTTGAGCCACAGATACTGGACCGACGATTGAGCTTGGTTTTGTGCGTCGAACGATTAAGCGTTCAACGAACGCGTCGATCGCACGCGGCGTTGCCATTGCTGGTGCAATGTTGGCGCCAACGTGAAGGAGCGATATCAGTTTCGCATCCTCAAACCAACCCCACATTTCAGCACCGAGCCAGCGAGGATCCAAATTGCTCGCAGAAATGCGGTGACGCACAAAGACGTTAGCAATCGGATCTTGGTCCGCAATTGCTAACGCAGCCTGAACGTCACTCGGCCCCAACAGACGTACATATGACATCTGCGTTCCGGGAGCGACCGTCTGCGTCATATCCGAACTTTAGTCCAAAAGGGTCTATTTGACGGTCACCGAGGCGCTGGCACCTTCGACAGCCTCCATACCCTCCGCAATTCGCATTGCCTCTTCAATGAGCGTTTCGACAATCTTGCTCTCGGGTACGGTACGAATGACTTCACCCTTGACAAAGATCTGGCCTTTGCCGTTACCTGAGGCAACGCCGAGGTCTGCTTCGCGCGCTTCGCCGGGTCCATTGACGACACAACCCATGACCGCAACTCGAAGAGGGACTTCGAGGCCATCAAGACCAGCAGTCACTTGTTCGGCCAAAGTATAGACATCAACTTGCGCTCGGCCGCACGATGGGCAGGACACAATTTCTAGCTTCCGTGGACGCAGATTCAGCGACTGGAGAATCTGTTCTCCAACCTTAATTTCTTCCACCGGCGGCGCTGAAAGCGACACACGGATCGTATCGCCGATGCCTTTACTGAGTAGCGCACCAAACGCTGTCGCGCTTTTGATCGTGCCTTGAAAAGCCGGACCCGCCTCCGTCACGCCGAGATGGAGTGGCCAATCACCGCGTTCAGCCAGCATTTCATAGGCCCGAACCATGATGACCGGGTCGTTGTGCTTGACCGAGATTTTGAAGTCGTGAAAGTCGTGTTCCTCAAATAACGACGCTTCCCAGACAGCCGATTCCACAAGTGCTTCGGGCGTTGCTTTCCCGTACTTCTCTAAGAGTCTCTTGTCGAGTGAGCCAGCATTAACACCAATTCGTAGCGATACGCCAGCATCGGCAGCGGCCTTAGCAATCGCACCCACTTGATCGTCAAACTTGCGAATATTTCCTGGGTTCACTCGTACCGCTGCACATCCAGCGTCAATCGCAGCGAATACATAACGCGGCTGGAAATGAATATCGGCAATCACCGGAATCTGAGATTTACGAGCGATCTCGGGCAGGGCGTCTGCGTCGTCTTGGCTCGGGCATGCCACGCGAACAATGTCACAACCCGCTGCAGTGAGTTCTGCAATCTGTTGCAGCGTTGAGTTGACGTCCGATGTCAGGGTTGTCGTCATAGACTGAATAGAAATCGGGGCGTCACCGCCGACTTCAACTTTGCCGACCTTAATCTTGCGGGTCTTGCGTCGCGGAGCAAGCACCGGTGCCGGCGCTTCGGGCATCCCCAATGCGACTGGGGTGGAATCTGTCACGTCAACCTCACTGGATTCACAATATCTGCATAAATCAAGACCACACCCATGATCATAAGGACGAGCCCTACCCCGTAAGCCAAGGGCAGCATCTTCGCGACGTCCACAAAACCTGGATCTGACTTCCGCCAAAGTTTCGCCCAGCCACGACGAATGCCCTCCCACACTGCGCCAGCAATGTGTCCGCCATCGAGCGGCAGCAATGGAATTAAGTTGAATAACCAGAGAAACAGGTTCAGGGAGGCGAGCAGACCAATGATACGTTGCGTGCCGATTGCGAATGAGGGGTCGTCGTAACTGACAAGTTCGCCGGCCACTCGGCTAGCTCCCACAACCCCAATAGGCCCGTCAACAGGTCGCTCTGCTCCAAATGCCGCCTTTGTCACATCGATCATGCGTACCGGCAATCGGAGAATGGCTTGGCCACTCAAAATAGCCATGTCCCACATTTCTGTGGCTACGAAAACTGGGCCCTGTCGCTTGTTTTCAAATTCCGGAGTAACGCCAAGAAAACCAACCTTTTCGGTCTTTTCTGGATCATCCAACGATATCCGCGCCAAAACCGATGTATTGACTGTCTCGGTCATGACCTTGCCATCACGCTCGAAGGTGATCGTGGCAGTTTTGTCGCCGTTGGACCGAATGAGGGCAACTACTTGGTCCCAATCTTCAAGCCTGCGGCCGTTGAAACTCTGAAATGTGTCACCCGGCAGGAGGCCAGCCTTAGCCGCTGGAGTGGCAGGATCAGCATCGGTACATGCACGTGGAGCTTCCTGATCGCTTATCGCGCAGTCAGAAATCGCTGCCACGGTGAGCGATGGTTGAGCGACACCGAACCCGATGAAGGAAATCGAAAAAAGCACGATTGCGATCAAAAGGTTGACTGTGGGTCCACCTGCCATCACGATGACTTTCTGCCACCAAGGTTTGCGATAAAACAGCCGATCGAAATCCTCGGGACTGACGTCCTCGTATTCAGCTTGGCGTGCTTCGCTCGCCCACTGAGTAAACAATCCTGTATTCGTGTCGCGCACTTGGAGGTGTCCGTCTGCGGTGGCAGCTTCATGGTCCTTATCTGGCGGCAACATGCCTACGATCTTGACGAATCCGCCAAGTGGAATCGACTTGATGCCGTACTCAGTCTCACCGCGTTTAACTGACCACACAGTGTTACCAAAACCAACAAAAAATTTAGTGACCTTCATGCCGAATTTTTTGGCGGGCCACATATGCCCAACCTCGTGCAGAGCAATCGAAACAGCAATGCCGAGGACAAAAACAACGACCCCTATTGCGTACATGACCGTCGAATTCATCGAACCGCCTCAGTGTTCATGAGTTCCTCGACCCGATGGCGTGCTGTCGCGTCAGCAGCTAGCACCGATTCGAGGCTGAATGGTGCTGAATGATCCCCGTTTTCGATATGTTCGATAAGAACTCGCCCAACGAGATCGACGATGCTAGGGAAGGTTATCTTTCCTGCCACGAAAGCGACTACGCATGCTTCATTTGCCGCGTTGTAGACCGCAGGAGCCGTGCGACCAAACTCCCCCGCTCGACGTGCCAAGGAGACGGCCGGAAACGTCTCTTCGTCCAAAGGAAAGAACTCCCACGTGACCGGATTAGTCCAATCACAGCCCGCTGCCGCAGCTGTGATTCGCCGGGGCCAATCAAGTCCAAGCGCAATTGGAAGCCGCATATCGGGCGGCGAGGCTTGCACCATGGTGGAGCCGTCAATAAACTCCACCATCGAATGAACCACAGAAGACGGATGAACGACAACATCAATACGATCCATCGGAATACCAAACAGCAAGTGTGCTTCGATGACTTCAAGTCCCTTGTTGACAAGGGTGGCTGAATTAATCGTGATGACTGGCCCCATATCCCAAGTGGGATGTGCAGCCGCTTGTTCAGGTGTGACAGTCACGAGTTGTTCTGGCGTCCAACCTCTAAATGGGCCACCGCTGGCCGTGACAACAAGGCGTTTGACATCGCTTACCGATTCACCGCGTAGTGCTTGGGCAATCGCTGAATGCTCCGAATCCACCGGCACGATCTGTCCTGGTTTCGCTGCGTTGGTGACAAGAGTTCCACCGATGATGAGCGATTCTTTATTAGCTAGTGCCAAAGTCACGCCAGTTTCAAGCGCAGCAAGTGTCGGGCCTAGTCCGACCGCGCCCGTGATGGCATTAAGCACCACGTCCGCAGGTACGCGAGCTGCTTCTTCGGCAGCAGTGGCTCCTGCGATGATCCGTGGCAGCGCGTACTCGCCTTCGGCCCAGCCGCGTTTTTGGGCCTCCGCGTAGAGCGCCAACTGCACATCCTGGACGGCTGAAGCACGCGAAATCGCGATCACACTAACCTTAAACTCAATCGCCTGAGCAGCTAGCTTGCGTGGATTTGACCCCCCAGCAGCCAGCGCGACCACCGTAAACTCGTCTGGCTTCTCTGAAATGAGTTCGAGAGCTTGGACTCCGACTGAACCCGTGGAGCCCAGAATCACGACACGACGCATACGCCTATTCTCGCAGCCCACAACAAACGAAAGCCGCTGGCCAAACCATTGTCACGTTGTGGCGCTATTTAATTTCGCGGCGCACCAAAAGGAAGGATCCGAGCACGAGCGGGAGAAACACCCAGAGTCCAAGTGCGCTAAGAAGATGAAAAGTCTCTTGTTGTGCAATTCCGCCGTCAAAAAATTCGGCCAAAGCCTGCTCAAGATGAATCCATGACACCACCGGCTCGAACCATTCCCAAATCAACCCAGCAGCAACGAGAAGGTTGGGGACGACAAACCGAAAAACGAAATATGCCACTAGTGCCGTCGGCGTATTGGGGATCAACATGCCAAAAGCAAAACCTAATAAGAACGCGGTGGTATGCGAAATTCCAAACGCGATGAGGTCCGTGCGGGTCACGTCCCACATCGCCGATTGTCCGACGAGCGCAGCATGGCCGACGTTTAGACCGGCGGTAAACACGATCGTAAAAAGCAACAAGACGATCGTTGCAAGTAGGCCTGCCAAGAGTTTCGCTAACACCACACGGAGTCGGCGTGGTTCAAGCGCAAAGGTAACCAAAGACGTGCGTTGTCCCCATTCACTCGTTACCGTCATGACGCCAAGTACCGCGAGCAGCAAACCGAGTGGGGTTGCCATGACTCCGAACATGAATGACCATGGGGCAACCTCGTCATAGGCCACCGCTGTGAGCACCAAGAGTGCTTCGACGAGAACGATGACGCTACCGATCAAGATCATGAGCCAGAGCCCGGCTCGTGTATCAATCAGCTTGCGCATCTCCACGTCAATAAGTCGATACAACGGTACTCGCGGCACGGTCATATCAATCGTGGGTTCAAAAAATGTACTCATGCGACCACTCCGTCCGGCAAAGCACTCGTCGAACCACGTTGACTATCTGCCGTCATGGTGAGGAAGAGTTCTTCAAGGTTGTTACCGTCACTCTCACGTAACTCCATCAACGGAACGCCCGCAGCAGCCGCAATAAGCCCAACATCTTCAGGAGACGCCTGTACGATGAGCCCATCAGCTCCAGAATGCGAAAACTCAAGCGATTTGTCTCGAAGCAGTGCTCGTAGGCTGTCGAGTTGTCGGGTGCGCACGAGCGTTCCCTGACCCTTCAGCAAATCAGCTTTCGTTCCTTGGGCCACGATCTTGCCGTTCCCGATAACGATGAGGTCATCCGCAATCACTTCAATTTCGTGGAGTAAGTGACTTGAAAGAAAAACCGTGCCACCACGTTCCGCGTGATGTCGGAGCAAGCCTCGCATCCAGTGAATTCCTGCTGGGTCCAAACCGTTGACAGGCTCATCAAGCACAAGAACTTTTGGGTCTGCAAGCAAGGCATGGGCAATACCCAAACGCTGGCGCATACCAAGCGAGTAGTGCCGGACGCGACGCTTCGCTTCTCTGGGCGAAAGCCCAACAAGTTCGAGCATCTCCCCTACGCGCGATTTGGGCAATCCCATCGTCGTCGCGCCAAGACTGAGGATTTCTCGACCTGTACGGCCGGCGTGCTGAGCTGAGGCATCAAGCAGCACACCAATGTGCCTGCCGGGGTTAGGAATGTGCGCGAAGTGGAGACCCCCAATCGTCGCTTGACCCGAGCTGGGTGGCGTAAGACCAACGATCATGCGCATGGCCGTGGATTTTCCAGCACCATTTGGCCCAAGGAATCCAGTCACTGCCCCAGGGCGGCAGGTGAAACTTATGTCATCGACGGCACGAAAACTGCCATAAGACTTGCTTAGGTTCTTCACCTCAATCATGTGGCTATCTTTTCAGCGAAAGCTCCAGACCGTGGTAAGAACGCATAAGCGTGTCGGTTTATCCGGTCGTGATGGTCTCACCAGCAAGCAAGGTCGAGACCCATTGCCTGTCTTGCGGCGTAAGTTGTTCAAGTAAATGTTCATCGGGTGTGGCCGGTGCTGGTTCAGGATCTACGCGGCCAATCTGAATGATCGTCACTAGATCAATAATGTCTGTGGGTAGATGCAATTGAGCGGGCTCATCGCTAAACACCACAGCGGAATCCTCATTCGGCACGAGTCCGAGTCGCAACAGTGCGACGAGGACAGACAATCGTTCCCACTGGTTGGCAAGATTGAGGTTGACACTTTCGCGGGTCAGGCCAAGAGTGCGCATGCCGCCTGCGATTGCTGCGGTATGTGACAAAAACTCGGCGTAGGTCACAGACTTCTGATCGTTGACGAAACATATGTGCTCGCCTTTGCCAAAAATGACGTGGTGGTCCGTGGCGTCGAACGCTAGTCCTGGCACCTCAACGCCCCTGAAAGACCGGAGCACGTTTATCGAGCCGCGCTTGAGCGGCTTCTTTGACATCGTCACTCGCCCACACGGAAGTGAAACTCTCAGCGATGGCGTCATCGTCTGTTGAATCGCCGTTGAGTACGAGTTTGTTGTGCGCGAGCGTCAACGGCGCAAGTTCTGCAATCTCATGCGCCCAGGCAATGGCATCGTCTGTCGTGCCGGCACGATCTGCCAATCCGCAAAGGAGGGCTTGGTCTCGATCAAAAGTTTCGGCAGCAAGCATGATTCGCCGTGCCGGTCCGTGGCCAGCCAGCTTGGCGAGAGTGCGGATTGTCCAGGCATCAACAGCCATTCCGTTCTTAGCCGTCGGTACCGCAAATTTTGCGCGCTCGTCTGCGACCCGCAGGTCGCAGGCAATGGCGAGTTGGGTGCCCGCACCAATAGCCGGTCCGTTGACAGCGGCGATCACTGGAATCGGGTTCTTCGTCAAACTGTGCAACATGCCATATAAGGCTTGAATGAAGGCGTCACCGTAAACCCCATCGAGATCGGCACCCGCGCAGAAAGCGCTACCTTCCCCAGTAATCACGACAACGCGAGCATCGGTCAACGAGCCCAGTGCCGCATGCAGATCACGGCATAGATCGAGGTTGAGAGCATTGCGTCGATCTGGGCGGTTCAGCGAAAGAATGGCGACTTTGCCGTCTTGACGAACATTGAGAACTTCACTGTAAAACATAATCGTCACCGTATCGCTCCGCGACCGGACCGGAGTCACCGTGTCAGATGCTTGGCCTTCGACAGCCGCAAGCACCGTCAATATCACTTCGTCGCTTATCTCGCCCAGTGGTTGAGATGCCGCGCGCTTCCAGCGTCGCACGAACTCGCCTTCGTCCTCGATTCGTGAGGCGGTCCATTTGGAGCTAGGAGCCGGGCTTAGCGGAATCAGGTTGCGATATAACAACATCCCACAAGTAAACTTCGGCTACTGCACACGATGCTTCCAGTAGCCGGGGTCTTGCGATGTATGGGCCACTGCCACAACTGTGAACGGGCTGCCCTCTTTGATGTAGACAATCCGGAAGGGAAAGCGTCGAACGCCGAGCGACCGCACGTCGACGCTCGTTTCCAGGTCGGGCCACAATACTCCTGCGTGCGGCCACATCTCGATCATGTCCGCTGTCGCGTAGAGCGCCCGCTCGAACTCGTCGCCGAGTCCAGGCCGCTCGCCATTGAGATAGTCAACTTCCGCAAAGAACTCAGTCCGTGCCTCCGGGTGAAACCCGGGGTCAACCGTCATGCGCCGCGGGCAGCCCGCCGAGCGGCGAGTTCCGCCTTGATCTCCGACAGCGGGATCGTCTCCACGCGACCATTCATGATGTCGCCCACACGGTTGCTAATCTCGGCATCCCAACCAGGTGCCGCAGGCGAACTGCCTTGGCGTCGAGCGGCGAGCTCGTGAACCAGTTCATCTTGCACGTCGTCGGGCAGGCCGAGGACCGCGTCGAGAACTTCAGCAGGAACAGTCATAAATACATGGTACGCGGTCGAACCGACATGTTCATCCGCCCGGAAGATCGGTCCTACGCAATTCTTGAGCCCAAGGGTCGAACCAGAAACTTTGCCCACAGGTTCCAACGAGACACCCCACTGCTGCTCCAGCATGAGGTTGGCCAAGCGCTCGCCGCCGATGAGGTCCATAGCGAGAATCGAGCTCACTGCCCATCCTGCGGAGAACTCCTGACGACTTCTTCCCATGGACCCGGAGCCCAACGCCGGAGAAGAGCACGACCTCGTCCCCGCCTCCGACTCCTTCGACACCCCGCGGGAAACCGGCCCGGAACGTCTGGGGCCCACGTAAAGGTGGCACCATGTTCAGCGCAAATATTCACGCAATCGGCGTCTCCCAGTTCACGCACGTTTGAACGAGGACGCTGAGGTGGGGTGAACCTACTGCACGTGAACCTGACTCCCTCAGCGCGTCGCGCGGGGGCTCACTCAGCCTTCCGAAGCCGCGAATTGCCCACATACAGCATCGATATCACTTCCACGTGAGCGAGTGAACTACGATCCGGGAATTTCGTTCAAGGGGATGAGTCCACACTGCGAGCTAGGTCAGGTTCACATGCTCCTAGGCGTTCACTCGTTTGGACGCACCACGTAGGGTATGCACCCGATGGACATCGCAGAGCAGACACAACGCCTCATTGACCTTGGCATCCCCGCACTGGCGGGTCTTTCTGACGGCGACTTCCGCCAACTCGCAGAAGGTTTACCGACCTGCGGACTCGTCGTCGTTGGCCCTCAGCTAGTACCACCAAGCAGCCTCGCCCCGCTGCTTTCCCTCAGTGGCAAGCAGGGCTTTGTAGTCGAGGACATGACTGACGTCGATGAGTTCACTGACCAAGTGGACGTACCCGACCGCCCGCTCTACGCCATTGCCAACCCGAACCGCGGCGATGACCTTAAGAACTACAGCCCCGACGAAGCACTAGCGGCGCTCGCCGAGCGCGGGCTGAGCCCATTGACATTGAGCGAGGGCATCTCGTGGCTCCTCCAGGAGCCGCAGCAACTGGACCGCAACGCCTGCTTCATGACCATTAGTTCGCGCAAGCCCAAGGCGAAAGGCTTCGACTCACGCACACCAGCGCTTTGGATAAGCAACGGCACTGGACGCGATGGCAAGGACAGCAAGAACGCTCCCAAGGTCGGCTGGTGCTGGTGGAACAACAGGCATACGTGGCTCGGGTTCGCGTCAACCTCTGAGCGCTTTGACTAAGGCGCCTATTCCTTCGCCGCCAACTGCCCACAGGCGCCGTCGATATCACTGCCGCGCGTGTCACGAACGGTGGTGCTGATACCGCGAACTTTTAAACGCCTGACAAACTCATCCATGTCGCTATCACGTGAGCGAGTGAACTGCGACCCGGGAATTTCGTTCAAGGGGATGAGATTGACATGAGCCCATGCCCAGGTGCCGCGCTCATGGATTAGCTCTGCGAGTGCGTCCGCTCGCCACGCTTGATCGTTGATGTCTCGCATCATGGCGTATTCGATCGACACCCGCCGCTTCGTGACCTTCGCGTAATTCCACGCCGCATCCATGACTTCAGCGACCGAAAATCGGGTGTTAATCGGTACTAGGTTATTGCGTAGTTCATCGTCTGGAGCATGAAGAGAAAGCGCCAATGTCACAGGAATACCCTCTTCGGCCAACTGTTTCATCCGTGGCACAAGACCCACCGTGCTCACAGTGATATTTCGGGCAGACATGCCAAGTCCAGCCGGGCCTTCAGCGACCATCCGACGCACGGATCCGATCACAGCCTTGTAGTTCGCCATCGGCTCGCCCATACCCATGAACACAACGTTCGACAGCCGTCCCGGCCCGCCAGAAACCATTCCGCTTTCCATAGCGGCAGCAGCATCAACCACCTGATCAATGATTTCGCCCGTCGACATATTACGTTGCAGTCCACCTTGACCGGTGGCACAGAACGGGCATGCCATACCACAACCAGCTTGACTCGACACGCAAATAGTTGCGCGATCGGGATATCGCATCAGTACCGACTCAACAAGTGAGCCGTCGAAAAGTCGCCAGAGTGTTTTACGCGTTGTGCCCTTGTCAGCCTCTAAGACACGCACGGGCGTCAGTAATGTCGGTAACAAAGTGCTCACGAGTTCTTCACGCGTGTTCGCAGGTAGATCCGTCATCATCTCTGGAACCCGTTGATGACGAGCAAAGTAATGGTTGCCGACCTGATCAATGCGATACGCCGGAATACCGAACTGTTCAGCAACCGCTCGCCTATCTTCGGGATCAATATCAGCGAGATGTATCGGCGGTTTACCGCGACCTTTAGGCGGCTCAAACACGAGCGGCAAGGTGCGGATGGGTTTAGACATGCCTTAATTCTCTCTCAAAGAGGTGAGCGAAAACGAATCCTCGTACCGATGGTGAATATGTGGGCCACTCAGATGAGGAGATACATGATGATAAACGCCACCGGTGCAACCACTATGAGTGAATCCAAACGATCCATAATTCCACCGTGGCCTGGTAACAAATTACCCATGTCTTTGATCCCGAGATCGCGTTTTATGAGAGATTCACTCAAATCACCTAAGGTACCAGCGATCGCAGCAAAAAAGCCCAAGATAAGACCTACCCACCAGTCTGCTCCAAGACCGTAAATTGTAAACAGCAAACCAACGAGGATACTTGCGGTGATTGAGCCGCCTAAGCCTTCCCAACTCTTTTTCGGACTGATGTTCGGCGCAAGCGGATGCTTACCGAGAAAAACTCCCGCAGCATAGCCGCCGACGTCGGAAGCAACCGTGACGCCAATGAACGTGAGCACGCGCCAATGACCATCATCAACGGACAGCATCATCATGACGACCGAACCCATGACGAAGAGATATCCGAGACTGAAGATGCCGGCAGTCACATCTTTAACGAAACCGTCAGCTCCGCCCCGCAGTCGATACAAAAACACCGCGATCACAGTGAGTGCTAAAGCGACGAGGGCATGATTCGCACTAATGAAATAGGTGACAAGCATTGCTGCCACACCACCAACTGCGACCGGAATCGCAGGCAACGTGATATTGGCAGCGCGCATGGCGTTCGCCAATTCGAAAACCGCGATTGTCAAAGCGATCATCACGACAAAAGCAAAAGCAGTTTTCACGATGAACAAAGCAGCGATAATCATCGCAATAAGCGAAAGGCCCACGGCAATGGCGGCCGGAAGGTTACGTCCGGCCCGAGAAGATTTCTTTGATTCAGAATCGGCCGGAGACGGCGACTCAGACATCGAGCAGCTCAGCTTCCTTTGCCTTCAAAGCCTCATCGATCTCATCTACAAATTTTTTCGTCAAGCCATCAAGACGCTTTTCAGCACCTGTATTTTCATCCTGGCTAATCTCGGAATCTTTTTCGGCCTTGTCGAGTGCTTGCTTTGCTGTGCGACGAATGTTCCGGACAGCAATCTTCGCGTCTTCACCCTTGGTCTTGGCGAGCTTGATGTACTCGCGACGACGTTCCTCGGTGAGTTCTGGAAGGTTGACACGCAAAACCTTCCCGTCATCAGATGGGTTTACACCCAAGTCAGACTCACGGATTGCTTTCTCAATTGCACCCTTGGCACTCTGGTCGTAAGGGCTAATGATCACCGTGCGAGGTTCCGGCACTTGGAAACCAGCCAACTGCTGCAATGGAGTCGGAGTACCGTAATAGTCGGCCACGATTTGAGCGAACATGGCGGGATGTGCCCGACCCGTACGAATTGCAGCAAATTCCTCGCGGGCATGCTCTAGGGCCTTGGCCATTTTTTGGTCAGCTTCTTTAAGCGTTGCTTCGATCACGACTTCTCCCTCATTCGACTCAATCCGAATGGACGAGTGTTCCGATCTTCTCACCACGAAGGGCATTGGCGATATTGCCATCACCCTCCATGCCAAAAACGATCATTGGTAAACCATTTTCCATACATAAAGCGAAAGCCGCCGCATCGACGACTTGCAACTGCTGACGCAAGGCCTCTGAGAAGGTTACTTCGTCTAAGAGCGTCGCGTTGGGATCCTTGCGCGGATCTGCGGTATAAACGCCATCCACGCCGTTTTTACTCATCAAAACTGCGTCAGCCTTGATTTCAAGCGCACGCTGAGCCGAAACCGTGTCGGTCGAAAAATACGGCATACCGGCGCCGGCGCCAAAGATAACAACTCGCCCCTTTTCCAAGTGACGGACCGCTTTGCGTGGAATATAAGGTTCAGCAACTTGGCCCATAGTGATAGCCGATTGCACGCGCGTTTCGACGCCTCGTTTTTCACAAAAATCTTGCAAGGCCAAGCAATTCATCACGGTACCAAGCATGCCGATGTAGTCGGCTCGCGCTCGTTCCATCCCCCGCTGACTCAATTCGGCACCACGGAAAAAGTTGCCGCCACCGACAACGATGGCTACTTGTACGCCGTCTTTAACTGCTTCGGCAATCTGGCCAGCAATCCAATTGACCACGTCTGGATCAATACCGATTGCTCCGCCGCCGAAGGCTTCCCCCGAGAGTTTAAGTAAAACCCGTCGCGGCGAGGAATCGGTGGTGCTTTCATGTACCTGTTCGGTCATATGTCTCTCCGATTCCTCGTCGCGATCACGTTTAAAAGGTGTCAGGCTCCAATTTCGATGTGGGCAAAACGAGTTACCGTCACGCCTGCTTCATCGAGGACAGCCTTAACCGTCTTTTTGTTGTCTGTTACAGAAGGCTGTTCGAGCAGAACAACTTCCTTGAAGAAGCCATTGACGCGCCCCTCGACGATCTTTGGCAGAGCCTGTTCTGGCTTGCCTTCTTCGCGAGCGGTGGCTTCAGCGATTTCCTGTTCCTTGGCAACGATGTCAGCTGGAACTTCATCACGAGTGAGGAAGCGTGGGCGCATCGCAGCAATCTGCATTGCGGCCGAACGAGCGACCTCTTCGTTGTCACCTTCGTAAGCGACCATGACACCCACGGCAGGTGGCAAATCGCTGGCACGACGGTGCAAGTAGACGGCGACGTTACCGTCGAGCACGGCTACGCGACCGAGCTCAATCTTTTCACCGATGACTGCCGCGAGAGCACTGATGGCCTGCTCAACGGTTTCACCCGAGTCGAGAACAACGCTCTTGAACGCTTCTGCATCAACTGGCTTTTCATCGTCAGCAATGGCAGCAAGCTTGTTCGCGAACTCCATGAACTGTTCGTTCTTAGCAACGAAGTCAGTCTCCGAGTTAAGTTCGACGAGCGCCGAACCGCTTTGAGCGACGAGACCGGCGGACGCTTCGCGCTCGGCTCCGCGCTTGGCAGCCTTCGCTGCACCCGAAATACGGAGCACCTCGACGGCCTTGTCGAAATCGCCATCGGTCTCAGTAAGAGCCTTCTTGGCATCCATCATGCCCGCGCCGGTTGCGTCGCGAAGCTTCTTAACATCTGCGGCTGCAATAGCCATACGTTCACCTCTGTTCTGGGGATCTTGCATCATGCAAGATCACAATGGGATGGACTAACGTCCTAAAATCACTCGGCTGCTGGAGCCTCGGCAGTTTCAGGCTTCTTGGCAGCAGCTTTCTTAGCTGGTGCCTTCTTTGCTGGAGCCTTCTTAGCTGGAGCGTCTTCCTTAGCTTCGGCCTTCTTGGCAGGGGCCTTCTTGGCAGCAGCTTTCTTAGCTGGAGCCTTCTTCGCTGCAGCTTCTTCAGCTGGAGCCTCTTCCTTGGCAGCTTCTTCAGCTGGAGCTTCATCCTTGGCAGCTTCTTCACCAGCGGGGGTCAGCAATTCGCGTTCCCACTCAGCCAATGGTTCTTCAGCACCGAGTTCTTGACCTGGAGTTTCGTCACCAGTCTTCGTTCCGGCACGGGCCACGAGACCTTCAGCAACCGCGTCAGCGATCACGCGGGTCAAGAGACCAACAGAGCGAATTGCGTCGTCGTTACCCGGAATCGGGAAGTCAACATCGTCAGGATCACAGTTCGAGTCAAGGATCGCGATAATCGGGATACCCAGTTTGCGAGCTTCGTCCACTGCAAGATGTTCTTTGTTGGTATCGACAATCCAAATGGCATTTGGTGTGCGACCCATATCGCGGATACCACCGAGGGTGCGCGAAAGCTTAGTGTATTCGCGACGCATCTGAAGGAGTTCCTTCTTAGTGCGATTCGAGCCAGCCACGTCGTCAAAGTCGATCTCTTCAAGTTCTTTCATTCGCTTGAGACGATCAGACATGGTGGAGAAGTTTGTCAGCATGCCGCCAAGCCAGCGCTGGTTGACATAGGGCATGCCTACGCGCTTTGCCTGCTCTTCAATTGGTTCCTGAGCCTGACGCTTGGTGCCCACGAAAAGGATCGTGCCGCCGCGAGCAACCGTGTTCTTGACGAACTCGAAGCTGGCATCGATGTACGTGAGTGACTGCTGGAGGTCAATAACGTAAATGCCGTTGCGTTCGGTGAGGATGAATCGCTTCATCTTCGGGTTCCAACGACGAGTCTGGTGACCAAAGTGGACGCCGCTCTCCAAGAGCTGACGCATAGTTACAACGGCCATAGCCGATCCTTCCACGGCATGCTGGACATGCCTTATCCAAGTTGTCGCAATACCTTGTGGCATTGCCCTGGCGCCAAAACAGTCACCACCCGCATGTGAACGGGACCCGGATTCTGCCTCATATTCAGCACAGCGTCATATGAGAAAAAGGCGCGCGAATTTCACCTCGAAAAAGGTGATGGTTTCATCATAGGCCACAGGACCATGATGCGGGAAATCCACAGGCAAATTGTGACGTTAAAAGAGTCACAGGCTAATTTTCTGCGGTTCCTCAACAGAAGGAAATCTAGTGCAATCAAGTCATGCAGCTATATTTCATTTCTTTCGCAAACAGCCTTGCCATGACGCTTCAGGCGCTAACGGCCACTTTTGTTATGGCGTCTACCAATGAGCGCTGGCAGTCGCCCGTTTCTGATCACGCAATCGTCGCGTCGTTCGAGCCCCATGACACGTATGGTCCAGGTCATCGCGGAGTTGATTTTCAAGCCACTGCCAATCAAAAGGTCACAGCAGTCGCACCTGGTCGGGTGGTGTGGGCAGGAAAAGTAGCTGGACGCTACACGATCTCAATCGACCACGGTAGTGAAAAATCAACCTATGAACCCGTAAGTCCCGAGGTAAAAGTTGGCGAGACCGTATCCGCAGGCGACCCCATCGGACGTATTACTGCAGGAAAAAGTCACTGTGCAGAAACCTGTTTACATTTGGGACGAATTCGCGGCAACACATATTTAGATCCTGAAGAGCGGCTCGGTACCTCCAGCGGCTACCGTCTCATTTCTCCAGTTGGAGATCCACCGAAACCTCCAATGGCTCAGCTGGGTGAAAGCGGCATTCCCGTAGTAGGTGTTGTCACTTCACGCTTCGGCATGAGGATTCATCCCATCACCAAAAAGTATCGTTTTCATGACGGCACCGATATCGCCGCACCTTGCGGCAAACCAGTACGAAGCATGGGTGCTGGAACTGTGACATTCGTCGGCACCCGCTCCGGATACGGCCGCCAAATTGAAATTACGCATGCGGGACAAATCCAAACCTCATATGCGCACCTATCAAAATCGAAGATTCGTGTTGGCGACAAAGTGAACCGCGGTCAAGAAATTGGCAGCGTAGGACAAACGGGACGTGCCACTGGCTGCCATGTGCATGTCATGAAGATCAAACAGGGCAAAGCGGTGGATCCACAGAGAAAGTGACGTTCGATGCCTAGGCACGCGGATGCGCTTGGCTAAACGCCGACCGTAGCCGTTCCGCGCTGACATGAGTGTAGATCTGGGTTGTCCCTAAAGACGAATGCCCCAAAAGCTCTTGCACCAAACGTAAATCCGCCCCGCCCTCAAGCAAATGTGTCGCGGCTGAATGCCTGAGTCCATGAGGCCCTACACTCGGCACACCGCCCACCGCTTCAAGACGAGCATGGACTACTCTGCGTACCGCCCGCGGGTCAATTCGCGCTCCCCTCGCCCCCAAGAAAACCGCGCTTCCGCTGGATTCATTCGCAACCTCCGCCCGGTATTTTCCGGTCCAAAGTTCAAGAGCTTCAGCTGCGGGCAAACCGAACGGCACAACTCGTTCTTTACGTCCTTTACCGAGCACGCGAATGACTCGCCGATTCATATCGATATCGGTGATATCCATTCCGACAAGTTCGCTCACCCGAATACCCGTCGCGTAGAGCACTTCAATGATGGCGAGGTCCCGCACACCTAGCGGACCTTCATCGGCTAAGGAATCCGTAATCTCACGAATTGTTGCGTCAATGGCCTGCACAGACAGTGTTTGTGGTAGCACTCGATGAGGTTTGGGATTCACGAGAAGTGCACCGGCATCCTGCTCCGCAAGCCCCTCGCGCACCAACCAATGGGTGAAGGACCGGGCCGATGTGGAGCGACGGGCGACCGTGGTTCGACTCTTACCTCGCGACTGCAAGCCTGCGAGCCAACTGCGCAATACACCGATCCGCAACTGACGAGGGTCATCAACGCGCATTCGCGTAGCATGCTCAGCAAGATTCTCAATATCGCCGAAATAGGCCCGAATCGTATGTTCAGATAAGTCACGTTCTGCCGTGAGGTGGTGCTCCCATCCCGAAAGTGCGGACTGCCACGCTATGCTCAGCGGCTGTGACTCAATTTCAGAGGCCATATCCCTAGCGAATCATCATCCGCCTGCAAAAGGCGGGAGCACGTCGATCGTGTCGAACTCACTCAACGCCACGGTGCGGTCTCCGATTCGTGTCCCGTCCGCAAGAAAGGTACAGGTCATGAATAGGTTGCGAGCCTGTGGATAAGCACCGATGAGTGCATTCCGCAGCACATCAGTAGTGACGTGAGCAGGCAATGAGTAATTCTCTACTGGAACTTCGTTCGCACCCACAACAGCGCGGGTCGAGGCGAAAAAACGCAGGGTGGCCATGTCACGTCCTTAAAGCGAAAACCAGTCGACTCCAGTATCCCTGTCGAATGGTCCACGCTTCAAGGACGTCACCTCATCCTGGGTGTAAAGCCACTTCCATAGCTTTGACGGTCAAGTAGATCTTCTGTCCGGGGGCAAGACCCATCTCGACAAACGATGCCAAAGTGATGTCAATCATCAAGCCATCCGCTGATAGTCGACAACGGCCATCACGCTGGTCAACCGCATCGATCTCGACCACAAATGCATTTCGTGCACTGGTTTCGATCTCTGATTTAGCCACAGTGATGGAGCTCGGGCTAAACACGGCAATTGCTGGTTGGCCGACATCGAGTTCTGATCTGGCCTCACCGTAAATCTTTTGGCCGTTCTCAAGCATGATGCAGTCAATAGATTCAACGGTCCCACGCAAGACATTGAGGCCACCCAATCGGGCACCGAAAGAGGTACGTGGTTGAAGCAGCACTCGCTCGGTTGGACCCGAGTCACTAATGTGTCCGTTCTCAATCACAATCGTGCGGGTGCTGAGCGAGATCGCGTCCAAAAGATCGTGTGTCACGAGGATCGTCGGCCGCTCTTTAGCCACCTGTGAAAGCAAAACTCTCATTGCCGGGATCGCCTCGGCATCTAAGGCTGCCATTGGTTCATCGAGCAAGAGCAACTTCGGTTCAACGGCGAGTGCACGAGCAAGTGCCACACGCTGCGATTGACCGCCAGAGAGATCAGTGGAGTGGCGATCAGCAAGGTGAGACACGCCCACTCGTTCCAACCAGTGATGTGCTCGACTGCGTGCTTCTTTCCTGCCCAAACCAATACTGCGCGGCCCAAATTCGACGTTGGACTGTACCGACATATGTGGAAACAAGAATGGCCTCTGCACAAGCATCGCTACGCCACGCTTGTGAACCGGAACGTTGACTGCTGGTCTGCCAACACCGCGAGAGAACACTGTGGTGCCGTCAATCGTGATCTCTCCCGTATCCGGCAATAGTAAACCTGAAATTCCAAGAAGGCACGTCGATTTACCCGAGGCGTTTGGTCCAACAATGGATAGCGATTCATTACTACCAAGTGAAAACGTCACATCGACATTTCGTTCTTTCACCGTCATGGTGATCTCGAGTGTCATACTTTCGATCCTTGACTTCGATGGACGGTATACATCACGACAGCGGCCAATACCACGAGGAGCATGGAAAGTGCGATCGCGGAATTCGGGTCTACCTCGCGCTGCAAATAGATTTCCAGGGGCATTGTGCGAGTGATGCCCTGCAAGCTGCCTGCAAACGTAATAGTGGCGCCAAACTCACCAAGTGCGCGAGCAAAGGACAAAATGCCGCCGGCTGCCAAACCGGGCAATACGAGTGGAAGCGTCACTCTGAAGAGCACAGTTGAAGGGCTTGCACCTAAGGTAGCGGCGATTTCCTCGTACCGCTTTCCGGCAGAACGCAACGATCCTTCCAACGTCAATACGAGAAAAGGCAAGGACACAAAAACTTGAGCCATCACTACGGCGATTGTCGAAAAGGCGACAGAAATGCCCAAAGTTTCGAGTTGTTGACCAAGCAGGCCCCGCCGACCAAACGTGGCGAGCAATGCCATGCCGCCAACGACAGGCGGCAAGACAAGAGGAAGGAGCAAGAGAGGTCGAAAACTCGCAAGTAGTTTCGATTGAGTACGCGACAGGACAAGCGCTAGCGGAACCCCAAGAATCAAACAGACGATTGTGCTGGCCAGGGCCGTCTTAATGCTGAGAATTAATGCTGCTTTGGAGGATTCAGACGTGATGAGCCCCCAAAAGTCGCTCCATTCAGTGGAAAGCCCCATTGCCACGAGTGGGACGCCCAAAAAGAACGCCCCACCCGCGGCCGGGATCCACGTCCATGCAGGAGGACCCGATGGATGACTCACGGCTGGCCGAAACCTGCTGCCGCGAACACTGCTTGAGCATCTGGTGAGGTCACGAACTCAACAAAAGCCTTAGCTACATCGGAGTTGTCGCTTCCTTTGAGTGCCACGATTGGGTACTCGTTAACCTGGGCGCTAGATTCAGGGAATTCAATGCCAAGAACCTCGTCGCCTGCACCGGCAAAATCGGTGACGTAAACCAGACCAGCGTCTGCTTCACCCGAACGAACCTTGCCCAATACGTCAGTAACCGACTGTTCTTCGCTCACTGGAGACAGAGTGACATTTGCAGATTCAGCAACAACTTGAGTGGCGTTGCCACATGGGACCTGAGGTGCGCAGATGACGAGTTTTACGTCGGGCTTCGCCAAGTCAGCAAAGGTTGCAATCTTGGCAGGGTTGTCTGGTGGTGTTGCGATTTGAAGCATGTTGGTTGCGAAGAGAACTGGTTCTCCATCGACAAGATCAGCCTCAACGGCTTTATCCATATTCTTGACGTCAGCCGAAGCGAAAACGTCAGCGGGTGCACCGTCTTGAATTTGTGCAACGAGATCCGACGAACCAGCAAAGTTGAACGTCACAGTGACGCCGGGGTTGGCATCTTCGAATTTCTTGCCAAGCTCCGTGTACGTGTCGGTGAGCGAAGCCGCCGCGAAGACGGTGAGCGTAACCTCTTTTTGTGGCTCATCAGCCTTGTTGTCTGTATCGCTGGAGCAAGCACCCAGCAGCAGCGCGAACGCCGCAATGAAGAATATTGCGATCTTTTTCACGTGGTTATTCCTTATCCATAGTTTCGACAATGACATTGGTTGCTTTGACCACCGCAGCAGCAACGGAACCAATTTCTAACTCGAGTTCGCGGACTGACTCTGTGCTAATGAGTGAAACAACTCGGTACGGTCCGCACTGAATCTCGACCTGTGACATGACCGGATCGGACTTGATGTCTGTCACGATTCCGATAAACCTGTTTCGAGCGGAACGACTTACCGAAGTTTCGTTCTCGATCGCGACGAGTTCTCTTTTCGCATAAGCAGCAAGACTGCGACCGTCGACCGACATTGGCCCTGATTCTCTACCACCTCGTTCTAGTTTTCCTGAACTTATGAGTCGGCGGACGGTATCGGAGCTCACGCCCAGAAACGCTGCAGCATCGCTTATTCGTATTTGCGTCACGATTGTGATCGTATCAAAGCAAATGCGACTCTAGGGTCACGACTAGGACGCATGTTCTTTATCACGGCTTTGCTCGTTTAATAATGAAACACCTAGACGCTAGTCTGGAGTTGTGTCGGAAGCATTTCAAGGCGATTTAAGTCATTACCGCGAAGACGGCTCAGCCCATATGGTTGATGTTTCTGCAAAAGCCATCACGACGCGAATCGCCACCGCCACCGCCCGATTTGAATCACGGGCCGAGGTCATTGACCGCATCATGGTTGGAGACCTGCCCAAAGGCGAAGCTCTCGCGACTGCCCGCATCGCTGGAATTTTGGCGGCTAAACGAACCTCGGATCTGATCCCCCTCTGTCACCCGCTGCCAATTAGCCACGTGACAATCGACTTTGAATCACTCGGTGACGCAATTACCGTGAGCGCTACTGTTAAGACGACCTCACAAACTGGCGTGGAGATGGAAGCCCTCACTGCCGCCAGTGTCGCAGCCCTCACCATCTACGACATGGTCAAAGCTGTTGACCGCGCCGCGATCATTACCAATATCCAGGTCAACCAGAAAACCGGCGGCACCAATGATTGGCAACGCAATGACTGACACACGGACCTTGGGCATCATCGTCTGCTCCACACGTAGCGCAACGGGCATTCGCGAAGATAAGACTGGACCGCTCATTGAGGAGTGGGCATCCAAGCATGGATACACGCCCCTTGGACCCCACGTTGTTCCCGATGGCGAACCCGTCGAACGTATGATGCGCGAATTGCTTGATCAGACCTGCACCGCAATCATCACGACTGGCGGCACGGGCTTCAGTTCAGATGACCTCACCCCCGAAATCACAAGCAAGTTCATCGATCGCCCGGCACCGGGCGTAGCAGAGGAAATACGCAGACGTGGCCTAGCGAACACTCCCCTCGCACCGTTAACCCGTGGTGTAGCTGGAATTGCGGGAAAGACCTTTATCGTAAATCTTGCTGGTTCAACGGGTGCTGTACGCGATGGTCTGGAGGTTCTCGATAATCTGCTGCATCACATCCTTGATCAAATCGCAGATCTACACAACAACACCCATGTGGAGTCATCATGAGCTTCGAATCTGAGGTACTACTTGCTGAGGTAAGCGCGGAGCCTCTTGATCTCAACGTCCTCATCGATTTGGTAACGGAAGACAGTTGTGGCGCCATTGCTCCTTTTCTGGGACTTGTACGGAATCACGACAATGACACATCTGTATCCCACCTCACCTACGAAGCTCATCCTGACGCCGCTCAGCATTTACACGATGTAGCGCAAAAGGTAGCTAAAGAGTTTGCAGGCGTGAGAATTGCAGTCGTACATCGTGTCGGCACTCTCGCCATCGGAGATGCTGCAGTGGTTGCTGCCGTGGCATCTGCACACCGCAAAGAAGCATTCGCTGCTGTGATCAAACTCGTTGAAGATCTCAAGGCCGAGGTTCCGATTTGGAAACACCAAGTCTTCTCTGACGGTTCGGAAGAATGGGTCGGTTCGCCAGGCTGATTCAAGCTAGTTCAAGGGGGCTTGAATGGCTGTCGCACGGCCCGGACTTAATCACATCGGCGACGCAGTCAAACGAAGGCTCCAAGAGTGTAGATACCAGTCCACGAGAACCACTCAGATGGACTTTTTGTCAGACGAATGACCTGTAGAACTAAGAATCCGGTAAGTATTTCAACGAAATAAGCTCGGTAAATCCGGCACGCCGAGCAAATCGCACCTTACGTCGCCTGTATTCAGTAAATCCCAACCGGGCATAGAGACCGAGTGCGGCTTCATTGGTGTCTTTGACATCTTCAAGCACGAACTCTTCATAGCCGGGTTGAGTCAATAGATGGCGCAACAGCACAGTCGCGACGCCGCGACCTTGATACATCGGCGTAGTGGCGACAAATCCGATTTCGGCTTGGCCAAGACGAGCGCCCCCGGACACACCCATAAACCAGCAACGGATTACCGCATAACAAAGAACGCCACGTACGACCCCGAGGTGTCGACGAATCTCGCGCCATTGTGGCGAAAAAATGACCTGGTTTCCTTCCGTGAGCGACGCTAGACCAGCCGGTTCGCCATCAACGAGCGCAATAAAGAACCTCTCAAGCAACAGCATGTGCTCAAAGGCATCGGCTAATACGTCGGTATCACGCGAGAACGCACGAAAATCCTCGGCAAAACTGCGCACATAAACGTCCGCAATCCGGTGCCGGTAGCTCTCGCCAAGCTCGTCTCCCCGCTTTACCTCAATCTTCGACACAACCTGCTCCATCTAGGTTTTACTGCCATACAATTCTGGACCTCGAACCTATCAAGCAGTTTCCCTCAACTGAGGAGCCGTAAATACATCGGTTTCAGCACTCGTTTACTCTCCAACGTTTCAATCCAGAGCGAACTAACGTCATAACGACCGTAATTTTCGGCCGGTTGACAGCTGTACCCGTCTTGTTATTAAAAATACAAACTTCTGACCCAGCGCAACACATTCTGCCGCGGAGGGACATTCACATCAGCGTATTTCCTAGTCCGATGAGTTCACTGAGAATCTCGGATCCATCAGTCACCAAGACCGCTTTACCCTCCCGGATCGCTGCATGGACTCCTGTTGACGCCGCCGAATTTACTGGGCCAGGCAAGCCCATCGTGATTCGCCCTAGTTGATCGGCCCAGTGCAATGTGTTGAGCGAGCCGCTGCGTTTAGCAGCCTCGATAACCAAAGTCCCCGTCGCCAGCGCGGCAATGATCCGATTCCGTACCAAGAACCGGTGTTTCTGCGGCGGCGCACCTGGTGCAAACTCACTCACGATAAGCCCATTAGCCATAACCCGCTCCAACATGGCCGCATGGGCCCGGGGATAGTCGACGTCTGCGCCACAGGCCATGACCGCCACCGTCGGTTCGTCAAGTGAAAGCGCACCCCGGTGCGCACAGGCATCGATCCCGAATGCCGCGCCACTGATCACCGTAAATCCAGCCTCGGCGCAGTCAGCAGCTACATCCATCGCCATTTCTGCGCCGTATGTCGTGCAGTTTCGAGCTCCTACAATCCCCACCGATTGCGCAACAAGCGCTTTTAGATTCACATCGCCCGCAACCCATAAACCTAATGGTGCTCCTGCAACTCCGTTAATCCCGTCGGGACCATCTAGGTCATTAAGTTGCTCTGGCCACTCATCATCGCTTGGAGTAATCCAACGCAGCCCTGCTGCGGCCGCGTTTTTGAGTGAGGTGCTAACCCTGCGTTCCGCAGTTTTTGCAGCAGCCAGCCACGAGGCTGGCAAAGCATGTGTACCTTCCACTCTGGCCCAGAGTTCACTGGGTGTGAGTGATTCCAGATGAAACTTCAAACGAGGATCACTTGGTTCAACGACATGAGACAACAGCAATCTCGCGGTGACGTCATCTTTCATGCTGCTACCTCCACCAGTGCACGCAGTTCACCGGCAATCGCGGCTCCGCGACGCAGCGCCAAGGCATCAGCAACATCCTCTTCCGTGGGTTGATCATGCTCGCAAATGTCTGCAATTGTCCATGCGAGCCGTAAGATCCGATCGGCCGCACGGGCTGAAATAACGTTCTTCATCAATTGGCGATCAACCAGACGCCTGCCTTCCGGCGTGGGAGGCCAGTGTTTGCGTAACTCCGCGCCTGGCACATCGGTGTTGAGGCGCCACGGCGTATCAGCCCAGCGCTCTTCTTGCCGCTTGCGAGCAGCTAGTACTCGGTCGCGCGCATGAGCACTACTGATGCGTTCGCCATAGTCATCGGCCAAAGCAGATCGTGCGGGTGCGTGCAAGGTGCGTTGAATATCAATACGATCTCGAATTGGTCCAGAGATTCGATCAGCGTACCTACGCGCCATTAGCGGCGTGCACTCACACAATCCACCTTTGGACCCACCGTGTCCACATGGACAAGGGTTCGCAGCCAAAACAAGTTGAAACCTCGCCGGATAATGTGCAGACGCCGAGGCGCGAGAAATAAGTACTCGCCCGCTTTCCAGAGGTTGACGCAAGGCTTCCAAAACATTACTGGCAAACTCTGGCGCTTCGTCAAGAAACAGCACGCCATGATGAGCCAATGCCATCGCACCTGGACGGATCGAACGCGTGCCACCCCCCACAATTGAAACAGCACTGGCCGAATGATGCGGATCCAGAAACGGTGGCCGGTTCATTAGCGGAGCTTCTGCAGGCAGGACGCCAGCAATCGAATGGATTGCACTTGCCTCGATTGAAGCCTCGATCGATAGGTCCGGCAAGAGAGCCGGCAGACGTTGAGCAATCATCGTCTTTCCAATGCCGGGCGGCCCGACAAGCATCATATGATGCCCGCCAGCGGCAGCGATAACAGCCGATATCACTGCGTCTGTTTGACCGGCAACGTCCTCGAGATCAAGTTGATCTACTCGACCACTTGACGCCCAATGGTCATCAAATAAGTTTGTCAGGGGCGCAACGGGCGGATCCTCGGGCACGTCCTCACCACGTAATACCGCCATTGTGTGACGCAATGACCGCACGCCCACCACCTCAATGCCAGTAACAATCTGAGCTTCAGCAGCGTTGATCTCGGGGACGAAAACTGTATCGAAACCAGACTCTGCCGCGGCCAGAGTCGCTGGCAACACCCCTCTAATGGCACGCAGGCGGCCGTCGAGAGCAAGCTCTCCCAAAAACACGGTCTGCGGGAACCGATCTATCGGAACCAGCGATTTTGAGGCAAGCATTGCAACCGCAATAGCAAGATCGTAATGGGATCCAGACTTAGGCAAGGTCGACGGCGCGAGGTTTATTGTGACCCGTTGATCAGGCCAGTTCGTACCTGAGTTAACTACGGCAGATCGCACTCGATTACGGGCTTCATTGATTGTCGTATCGGCCAAACCTACGATGATCGTCGTCGGTAAGCCGTTAGCAATATCTACTTCTACCTCGATTGGACGGCCAGCTAATCCATCGAGCGTGACAGAATGCGAGGCAACCATTAGGCCACCGCCTTAATGTGGCGTACATCAGCGCCACCACGCGCGGGAATGTGCACCGCAACAACGTCTATTCGCGTACACGACGGCGACAATTCATGTGCTTGAAGCCACGCCTCGGCCAAGGTGCGCAGACGACGAGCCTTCTGCGCAGTGACAGCTTCGCTGCTCGTGCCATACCGATTCGATGTCCTTGTTTTCACCTCACAGATGACGAGAACATCGGCGTCGCGCGCCACAATATCGATTTCGCCAAATCGGCTGGTCCAGTTGCGATCAAGTATCGCCATGCCAGATTTCTGGAGAAACTCAGCCGCGATCTTCTCGCCGTAAGCGCCTAGCGCCTTATTTCGTGCAAACGTCATGCCATGACTCTTGCCGCGTTCTGCTGCTCAGGCGACACTGCGCGCTGCGGCTGTGGATGTCGCGGCCACAACTAATGATTGTGGATTATTACACGCTATATGACGCCGATCCTCGTGTTAATCGGCCAAGTCACGAGCCGGGAGATCTCCGATTCACCCCACAACAGCTGCAGATCTTGCTTAAATCCCGCCAGCAAAGCGAGCTGGTCCGCCTCTTTGACGGCCACAATTGCAGACCACGTCGCTATATATCCAAGAAAATCATTCACCGTCATGTGTTGGCGAAAACTAAAGCTAGGAAAGTCCACTTCTTCAAAAGGAAACCCAATCGTCTGGTAACCCTCGTCAACAAGCCGACGTTCTGGTGGCCAATAGGGTTCCAATTCCTCACTATAAAATTGCCAGAATCGCTCGTTCGCGGGCGGTTCCAGAACCGGAGTGTCGTAACTGACTAAGGCGAGAAGTGCCTCATCTGAAGCAATCCGACGCACTTCTCTATAAAAGACATCAAGATCAAACCAATGAGCAGCTTGGGCCACGGTAATCAAGTCCACCGAGCCATCTGCGACTGGCAATTGTTCAGCAGTGGCAACCACATATTCCACCCGCGGGTGAGCGGTTGCATGCGAAATCTGGTCTCGAGTCGGATCAATACCGATTGTTTTCTGGAATTGTTCACCTAAGAGCCAGGAAAACTGTCCTGTCCCACAACCGACATCAATTGCCAACGACCGACGCGGCGACATCTCGACTATAGCTCGAACAAGCTCTGCCGGATATGACGGACGAAAACGGGCATAATTGAGCCCTCCAGATTCGAACCAGTTACCGTGCTGCGCCACTCCCGACATGTGATCTACGTTAATCGAGTCTCGCTCGCAGGAGTCAACAAAAAATCAACCTTCTTATTCAAGGCGTATTCGGGATTTTGACTTCAGAGTCTTGCAACTCTTCGACATTGACATCCTTGAAAGTCAGAACTTTCACGTTTTTCGCAAACCGCGCCGGGCGGTGAATGTCCCATACCCAGGCATCAGACATCGACACTTCAAAGTAAGCGTCGCCAGATTCGGTACGCACCTTCACATCGACGGCATTACACAAGTAGAAGCGGCGCTCGGTTTCGACCACGTACTTGAAAATCCGAACGACATCACGATACTCGCGATAAAGCGAAAGCTCCATTTCGCTTTCATAACGTTCCAAATCTTCAGAACTCATTGTTTCGACACCTCCAGTGCTTGCTTCACATTGGCATAACTCATGCGATGTTCGGGGCAAGGCCCGTGTTCGCGCAGTGCCGCGTCGTGAACTTTGGTGACGTATCCCTTATGTCGGTCAAATCCGAAAAGTGGAAACTCTTCATGAAGCCTTACCATGTCACGGTCACGACTCACCTTGGCAACGATTGATGCTGCCGCAATGCTCGCACAAACCCGATCGCCCTTCCAGACAGCAAGAGAGTCCATTGGTAGGCCACTCACCTCATAGCCGTCGATCAGGACATAGTCGGGTTGTGGCTGAAGTCGCGCAATAGCTCGGCGCATTGCCGTCAGATTCGCGCGGTGTAAGCCTAAATCGTCACAGTCCCGTGGACCCATCGAGATAACTTCCACGATCGCATCAGACGCCATAATGTTCTCAAATGCTCGTTCGCGTGCTTTGGGCGTTAAAAGTTTAGAGTCTGCAAGTCCCTCAATAGGGCTTCGCAAGATCACAGCCGCCGCCACGAGTGGTCCTGCGCAAGCGCCACGTCCGGCCTCATCGACGCCAGCAATTGACGTATAGCCACGCTTTTCCAAAGCTCGCTCATAAGTAAACAAGCCGCCATCTAGGCGGATCTTCTGACCGCTGGACAAGGTCGTCATGGATCTACCTTGTTGAACGCATCGGTCGCAGGCAAAGTGCCCATTCGATTAAATGGCCAGATCCTGAACCAAGCCTTACCGACCACCTGATCTGTCGGCACAAAGCCACCACCCGCTTGCCCCATATGTGCTCGTGAGTCTGCCGAATTGGCACGGTTATCGCCCTGCACCCAAAGATACCCATCAGGGACCTTTGTGTGGAAGGTCGTGTTGGCTTGAGCGTCCGCGTCTTGAAGATAGGGTTCTGCGATTCCGACGCCATTAACAGTGATTTGGTTTTGCTCGTTACAACACGCGACTTCGTCACCGCCAACACCAATGACGCGCTTAATGAGATGTCCGCCACTGGGATACAAGCCAATGGTTTCAAGTGATTTCCTAAAGATTCCCAGATCTTCATTTGCCTCAGCTGGAGACAGCCAGCCGGCCGAATCTCGAAAAACGACGATGTCACCACGTTCTGGCCCACCGCTCCAATAGGAAACCTTCTGAACAAGCACTTTGTCGTCAATGACCAAGGTCGGTTCCATTGACTCTGATGGAATATAAAAAGCCTGAACGAAGAAGGTCTTGAGGATCAAGGAAAGCAGTAAGGCAGCAGCCACCATGAAAAGGGTCTCTTGCCACCACGGCAGATGGGTCTTTTCGGTCACCCGACGAGCCTATCTCTCGGCACCCGGATTGAGGTGGCCGCCACACGCTTTGCCATGAGAGTCTCAAGACGGTTTCACATCTAGGAGAAAATGTGAGCGCTCCGCGAAACAAATTTCGAGGTTCATGAGCCTCGGGCCAAAGGTCAATTATTAGCGGCAGGCTTACGGTTACTCATGCCATTTAAGGCCCGCTTCATCAAGCGCAATAGAAAGAATGCGGATCGCTTTGGGTCCAACACCGTGGAGCGCAGCCAGACGCTTCTTTCCGAATTCCGCAACTTCCCTGAGCGTGGTTAGGCCTTCGGAAAGTAGAGCACTGTTTGCTGGCCGCCCAATCTTCGGAAGGTCCCCAATCTGCTCTGGCAGGTCACGTGTGCTCACCTATCAAGGCTAACAACGTTTCCATCTAATGCGGCACGGCGACGATCTTAGGGAACGAGAAACCCCGGGCAGTGATTATCTCGCTGCCCGGGGTTTCCTGAGGTGTGAATGTGGTGGCTTTACTGCACCTAGTTCAGTTTTCGCGCTTTTCGCGAATCTTTGCTGCCTTACCACGCAAGTTGCGGAGGTAGTAAAGCTTGGCCCGACGGACATCACCGCGGCTTTCAACCTCAAGCTTTTCGATGATTGGGGAATGCAGCGGGAAAGTACGCTCAACGCCAACGCCGAAGGAAACCTTACGGACAGTGAAGGTGCGGCCGATACCTGAACCATGAACTCGAATGCACACGCCTTGGAACACCTGAACACGAGAACGGTTACCTTCAATGATGTTCACGTGGACTTTAAGGGAATCGCCTGCGCGAAAATCTGGGATATCATCGCGACGCTGATCGGCTGTAATCTGATCGATGACGTTAGTCATGGTCTACTCCTCGCTTGTGCACACGAGTCACATGCGGCAATCGGTCTTACTCATGAATGGGGCGGCGCGTTTAGATTTCCCTCGTGGCAGAAAGTTCCTGCGCCAACCCACTATCTTGCCACATCCCCTGCGTCGCACACAAAACGGCCGGGCAAGAATCGATGTCTTGACCCGGCCGCTCTGCGCACTAGCCCACAGTTCAGTTGAACTTGTATGCAGCTCCACCGTGGAGCACATTGTCTACACCAGCGATTTCTTCATCTTCTGTGACCCGGAAGCCCATCACGGCATCGATTGCTTTACCAAGACCGAATGCCACGATGAACGAATAGGCCAGAACCACGATCACCGGGACAATCTGCGTAAAGAGCTGATCAAATCCACCGCCAAGGAAAAGACCTGAGTCCGTCCAGGTGCCGGTTTCTGCATCAAAGGTTGTGGCGAAGAAACCGAGATACAGTGTGCCGATAATGCCTGCCACGAGGTGCAATCCCACGACATCGAGCGAATCGTCATAGCCCAAGGCGTATTTCAGATCGATCGCGAAGCAGCAGGCTGCACCCGCGATCACGCCAAGCACAATCGCCCAGACTGGGGTGAGGTTTGCACAGGCTGGAGTGATCGCCACAAGGCCAGCCACAATGCCCGAGGCTGCGCCAACTGCCGTCGGCTTTCCATCCTTAATTTTCTCGATCACGATGTAGCCGATAATGCCCGCTGCCGGAGCCAAAATCGTGTTCAGGAATATGAGACCTGCAGTGCCATCATCACCCGCTGCCCCGGCATTGAATCCGAACCAACCGAACCAGAGTATGGCCGCACCAATAAGCACAAGTGGGACGTTATGTGGTTCTGCTTCTTCTTTGCTGAAACCTACTTTGCGCTGTCCAAGAACAAGTGCAAGCGCGAAAGCAGCAGCACCAGCGCTGATGTGAACAACGGTTCCACCGGCCCAATCTAGAACCGACGTATTGCCGATACCAAACCTTTCGATCCAACCGTCGCCGCCCCAGATCCATCCTTGTGTCGGAAAGTACACCAGTGTCGCCCACAGTCCAGCGAATATCATCCACGGACCGAACCGAGCACGGTCGGCTACAGCGCCTGAAATTAGTGCCGTCGTGATGACGGCGAATGTGCCGCCAAAAGCGACTCCGGCAAGTGCAGCTGGTTCCGAAACGGCAAGTGACGCTAGTCCCACGTCTGAGAATGGATTGCCGAGCACGCCCGAAATGAGGTCGCCTTCACCAGAAGACGCCATGTTAAGTCCATATAAGACCCACAAGACAAAGACGAGACCCATAGCACCAAAGCTGAGCATCATCATCGAGATCACACTTTTGGCCTTCACCAGACCGCCGTAGAAGAAGGCCAAGCCAGGCGTCATGAAAAGTACTAGTGCTGCAGTAATAAGCAGCCAAATTGTTCCGGGTTCCATGGTGAACCTTTCGTACTAATAAGCAGTGGAGATGGTCACCAGCTGCGCGCCGTTGAGCAGTGGCTTTCGCCAGTGTGTCAGCGTAAGGTTTCACAAAAGTTTGAGGAATATTTCCAACAGATCACAAAAGACGTGATCCCGTAACGTCAGGTTCGACGCGATTCGGTGCGTAGCCGTGATTGTTCGGCACGCCAAGAGGCTACCTTCTGGTGATGACCAGATAGCAAAACTTCGGGGACGTCGAACCCACGCCAGGAGGCTGGCTTCGTGTACACCGGGTACTCCAGATTGCCATCGACGTGGGACTCTTCGAACAACGACTCAGGATTTCCCATGAAGCCCGGCAGCAAGCGGATGATGGCCTCGATCATCGCTAAGGCAGCTACTTCTCCCCCGTTGACAACAAAGTCACCCAACGACAATTCCGCCACGCGCCATTGAGTTTTCGCATAGTGCATCACCCGCTCGTCAATGCCTTCATAGCGACCACACGCGAAGACGAGGTGGGACTCTTGTGACAGCGAGACAGCATGTGCATGTGTGAAAGGGTCACCAGAGGGAGTCGGAACGATGACAACGGAATCACTGAACGCGATTTGGTCGAGTGCCTGACCCCATGGTTCGGCACGCATCACCATGCCCGCGCCCCCACCGTAAGGGGTGTCGTCAACCGTCCGATGACGATCCGTCGTCCAATCGCGAAGGTCATGTGCCGAAAATTCAACGAGACCTGTCTCACGCGCTTTACCTGGCAGTGACAAATCTAAAGGGGAGAAATAATCCGGAAAAATACTGATCGCGTCAATGC
Organism: Aeromicrobium sp.; assembly: GCA_040394025.1. Taxonomy (GTDB): domain Bacteria; phylum Actinomycetota; class Actinomycetes; order Propionibacteriales; family Nocardioidaceae; genus Aeromicrobium. The sequence goes on from JBEBSZ010000001.1 coordinate 205,766, forward strand.
GCATCAGCGCACCTCTTCAGCTTGGCTTGGATCCAGTAGGCCCGGCCTGTCAACGACGGTGATGGTTCGGGCGTCAAGGTCCACCTCGGGAACGAGTTCCTCAACGAAGGGGACTTGAACATCTACCCCGTTATAAGCGATAAGAAGCGAATCGTGTGCAGGCAGGTGCAATACGTCCTTAATCGTGCCCCGCGCTTGACCGTTGACAAGTACCGTCAGGCCGCGAAGTTGGCGATCGTAAAAAGAACCATCGTCAGGGGTTTCGTTTGGATCTACTTCAGCTTCAAGGATGCAACCGTGATGAGTTTCAGCTGCCGTTCGGTCGGCGATGTGCTGAAAACTTACAAGAAGTTTGCCTGAATGGGAGCGAGCGGACCCGACGACAAGTTCCCCATGACGACAAAAAACCGATGCCCCGACAGCGAAACGCTTATCGGGGTCATCGGTTCTAAGTTCGACGGCCAGATCGCCACGGATACCGTGAGCTCGGCCGACGCGGCCAACAGTGACGCGCATGGCGTCTCAGCGGCGCCGGTCTACGTCCACGAAATCGATTCGTGCGCTCTTGCCACCAGCGATAGCAGCAGTCACGGTTCGAATCGCGCGGGCGGTGCGACCTTGGCGGCCAATCACCTTGCCGAGGTCTTCTGGGTTCACATGAACCTCATAGAGATCGCCGCGACGCGTCTGCTTGGCGCGCACGTTGACGTCATCAGGGTTGTCCACGATTCCCGAGACTAGATGCTCAATGACCTCTTGCAATGGTGCCGCCATGATCAGGCCTCGTCTGCCTTGGCATCCTCAGCTGGAGCCTCGTCTGCCTTGGCATCCTTCGCTGGAGCCTCTTCAGCCTTAACTTCCTCTGCTGGAGCCTCTTCCTTAGCCTTTTTGGCCTTGGTGGTGGCTTCCTTCTTTGGTTCGGCGTGAAGCTCCTTCAATGCAGCCTCGAACGCAGCAGCTTTATCGCCTCTTGGTTCTGGTTGCTTGAGTGAGGGCTTGCCACCGATATCACCGGTCAGCTTGAGAATTGCGGCAACAGCTTCAGTTGGCTGTGCACCGACACCCAACCAGTACTGTGCACGTTCAGAGTCGACGTGAATCGTCGAAGGCTCAGTCTTGGGGTTGTAAGTGCCGATCTCTTCGATAACACGGCCATCACGCTTCGTGCGTGAATCGGCGATAACGATTCGGTAGAACGGGGTGCGGATTTTGCCCATCCGCTTGAGGCGAATCTTGACTGCCACGAGAGTGGTGTCTCCTTGTTGTATCTACGGTGTGATGATGCCTAACAACGTGTGGGGCAGGTCGTCAAACATCGGGGGCCGAAAATGTTGTGGCTGAGAGGGTCCACACCAGTTCCGGACGCAATGGCCAATTATGCCAGAACCTATATGCGCAGGACAAACCTACCCTCAGGCCTCGTGTCGAAGGTTGTCTACGCGGCTATGACACATCACAAGAGATCGCGAAGTTCCTTCGGCAACTCGAAATCTGTTGAGGTTTGGTCACCAAATCCAAAAGCGTCTGGACCGCTCGGTTTAACTTGCTTCGCGCTTGCCTCCTGCGCCGCACGCTTGGCTGGATTACCAGACACTCGCTTCTTTTTTTTCTTGCCACTTTGCTTTGGCTGTTTAGCGCCTGCTCGCTTGCTCACGCCCATGCCAGGCATACCTGGCATACCCGGCATTCCCCCGCCCATGGCGGCGGGATCGAATCCACCTTTAGCCATCTTTTTCATCATCTTCGCGGCTTCAAAGAAGCGTTCGACGAGTTGATTCACATCGCTCACTTGAGTGCCCGAACCCTTGGAGATTCTCGCCCGACGTGAGCCGTCAATCATCTTTGGGTTGTCACGCTCTGCTGGCGTCATTGACCGGATGATGGCCTTGATTTTGTCAATCTCACGTTCGTCAAAGTTAGCGAGCTGATCTTTAAACTGGCCCATGCCGGGCAACATGCCGAGCATTTTCGTCATCGAGCCCATTTTGGAGAGCGCTTCGATCTGAGCAAGGAAGTCGGCGAGGGTGAATTGACCTTCTTGCAGGCGTTCTGCGGTACGCGCCGCTTCTTCCTCTGTGAAGGCTTTTTCTGCCTGTTCAATGAGCGTGAGAACGTCGCCCATGTCGAGAATTCGCGATGCCATCCGGTCGGGGTGGAATACATCGAAGTCGTCAAGTTTCTCGCCTGTCGAAGCAAACATGATGGGCTTGCCGGTAACAGAGCGAACTGAAAGTGCTGCACCGCCACGAGCATCACCGTCGAGTTTCGAGAGCACGACACCCGTAAAGTTCACGCCTTCCAAGAAGGCTTGGGCAGTATTGACGGCGTCCTGACCAATCATGGCGTCAATAACAAATAAAACTTCGTCAGGATTTACCGCCGAACGAATATCGGCTGCCTGCTGCATGAGTTCGTCGTCAATACCTAAACGTCCAGCGGTATCGACAATCACGACATCGTGCAGAGTGCGTTTCGCTTCTTCAACACCAGCATGTGCCACCCGAACGGGATCTCCGACACCGTTGCCAGGCTCGGGAGCGAAAACCGTAACTCCTGCCTGTTCACCAACGACCTGCAACTGGGTCACTGCGTTTGGTCGATGCAAGTCGGCAGCGACCAGTAACGGTGAATTACCCTGCGCCTTGAGCCATTTACCAAGTTTTCCAGCAAGAGTCGTCTTACCTGCGCCTTGCAGGCCGGCGAGCATGATGACAGTCGGCGGGTTCTTGGCGAACCGGATACGTCGCGTTTCACCACCGAGAATTGCAACGAGTTCTTCGTTGACAATCTTGATGACCTGCTGTGCTGGGTTAAGCGCTTTACTGACTTCTTCGCCCCGTGCACGTTCTTTGATTGAGGAAATGAACTCGCGCACCACGGAAGCTGCGACATCAGCATCGAGCAAGGCGAGGCGAATTTCTCGCGCGACCGCATCAATATCTGCGTCGGTGAGGCGGCCCTTGCCGCGAAGGCTCTTAAAGGCCGATTGAAGACGGCTCTGCAGCGAATCAAACATAGGAGGCTAGCCTATCGAAACCAGAAAGCCACGAGGCGCTTGATCCGAAGACGATGGTCGTCTCACCGGTTTTAGTCCAGTAGCGCATCAATAAATTCGGCCGCATCGAAAGGCGCCAGATCGTCTGGTCCTTCCCCGAGGCCCACAAATTTGACGGGCACACCGAGTTCCCGCTGCACGGCAATCACTATGCCGCCTTTGGCTGTGCCATCGAGTTTCGTCAGCACTATACCCGTCACATCGGTGACTTCAGCAAATACACGAGCCTGAGTAAGTCCGTTCTGACCTGTCGTAGCGTCGATAACGAGCAGCACCTCAGTGATCGGTGCTTGTTTCTCGATCACCCGCTTAATTTTGCCAAGTTCGTCCATTAATCCGGACTTGGTGTGCAGACGACCAGCAGTGTCTACAAGCACCACGTCAACGTCCTGCTCAATACCTTGTTTCACAGCATCGAATGCCACACTGGCCGGATCGCCGCCTTCTGGTCCACGAACTGTGGCTGCACCCACACGCTCGCCCCAGGTTTGCAGTTGATCGGCAGCCGCAGCGCGGAAGGTATCGGCAGCGCCAAGAAGAACGTGATTGTTTTCAGCAACCAGAACCCGAGCAATACGGCCTACTGTCGTTGTCTTGCCGGTACCGTTCACTCCAACCACCAGAACAACTCCCGGCACTCCGTCAGCACCCTGGATATTGAGAGAGCGATCAAGGTCGGGATCGACCATCGTGATGAGTTCAGCACGTAAGATCTCGCGCACTTCGTCCTGAGTCTTGGAACCACTTGCGGCAAGATGGTCGCGCAGGTTATCGACGAGTTCTGTGGCCGGACCTACACCGACATCAGCGACCAACAGTGTGTCTTCAATGTCTTCCCACTGTTCTTCGGTGAGATTTCCCGCGCCCAATAGAGCCATCAGCCCACGACCAAGTGAGGACTGACTTCGCGCGAGCCGGGCTCGCAGTCGAGCTAAACGACCCTGTGGAGCCGTCGGAACCTCAATGGCCGGTACGGCCACTTCAGGTACGGAAACAACAGTTTCATCTACCGGTAACTCGGATTCCTCGACGGTCGTCTCGGGTAGCGCATCCGTTGGAGTCTCGATAGCTTCCGGCGTTTTAGCCGCGGGTAGTTGACGGTTACTGGCTACCGCTACGGCAATGACCGTACCCACCACAGCAAGAGCTGCAACGATGCCAACAACGATTAACCATAATGGAATAGCGCTCACGGGTTTACCTTAACGATAGGCAGGATTCAAGCTCCTGTGCCGTGAAGATTTGTGCTGTGTGGCAGCGGCCGCAGAGTCACGCGTCTCTCCACCTTGGACAGCAGCACATCCGAATGGCTAATCACGACGATGCTTCGCACTGGTTCGTCATCGTCATGCGTTAGCGCTAATACATCATCCATAAGCGCCAGCGCAGTCGGTTCATCTAAATGTTCCGTAGGCTCATCTAGCACCCAGATTCGGTGGCCACTCAATAAGAGTCGCGCGATACAAAGCCGCTGCCGCTCTCCGCCCGAGAGTTGACTACCTCCTTCGCCTACTTGGGTGTCGAGCCCGCTCGGCAAGCCGCGCACGAATTCCGCAAGGCGAACTCGACTCAATGACTGCCATAAATCCTCGTCGCTCGCTTCGGGGTTGCCGATCCGCAAGTTTTCTTTAATCGAGGTATCGAAGACGACCTCATCTTGCCCGACATAGCCAATACGGGTTCGCACATCAGCGGCTCGCAAAGTTGCCACGTCAGTTCCACCGAGTGTCATGTGACCTGAATGCGGCTCAATCAGCCGCAATAGCGTCCAGGCGAGGGTCGATTTACCGGTACCACTCGGCGCAGAAATACCTAAGGTTTCGCCCGGGTTTACCGAGAACGAGCAAGGCGCGATCAGTGGCGTATCCCAGCCACATACGAGATCTGTCACGGCAAGATCCCACGACGTTGGGAGCTCCAGCATGCTATCTGGATCTTGGACAGGTTTCGGTGTAGCGGCTAATGCCGCAAGTCGCTGTTCCGCATTTGTCACCTGCGGTCGAGAGCGCTCAGCCTCAACCCAACCATCCCAAGCTTCCGCGAGAGCCATCGGTGCCAAGAGCAGCACGCCAACGAGGACCGGGTCAACCGAGCGCGTTATCCCCGCGATAGCAACCACTGCTGAACCAATAGCAATCAGGACGAGCGCTGAACCAAGTCCAGCAAACCACGATTCTTTGTGTTCACCCCGTGAGATGTGTGATGCTGCTTCATGGGCAATTCGTCGAGGCTTCTCGGTTTCACCAAGAGCCACCAACTCGACCGCAGACAAGGCCGTTGCCGACACCTCAGCTGCCATCTCACCACGCGCGCTCGATGCTCGATCGGCGGACTGCTTTATCAACGTCGGCACGACGACTCGGATTGCGACTCCTAACAGTAAGGCGATGACACCGAGGATAAATCCAGCGCTTGGTACTAGGAATACCAGCACAGCAACCACCGCCGAGGTCGCAGCAACACCGGTCCACCAATTCAATGACACCCGTAATAGTCGGTCTTGGGTCGAGGTCACATCATCAACAACCCGACTCATCAGATCACCTCGGCGCCAACCAGAAAGACCAGCAGGTGCAATCCGATCAAGATCTCGATAGGTAGCTACCCGTTGATCGACGGCGTCCGAAAAAGCAACATCGTGGGTTAATAGGCGTTCTGCATAGCGAAAAACGGACCGCGAAATTCCAAAGAAGCGAACCGAGACTATCGCCACCATGAGATATAGAACAGGCGGATGTTGAGCCGCTCGAACAATGAGCCAAGCCGCAGCCAACAACAATCCCACGGCACTAATTTGCGCGAGTATCCCGAGGGCTACTCCCCCGGCCAATACGAGTCCGCGGCGCTTCATAGGGTCACCTCGACTGAGGAAAGTTCCACGATCCGGTCTACGAGCGCCAACGTTTCTGGTCGATGGGATACCAAGACGAGCGTGGCACCGAGTTGCGTGAGTGCCTGGACTACTTGCTGTTCACGTTCGGCGTCAAGCCCGGCGGTAGGTTCGTCAAGTAACACCAGCCAGGCTTGTCCTGTTTGCACACGTAATAAGGCTCGAGCTAATGCGATACGACGGCGCTCACCCGCCGACACATCTGCCGCATGTTCGAGGAGCTGTCGATCACGATCAAATTCCGCAAGACCAACCTCGCTAAGCACGTTGACGATCTCGTTTGGTTCTGCGCCTTCAACCCCGAGAGTGACGTTGTCGATTAGGGTGCCTGAGATTAATCGTGGGACTTGTGGCACCCAGGCGATACGTCGGCGCCAGTCTTCAGGGTTGATCTCGGCTAGGTCGACTCCACCGACGGTCACCTGTCCTTGATCGGGCTGCTCAAAAGCGAGCAACAGCGAGAGTGCGGTGGACTTGCCACATCCTGAGGGCCCGTGCAGCGCCACACGTTCGCCAGGTTCAATCCGGATCAAATCGGCTTTCAGCGCTGTTTGGGTGCGCCCTGGATACGTCAATGCCACATCTCGAAATTCGATGATTGCCCGATCAGCCGGGGCTGCTTGGGTGCCCGTGTGGCGCGGATGTTCAAGAATGTCGAGCAGTTCGGCTGCAGCGGTAGCGCCTTCCTGACTGTCATGGAACAAAATCCCTACACGCCGCACGGGTAAATACGCTTCGGGAGCCAGCAACAAAACGAACATGGCGGGAGCAAGCGCAAGCTTGTCGTCAACTACTCGTAAACCAATACTCACAGCCACGAGCGCGACGGAAATAGTGGCAAGAAGTTCCAACACGAAAGTTGAGAGGAAGGCTAGACGCAGCGCAGCCATCGACTCCTCGCGATGGCGGTGCCCGATCTCTTGGAGGCCCTTTTCTTGATTCCGACCGAATACCTTGAACACGATGAGCCCATCGAGAACGTCAGCAAAATGCCGTCCTAGGCGTTCCATAGCCGCCCACCGGCGTTGCACCTTGTCATTCGTGAGCAATCCGACGAGCGCCATAAAGAGCGGAATCAAGGGCAAAGTGAGCGCGATGATGAGAGCCGATAATGGGTCAGTAAAAACAACGGCCACGAGTATACTCACCGGCACGATGACAGCTAGGGCAAGTTGCGGGAGAAAACGACCAATATAGCCGTCGAAGGCGTCCATGCCTGGCCCCAGCAAGGTGATCAATCGCGAACTCGACGGGCGCGGCCCAATTCGACGCGGATCCACCAGATCATCGACGATTTCCTTGCGTAAGTCTTCCTTGACGTTGCTCGATGCGCGCTCGCTGACAATACCGTGCAACCAAGCCACCAAAGCCCGGATCAGATAAGCCGCTAGAACGGCCAGCGGCAACACTGAGAGAGTTGATCGATCAAAACGCAATGCGACGAGTTCAGCAACCAGCCAAGAAATCCCGATCACGAGCAGGGCGGTCGCAGCCCCGAGGACGACACTGAACACCAGATGTCGCCGTACGGCCTGCGACCGCCGCAGCAGTCGTGGATCTATGGGTTTCAAACCATGACTCGCATCAAGCTGATACGTCGTCGGGGATGTGGTCGACTGAGATCCGTTGCTTGAACACCCAGTAGGTCCAGCCTTGGTAGGCGAGCACTACTGGTGTGAAGATCACGGCAACCCACGTCATGATCTTCAGCGTGTATGGCGTGGACGAGGCATTTTCAACCGTCAAACTGTAGGCCTCATTGATCGACGATGGCAGTACATCGGGGAACAATCCCACGAATAACATTGACACCACTCCGACAACGGCAGCCGCGCTAGCGATGAAGGCCCAGCCGTCGCGATTCGCTTTCGCGGCGGCCAATGCACCTAGGAAGGCAACTGCCCCGACGGCACCAAGAACCCACACGGCAAGTTGCCCCTGCATGAGCCCAGTCCAGACGATGAACAACACGGCAAGCACCGCAGCCACAAGGCCTACCCTGACCGCCAGTGCGTTTGCTCGTTCACGAATATCACCCGAGGTTTTCAAACCTACGAAGACCGCTCCGTGAACGAGGAACACGGTGAGTGTCACGAGTCCACCAAGCAAGGCATATGGATTAAGCAGATCAAAGAATCCACCTACATACTCGTGATGTTCATCAAGTTTGACTCCGCGCACGATATTGGCAAAAGCCACGCCCCACAGCAGTGCCGGCACGAAAGAGCCGATGATGATCGCCCAGTCCCAACGAGCTTTCCATTCCGGTTCAGGACGCTTGCCACGGTATTCAAATGCCACACCGCGGAAAATGAGGGCTAGGAGGATCAGCAACAGTGGCAGATAGAAACCGCTGAAGAGGGTGGCGTACCACTCTGGAAATGCGGCAAACATTGCACCACCAGCAACCAGTAGCCATACTTCATTACCGTCCCAGACAGGGCCAACCGTGTTGATAAGTACCCGACGCTCTTTCTCGTTTTTCGCGAGAATACCGACCAGCATGCCGACGCCAAAATCGAAGCCTTCGAGGACAAAGTATCCGATGAATAGAACGGCGATCAGAATAAACCAAATTGTGGTGAGTTCCATGTCGATGCTCCTCAGTATGCGAACGACAGTGGCGCGTCACTGTCATCGGATTCGGTCGGTGGATCTGCTTCTGGCAATCCCTTGCGGATGTATTTGATCAACAGCGCGACTTCAACCACAGCAAGCGCGCCATACACCAAGGTGAAGGAAATAACCGAAGTCCACACTTGGGCTGCGCTGACTGATGGCGAGACCCCGGCTGCTGTCGGCATAAGTCCGAAAACCACCCATGGTTGTCGTCCCATTTCGGTAAAGATCCAACCAAAAGAGTTCGCGAATAGTGGCATGAGTGGCAATGTGATCGCACCCCAGAGCAGGAGTTTGCCGTGGCGGGTCTCAATCGATGGGACTTTGTCGCGAGCCACGAGCCACCACATCCACGCGCCGACGATCATGGCGAGGAAGCCAAGACCCATCATGAAACGGAACGACCAGTACGTAATGGGGATGTTCGGGGTGAAGTCATCCAAACCGGTTTCGGCATAGGTGGTTTTGTATTCCTCATTGAGCGAATTGATTCCGCGGACTTCGCCGTCAAACGATCCCGTCGCTAATTGCGAAAGTATGCACGGAACTTCTAGAGCAAAGATAGGCCGCGAGCCATCAAGCGTGCCGACGGTGAGGACCGAGAACGGTGCACAAGCCTCCGCATCTTCATAGAGCGCTTCAGCGGCAGCCATCTTCATCGGTTGCACGTCGGTCATGATCTTGCCTTGGATGTCGCCGGTGATGATCGTGCCGAGGCCCGCGATCATCAGGGTGACCGCGCCCATTCGAACTGCAGACGTGAAGGCAGCAGTGTCAACGCCTGGCCTACGGAGTAAATGCCAGAAGGCAACTGCGGCGACGAAGGCACCGCCAACCATAAACGCGGCAAACAAGGTGTGCGGAACGGTGATCAGCGTGACCTTGTTCAATAAAACAGCCGCAAAGTCGGTAAGTTCAGCACGGCCTCGTTCCTCGTTCATCGTGTAGCCGACAGGATTCTGCATGAAGGAGTTAGCCGCAAGAATGAAGTAGGCCGACAACATGGTTCCGATGGCTACCATCCAGATACTTAAGAGATGCAAGGCACGTGGTAATCGTGTCCAACCGAAAATCCAAAGCCCAAGGAATACTGATTCCATAAAGAATGCGAGTAGACCTTCGATAGCGAGCGGAGCTCCGAAGATGTCTCCGACGAAGCGGGAATAGCTACTCCAGTTCATTCCAAACTGGAACTCCTGAACGATTCCAGTAACGACGCCCATAGCGAAGTTAATGAGGAACAGCTTTCCAAAGAATCGGGTCAACCGCAGCCACTTTTCGTCGTTAGTCCGAAACCAAAATGTCTGCATGAGCGCCACGAGTAGCGCCATGCTGATCGTAATCGGAACAAAGAAATAGTGGTAGACGGTGGTGATCCCGAACTGCCATCTCGCAAGTTCTAATGCCTCCACGAGGCACCGCCTTTCAGCTTAAGGTTTTAGATACGTTGCGTATCGCGCAACCTTTTCATCGTATGCACCCAGGTGGATCACATTCTAGGGACAATTAAGGCAGCGCGACATGACCTGCATCACACGAAAATACACGGATATAACCGAAAAAATGTTCTTGAGCAGATCCAACATAATGAGGCTCTGCTTGGGGCCTTTCGGGCACCATCATGCGTCGTCAGAGTCTTCTTCACGCAAACGCTGACTAATGACAGCAGAAACGCCATCACCGCGCATCGATACACCATAAAGCGCGTCAGCAACTTCCATCGTCCGCTTTTGGTGGGTGATGACGATGAGCTGAGAATTGGCTCGCAATTCTTCGTAAATCTCGAGTAAACGGCCCAAGTTGGTGTCGTCGAGTGCGGCCTCAACCTCATCGAGAATATAAAACGGACTCGGCCGTGCCTTAAACAAAGCGACGAGAAAAGCAACCGCCACAAGTGAACGCTCACCGCCAGACAGCAAAGACAAACGCTTAACCTTCTTACCAGGCGGGCGGGCTTCGACGTCGATACCTGTGGTGAGCATCGAACTGGGATCCGTCAAAAGCAATCGGCCTTCACCGCCGGGAAACAAACGCGAAAAGACATCCTCAAACTCACGTTCCACGTCGATCCACGCCTCGGTGAAAACTTGCTCAACCTTTTGATCAACGTCCTCAACGATCTCAAGTAAGTCTTGGCGCGTCTTTTGCAGGTCATCGAGTTGCTCACTCAAAAACTGATGGCGTTCTTCAAGCGCGGAAAACTCTTCGAGCGCAAGTGGATTGACCTTGCCCAAAAGCGCAAGTTCTCGCTCGGCAATTTTGAGTCGTTTCTCTTGCTCATGCCGATTGAAAGCAACCGGTTCGGCGTCTTCGGCCTCTCCGCTTACCGGCAACACCAGCTGGTCAGGGCCGTATTCTTCCAATAACGTCTGCGGATCAATCCCCACTTCTTCAAGCGCACGTTCCTCAAGGCCTTCAAGCTTGAGTTGCATTTGCGCTCGAGCAAGCTCGTCCTTGTGCACTGAGTCAGTGAGTTTCTCAAGTTCTTGAGCAAGCTCACGGACCTCTTGGCGACTCACCTTGAGTTTGCCTTCGCGTTCGGTACGCGTTGCTTGGACCGCGGCGCGGTCTTCGGCGGCTTGATCGAGAGATCGAGCGAGTCGAGCAAGCACAACATCAATCGCAGAAAGCACTGACGCTGCCGTTTCAGCTTCGACCCGACGGCGTTCTGCCAATTCTTGCGCCTGCTGACGAGCCAAACGTTCAGCCTGAGCCGCCTCATAAAGCGCTCGCACCTGTTGATCAAGAGCACGGGCACGTTCTTCATCGGTGCGCAACGCAAGTCGAGCTTCTGTTTCAGCGCGGCGAGCCAACGATGCCGCTTCGGCTAATTCCTCGACCTTACTAACGTCGGGTTCTTCAACTGAACCATCTTCAGCTTGAGCAATACGTTGCTCAATATCAGCGATTGAAGCCGCTGATTGATCGCGAACCGATTCAGCTTGAATCACTGCTTCTATTAGCCGTTCGCGCTCCGCCGTCGCACTCCGAATTGTTTGTCCAAGTGAGCCAAGACGTTCTGCAACAGCTGACATCTCTGCGTCGGATTCATGCAACTTGCTGAGCGTGATGTCAACCGCTGCGCGCGCCTTATCGACTCTTTCTTGCGCAACTTTTGCCGACTCTGAAAGGGTGAGCGACGTGGCAGATAGCTTATCTTCTTCGCTACGAGCAGCATCGATTGCAGCCGAAATTTCAATGACACTACGGCTGCTGCCGGACCCACCTTCAGCTAGATGTACGGCAACGCGGTCGCCCTCAGAGGTTACGGCGATGACATCTGGCAACGTCGCTACCAAAGTTTGGGCTTCGTCAAGCGAAGATACGACGGCCACGAAACGTAAAGCTCGTTGTATTGCGCCACGGAATTCATTCGGGACGGTAATGAGTTCGTGTGCCCAAATCGCGCCATCAGGTAATTGCGGCCAGTCACTCGTATCGAGTGGAGCATCTGCCAACAACATTCGAGTCTTGCCCAGCTCGTTAGTCCGCAAATGGTGCAAAGCAGAAATAGCCGAATCAATGGTGCCGAGCGCCACGCCATCAACGGTCGCCCCGAGTGCAGCCGCTACGGCAGGTTCCCAGCCTTGCTTCACCGAAATCAGTGAAGCAACAGACCCCAGGAGACCTTTGAGCTTGGTGTCTCCCCCGAGAATTGATCCTGCTGCATCTCGGCTCGACAGACTGAGTTCAAGTGCTTCTTTACGTGCACGCACTGCTGCAAGCTGGCGCTCAGTATCGAGAACTCGTTCACTCAAGTCGTTGGTAATTGACTCGGCCTGGTTCAGTTCTGTTTCGGCCGCTTCGTAGGCTTCATCGAGCCCACTTTCACCGGCATTGAGACTAGCAATCGTGCTCTCAAGTGTGGTGAACTCCCGCTGAGCGGTTTCGGCTGTTTCCGTGGCTTTAGCAACGGCCGCTGTTAGCCGTTCAATATCTTCTTCGGCCGAGGTAACACGACTTTTCAACCCATTAAGCTGCCCGTGCAAACGCGCTAGGCCTTCGCGTCGATCGGCCGTGGCACGAGCGAGCAAAGAAACCCGGTCCTGCTCATTTGCGTGAGCTTCTTCATGCGCATGACGAGCATCGATGGCGGCGGTGAGACTCTGTTCAGACTTTTCAACGGCTTCACGCAAGACCACCAGCGTTTGCTCTGCCTGACGGGCTTCATTCTCCATATCTTCAGGATCCCGTCCCAAACGAGCCTGATCCACGTCTTCACTTGCACGGCGCACCCGCTCGCGCGCGAGATTTGCCGTCCCGAGGAATCGTTCACGCAAGCTTCCTAAGGCATGCCAGACCTCTTGGGATTGCAAAAGTTTTGGTGCATCAGCCGCCAAGATCTCTTCAAGGTCCTGTTCAGCCGCTCGTGCTGCAATAAGGAGGGCTTCCACTTCCTCGCGACGCGCACGCAAGGAGCCCTCATCTGCAAGCTCGGTTTCCATTGCTGTCCGAGCCGCAACAATGTCATCAGCCAGCAGGCGCGCACGTGCATCACGAACAGTAGCCTGAATACCGGCCGCTCGACGCGCCACTTCGGCTTGGCGACCCAAGGGTTTGAGCTGGCGGCGTAATTCCGTGAGCAAATCACCAAGGCGGGTCAGATTTCCCTGCGTAGCATCCAGTTTCCGCAGTGCTTTTTCTTTGCGCTTGCGGTGTTTAAGAACACCAGCGGCCTCTTCGACGAAACCACGGCGTTCTTCAGGCGTGGCCCGCAGAACCGAATCTAGTTGGCCTTGCCCGACGATGACGTGCATTTCACGTCCAATACCTGAATCGCTCAGGAGTTCTTGAACGTCAAGCAGTCGACATGGATTGCCGTTAATCGCGTACTCTGAACCACCACTACGGAACATCGTTCGCGAAATTGTGACTTCCGAATATTCGATGGGAAGGGCGCCATCGGTGTTGTCGATAGTAAGCACCACTTCAGCACGACCAAGCGGAGCACGGCCAGAGGTGCCAGCAAAAATGACGTCTTCCATCTTGCCGCCACGCAGTGTTTTTGCTCCCTGTTCGCCCATCACCCACGAGAGCGCATCAACCACATTGGATTTGCCCGAACCGTTCGGTCCGACAACCGCGGTGATACCGGGTTCGAGTGCAAGAGTTGTCGACGAGGCGAAGGATTTGAATCCACGCAAGGTCAGGCTCTTGAGATACACCGGCAACTCCAGCAATTCAGCAAACGGAACAGTTGCTTTAGCCTAGTGCGCTTAAGCGTAAGAGCGTTGCAAGACCCACTGATCTTCCGTTCTTATGTCGAGGCGTCGTGGTCAGTGTTCAATGAGTTCGGCCTGAATTGCCCATTCGATATCGTGAACTGCTAATTCGCGGAGGCGATCATTCTCGACATTGAGCCGCATGACTTCGGCTTCTAAATCGGCAACGTGGCGACGCAAACGCACGATTTCTTCGGAATATGGATTCGCGATTCCGACATGCCCGTAAATAGCCTTGGCCATGATCGTTCCTACCTTGTGACTGAATCTGAATTTTGGTCCACCTACCAGTATCTCATTTTTGATTGGCAGTTAGAACGAAAGTGCAGACTTTCTGGTCGCCATGAAAGTTTCGCCTCAGGTGTGGAGCGATCATCATTTCTCATGTTCGGTGCTTTAGGCTCAAAGACATGTCACACGACTTGTTTTCCGATTTGTCCTACGAGTGGACACCCGTTTCGCCCGCTCTCGTTAAAGGGCGCCGTCTCGTTGGTTCGATCATCTTCGGCATTCTTGTCGTAGTCATGCTCGCAGGTTCCGGATTTCTCTTCATTTTTCTGCCGCTTCTATGGGCCGCGCTCCTGTGCGCTGTTGCGCTACTGCCGACATTAGGGCTATGGATCTGGTTCTGGTTTTGGGTACCACGCAATCAGGCAAGCTGGGGCTATTTCGAAAGCGAGAAGGAACTCATCGTCAAAAGCGGAATCATGTTTCGTCGCCTTGTCGTGATCCCTTATGGCCGAATGCAGTTCGTCGATGTTGAGGCGGGGCCAGTCGCTACAGCGCACGACTACGCATCGGTCACGTTGAATACCGCTTCGTCTGGAACGGTTGCCGACATTCCGGGTGTTCCGACGGCAGAAGCCCACCGGCTTCGAGATCGACTAACCGAACTCGGCGACTTCGACGATTCGGGAATCTGAGCCCGTGACTACTCCAAACTCCGCTTCTGACTTCGATCCGGCATCGAACAGTTTTGATTCAGACCTGCCATCCTCACCCGGAGGTCAAAATATCCCGGGTGCACCGCTTGATCAGAACGGTCCCCCCGTGAACGACGAGGGCCGCCGCACACATCCGCTGTCCGGACTTGTTCTCGGTTTGGTGTGGGGCGTCGGTGTGGCCCTCGCTTTTGGATTCGGATCACTTCGTGACGGCGAATGGCTTGTCGCTTTGGCATCTGTTCCAGCGGGTTTCCTCACAGGCGTTGCCGCGGGCTACGTCCGTTGGTGGTTTACGAAGTATTTCATTAACGAGACGGAAATTCGGATCGAGACGGGACCGATTTTCCGCAGCTCACGTCGCATCCCTTTTGCTCGACTGCAATCGATCGATATTAATCAGCCTCTTGTGGCTAGGATCTTTCAGCTTTCAGAGTTAACGATTGAGATGGCTGGCGGGAGCGATTCCAGCAGTAAGTTGCGGTTTTTACCATTAGCCGAAGCTCGGGTAATTCGCGCAACAGTACTGCAGCGAAGCCGGGCATTAACGAAGTCAAAATCGCCGAGCAGTTCTGGCAAAGTAGCGCCGGCGGGCCCTGAGACCGAAGCAACTCTCGCGTCCCAACCTGATGCAGAATTTTCCCTTGATGAGAATCTCAGCATCATGACGCGAGTTACACCTGATCGGCTGTTACTTGGCGCGTTACTTTCGCTGGACTTGATCGTTGGCATCATCGCTGCTTTGGGCCTAGCGATTGGATTCATTGTTTTTGATATTCCTTGGGCACTCTTTGGCGTCGGTATTCCTGTCGCCTTCGGTGTTTTCTCTATCATTAGTTCGCGGGTTTTCGCTCAATGGGACTTTACGCTCAGCCGGACCGACGACGGTTTACGCATTACTCGCGGTTTATTCGATCGTTCCTCACAGACCATCCCCTTTGATCGAATTCAGGGTCTCGAGTTGGTCGAGCCGTATTTCTGGCGCAAACTCGGTTGGGGACGGCTCGAAATTGATGTTGCCGGGTACGGGATAGTCAGCTCCGAAGATGGGGTTTCGGCGACAACACTTTTACCCATTAGTGATTTGCCGCTCGCGAAGGCCCTCATGGCGGCGCTCGTGCCGGACCCGAATCCGGAACAACATGAAGCGGCGTTCTATCAAGCTAGCCGACGAGGACGAATCTTCGCCCCTATTGGTTGGCGGTACCGCTGGCTTAGCAGGAGCCAAAACACGGTCCTCACTCATACCGGATGGCTTACAGAGCGCACCCAAATCATCCCGCAAGCAAAAGTACAGTCTGTTGCCATTGATCAGGGACCGTGGCAGCACTATTTGGGTGTTGCGACCGTCTCAATTCACACGCCGGATGGCCCAGTGAGCATCGAGATCCGTCATCTCGATAGCGAATTAGCACCGGACCTGCTTCGCGCAGAAATCGAGCAGACGCGTCATGCGGTGCTCCAGCCGGTTTCCTTGGCGAATTTCTTGAGTTTGACACATACGCCTAGGAGTAGCGGATCTGTGGAATCAACCGAACATCAATCCGGGCAACCAACATCCAATTTTGAATCTGAACCCAACGATTGATCAACCGCCGCTAATGTTTAATTCGGCATCGGGGTGAATCCACGCTGGTGTGTCGCGGCTGTCGAGCCACCCTTCCGGCAGTGTCACCCGCTTCGGGGTTCCTTGACGCCCGCGCGGGGCACCGAGGACGTTCGTAGGAAATTCTTCATGCGGGTCGAGCATGTCGAGTAGTTCTTGAAGCTGCGCGAACGATGACACCTTGGCAAGGTTGTCGCGCACGAGGTGACCCGCTCGAAAACCTTTGAGATACCAGGCCACATGCTTTCTAAATTCGATACAGCCACGTTCTTCGCCGAGCCAGTCACCCAGAAGGACGGCATGGCGCATCATGATGGCGGCTACCTCGCCAAGTGTGGGAAAACTGCGTTCAGTGCTTCCAGAAAAAGCGGCTTCGAGGTCAGCAAAGAGCCACGGCCGACCTAGGCAGCCACGACCAATCACCACAGCATCACAACCCGTTTGCTCCACCATATTGATAGCGTCCGCGGCTTCCCAGATGTCTCCGTTGCCATACACCGGGATGTCAATGCTTTCCTTAAGTGCAGCGATCGCGCCCCAGTCAGCGTGACCCGAATAGTGCTGAGCGGCAGTTCTGCCATGCAGGGTGATGGCGGCGCAACCAGTTTCTTGTGCGATCCGTCCGGCGTCAAGATACGTGATGTGTTCGTCGTCCACGCCAATACGCGTTTTCATGGTGACAGGCACGTTAAACCCGGAAGCAGCCTTCACCGTTTCAGTGAGTATCTGGCCTAATAGTTGAGACTTCCACGGTAATGCCGCACCCCCACCCTTTCGGGTGATTTTAGGCACTGGGCACCCGAAGTTCAGGTCGATGTGGTCCACACCGTATTCAGCGCAGAGCAGTAGCGCTGCTTGACCCATGACTTTCGGGTCAACGCCATACAACTGCACTGATCGGTAGCGCTCATCGGAAGCAAACTTGACCATAGACAGACTCGTCTTATCGCGTTCAATAAGACCACGACTCGTAATCATTTCGCAGGTGTAGATCCCTTTGCCCTGCTCGGCACATAACTGCCGAAAGGCCACATTGGTAACTCCAGCCATTGGCGCCAAAATGACGGGCGTTCCAACGTCCAATGGGCCGAGTCGAAACCCGTGGCGCTGATGCACGTTCTGAGTCACTGACGATGACATTTAGCTCTCTGTTCCCACACTGCTGGGGACACGCCAGTGAACAGCAGCGATACCGTCATATCGCAAATAGTCGACACTCTCTGGCCGTTGAGTTTCAGGCACTAAGAAAACAAGACAATCAAGCCGGTCTGCTGCTACGAGCAATGTTTCTTCTGCCGAGTCACTTGGACAGTCCCTGAATTTGCCCTGCACTTTCGTGGGGGGTAACTCCACGTCATCATCAAGACGTAAAAACCAACCGTTTTCGTCAGCAAGAACTAGATCAGCGGGGCCGCGGTTGTGTTGTGCAACCGATACGTACCAAGACACCGACTGTGAGGGAACACCCGTAAAGGTGCCCAGATCTTCAGCCGTACCTTTGCGAACGTCGACGACTTGGAGACGCACCACAGTGCCTGAGGTACCGCCGGCTTTATCTCCCAACACCAACTGGATAGAGTCTTCAACCTGGAGGGACTCCCCCCATTCGCCCAATTCAGTCCCGGCTGGCAATTGTGGTCCGGCGACGTCAGTGTCGTCGCCACCGGAGCATGCGACTAAGCCAAACGCCATCGTGATGGAGACCAGGGCCCCCACCGCAAACCTGTGGCGTCGTGCTCGCACCACTAGCAGCCCACTAATCGAGCACCCAAATAGGACGCAACGTGATCCAGCGCAATGCGTTCTTGAGTCATTGAGTCTCGCTCACGGATCGTAACGGCATTGTCATCGAGCGTGTCGAAATCGACCGTGATACAGAATGGCGTGCCGATTTCGTCTTGGCGACGGTACCGCTTACCGATGGCCTGTGAATCATCGAATTCAATGTTCCAGTTCTGGCGCAGTTCCGCCGCGAGCGCCTTGGCTTTAGGTGAAAGATCGGCATTTCGCGAGAGCGGAAGAACCGCAGCTTTCACGGGCGCCAGACGCGGGTCGAGACGCAATACCGTGCGTTCGTCGATACCGCCCTTAGCGTTCGGCGCCTGATCAACGGTGTACGCGTCGACAAGGAAAGCCATCAAGGAACGGTTAACACCCGCAGAAGGCTCGATAACGTATGGAGTCCAACGCTCATTCTTCGCTTGATCGAAGAACGAGAGGTCTTGGCCCGAATGCTTGCTGTGCGTAGACAGATCGTAGTCCGTGCGGTTTGCCACGCCTTCAAGTTCGCCCCATTCAGAACCTTGAAAACCGAAGCGGTATTCGATGTCAACAGTCCGCTTTGAATAGTGCGAGAGTTTCTCTTGTGGGTGTTCGTAGAAGCGCAGATTTTCTGGATTAACACCAAGTTTGGTGTACCAGGACATGCGTTCGGCCATCCAGGTTTCTTGCCACTCTTCATCAGTACCTGGTTCGACAAAGAACTCGAGTTCCATCTGTTCGAACTCGCGAGTACGGAAGATGAAATTGCCCGGAGTGATTTCGTTGCGGAAGCTCTTTCCTATCTGGGCAATGCCAAATGGCGGCTTACGTCGTGTGCTGGTCATGACATTCGTGAAGTTGACGAAGATGCCTTGTGCGGTTTCTGGGCGTAAATAGTGCAAGCCCTCGTCGCTTTCAACTGGACCAAGGAAGGTCTTAAGCAGGCCATTGAACATACGTGGCTCAGACCATGAATCTTTGGCGCCACAATTCGGGCACGCAATAAGGTCCATGCCCACGGAGTCGGGGTCATCAAGACCCTTCTTCTCTGCGAATGCCTCTTGGAGATGATCTTGGCGGAAACGTTTGTGACATTGCTTGCACTCAATGAGCGGATCGACGAAGGCCTCTAAATGTCCGGATGCTTCCCAGACAGTCGTCGGTAGAATAATCGATGAGTCAAGGCCAACGACATCATCACGACCCTGCACCATTGCGCGCCACCATTGACGCTTAATGTTGTCTTTGAGTTCGACGCCTAAAGGCCCGTAATCCCAGGCAGAACGTGTGCCGCCATAGATTTCACCTGATTGGTATACGAAACCGCGTCGCTTGCTGAGATTGATGACGTTGTCGATAGTGCTAGCCATGTGTCATTCCTGTCCGGCTGGATGTCGGTGGGCAGGTGCAGTGCGTCGTAACCCACTGCGCCCGAAGGTCAAGGCTCAACGATACGCCCTTGGTGTTTCGTAAATTCTTAGCCAGTCGATTTGACAATCATTCCCATTAGTAATGAGAATGGTTCCCATGAAGAAACTGATCATCCTTCCCGCGCTAGCGCTCGTGCTCTCAGCCTGCTCGACAACCGCCAACCCAGACAACGACAAGATCCACGTCATGGCTTCTATGTATCCGGCAAAGTTCTTAGCAGAAAAAGTAGGCGGGGATCTCGTGTCAGTTTCAACCGTTACTCCCCCTGGTGCCGATCCGCACGAAGCCGAACTCACTCCCAAACGCACCCAGGACCTCATTGAAGCTGATGTAGTGCTGTGGTTTAGCGGCATGCAACCAGCCGTTGATTCCACGCTTGAAAAAAGTGAGCGCAACAGCAATGTGACGATCGACTTAGCTGAGTTGGCCATTGAACATCCCGAGCATGACCATGATGTTGACCACAATGATGATCCGGACGCGAACGACCACGGTTCTGACGACGAACTAGCCGATTCCCACACGCACCATGACCACGACGCTGACGACCACGCGGACGACGATCATGGCCATTCTCATGATCACGGTGGCATCGACCCACACGTCTGGCTCAACCCACAAATGATGATCGCAGGGACCCAAGAAGTCCGTGACGCGCTCATTGCTGCCGCTCCAGATCACGAAGAAATCTTCACGAAAAATGCCGAGGCGCTCAGCACCGAACTGCAGTTGCTCTACGACGACTTCAACTCGGGTCTTGCTCGCTGCGAACACCGCACCATCATTAGTGGCCACGAAGCATTCGGTCATCTTGCAGAGGCCTTCCATCTTGAACAAGTTGCCGTTCTCGGCCTCAGTTCCCACGGCGAGCCCAGTGCGAGTGACTTAGCACGTATCGCGGCAACGGTTAAGAATGAGGGCGTCAGCACAATCTTTACAGAGCACGCCCTCGGTGACGATATGACTAAAACGCTAGCGCGCGAAACCGGCGCGGAGATTCTCGTGCTAGACCCCCTCGAGTTGGCTCCACAAGGCTCCAATGATTACATTTCCGTTATGAGAACGAATCTCGATAACCTGCGGACGGCTCTGGAATGTCAATAAATAGGGCTGTTATCGAGGTCGAAAGTCTTGGTGTGGCCATTGACGGCAACCACATTCTGCACGACATCACATTTGAGGTCCAAGGTGGCGAGTTTCTCGCTATCTTGGGCCACAACGGCTCTGGCAAATCAACGCTCATTCGCACGCTTTTAGGACTGCAACGACACACTGGGTCAGTTTCGCTTTTTGGTACGCCACAAAATGAGTTCCGAAGCTGGCAGCGCATCGGTTATCTCTCCCAAGATAACGATCACACCACTGGCGTACCGTCATCGGTTGAAGAAGTGGTACTGAGCGGAACGATGGCGAAACATCGCTGGTTTGGCTGGCCCACACGCAGTGAAAAGCACCAAGCGCATGACCTCATTGAGCGGGTCGGCTTGGGCGCCCACATCCGGCGCCCGGTTTCCCAACTCTCAGGTGGTCAGCGGCAACGAGCACGGATTGCTCGCGCCTTGATTGGAGCACCTGAACTAATCATCATGGACGAACCCACGGTTGGTGTTGATGCGCAGAGTCTCGAAATCTTGAACCAAATCCTAGCCGAAGAAATCCAACGTGGAGCCTCGATCGTGATGGTCACCCATGAGCTTGGCATCGTGCGCAACCTCGTAAATCGGACCATCACGCTTGAAGCCGGAAAGATCTGTGACACATGCGATAACGTGATGGACTTGCATGCAGCCTCACTACGCGATCACTACGAGGAGCATCACGCGGACTCGCACAGCGAAAGCGATGCACATCATGTACCGGAACACGACGTGCGTCCGGTGGTCGCTGAGGGGCCCTTGCAATGAGTATTCTTTCTTACAGTTTTATGCAGATGGCGATTGTCGCCGCCATCGTCACAGGCTTGACGGCACCAGCCGTGGGCACCTTCATCGTGCAACGACGGTTGGCGCTTTTAGGTGACGGATTAGGTCATGTGGCTCTTACTGGTGTTGCGCTTGGCTTATTGACTGGAACCTCTCCCCTCACCACAGCAATAATCGTGGCAATTGTTGGAGCCATAGTTATTGAGTTACTTCGGACCTACGCGAAGACCTCGGGAGACATTGCACTCGCCATGTTGTTCTACGGCGGAATCGCCGGCGGCGTGCTCCTAACGAATCTCGCAGGTGATTCGGCTGCGACCTTGAACCGCTATCTCTTTGGCTCTATCACCACCATGAGTAGTTCCGATCTGACTCTGGTCGTCGTGTTGGGCGCCATAGTTTTGAGCGTGAGTTTGGCACTGTCACCGCAGTTCTTTGCTTTCTGTCATGACGAAAATCATGCCCGGGCTTCGGGCGTACCTACCCGGGTCTACGGCATGCTGATCGCGGTACTCGCCGCTGTCACCATCGCAGTATCGATGAGGACCGTAGGCCTTTTACTGGTTTCTGCACTCATGGTGATGCCCGTGGCTGCGGCCCAACAGCTGCGGCCAAGCTTTCGCGGCACGCACATGCTTTCCATGGCCTTTGGGCTCATCTCGGCTGTTGCAGGCTTGCTCATTAGCGCCAGTATTGACGCCCAACCCGGCCCGACAATCGTGCTCGTGGCAATGGCAATTTTTGCAGCTGCTGCCGCGACCCGAGGCGTTGTATCGTTCAGACGCCCAAAGGAGGCCATCGGTGGTTGAGAAACGAAACACGCGCCAACGACGTGCTGTTCAAGCAGTGTTAGACGAGTTGGAGGGCTTCCACTCTGCGCAGGAAATCCATGAATTTCTCGTCGAAAACGGTGACCCAATCGGACTTTCCACCGTCTATCGAAATCTCACGGCATTAGCAAAAGCTGGCCGGATAGACGCCTTACGCAACGACGAGGGTGAGACCATTTATCGTCGTTGCAGCAGCGGTCATCACCATCACTTGGTCTGCACCAAGTGCGGCCATACGATCGAAGTTGACGGCCCAGCAGTCGAATCGTGGGCGGAACAGATCGCTAAGAAACACAACTTCAAAAACAGCTCACACACCTTCGAAATCTTCGGCATCTGTCAGGACTGTGCAGCCTAAACTGGCATCTGGCGCGCAAAGGAGTTCGGCAAGGATGAATGTCGAGATCGTCACAGCTGAAGAACTCAGCACTGCACAACTTCATGAGGTGTGGCGCATTCGCGATGCGGTGTTCAGTGTTGAACAAAACTGTCGCGAACCGGACGTTGACGGTTTCGATTTACGCGCGGATTGTGTTCACGTATGGATTGCGGATCATGGGCAACAACTACGTAGTTATGCGCGCGTATACCGCGAAAACGGGACTGTTCGTCTAGGTCGCGTTGCCACGCGAAAATCTGACCGCGGCCAAGGACTGTCGACAGCGATTGTACAAGCGATTTTGGATCGCTGGGCGCACGAAGACATTGCTATTCACGCGCAGGCTTATCTCGCCACGTGGTACGAGAGTTTCGGATTTGAAATAACCGGTAAGCCATTCGTAGAAGCCAATATCGATCATGTTCCGATGACACGTTCCGGTCGATATCCAACGGCTTAAGCAGGATCTACTCCAGTCAGCCGTAGTCCGTAGGTCATCGCATCGACGAGCGCTTCCCACGATGCCTCGATGATGTTCGTACCGACGCCCACCGTAGTCCACGTATCTTTTCCATCACTCGTGTCAATGAGTACCCGCGTGGTGGAATCAGTGCCGCGCCCTTGTTCGAGAATACGTACCCGAAAGTCGACTAGGTGGAAGCGAGCCACGTCTGGGTAAGCCTGTTCGATTGCTTCCCGCAGAGCTTGGTCGAGGGCATTAACCGGACCGTTGCCTTCGCCAACAACGGCGAGGCGCTTGTCTCCCGCCCTCACTTTCACGGTAGCTTCAGCAAGCGCTTCCCCTTCACTACCGAATGATTCAGCGATGACCCGCCATGACTCAATGTCAAAGAACGTTGGTCGACGGCCCGTGACTTCTTCGGCTAGCAAAAGCTCAAAGGAAGCGTCCGCAGCTTCAAAGGTATAGCCCTCTTGCTCAAGACTTTTCACTCGTTCGGTGATTCTCGTGAGCATCTCGGTGTCTCCCCCAAGATCAAAGCCGAGTTCACGCCCTTTGAGTTCGATGGTGGCCCTGCCAGCCATTTCCGAAACCAGCAAACGCATATCGTTGCCCACGAGCATGGGGTCCATGTGCTGGTAGAGATCCGGATCAACTTTTATCGCACTGGCATGCAGTCCGGCCTTGTGCGCAAAAGCTGAAACGCCCGTATACGGTTGGCGTGCCGCAGGTGGGTAGTTGGTGATTTCGCTGATGGCGTGGGAAATGCGGGTGGCTTCCCTCAGTGCGCCCTCGGGCATCACTTTCATACCGAGTTTGAACTCGAGATTTGCAACGCAGGTGATGAGGTTGGCATTGCCCGTTCGCTCACCGTAGCCATTGATACAGCCTTGGATGTGTGTAGCACCGGCCTGAACGGCGGCAAGCGAGTTCGCTACGGCACAACCAGTGTCATTGTGAGCGTGAATACCGAGTCGTGCCCCGGTAACGTCTTTGACGTGCCCGACGATCTCTCCCACCCAGTGAGGCAGCATGCCACCGTTGGTATCGCACAGAACCGCAACTTCGGCACCTGCGGCTGCGGCAGTGCGCACAACTTCTAAGGCATAGTCTTTGTTGTCCAGGTAACCGTTAAAGAAGTGTTCGAGGTCGAGGAAGACCCGTTGCCCTTCATTACGTAAATGCGTTATCGAATCACTCACCATGTTGAGGTTTTCATCCAAGGTTGTTTTGAGCGCCTTCAATACATGCTGATCATGACTTTTTGCCACCATCGTGACGACGGATGCACCACTATCGCGAAGCGCCGCAATGAGCGGATCGTCTGCCGCAGCAATGCCCGGACGGCGGGTGGAACCGAACGCTGCAAGGGTCGCGTTCTTAAGGTCAAGCTCCTTTTCGGCGAGCGCAAAGAACTCTGTATCTTTGGGGTTCGACCCCGGCCAGCCGCCTTCTACATAGCCAACACCCAGATCATCGAGGTGCTGCGAGATGGCCAACTTGTCATGAACAGAGAGGTTGAGCCCCTCTTGTTGAGCGCCGTCGCGCAGGGTCGTGTCATAGACATGGAAGTCCGCTGCCTGCTGTGTGCCGTGGCTGGTACTCATGGTTCCCTCATTTGTCCAACAAAAAAGCCTCCCGGGTCAGGGAGGCTGCGCAGTCACTGGTGTGTGGCTGCGCTAATCGATAATGATCACGTTTGTGTTCACGGGTTCATCATAACCATTGGCTGTGGCACGAGCGCACCGGCGGGTAAACCTTCTTTGTCTTCCGGTTCACTGGACAGCGACCGAACAAACGCTTTCAATTCTCCCTCGGCCACTGCCCTCGATACTTAACGCATTAGCGCAACACAGCACCCAAGGCTTCTGCATGTGCCAGAATCGCTTCGCGTGCTGTCTTGATGTCTTTATCGCTGAGCGTTCGGTCCGCTGCACGCAACCGCACTTTGTAGGCGAGTGATTTCCGGTCATGTGTGACTTGATCGCCCGTGTACACGTCGAAGAGTCGCACAGACTCCACGAACTCATGGGCACCAGCGATTGCATCGCTAAGTTCACCAGCAGTGAGTTCGGTGGGAACCACGAAAGCGAAGTCTTCCTTCGCGACCGGGAAGGTCGAGAAGTTCGGCTTCGGTCCCACGATGGGAGCGGCAGCTACAAGCGCATCGAGATCAACTTCTCCGGCCATGACACGGCCCGGCAAACCATGAGCTTGGCTAATTCGCGGATCGAGTTCTCCCGCGTGTCCCACAACCTGACCGTCGAGCAAGAGTTCAGCGCAGCGCCCTAGGTGGTAAGGGGCGAGGCGTGCTGCTCGCACCGTCAATTCGAGGTTCAGCACGTTGGCGAGATCGTGGGCAACGGCAATCGCATCAGACCACAAATAGTCGACTCCGGCTGCACCGATGGTGGGGCGCACCTTGTGGCCAAGCATGATCCAAGCCGCGTGGTGTGGCTGAATCGGCAAGGCCTCGTTCAGAGCTGCATATTCGGCTTCAGTCGGCCGCTTATCGACGCCATAGATCGGAGCCTCAACACCGTGCTTGGGCGTAAAGACACGTGCCACTTCGAACAGGGCAATGTCGTCGTGGCCACGGCTAACGTTGAGACTCATCGATCGCAGCAAACCGATCATCAGGGTAGTAGTCAGTGCAGGCTGTTCACTCGACAGCGGATTCGCCAGCAGGACGGCGTCGCGGCGTTCATCCTCTGCATCAAGTCCGAGTTTGTCAAAGTCTCCTTCACCCACGAACGGCAGCGACTTCACCTCGGTGAGTCCGAATGATGCGAGCGCGATACCGGTGCGGCGACGCAGTTCTTGCTCGCGAGTCAGGCCACGTCCGCCAGGTGCCTTGGGCAAGACGGAGGGGACTCTGTCGTAGCCAACCACGCGCAGCACTTCTTCAACGAGGTCATAGGGGTCGTTGATGTCAAAGCGCCAGCTTGGTGGCGTGGCGACAATGTTTCCGGTCTCGGCATCATGAGCAACCTGAATGCCATTGCCAGTAAGCGCGGAAATCACAGTGTCCACAGACACGTCGATTCCGAGCACCTTGGTGGGCAGAGCTTGGCGCATGGTCACGTTTGCACGTACTGGCGCTTCGCCCGCAACGGTTAGACCCGGCAAGATTGTGCCGCCACCGTGCTCGACCATGAGTTCTGCCACGCGCTGTGCGGCGCGGGCAGCAAGTTGCGGATCAACACCGCGCTCAAAGCGCTTGGACGCTTCAGACACGAGTTTGTGTCGGCGCGATGCGCGGGCGATGGTCGGCGGATCGAAGTACGCCGCCTCGATGACGATGCGGGTAGTAGTTTCGGAGATTTCCGTGCGAGCACCGCCCATAACTCCGGCGATACCAATCGGGCCTTCATCATCGACGATGAGCATGTCCTCTTCAGACAGCACTCGCTCTTGATCGTCAAGCGTGGTGATTTTCTCGCCCTCACGCGCTTGACGCACACCGATTGCACCCTGAATCGTATCGGCGTCGTAGGCGTGATTCGGCTGCCCGAGTTCGAGCATCACATAATTGCTCACATCGACAGCGAGTGAAATAGACCGCATTCCTGCCTGCTCGATACGACGCACCAGCCACGCCGGTGACGGCTTGGACGGATCGAAGCCCTCCACCATGCGCGTGACGAACAGCGGGCAGCTATCAGTCTCGATGCGCACCGGATGCGCTTCGCCTTCTGCCGGCACCTCTCGGTCGGCTGGGTCGGTGAACTCAAGCCCGAAAGCGAGCGCAGTGTCACGGGCAACACCACGCAGCGAAAGCGCATAGGCGCGGTCTGGATTAACTTCCAGATCGAGCACATCGTCGCCGAGGCCGAGAATGGCAATAGCGTCATCGCCTGGTTGAGCGGAATCGGCTGGCAGCACGATGATCCCGGAGTGGTCTCCCGAACCGAGGCCGAGTTCGGCTTCTGAGCAGATCATGCCGTCGGATACGTGTCCGTAGGTTTTGCGTGCCGTGATTTCGAAACCGAGTTCGGGCAAGAAGGTGCCCGGTAAGGACACGACGACGAGATCACCGACGCCAAAGTTGTGGGCGCCGCACACGATGCCGCGACCGGCCGGTTCTTCGTCGGTGGCCGGTTCGTTGTGTTCTGGGCCGACGTCAACGCGGCACCAGTTGATCACCTTGCCGTTCTTCTGCTCTTCAGGCTGGACAGACAGCACTCGGCCGACCGTCAGCGGTCCGCTCACGCCAGAACCGATGATCTCCTCGAGTTTGAGGTCAAACTCAGTGAGCCGATCAGCGAGCTGCTCGGTGGTGACGGCGTCCGGCAAGGCTACGAGTTCGCGCAACCATGGCACGGGAACTTTCATCAGGTGCTCCCTTAGTTCAGAGTCCGAGGCCGAATGGCTCGGTGAATCGAATATCGCCGTCCCACAGATCGCGCAGGTCGGCGATGTCGTAACGGCTGGTAATAGTGCGGTCGAGGCCCATGCCGAAGGCAAAGCCCGAATAGCGTTCCGGGTCGACTCCGCAGGCAATCAGGACGCGCGGATTCACGACACCACAGCCGCCCCATTCCACCCAGCCTTCGCCGCGGCAGGTGCCGCAGTTGGCCACTTCGGCCGGATCGTTGCTGCAGACGTAGCAGAGCAGATCGATCTCGGCGCTGGGCTCAGTAAAGGGGAAATAGGACGGACGGAACCGGGTGGTGGACCCTGGCCCATAGACGGCTTGCGCGAAATGATCGAGCGTGCCCTTGAGGTGAGCCATCGTCAGGCCCTCATCGATAGCGAGACCTTCCACTTGGTGGAAGATCGGCATATGCGTCGCATCCGCTTCGTCGGTGCGGTACACCCGGCCCGGCACTGCGATATAGATCGGCGGCTTGCGTTCCAGCATCGTGCGCGCCTGCACTGGTGACGTGTGCGTGCGCAAAACCAAGGCCGCGCGTTCGGGTGAGAGCCAGAAGGTGTCTTGCATGGTGCGGGCCGGGTGATCAGGACCGAGATTGAGGGCATCAAAGTTCAGCCATTCGGCTTCAGCTTCAGGGCCTTCACCGATTTCCCAGCCCATCGCGATAAAGATATCGGCGACATGGTCTTGGATTGTGGTGATCGGGTGCCGAGAACCTCGTGGCTGGCGATCGGTGGGAATCGTCACGTCAACGGTTTCCGCTTTTAGCGTCGCCTCTAGTTCGGCAGCTTCTAAAACGATCTGTCGTTGCGCGATGGCTTGGTTGATGGCACCTCGCGCTTGACCGACCCGTTGACCAGCTTCTTTCTTGGCTTGCGGGGGCAAAGCACCAATCTCACGGTTCGCGAGCGCTAGGGGCGAGCGGTCTCCGGCATGATCGAGACGGGCTTGTTTGAGATCGGCTACCGTGCTTGCGGCAGCAACGGCAGCGAGGCCTTCGTCACGCATTCGTTCCACCTCGGCCGCGTTCAGCGGGGTGACTTCGACGGGATCGTAGTCGGAATTAGGCGCAGACATGCGTGCCTTTCAGCTCGGACGAGGGACACTCCATCTTATCTGCATGTCTGGCGAGTATTCGCGAGCCTCCCGTTACCCGTCGCTTAGCGTGCTCGGCTCGTTTATGGGAATCCATACCGTGATGCGCGCACCCTTCGGCTCTTCATCTTCGATGAGGATTTCTCCTTGATGCAAGGTGACCACACCTTTGACGATGAACATTCCCAAGCCACTGCCTGCGCCGGGACCAGCACGCCAAAATCTGCTGAAGACCCGTGCCCGCTTGTCTTCGGGAATGCCAGGACCAAAGTCGATGATCCGCAAATAGACGCCGGGCTTTTCGTCATGCACCCCGGGTTCAACTTCCACTCTCTGAAGTCCTTCACCATGCCTTGTCGCGTTCTCGATGAGATTCGTTATGACTTGAGTAAGGCGGTCTTGGTCTCCCCATACGACGGGTATCTCACCATTAACGTGAGGTTGTGGCGACCGCTTCGAGGTGGCAAATATCGAGTTAAGCACACGTTGAGCGAGTTCATCGAGGTTGACCGGACCAGTGCGCAAAGACATGCGTCCAGAGTCGATTCGTGCCGCGTCAAGCAACTCGGTAACGAGTCGACTCAAACGGTCAGCGTCAGCGTCAATCGTTTCGAGCATAAACTTGCGTTGGTCTTCGGTAAATGCGTCCCATCGGGACATCAGCGTTGCCGAGAATCCCTTGATTCCCGTGAGCGGTGATCTGAGTTCATGCGCGACCGTAGCGACCATGTCTGACTTGTGTCTATCGAGGCGATTACGGATCTGAGCGCTACGTGCACACACGATGACTTGAACCACTTTTCCACCGGGTTTGGCCCTATTGAGACTGGCGGTGACCAGATATTCACTTCCTCGAGCTGAGTACCACGATTGCTCGTTAATACGGCGTCGAATTGCCAGACCATCGTAAGGTCTTACGGTATTGAACCAAGAGGTGCCGCTTTGGTCATCAAGCGGCACGGCATCGTCGAGGTGCATTCCGACAATCTCGTACGCCGGATTTCGATGCCAACGACGAACCCAGCTATTGACGTGGGTGACGATGCCGTTTTCGTCGGCAATGATCACTCCATCGGGGAAAGACTCAAAGGGCATAAGACGAATCTATCTCCATTCGGTAGTTCTGGGAGTGATCCACTGCTCATCCAAATAACTTTTGTCTGAAAACATACGAGGTTCCAGAGCCTCGTGAACCTGATGCATATTTTCGATGAGCTTGGGTACTTAGCAGGTGCATTTGAAAGTGACGCCGAAAGGAGAATCCCATGGGTATGGGAGACAAAATCAGTCATGCGGCAGAAGATCTCAAAGGCAAAGCTAAAGAACACCTGGGCAAAGCCACTGATAACAAGTCAATGGAAGTTGAAGGCCTAGCGGATCAAGCGAAAGCTAAAGCGAAAGAAACCGCCGAGAATATCAAAGACAATCTGCAAAGCGATGACTAAAGCGGGTCGTTAAATGTGTGAGTGGGAACCTGAATTTTCGGGTTCCCACTCATTGCTTTCATCTAACTCTCAACTTTTAGCTGGACGTTTCTTGAAACGTGCCAACACTTCCCGTGGATTAGCGTTGCGCTCGGGCAGAGCCATATAAACAAAGAGCCGCAGCGGTAGCCAGATTAAGACTCTCTGCGCGGCCATAGATCGGAATGGACACGATCCGGTCGGCAAGGTCACGAGTAGCCTCGGGTAGTCCCCAAGCTTCATTGCCCATAAGCCAAGCAGTCGGGATGTCGAGTTGCGCATCAAAAAGATCAACGTCTCCCCCACCATCAGCGGCAAGAATCTGAAGGCCGGACGCCCGGATGTCACCGACTGTGCCGGGAATGTCGCGGTTAACGATGATCGGCAGATGAAAGATCGATCCAACACTGGCACGCACGGCTTTGGGGTTCCACGGATCAACCGAGTCCCCAGCAAAAATCACAGCGTCTGCGCCAGCCGCGTCAGCAGCGCGAATAACGGATCCGGCGTTGCCCGGATCACGGATCTCAGCACACACGACTACTAATTTCGGGCTGTCGGCCAATACGGCGTCAAGTTCGTACTGCACTTGAAGGCAGCGCGCCACAATTCCCTGCGGGTTGACCGCATCCGCGATATGTGCCAACACCTCATCGTCGACAAGGTGCCATTCGGCGTCGCCGCTATCGAGGGGTGGCAGGTCAGCGTGACGCTCGTACGCGTCAGGCGTGGCAAAGACGTCACGAGCGAGGCCTTCGATCAAGGCCTCGCGGACTGCTTGCGGGCCTTCGGCGAGAAAGTCACCGGATTCGGCCCGAAACGAGCGAGTGGCGAGCCGCTTGGCACGTTTCACGCGTCCACTACGGACGGTAAGTTCGCCAAGCGTACTCGCCACTTGCTTCACCGGAAGTTCAGGCAACCGGTTCCTTAGGTGCATTGACATCCTCTGGGAGGTTGGCCTTAGCGACCTCGACAAGAGCGGTGAAGGCAGCTGGGTCGGTAATCGCGAGATCAGAGAGGATCTTGCGGTCTACTTCAACTTCAGCGGCCTTGAGACCCTGGATGAAACGGTTGTAGGTGATGCCGTTGGCGCGGGCAGCAGCATTGATGCGCTGGATCCAAAGACGACGGAAGTCACCCTTACGCTTACGGCGGTCGTTGTACTCGTATACGTGCGAGTGGATGACCTGTTCTTTCGCCTTACGGTAGAGGCGTGAACGCTGGCCACGGTAACCGGACGCCTTCTCGAGGATCTCCCGGCGTTTCTTTTGTGCATTCACTGAACGCTTTACGCGAGCCACAGTGGTACTCCTTTTGTTTCAGAACTGGGGGTTGGGCGCTCAGAGACCGAGCAGTTTCTTGACCTGCTTGGTGTCGGCCTTGGAAACATCCGTGGTTCCTGCCAAGCGGCGGGTACGAGTGGATGATTTGTATTCCAAAAGGTGACGGCGGTTGGTCTGCTCGCGACGGAGCTTGCCCTTGCCGGTGATCTTGATGCGCTTCTTCATGCCCGAGTGGGGCTTGAACTTCGGCATTATGCCTCCATGTCTGGGTCGAGATTCTCGGATTTGCGCCGAGGCTTCTTGGGTGTTGCAGTTTTCTGGTGTTCTTCGCGGTGAGCCTTTTCATAATCAGCTTCGGCCTGACGCTCTGCAGCTTTTTCGGCCTTGCTCTGTTCTTTGGCTGCTTTGACAGCTGCCTGGGCTTCCGACTTCTTTCTGTGAGGTGCCAGCACCATAGTCATATTGCGGCCGTCTTGACGCGCATTTGACTCGATGAATCCAAGGTCTTCCACATCGGCAGCCAACTGTTGGAGTAGGCGGTAACCGAGTTCTGGACGGTGTTGTTCACGGCCACGGAACATGATCGTGATCTTCACCTTGTCGCCACCGGAAAGGAACCGTACGACGTGACCTTTTTTCGTGTCGTAGTCGTGTTGGTCGATCTTCGGACGAAGTTTCATCTCTTTGATGATGGTGTTCGACTGGTTGCGTCGAGATTCGCGATCCTTTTGGGCGGCTTCGTATTTGAACTTGCCGTAGTCCATGAGTCGGCACACTGGTGGACGCGAGTTAGGGGCTACCTCGACAAGATCGAGATCGGCCTCTTCCGCTAACCGAAGTGCATCTTCAATACGGACAATTCCAACTTGTTCACCGCTTGGTCCGACGAGTCGAACCTCTGGGACGCGGATGCGTTCGTTGACGCGCAGCTCTGTGCTGATAGATCCTCCTGTTGTTCTTGAGGAGGCCCAACGAAAAAGGCCTCCGCTCGAAGCAGAGGCCACAGTGCAGCGTGAACCTTTCGGTTCTAGCCACGCCAACGACCTAGGCCGTTGGGGCTTACCCCCGGATCAGAAACCCGGCAGGTGGGAGATGGACTCCGCTTCAGCGGTCTACTTTACCAGTAGCCACAGTTAATCCACAAAATGGGCCTGTACCGGCCGACTGTCACCATTTCACGTAGAAATTCTTCAGGCCGTAGGCATAAGGCAATAACTCTCAATGAATTACGTGGAAGCCACGCCAACAATTGACAAACTCGAATCTATTTACGGCTATGCGGACGATATTCGTAAGGCCGTCCACTTTACGACTGAAGTTTCTTAAACTGAAATATTGAGGGCTGAATTCCAGAGTGGTCGGAAGCGGTCAATCCCGGTACTGATCACTTGATAGATCTTCCGGCGTTCCTTCGCTAACCAGATCGGCACGTAGCGATAGCCGGGCGGAGCAAATTGACGCATCACCTCCAGATTGAGTGAATAAAACAACTTGTCATAACACTTGTCCGCAGTTGCTCCTCGAAAATTGAACGGGTGTCCCCCAGTCCTCAATGCATCGTCAAGAAAATTCCAAGCAGAATTCAGTAGGTCCCCATCGAGTACGGCGTCAACTGGCGTGTGTTTCATATCGGCTTCTCGCAAGGCAGCGTCCAAATCCAAGCGGGCCTGGTCTGCTTCAGGATCGTCAGGATCTGGTTCGTCGAGTACCGCATCCGGAAGCGTCTTAGTCAGCCAGTCGACAAGATCTTGCTTCGAATCAGAAACGACTAAAGTACCGTCTTCGGATCGCCACGGCGGGCAGGAAAATTCAGTTTCATCCCACTTCGAATCACCGTCGAGCAGCAGAAAACAAGTGCGCCCGTCTAAGACCACTTCGTATGACCACATCTGGCCGCATGCCAGCACCCTACTTGTCTTCCGGGACGCAAGCGTGGTTGTGTCGCGTTCAGCGCATCAAAGCCGTGTCACAATGCGTTCGCGATCAAATCGTGCGACCACAAATACAAACGCTAAAGCGTCCAGCACAATCAAAATAGGTGCCGCCACCAACACGAGTGAAATATCAAAAAGCATGAGCCCGACGGTCTGGCTGATGACGATCGCCAAAATTGGCAGCACGATAAACATCGCCATACCCTGAGCACCCTGTGTCGTGCTGGCTTTCGTAGACACCATGACGATCAAGCTCGTCGCCAAGCAACTAATCAGTGGCACGATCACCACGACCATCACAAGCCAGGTGAGCGTCGGAAAGAAAATCTCCCCAACAGCTCGTGCGCCCATTGTTCCAGCGATCAACGTATAGACGAGAAAAGCAATCCACGTCAGCACAATGGACGGCGCAAACGAGGAAATCACCTTCGCGATCACAAGTTCACGGTTGCTCAATGGCGTATACAGCAGGCCTTCGATCGTGCCGCGTTCCTTCTCCCCCACGAAACTTGAACTTGCGGTGATGTTAGCGACCAAGACCGGAATGACCAAGAAAAACGGGGCCATAAAATAGACGATGATCGCATAAACAACGGCTTGCGGAACGTTGTATCCGGCGGGAATAGCGCCGCCCGCGAGGCCACCTACAATGCCGGTAATGCCTTCGTCTGCGTCAGGGCTCACTGATGCACCCAAGAAAATAAACAGGCTCGGCAGAATCAATGCAAATACCATTGGCACGATCACGAGTGAAAACGCAACCTGCTTATTGCGCATGAGTTCACGCCAGTCCTTGCGCATGACAGTCCACACGCGTCTCTTGTTGATCATCTCGGAACCCCTTCACCGAGTATGTCGAAATAGAGCTGCTCAATCGTTGGTTTTTCAGGAACCACCGAGTAAACCGAAATACCTGAATGGACCAGTGCGGTGACAAGCTCAGAAACCACTTCAGTGTTGTCTGCGAGAATCTCAAGCCTGGTACCCCTATAGCCCGCAATCTGCACTCCATCCAGACTTTCGCCTGTCTTTACGGCCAGTGCCATGTCACCGCCAAGAGTCAAAGAAAGCTTCTGTTTCGGCCAGCGTTCTTGCAACAAAGTCTCAACCGGACCGGCCGCAAGCAGTTGACCGTTATCAAGAATGCCGATGCTGTCACATAAGTTTTCGAGACCATAAAGCTGGTGTGTGCAAATGAAAACCGTCGTGTCGAGAGTCCTGATCAGGTGAGTCACATGCTCGAGAACATCCGCCGAGGACTCCGGGTCCAAGCTCGCTGTCGGTTCGTCTAGGAACAGCAACTCCGGCTTGTGAATAATCGCTCGGCCAAGCGCAAGCTTCTGTTTCATACCTTTACTAAACTCACCGACACGAGAGTTCGCACGTGTCGTCAAACCCAAGATTTCAAACAATTCATCAATCCGAGTGTTAAGTGTCTGACGTTCGATTCCGAACAAGTCGCCCCAGATTTTCAGGTTTTCGCGCGCGGTAAGCGTCTCGTACAAGCTTGAATCGCTCTGCACACCAATCCGTTGCCGCAAGAGATCGGAACTTCGAGAGGTAACCGTTTCGCCAAAGAGTTTCACTTCACCGTGATCAGGTGTGAGCAATCCGGTGAGAAGACGAATAGTGGTGGTCTTGCCTGAACCGTTGGGTCCGAGTAAACCGAAAGCATGGCCTCTTGGGAGACTGATATTGACGCCCGACACGACTTCCCGGGAGCCGAAGCTTTTACGTAAACCCGATGCTTCAACTGTCAGTGGTGCCGGTGCGGCATGAGCAGTCTGGTTCATGGGTGAGCCTCAGATCTGGGGGCGGACGTTCAACCGCCCCCAGTATGAACTGTCGAAGCGAAGTCTCGGGCGAACTTCATGATCTAAGCGCGCTGTGTTTTGTGTTCCTCAGCCAAGATTGCGAGCCTAACCCGAATTTCTTCGGCCAAACTCGCGAACGTCTCATTGCATTTTTCAATGACAAGGTTGAGTTCCCTGATCAGGCTTGCGTCGTTAGGCGATTCTTCAACTTCGAGTGTTCCGTCACGAATTTCGTCAAGTGTCAAAGCGATATCGGCGATATGGAGCAAGATCTCGTCGTTGTCGCCTGTCGAGTTGATGAACTCTGCCCATCGGCTTAAGGAGTCAGACAGAATTGTGCGCTCGGTGACGACCTTTTCGCGGAGTTGGTGAAGCTGGTCAAGACATGTGTGCTGATCAGAATGTGGGTCGAAGGAGTCGAAAGAACGAGGGACGACGAGTCCTCGCGAGATTTCACTGTCTTCGTCGTCTGCGAGTTCATGCAAAAACTCGGACAGCGCAAGTCGGTTTACTGGGGCCCACCTGCGCGCTGTCGCTCGTTCGGCTATCCGGTCGAAAACCAAGATCGTCAACAGGAACATGACAATACCGGCGACGAGCCCCGACAAAATCACTACTTCCTGCCACAACCCGGTCGCAATATCGATCCACAGGATGACGGCCGCAAAGAGTATCGCGGCACTGAACGCACTGATCTTCCATATCCGTTCGCGTCGCCTATCTCGATACATCCCGAACCTTCTTTCTCAACAACAGCCAGAAGAACTCCAGTCACCATAACCATTCGAGGCCGAATAGTGTCGTTTCAGGAGCCCAGGTTAAGTATCTGGATTTCAAGTGATCGAGAATCGACGCAATCAGCGGATAAATGCGCAGGCATCACTCGTCGACTTCCCCTCCCGAAGTGCATCATGGAAATGCGCCTCGAACGCGAGCGAGAGTTTTACGCCTTGTTCCTCAAGGACACGACTGAATGTTGCCTCACGCTGAGCTTCAGGTTCTAAGAGTGCAACCGCATACGCAGATTCAATCTTCTGATGATCGGGGTGCTTAGGTGATCGATCAAAAAAGAGTTCCAACAAAAACTCCAGAATGATGCTCATGCGGTCTGCCTCACTCCCAAATCGCTAGTAAAGGTAGATCTATTGCTCGGTTTCAACCCAAGCTGTGCCGACAGGTGTCTGCACGAGTTGATGACCCGCAGCAAGGTGTTCAAGATCGTCCGTCTCAATCACTTGGAAACTCGGCGAACCAAGATCAAGCAAAAGCGCTGAAGCGCCGTCAGCAAGTGCAGCACGCGCAGCATCTCGACCCAACACTGAAACCGGCCGCGAATTCGGGTTCCATGCCGTCATAGTTTCTACACTGGTGAAAGCCAAGAGCGCAGTGCGGCCGTCAGCTCCGGTGATAAGAACAGCAGCCATCTCAGAGTGTTTATCTCCCTCAACGGCAGCTACCTGAGGATCATCCAATAACACTGCTACGACCGGGGTGAAAATGCGGGCGTTGCCCAGTCGTGCGAGCACCGCCGTGTGGTCGGTCACATGAGCAGCCAACGC
Organism: Aeromicrobium sp.; assembly: GCA_040394025.1. GTDB lineage: Bacteria > Actinomycetota > Actinomycetes > Propionibacteriales > Nocardioidaceae > Aeromicrobium. The sequence continues at coordinate 242,408 of JBEBSZ010000001.1, forward strand.
CGGATCTATGTCCCCATCATCGTGAGGAAATGCAGGCTCAGCAAGCGAACGTCCACCACCAAAACTCATGACAAATGCTCACGCAACCATGCCACCGCCAATTGGGTGGGTTTACCTTCGCTGCCCTGCAGCCCAAACAAACTGACTCGTCGATCATCGACCGTGACCAACGTCGGCCAAGGCGCACCCGGCTGCATTGAGATCGTCGCAACCTCACTCCAAGCGAAACGGTGGGTTCGAAAACCGTTGACAATCTCGATCGATTCAGAGTCCGCGGTGACGCGACTTCGCGAGATCCCATAGGCCAGCACGGTCCACGCGCCGATTAGCAGCCACATGGTGATGTTTCCGGTGAGGTTAAATTTCATGCTGTCTGGCATGTTGAGACCGATAAAGATCATCAAACCGGCCAAGATCGCAACCGTCACCCATGCAATGAGGTTGACGCCCTTCGACCGGAAAGTTCTCATATCCGACATGCTGAAATTTCCGTTACGAGAATTCCGCGACCACCAAGATCATAAAGATCGTCCATAATCCGTTGCGCCATATTGCGCGGCACCATCGCTCGGACAGCCACCCAGCCTTCGCGATGAAGCGGCGACACCGTAGGTGATTCAATACCCGGCGTAAGCTGAACAGCCTTCTCCATATGTTCAACCCGAATGTCGTAATCCATCATCACGTAATTGCGAGCAACGAGAACACTCTGTAAGCGTCGTTGGAACACTTCGAAACCGTTGGGTTCACGCTCAACTCGGCGGGTGATGAGAATCGCTTCCGATTCGAGAATAGGGTCAGCAAAAGTTTCCAAGCCCGCTTGACGCAAAGTCGCTCCGGTTTCAACCACATCAGCAATTGCATCAGCAACACCGAGACGAATCGAAGTTTCGACCGCACCATCGAGACGGGTGACTTCGGCTTCAACGCCATGTTCGGCAATATGAGCCCGAACGATACCTGGATACGAAGTCGCGATCCGTTTGCCATCAAGGTCGGAAACCTTCTCCATCACACCCATTGGTGCAGCAAACCTGAACGTTGAACGCGCAAAGCCCAATGGCATCACTTCGTCAGCTGGTGCGCCCGAATCAGTCAGCAGATCACGACCAGTGATGCCAGCATCTAGCGTTCCTTCACCAACATAGATGGCAATATCGCGCGGGCGTAGATAGAAAAACTCAACATGATTTTCCGGGTCGACAGTGACGAGATCTTTGCTGTTGCGACGCTGTCGATAGCCCGCCTCGGTGAGCATTGCGACCGCAGCTTCGGCGAGCGAGCCTTTGTTCGGTACGGCGACCTTCAACATGAGCAACCGATTCCTTCGGAGTTTGAGTAAAAGAACAAAAAATCACAGGTGTGAATACACGTCTTCGAGACTAAGTCCAGCGGCAATCATCATCACTTGCGCGTGATACAACAATTGGCTGATTTCTTCAGCCGTGCGCTCCGGACCTTCATGTTCGGCAGCCATCCACGATTCAGCAGCTTCTTCAACTAACTTCTTGCCAATCGCGTGCACACCAGCATCCAACTCAGCGACAGTGCGGGAGCCTTCGGGACGGTGGGTGGCCTTCTCTTGGAGTTCAGCGAACAGGGCCTCGAACGTTTTCATCAGATCCAGTCTAAAGGGGTTGCACCCTAGTGTTAAGCACGGTACGAAACAAGCACGATAATGGCGGATTTCTGTGAGGACCAGTTACCCGATGTCCCAACGCGAAATATCGACCGCAAGACAGTGGTTGTCGCCAAAAGCGCAAAAATCGTAGGGTAGAAGCATGGTGAAACCCGATTTCACAACGCTGATTGCCTTGCGGCGGGCCCGTGACTTCATCGACAAGAACTATGCGGCACCAATCTCCGTGGCCAACATCGCCCGTGCCGCTTACATGTCACCTGCACACTTTTCGCGCCAGTTTCGAGCCGCGTACGGAGAAACACCTTACGTGTATCTCATGACTCGTCGAGTTGAGCGCGCAAAAGCTCTTCTGCGGCAGAGTCCGCTGTCCGTGACTGAAACGTGTATTTCCGTCGGTTGTACGTCCCTTGGGTCATTCAGTTCACGGTTTACTCAACTCGTTGGTGAAACCCCATCGGCTTACCGTGCTCGGAATCAACACGCAATCGAATCCGTATCAACATGCATGAGCAAGATCGTTGACCGCCCAACTCCCCAACTGAGCAGGATCAAAGAAGCGCAATCCACAATATATGCCTAGTTTGAGATACATGACTATTGCACTAGCAACCTGTTTTGTTCAGGTGACCGATATCGATCAGAGCATCGCCTTCTATCGAGATTCTCTTGGTTTGGACCTCAAAAACAATGTGTCCAACGATGGCTTTTCTTGGATTACTGTGGGCTCGCCAACGCAGCCCGGAGTAGAAATCGTCTTAACGAACTTTGTTGGCGGAAGTCCCGACGATATAGATATAGTTGCCTCACTTGTGGCCAAGGGCGCCATGAACGGGCTTCACTTCAGCGTCTCAGATCTCGATGCTGTCTTTGCACAACTCCGAGACTCAGGGGTCGATGTGGTGTCGGAGCCGACCGATCAACCGTGGGGCGTGCGTGATTGCGCGGTCCGTGATCCTTCTGGAAACCTGATCCGCATTAACGCGCAATCGGGCAACGAAAGCTAGCGCGGATTAGGTAGCGAAGTCGCGAATCGTCAACCAGGTTGATATCGCGGCCTCGACTGCCTCCCGGCCCTTGTCTTCTGTGCTCTGTGGCAGTCCAGCGCGGTCTAAGGCTTGTTCTTCAGTGTCACAGGTGAGTAACCCAAACCCAATCGGCACGCCCGTATCGAGGGCAACACGGCTGAGCCCGTCTGTGGCAGCTGCCGAAACGTACTCAAAGTGCGGAGTACCGCCTCGAATAATCACACCCAGCGCAATCACCACATCAAATTCTGCCTTGGCATAGGCCTGCGCAATGATCGGCAGTTCGAACGATCCTGGCGCACGCACGAGCGTCACGTCTGTGACCTTCGCATCAGCCAAAGCCGTCTGAGCACCGGCGATGAGACCGTCCATCACTTCGGTATGCCAACTCGATGCAACGATAGCAACCTTGGCCTCGGGGGCACGTAACGAAAGAACCGGCGCTCCATGTCCGCTCATGCATTTTCCTTCACTGTGAAGAGACTCTCGGGCAGATCATGGCCCATTCGCTTGGCTTTAGTCTGTAAATACTTCAAATTGTGCACTGTCGGCGCTACGACGATGGGCTTGCGCTCGCTCACACGAACACCATAACGCTCCATTTGCAATGATTTATCTGGATTGTTACTCAACAGCCGAATGCTCTCGATTTTGAGGTCACGCAATATCTGAGCCGCTGCTGAATAATTACGCTCGTCTTCGCCAAACCCAAGACTCAAGTTTGCATCAACCGTGTCTTGGCCGCGGTCCTGCAAGGCATAAGCCTGGAGTTTATGCAACAGACCGATTCCCCGACCTTCCTGCCCTCGCAAGTAAACAACGACACCTGAGCCTTCAGCTTCAATGTCAGCCATCGCTGCTTCTAGCTGAGGCCCACAGTCACAACGCTGTGAACCAAACACATCACCTGTCAAGCACTCGGAGTGCACCCGAACTAAGGTGTCTTCCGGGTCAGGGTCGCCATAGACCAATGCAATATGTTCGACACCAGAGATGCGATCGCGGTAGCCCAAAGCGGTAAAGTCACCAAACTCCGTTGGCAATCTGGTTTCAGCTAGACGCTCAACTTGGGTTTCATGCAGACGCAAATACACTTGCAAGTCTTCAATCGAGACCAGCGCAAGGTCGTGTTCATCAGCGAGTTTTCTGAGTTCAGGCGTACGCATTAGCGTGCCATCGTCGTTCATCACTTCGCCGATAACTCCTACTGGGGAAAGTCCTGCAAGACGCGCAAAGTCGACAGCGGCTTCAGTGTGGCCATCACGCTCCAAAACCCCTCCTGGCTTTGCACGCAGGGGAATAATGTGGCCGGGCTGCACCAACTCGAAAGGCTCAGTAGCGGAATCAGCCAGCACGCGACAGGTACGAGCTCTATCGGATGCAGAGATCCCCGTCGTGATGTTGTCTCGCGCATCGATCGAAATCGTATAGGCGGTACGCATCTTTTCGCGGTTATGTGGCGTCATAAGCGGGATCGCGAGCCGATCCAAAATGTGACCAGCAGCAGGCGCACAAATCAGGCCACTCGAATAACGCACGAGGAAAGCCATGAGTTCTGGCGTCGCCTTCTGCGCGGCGAAAATAATGTCGCCTTCGTTCTCCCGATTTTCATCATCGACCACAATGATTGCCTTACCGGCCCTAATGTCAGCGATTGCGCGCTCGATGGTGTCGAGTTGAGTCATGATTGCGGTCCTTTCGCTACGTTGAGTAGCCGTTCTACGTATTTGGCGAGCACATCAACTTCTAAATTCACCTGAGCGCCCAACTTCAAGGAGCCCAAGATCGTGTCTTCCAAGGTTGTGGGAATAAGAGAGACCGAGAATGTTGGCTCAGGGTCATCATTCACCTCAACAACGGTCAATGAGGTTCCATTAATCGTGATCGAACCCTTCTCAACCAGGTAGCGCGCAAGTTCACGTGGCACACTGAAGCGGAAGTTCTCCCAATTCTCACTCGGTTCACGCTCAAGCAACACGCCCGTCCCATCCACGTGGCCCTGCACGATATGGCCACCCAGTCGTGAATTCACCAAAGCCGCGCGTTCCAGATTGACGTAGTCACCCACTGCTGCCATACCCAAATTGGTGCGGGCCAAGGATTCCGCCATGACGTCAGCAGCAAAGGTTTCAGGAGTTTGCGCCATCACCGTAAGGCAACAGCCGTTGACACTGATGGAATCGCCATGTTGTGCGTCTTCGGTGACCTTCGGTGCACGGATCGTGATCCTTCGGGAATCGTTAAGATTCTCGATCGCGACGATCTCACCGATTTCCTCGACTAGTCCGGTAAACATCACAATTCCTTTCCTGAATCGTGGTCGATGGACTCAGGGGTCAGCACGAGCCGCACGTCCGGCCCGATCTGTTTCATGTCCCTAAATTCGAAGCGCGTCTGTTCACTCAGAGTGGTTGTAGCTGTGGTGACAGCCGACTGTCCAGCACCGATGACACTCGGCGCAAAGTAGGCGATGACTCGGTCAATGACGCCAGCATCGAGCCATGCGCCAGCCAGGGTCGGTCCGCCTTCAAGCCACACGTGGTGAATTTCTCGTTCTCCTAGTCGGGCCAACACTGTGTGCGGATCGTGCTCGCTGAGAAAGAGAGTTTCGGCTTCGCTGCTGTGCAGTTGAAAATCTGCGGGAACTTCACTGCGCCCAATGACTACCCGTAGAGGTTGTTTGCTGGCAAGTTCGCCGAACTCGTTACGGGTAGTCAGACGTGGATTATCAGTTAACGCTGTGCCGGTGCCAATCAGGATTGCATCGCATTGTGCTCTAAGCGCGTGAACATCCGCTCGTGATTCAGACGAGGTGATCCATTGGCTTGTGCCGTCAGGGGCAGCACTTCGGCCGTCAATCCCGGCTGCGAACTTCCAGGTGACAAAGGGGCGTGCCCTGCGATGAAGATGCGCCCAGACTGCGATGAGAGATTCACCTTGGTCCGCCAGGAGGCCTGACTCAACTTCAATGCCAGCGGCCCGAAGGACGTCTGCTCCGCCGCCGCCAATCGCGTTAGGATCGTCGGCGGAGAACACCACACGTCGCACACCCGCGTCGATCAAGGCTTGTGTACAAGGCCCGGTGCGCCCGGTGTGTTTGCACGGTTCAAGCGAGACGACAGCAGTTGCCCCCTTAGCGCGTATTCCGGCCTGTGCAAGTGCATGTACTTCGGCGTGTGCTTCGCCGGGTCCACGGTGATGTCCGATTGCAATGACGTTCTCGTCTGGATCGAGCAAAACGCAACCCACTTGCGGATTAGGCAGGGTGTTGGGGATCTCGAGGGCAGCAGCAAAAGCGAGACGCATTGCCTCGGTTTCAGCTGTACTTGCCACGGTTCATCCTCCAGTCGGTCTCACGACCCGGGGCAACCGTGCTGGCGCCGGAGAACGCAAAGCGCACCGACGCAGAACGTGCGTGCGCCTCCCATCCGGACTTTAACCGTCGGTACTGGAGTTCCACCAGTTCAACCGCTTAACGCGGGTCGCGGACTATAACCGCCGGCTCGGACTTTCACCGACCCCGGGCACGCGAGCGTTTGCTCGAATACTGAAAGTCTAGCCGACCCAAAAGCAAACTCAATGGGCGCAGGCATTGATCGCACGCGAACGCAAGTCTTCAACCATCTGCGAAGGATCATCGGCACCATAGACAGCGGAGCCAGCCACGAACGTGTCAGCGCCCGCCTCAGCGCAGCGTTCGATGGTCTCAACTGACACTCCCCCATCGACTTGCAACCAAATATCTCCGCCGTGCTTGTCGAGCAAAGCGCGCGTACGGCGGATCTTCGGCAAACAGATGTCAAGGAACTTTTGGCCGCCAAAACCGGGTTCGACCGTCATGATCAAGACCATGTCGAGTTCGGGCAGCATGTCTTCGTAAGGTTCGATCGGCGTCGCTGGTTTGAGTGCCATGGAAGCGCGGGCGCCGAGACTGCGTAATTCGCGTGCCAAACGCACGGGGGCGGCAGCAGCTTCGACATGGAAAGTAACGCTACTGGCTCCCGCATCCACAAACTGCGGTGCCCAACGATCTGGGTCGGCAATCATCAGGTGCGCGTCTATGGGTTGCGTCGCTACTTTTGCGAGCGACTCGATCACCGGTGCACCGAGCGTCAGATTCGGCACGAAATGGTTGTCCATGACATCCATATGCAAAAAATCGGCGGTAGGAATACGAGCGGCTTCGTCGGCGAGACGAGAGAAGTCAGCGTTAAGCAGGCTAGGCGTGATGCGCATGTGACAAGCCTAACGACTAGGAGATTCGGAGGATCGCGAGATACATGGCATCAGTCCCATGCTCGTCTGGCCACCACCGGTGTTCGGATTCTAGTTGCGCTCGTTCACCCACAACTTTCGCGACAATCTCATTCGTTTCAGCCTCAAGTGGTGAACACGTCGCATAAGCGACCACCCCGCCCACACGGGTGTAATTGATCGCAGAACGCAAAAGTTCTTCTTGCAAGACGGTGAGCTCAGCAAGATCTGATTCTCGTTTACGCCAACGAGATTCAGGTCGGCGCCGCAGCGCACCCAGTCCGCTGCAAGGCGCGTCCACGAGCACCCGATCAAAACTCCCGGGAGCCCAAGGACCACGCCGCCCGTCCTGACTCACGACATCGACATTGGCCAAGGCCTGCACGGAGGAGCGCACGAGCTCAGCACGGTGTTCTTGTGGTTCGTTAGCGATAATCTTCGCGCCACGCTCAGAACCGATCGCGCCCCAAAGAGCAGCTTTGCCGCCAGGCCCTGCACACAAGTCGAGCCAGTTCTCATCGCTGCCCACCAGGCTCACGTCGCTAGAGACGAGTGCCACCATTTGAGAGCCTTCGTCCTGCACCCCTGCCCTACCTTCGCGCACTGCCGGAATGCTTCCCGGGTTGCCCGATTCCAATATCACCGCGTAAGGACTGAGTTTGCCCTGAACGCCAGGAAGTTCTTTGACCGTCGCTAGGCCGGGGCGCGCCACCAAGGTGACTTTGGGACGTTCATTGTGTGCGGCGAGCAGGGAGGCAATGCGATTTTCGCCGACGAGTTGCCGTAGCCGCCTTACGATCCATTCGGGATGCGAATAACGCAAAGCAAATACCGCATCTCCAGTCTGGTTCTGGCTCAGTAGGTCAATCCACTCGTCAAGGGAACGTTCAGAAATTCTCCGCATGATCGCATTAACAAATCCTGCCGGTTTATGACCGATGACTTTGCGCGTTAGCCGCACAGTTGTGTCGACAGCTGCATGATCGGGGATGCGCATCGACAACAATTGGTGAGCACCGAGTCGCAACACATCACGCACAGTCGCATCAACCGGTTTTGACGCAAGACGATCGATTATGGCGTCATAGGTCCCTTGCAGGCGAATCGTGCCGTGCGTGAGTTCTGTCGCGAGCGCCGACTCGCGCGTATCAACCTTGCGTGCCTGCAGAATCGACGGCAACAGCAGGTTCACATAGGCATCATCGTCGCGGACCGCCTGCATCACTTCATAGGCGATAAGCCGCGGATCGCTGTTCTTCACGAAAAGGTCACCTCGGTTTTGCCACCTAAACCACGACCCCAGTCCGCCGCTTGCATAACTTTCTTGCCGTGCGGCTGAACCTCACCCAGAACGACGTCATGACTGCCAGTCCCGACCACAATCCGGCGTTTCTCGATCCGAGCGACACCAACCTCCAGTTCACTCGTCTCTGCGATCGTAAGCGGACCGACCTTGATTCGAAGATCGTCACATGCGGTCCATGCACCAGGATCCGGTGTGCAGCCACGGATCTGCCGGTCAATGGCAAACGCAGGCTGACTCCAGTCAATCTGGGCGTCCTGGGTAGAAAGCTTGGCCGCGTAACTTGCCTGCTCGTGAACTTGTGGCACTGCCGAAATATCACCAGCATCAAGGTGATCGACTACGTCGACGGTGAGTGCGCTCCCCCGTTCGGCAAGACGAGACAGTAACGCGCCCGTTGTATCGTCTGAAGCGACAGTTTCAGTGATCATGCCAAATACCGGTCCGGCATCAAGTTCTTCGACCAAACTGAATACCGTGGCACCGGTGACATCATCACCAGCCATGATTGCGCGTTGGACAGGCGCTGCGCCACGCCATGCCGGTAGCAGCGAAAAATGTAAGTTGATCCAACCGTATGCAGGCAGGTCTAGGAGTTCGCGTTTCAGCAGCGCACCATAGGCGACCACCACTCCAAGGTCTGGATCAAGTTCTCGCATTCGCGCCATGAACTGCAGATCGTCTGCGCGCGGTGGTTTAAGTACCTCGATGCCATGTTCCGAAGCTACTTGAGCCACCACAGACTCTTTCAGCGAGCGCCCTCGCCCGACCCGAGCATCAGGCCGCGTCACCACCGCAGCGACCTCATGCGCGCTTGCCAACAAGGCTCGCAGCGTCGGGACGGCGGTTTCGGGTGTTCCAGCGAAGACAACTCTCACGAGATCAGAGTCTATGCCGGGCCACTCTCTAATCAGAAACTCATTGGGTCAATCTGAATGCGTACAGGAGGTTCCTTGGCAGCACTGCGCTCAGCAGCCACCGTTTTCAATAAGGCAGCTAGGGCTGTTCCCTCTGCCCGCGGAGCGCGGACGATCAATCGGAACTTGTGGTCAGGAATCGGTACGGGCCCCAATACTTCACTGTTCGCGGTCCAGTCTCGATGCACAAGAGCGTCCAATACTGGCTCCGGCCCGTCGATCGTGGCTAGTCGCCCGATTGGTGGCAGATGGGTTTGCGTGCGATCATCAAGTTCGCGTTCAGCAATACTTACCGGATCAGCTCGCACGAGCGCCTGTAGTTGGGCAGAATCACCAATAGCTATTGCCCGAGCGCCGAATCTAGCTAGCGCAAGAGCAGCAAACCAACGACGGTGACTCTCCAGCACCACTCGAATATCATCACGGGCAAGCATGAGCCACGTGTCAAGCAGAATAACGCAGGCATAACCATCCTTGGCCCGCGGTTCAGCTCCAGGAGTGGCTAGGACTAGGGCACGAGAATCGTCAGTTGTCGCCACCACATCGCTACCGCCCGAAGCAATGACCGTGCGATCAGGAAACGCTCGTGCGAACTCCTCGGCAGTCCGAATCTGACCGACAACCGGCGCACGCAACTGTCTACCGCCGCAACTCGCACACACCCAATCACGATGCTCTGTCGCACACCAGCGACACAACGGTGGGCTGCTCGCTGATTCCTGCATGAGTGGCCCTTCACAAGATGTGCAAGCGGCGTGGGCTCGACAGCTTTGGCACGCTAGTGAACTGCGATACCCCTGGCGTGGCACTTGCACCAACACCGGTCCATCAGCCTCGCGGATCGCCTTGAACACGAGTTGTGGCAATCGGACCGGAGCGGCACCACGTTCACTCCCGTCTGTGACTTCAACCTGCGGCCAAGCACGACGCCGCGTCACGAGTTCGGGACCAATCGCTTGGCACCAACCTTGAACAACAAGTGACTGCGCCTCGACTGAGCGACTGTAGCTTGCAATGACAACACCCGTGTTTTCCAATAGAGAGCGTGTCAATAAGACTTCGCGCGCGTGCGGATAAGGCGCGCGCTGTTCAGCATGCAGATCGTTGCCATCATCAAGAATGACAACCAATCCTAAATCGGTTACAGGAGCCCAAGCTGCAGCACGCGTGCCAAGCACGATCTGAACTTCGCCACGAGCGAGCCGCAGGAAGGAACGATAGCGTTCGGCCGGTTTCTGCGCTGATGAGAGGACGACGTGCTGGTCTGGCCCAAGAATCTCAGCAAATCGGGTATCAAGTTCGGCGATATGGTCCGCATCGGGCACGCACACAACCACACCCCGGCCCGAGTTGTGAGCTGCGGCCACCGCTTCAGCCAAAAGCTGGGGAACATCAAGACCCGGAATAAGATCAAATACAGCCCTCGGCGATTCTCCTGAATGCAGGGAATCAAGGAATTGGGCTCCATGCGCATGCTGGGGCCAAACGTATGATTCGAACTCACGCATTGCCGGTCGTGACGTTGCCGGAACCAAAGGGTGTGCTTCGGCACGTGCTTGGCGTGGCGGAATAGCCAGTCGGAGAATGTCAGAGACTGTTCCAGCATAACGGTCAGCAATTGCGCGCGCTAACCGTTCGATTTCCTGCGTGAGCACTGGTTCAGGCGAAATCACCTTCTCGATCAGAGCTAGGCGACCTTCGTGTGGCTCTGACGGAAAGTGTGAAACTAGGCCGTCGACTTTCTTACCAGCGAATCGCACGCGAACGCGGCCGCCTGGCACAACGTCATCAGCAAACTCCTCAGGGATGAGATAGTCGAAGGTCCGATCAAGATGCGGCAAGGGCACATCGACAATGACACTGGCCACGGCCGGTCCTTCGATGTCGAATGCCAAGACTTGATCGTTCATAGTGCTGATTGTGTCAGCCCAGACTGACACCTCGCCTCACAATTCCCACGAGACCGCTCAAATTCCGGTGAAACGACAACTAATAGGTGTCTTTTCGCCCAAGAAAAGCGGGTCTCGTGGGAATTGCGGAAAGGGAATCAGACGCCAGCAGCGGCACGTAACGCTTGAGCGCGATCCGTGTTCTCCCATGGCAAGCCCGGACGTCCGAAGTGTCCATAAGCCGCAGTCTGACGATAGATCGGACGGAGCAGATCGAGGTCACGCACGATCGCGGCCGGGCGCAAATCGAAGACGTCAAGCACGGCTTTACGAATTGTGTCTACCGAGACCGCCTCAGTGCCGAAAGTCTCTACATAGAAGCCCACCGGATGCGAAACACCGATTGCGTATGCAACCTGAACTTCGGCCTTACGAGCCAGACCAGCAGCCACGATGTTCTTTGCCACCCACCGCATTGCGTAAGCAGCCGAGCGGTCTACCTTGCTGGGATCTTTACCAGAGAATGCGCCGCCACCATGACGGGCATATCCGCCATAAGTATCGACAATAATCTTTCTACCAGTCAGACCAGCATCGCCCAGAGGTCCACCAATAACGAATTTGCCCGTCGGGTTGATGTGAATTTTTGGATCTGATGCGTCGATGTCATAGTCAGCGAGGACAACATCAATCACGTGTTTCTTCAAATCTTCAGGAAGTGTGGTTTCGAGATCCACGCCCTCTTCGTGTTGAGTCGAAATCACAATGGCCTCAACCCGAACTGGGCGATCCTCATCGTCATATTCGATTGTCACTTGAGTTTTGCCGTCTGGACGCAGATAAGGCAGCGTCCCGTCTTTACGTACTCTGGTGAGCTGTTCGGCCAAACGATGGGAAATCGTAATCGGTAACGGCATCAATTCCGGCGTTTCGTCGCAAGCAAAACCGAACATGAGCCCTTGGTCGCCAGCGCCCTGCAAGTCGAGTGGGTCGCTCGCACCGCCAAGGCGCGCTTCTTCAGCAAAATCCACGCCCTGAGCAATGTCTGGCGATTGCGCGTCGAGCGAAACAAGCACGCCACAAGAAGCGCCGTCAAAACCCTTGTCTGAGGAGTCATAACCGATGTCGAGGACGCTCTCTCGAGCAATTTTCGCTAAGTCGGCGTAGGCCTCGGTAGTGACCTCGCCGCCAATGACAATCAAACCAGTGGTGACGAACGTTTCACATGCGACTCGGCTAGCCGGATCGTCCGCGAGTAAAGCGTCAAGAATGCTGTCGCTAATTTGGTCAGCGATCTTGTCTGGGTGACCTTCGGTGACAGATTCAGAGGTGAATAGTCGACTCACGGGTTTCTTCTCCTAGATTGGGAACAAGGAATACTGTAACGCCCGAGCACGATGTTCGTATCGCTATTTCAGCGCTTGGACGACCTCGTCCACGATGGCATGAGCCACAGTGGCCTTGCTCGCTTTCGTGACAACAACAGGGTCTGTAGTCTTCGACAGGATGGTGATTTCGTTGTCCGGTTGATCAAAAACCTGTTCACCGCTGACATCATTGACAACCATGAGATCGCAGCCCTTACGCGCAAATTTTGCGGTCGCGTGGTCTAAGACGGAGCCGGACTCGTCTCCGGTCTCGGCAGCGAAACCAACGATAATTTGGGCCGGGTTTGTACGTTTTTCGACGAGTTCAAGCAAAATATCAGGATTCTGAGTCAACTGAATTGCTGGCGAACTGCCGTCTTCGGCTTTCTTCATTTTCGATTCGGCCACGTGAACTGGCCGGAAATCGGCGGGAGCTGCCGACATGACAATCACATCAGCAAAGACGGCAGCCGCAAGTGCTTCTTGACGCATTTCTTCTGTCGTGACGACGGGGACAACGTCGACTCCCGCTGGAACGTCCAAGGACGAGTTCGCTGCAATTAACGTCACTTTAGCGCCACGAGCCGCTGCGGCTCCCGCTAGTGCGTAACCTTGGCGACCCGAAGAACGGTTACCAAGGAACCGAACGGGATCAAGGAACTCACGGGTTCCGCCTGCCGTGATAAGTAAATGTTTGCCTTCAAGGTCGCGACCACGACCGGCGAGCACATCAAGACAGTACGAAAAAATAGCCTCAGGTTCGGGAAGTCGACCGGCACCCGTATCGACTCCGGTCAATCGACCAACCGCGGGTTCAATGACATGGACACCCCGCTGGCGCAGGGTCGCAACATTCGCTGCGGTAGCAGCGTGCTCCCACATCTCGGTGTGCATGGCGGGTGCCATCACGACAGGGCAACGGGCCGTGAGTAGCGTGTTGGAGAGCAGGTCATCAGCAAGGCCATGTGCAGCCTTCGCCAAGGTATTTGCGGTCGCAGGCGCGACGATCACGAGATCGGCCTGTTGCCCTAAACGCACATGCGGCACGCCCGGGATGTCTTCAAATACGCCCGTATGAACTTGATGGCCCGAGAGTGCTTCCCATGTCGGCACACCAACAAATTCCAACGCCGATTCTGTCGGCACAACGCGAACATCATGCCCAGCTTCGGTAAACAACCGCACCAGTAAGGCAGCCTTATATGCAGCGATTCCGCCACTGACGCCTAAAACGATCGAACTCATGGTTCGGAGTTTCTTAGGCGGATTCGGTCTCAGAGTCGATATCTTCGACGATCAAGAGATCATCGTTGATCTCGCGCATTGCGATTGAAAGTGGCTTTTCTTGCGCGCTGGTCTCCACGAGCGGGCCAACGTATTCAAGCAAGCCTTCGCCCAATTGCGAGTAGTAGGCATTAATCTGGCGCGCACGCTTGGAGGCAAAAAGCACCAGTTTGTACTTGGAATCGACTTTTTCAAGCAGATCGTCGATTGGAGGGTTCGTGATGCCCTCAGCTACTGCACGTGTCGTTGACACAGAAAAACTCCCATGGAAATAGCAGGTCACCCGACGGAGTCGGATCTAAACAAGTCTACCAACTGTTGGCAGGCTTCCTCGACTTTGGTGTTAACAATCACCTGGTCGAACTCGTCTTGGGCAGCCAATTCTTGTTTGGCAGTGGCAAGACGCCGTTCACGCTCGTGTTCATCCTCGGTCCCCCGGCCAACGAGGCGGTTCACCAACTCGTTCCATGTGGGTGGGGCAAGAAAGACCATAAATGCCTCGGGCATGTGTTCGCGAACTTGGCGCGCACCCTGTAGATCGATCTCTAATAACGCTGATTTTCCGGCTCGCAAAACGGCATCGATGGGAGCTCGTGGCGTGCCGTACCGATAGGCATTGTGTACTTGCGCCCATTCTAGGAATTCATCGGCAGCAATCATCCGATCGAATTCTTCATCAGTCATGAAGTGATAGTGCAGACCGTCGATTTCTCCGGGCCGAGGAGCTCGGGTCGTGGCCGAGACGGAGATCCAGATTTCTGGATGCGTACGACGGACCTCGTTGGCCACCGTTCCTTTGCCTACTGCAGTTGGACCAGCCAGCACAATCAATCGGGCTTCAGACACGTCGTGCGAACTCTTCGATGAGTGCCTTTTCTTGCTTTTCGCCTAAGCCGCGAATCCGGCGGCTCGGTGCGATTTCAAGTCGTTCCATAATCTCCACTGCAGTGACTTTACCGATACCGGGCACGGACTGAATCAGGTCAATCACTTTGATGCGAGCAATGGCTTCATTCTGGCGAGCTTCGGCCAAGACTTCACGCACTGTGACACCGGAATGCTTCATGCGGTTTTTAACTTCGGCACGAATTTGGCGCGCAGCGGCAGCCTTTTCTAACGCAGCTTGGCGCTGTTCAGGTGTGAGGTTTGGCAGGGCCACATCAATCACTTCTTTTCTTTAGCCAAATCGATCTTGCACCGTTCTAATACGTCAGCAACCACGATTTTGCGTGCTTGTTGTGTGTCGTTGAAATCTAGGTAAACCTTGTTGAGATCATTGATTTGATCGCGCGAAAGGCTACCAGTTTTTGCCGTCTCACCCATATCAGCGAGATCAATTTGGGCGGAACGTTGCTCGGCCGCGACCGCAGCTGTCGCTTCCGAGATTGCGAGCCAGTGTTTCGCAACATCTTCGGGAGCGACGTCCGCGATATCCCGCGTGAGCTTCGAATAATTTGCGAACGCTTTTGTCGTCTTTTTGCCGAAATCCAAGAGTTCTGGTTGCGCGGATTCGACCGTGTCGCAGTATTGGCTATAGGCGGAACAGCCAGAAAGCAAAGGCAGTGACACGGCGACAGTAATAAGCAACAATCGAAACGTTCGCACTTTTGCTCCCAACATCTCTACGAGCTCGACTCTCCCACCCTAATCTTGCGAGCAACGAGAACCGATGAATTCAACCGCGTGGCTACAAGGAACCTAAGAGATCATTGAGACGAGCTACTTCATCGCGCATGGCAACCGGATCCGGACCAAGATTCAGTACGCCGCGTGACGTGGACGGCACGATGTCATCCACAACCTGACCAAAGATTCGCTTAATGTCGTCGATCGTGCCACCTTGAGCACCAAAACCTGGCACGAGCAAGGGTCCGTTAATGTCGACATCGACTTCAACGTCTCCAACAGTCGCGCCAACGACGGCGCCAAACGCTCCACCATGAGGAGCACCTGCGTTAAGCTCGCGCAGTTGATCCAAAATCGATTGAGCGACGTATCGTCCGTCAGCACATACCGCGTGCTGCACTTCCTTGCCCTGCGGATTCGAGGTCAATGCCAATACGAACACACCAGCGTCATTCGCCTCAGCCACGTCAAAAAATGGCTTGAGTGAGCCAAAACCAAGAAATGGACTGATGGTGAGCGCATCGACCGCCATCGGCTGGTCCTCATTCAAATACGCATTGGCATACGCCTCAGCGGTCGAACCAATATCCCCACGTTTGGCGTCCAGAATCACGAGTGAACCGGTATGGCGCAAATCGCGAATCGTCTGTTCCAGGATGGCGACGCCTTTAGCACCAAAGCGCTCAAAGAAAGCGGACTGCGGTTTCACAAAAGCAACTCGTCCAGCGAATGCTTCCACACAGGTGCTCGCGAATTTCGCCAAGCCGTCGAGCGTGTCGCCATAGCCCCACTGTTCAAGTAAATGACTGTGCGGATCAATTCCCACACACAATGGTCCGTAAGCATTGCGTGCCGCTCGTACGCGAGATCCGAAACTCATGATTGTGCCTCCTGTGATGCGATGGCCCAGTCCTGCAAGGATCGCACTCCTATCGTGCCAGCCATCTGTGCTTCAATTCCTTGGACCGCGGCCGCCAAGCCCTGCACGGTCGTGATGCAAGCGATTCCCTCGGCAATTGCGGCACTTCGGATCTCGTAGCCATCGACACGTTCGCTCTTACCTGTCCCCGCACCATGTGGGGTGTTGACGATCAACTGGACATCGTGTTCCTTGATTTTTTCCACGACAGTCGAAGCGGTGTCATCATCTTGGGCTTCGTGAATCTTGCGTAATACCGTGGCGGGCACGCCGTGGCGTTCTAACACTTCGGCCGTACCGCTGGTTGCAAATATCTCAAAGCCTAGATCGAGCAACCGTTTGACAGGGAAAATCATGTGCCGCTTGTCGCGATTAGCCACCGAAACGAAAACCTTGCCTGACGTTGGCAACAGTCCCATCGCACTCGCTTGGCTCTTCGAGAAAGCCGAACCGAAGGTCGCGTCAATGCCCATAACTTCACCGGTCGAGCGCATTTCTGGACCAAGCACGGTGTCGACAAACTTGCCTTCGTGGGTGCGGAAACGATTAAACGGCAAGACAGCTTCCTTGACTGCTACCGCTCCACCGGCCGGAATATGTCCACCATCACCTTCGGCTGGTAACACCCCAGCCTCGCGAAGTTCGGCGATGGACTCGCCCAACATGAGGCGAGCCGCCGCCTTGGCCAGCTGTGTCGAGGTTGCCTTCGAGACAAACGGGACGGTTCGCGAAGCGCGCGGATTGGCTTCCAGCACATAGATGATGTCGCCGCTCAACGCGAACTGGATATTGATCAGACCTCGAACACCTACGCCCTTGGCAATAGCTTCAGTCGATGCGCGAATCGTGTCGATGTCTTGTTGCCCCAAGGTCATCGGAGGCAAAACGCAAGCAGAGTCGCCCGAGTGCACTCCCGCTTCCTCGATGTGTTCCATCACGCCGCCGAGGAACAGTTCATGACCGTCGTACAGCGCATCAACGTCAATTTCTATCGCATCATCAAGGAAACGGTCCACCAACACCGGACGATCGGTCGAGATCTCAGTCGCATTCTCGATATAGCTAGAGAGTGCTTGCTCGTCGTACACGATTTCCATGCCACGACCACCCAACACATACGATGGTCGCACCAAAACCGGATAGCCGATTTCATCGGCAATCTTCTTAGCTTCGTCGAACGTAACAGCGGTGCCATGCTTCGGCGCAGGTAAACCGGCGTCAGCAAGCACGCGACCAAAAGCACCACGCTCTTCCGCTAAGTCAATAGCTTCTGGTTGGGTTCCGACAATCGGCACACCAGCCGCTTTTAATCCAGCGGCTAAACCGAGCGGAGTCTGCCCACCAAGCTGCACCACGACGCCCGCTACCGGACCGGCTGCTTGTTCTGCGTGCACGATTTCGAGCACGTCTTCAAGTGTGAGTGGCTCAAAATAGAGGCGATCGCTCGTGTCGTAATCGGTCGAGACCGTCTCTGGATTGCAGTTGACCATGATGGTTTCGTATCCGGCATCTGCAAGCGCCATTGCCGCATGCACACAGGAGTAATCGAATTCGATACCCTGACCGATGCGATTCGGGCCGCTACCCAAAATGAGGACGGCTTCGCGCTCGCGCGGTGCAACTTCGGTTTCTAGGTCATAACTTGAATAGTGGTACGGCGTCGCCGAGGCGAACTCGGCCGCACAGGTATCGACGGTTTTATATACCGGACGCACACCAAGTGCATGGCGCACTTGGCGCACCACTTCCTCCGGTGTCGCTCGCAACTCGCCAATCTGGACGTCAGAAAAGCCGTGCCGCTTGGCATGTGCCAACAGGGGCCCATCAAGCACGGTCGACTCACGAATTTCTTCAGCGATTTCGTTAAGGAGGAAAAACTGGTCGATAAACCACGGGTCAATTGCGGTCGCGTCAAACAGTTCCTCAGGGCTAGCACCAGCTCGTATCGCGTTCATGATGGCGCGCAGGCGACCATCGTGCGGCCTGCGGATGCGCTCCAACAACACATCTTTGGCTTCAACCTCACCACTCCAGGTGAGCGGAGCATTCTTGTTCTCCAAAGAGCGCAAAGCTTTACCGAAAGCTTCGGCAAAGTTACGACCAATAGCCATCACCTCACCGACAGACTTCATATGCGTGGTGAGCGTGTCATCTGCGGTCGGGAACTTCTCGAAAGCAAAACGCGGCACCTTGACGATGACGTAGTCGAGTGTTGGTTCGAAACTCGCCGGTGTTTCTTGCGTAATGTCGTTGGGGATTTCGTCGAGGGTGTAACCGATCGCAACCTTGGCCGCGATCTTAGCGATCGGGAAACCAGTTGCTTTCGACGCGAGTGCCGAGGACCGCGATACGCGCGGGTTCATCTCGATCACAACAATCCGACCGTTGTGCGGATTGACGGCAAACTGGATATTGCAGCCGCCAGTATCAACACCCACTTGGCGAATAACTTCGATGGAGATATCGCGCAAACGCTGGTATTCCTGATCTGTCAGGGTGAGCGCCGGAGCCACCGTAACGGAATCGCCTGTATGAACCCCCATCGGATCAAGGTTTTCAATCGAGCAGACAATGACGACATTGTCTGCCTTATCACGCATCACCTCAAGTTCGTATTCCTTCCAACCCAAGATCGACTCTTCAAGCAAAACTTCGGTGGTCGGACTGAGCGCAAGACCAGAACCGGCAATCCGGTACAGGTCTTCTTCGTCGTATGCCAAACCACTGCCCGAGCCACCCATCGTGAACGAGGGGCGCACGACGACGGGATAGCCACCGAGTTCATCGACTCCAGCAAGGCAATCGTCCATAGTGTGGCAAATCACCGAGCGCGCAACCTCAGCACCCCACTCTGCGGGCAAGTCTTCAATGATGGCCTTAAACGACTGGCGATTTTCGCCCTTTTCGATCGCTTCAATCGAAGCGCCAATAAGTTCTACATCGTATTTGGCAAGCACGCCAGCTTCGTCGAGTTCAATCGCAGCATTAAGCGCGGTCTGGCCGCCCAGCGTGGCGAGCAGCGCGTCCGGGCGTTCTTCGGCAATGACCTTTTCAAGGAACTCCAGCGTGATCGGTTCGACGTAGGTCGCGTCTGCGAATTCTGGGTCTGTCATGATCGTCGCCGGGTTGGAGTTCACCAAGATCACACGCAAACCTTCTTCGCGCAAGACGCGGCAGGCTTGGGTACCTGAGTAGTCAAACTCGCAGGCTTGCCCAATCACGATGGGTCCCGAGCCGATGACGAGAACGGATTCAATGTCAGAACGACGTGGCATCAGGAAACCACCTTCTGGTTATCAAGCATGAGTTGGGCAAAACGATCAAATAGGTAAGCCGCATCATGCGGACCGGATGCTGCTTCTGGGTGATACTGCACCGAGAAGGCAGGCTGATTGAGCAGTGCGAGACCTTCAACGACGTCATCGTTGAGACACACATGGGTAACACGTCCTAACCCAAAGGGTGTATCGAACTCTTCGTCGATAGGGGCTTGAACGGCAAAACCGTGATTGTGAGCCGTGATCTCGACCTTATTAGTAGTGAGGTCCTTAACCGGTTGGTTAATCCCGCGATGACCATAGGTGAGTTTGTACGTTTCGAGTCCGAGTGCGCGGCCAAAGATCTGATTGCCGAAACAAATACCGAAATAAGGAATTTTGCGTGCTAGAACTTCGCGCACTAAGGCAACTGGTCCGTCTGCCGTTGCCGGATCGCCAGGGCCATTGGACATGAATACGCCGTCTGGATTCAGGGCTAGGATTTCGTCGATGGTTGTCGTCGCGGGCAGTACATGAACGTCAATTCCACGTTGCGCCATGCGTTCAGGTGTCATGCTCTTGATACCTAGGTCGATGGCGGCAACTGTGAGTACCTTTTCACCGACAGCCGGGACGATATATGGCTTGTCTGTCGTGACATCAGCCACCAAGTCGGCTCCTGTCATCTGTGGTGCGGCTTGCACTTTTGCGAGTAACGCAGCCACGTCCGTGGACTCCGAACTAATTCCCACGCGCATGGAACCGCGCTCGCGAAGATGGCGAGTGAGCGCTCTGGTGTCGATACCTGAAATACCCACAATCCCTTGGTCAACAAGTTCCTCATCGAGTGTGCGCACCGACCGCCAGTTTGACGGCATGCGCGCAGGATCGCGTACAACGAACCCAGCCACCCATATCCGGCGGGATTCGGGATCATCGTCATTCATGCCCGTGTTGCCGATATGTGGTGCCGTCATCACCACGACCTGACGGTGATAGGAGGGATCAGTGAGGGTTTCTTGATAGCCGGTCATACCGGTGGAAAACACGGCTTCTCCTACGGTTTCACCGATGGCTCCCCAGGCTTGCCCGGTGTAGTGCGTGCCGTCTTCGAGGACGAGGATTGCGGGCATGCGACTCATGCTGTTGCTCCTTCGGTGAGTTCTTGATCGCGCACGGTAAGACGGCCTCGCAGCAGCGTGTGGACCACTCGTCCGGGCAGTTCCATTCCTGCGTAGGAGTTATTTCTTGAAAGCGAGGCACTGTCAGTTGGATCAATCACGCGGGTGGCGTTGGGATCAAACAAGACCAGGTTCGCCGGCTCTCCCACAGCGACAGGTCGACCATGGTGGCTCACGCGACCTATTTTCGCTGGATTGGCCGACATTACTTCGGCGACCCGAGCCCACGTGAGAGCTCCGGTATCAACCATCGTTTTCTGCACTACAGAAAGTGCCGTTTCTAGACCGAGCATGCCAAATGCGGCGACTTGCCATTCGCATTCTTTGTCTTCCATCGGATGCGGGGCATGATCGGTAGCAACGATATCGATCGTGCCGTCTGCAAGACCTTCACGTACGGCCCGCACATCGTCTTCGCTCCGCAACGGTGGGTTGACTTTGTAGATCGGGTCGTAGCTGCGCACGAGTTCGTCATCAAGCAACAGGTGGTGCGGCGTGACTTCCGCCGTCACATCGATCCCTCGGCTCTTGGCCCAACGCAGAATCTCAACGGAGCCGCGCGTGGACAAATGGCACACGTGTAAGCGCGAGCTCACGTGTTCTGCCAGCAACACGTCTCGCGCAATGATGGCTTCTTCGGCAACTGCCGGCCAGCCAGTTAAACCGAGTTCCCCCGACAGCGGACCCTCGTTCATTTGTGCGCCTTCGGTGAGGCGTGGTTCTTGTGCGTGCTGAGCAATGACACCATCGAATGCTTTGACGTACTCGAGAGCCCGACGCATCAACACCGCATCGTCGACACATTTACCATCGTCGGAGAACACGCGAACTCCGGCGGCCGAGTCGGCCATGGCGCCCAACTCGGAAAGTCGCTCGCCTTCTAGACCAACTGTGACCGCTCCGATGGGTTGCACATCGCATACTCCGGACTCTTGGCCGAGCCGGAAGACCTGTTCAACGACACCCGCAGTATCTGCGACCGGCTCTGTATTGGCCATCGCAAACACGCAGGTAAAGCCACCGCGCGCAGCAGCTCGGGTTCCCGAAGCGACCGTTTCTGCGTCTTCACGACCCGGTTCACGCAAATGAGTGTGAAGGTCAACGAGCCCCGGCAGCAAGACAAGTCCTTGTGCATCAATGACAGTGTCAGACTCATAATTACCTGAAATACCAGCACCGATTGCGGAGATAGTTTCGTTTTCGATGAAGACGTCGACTTCGTCTTCACCCAGAAGTTGTGCGTTTTTAATCAAAATGCTCATGGGTTTCCTCGTGTTTGCGGAAAGGTGAGAGTTCACGAAGCGTCAGCTTCGGGTGCGGGCGAGCCGCTCAGCAAGAGATACAAGACGGCCATGCGTACAGCGACGCCATTCGTGACTTGCTCGACGATGACAGATCGTGTTGAGTCAGCAACGTCAGCCGTGATTTCCATGCCTCGGTTCATCGGGCCAGGGTGCATCACTATTGCGTGATCACCCATCCGGCTCACGCGCTGCTTGTCTAGACCATAGCGGCGGCTGTATTCGCGAGCACTCGGGAAAAACGAGGCATTCATCCGCTCGCGCTGCACGCGTAGCATCATGACTGCGTCGGCTCCTTCGAGGCTTTCGTCGAGGTTAAAGGAGGTTTGCACCGGCCACGTCTGCACACCGACAGGTAACAGCGTTGGCGGTGCCACGAGAGTCACGTCGGCACCAAGCGTGTTCAGCAGCAAAGCGTTCGAACGAGCCACACGGCTGTGCAGCACATCACCGACAATCACGACTTTCTTGCCGTCAAGGTCACCCAGATGACGACGCATCGTGAAAGCATCGAGCAACGCTTGCGTCGGATGTTCATGAGTGCCGTCGCCCGCATTAACTACCGCACCTCGCATCCATTGTGATGTGGCGAGCAAGTGTGGTGCCCCGGATGCTGAGTGGCGTATAACGACAGCGTCCGCTCCCATCGCTTGCAAGGTGAGGGCTGTATCTTTCAAGCTTTCGCCCTTGGACACGCTCGAACCTTTGGCGTTGAAGTTGATGACGTCTGCTGACAGTCTTTTGGCTGCCGCTTCAAAGCTGATTCGCGTTCTTGTTGAGTCTTCGAAGAAGAGGTTGACGATCGTGCGCCCTCGTAAGGTGGGCAACTTTTTGACTGGCCGTTGAGCGACTGCCAATAGTTCTTGGGCAGTATCAAGTACCAGCAAAGCTTCCTCACGGTCGAGATCGCCTGCTGAAAGTAAGTGTTTCACTCGTCACCACCGCTGATGGTGACGGAGTCATCGGCCTGATCGGTTTCGCTGAGGCGGACCTGTACCCGCTCGCTCTTCGAGGTCGGGAGGTTCTTGCCAACGAAATCGGCACGAATCGGGAGTTCGCGGTGACCACGATCCACCAGCACCGCCAACTGCACCGCACGTGGCCGACCATGATCGTTGAGCGCATCGAGAGCAGCGCGGATCGTGCGGCCGCTCATGAGTACATCGTCAATCAGGATCACGATCTTGCCGTCGATATCGTCAGGCAAATTCGTGGGTTCTAGGGCCCTAGCCGGGCGCATCCGCAGATCATCGCGATACATCGTGACGTCTAGCGAACCAGCCCGAAGATCGCTGCCCTCCACTTCGGACATTTTGGCGGCAATTCGCTCGGCGAGTTCAATGCCGCGAGTGGGGATACCGATGAGAACAAGATCGCTAGAATCGCGGTTCTTCTCAAGAATTTCGTGGGTAATACGCGTGATCGCGCGCTTAATATCAGTGGCGTCTAGGACTTGCCGAGCCATATTGGACGCAGATGCGACCATAGTGACCCCCTTCTCCGCCTCTCTGGACGGTGGTTAAAGGATGTCTTGCGTTGCCCAGCCTAGCATTCCCCAAACTGTCAATTCTGCTGAACCCAACTGATACCTGCGTCACAGAAAGGCATCGAGCGAGCCGCATTTGAACTCACTCGACGCCCTCTAGGCGAATTGATCCTGCTCAGGACGCTCCGAGCTTCTCGAGGATGAGTTCGCGCACGCGACCCGCATCAGCTTGGCCACGCATTTCCTTCATCACCGCGCCGATGAGCGCACCAGCGGCAGCCACCTTGCCGTCGCGAATCTTCTGAGCAACGTCTTCATTAGCAGCAATTGCAGCATCGACGGCAGCGCTCAGAGCACCTTCGTCAGATACCATTTCAAGACCTCGTTCGGTGACAACCTGCTCTGGTGAACCTTCACCTGCCAAAACGCCGTCGAGCACATTACGGGCGATCTTGTCGTTGATCCGACCTGAATCAACCAAACCTTGCAGCTCAGCTACGTGTGCTGCCGTCACTGGCATGTCAGCGAGTTCAAGATTATCTTCCTTCGCACGGCGAGCCAGTTCACCTAGCCACCATTTCTTGGCAGCAGCAGGAGCTGCTCCCGCCGCAACCGTCTCAACAACGAGTTCGAGCGCACCAGCACCAATCGTGTCGCGCATCTCTAGATCGTTAAAGCCCCACTCAGCCTGCAAACGCTTACGACGTTCAGCTGGCGGCTCTGGCAACGTAGCTCTTAGCTCTTCAACCCATTCACGAGACGGAGCAACGGGAGCAAGGTCTGGTTCGGGGAAATAGCGGTAATCCTCAGCATCAGACTTTTCGCGGCCCGAAGAAGTCGAACCTTCAGTTTCATGGAAGTGACGCGTTTCTTGAACGACCTTCTTGCCTGCATCGAGAATGCCAGCGTGACGGCTTACTTCATAGCGAACCGCACGCTCAACTGAACGGAAAGAGTTCACGTTCTTCGTTTCGCTGCGTGTGCCCAAAGTCGTTGTGTCAGCCGGCCGCAAGGACAGGTTGACGTCGGCACGTAGCGAACCTTGATCCATGCGCGCGTCCGAAACTCCGAGTGCCACGATCAAGTCACGCAATTGATTCACATAGGCACGCGCGACAGCCGGCGCCTTATCACCCGGCACTTCAATCGTGCGCGTCACGATCTCAATCAACGGGATCCCGGCGCGGTTGTAGTCGAGCAAAGAGTAGTCAGCACCGTGAATCCGTCCAGCGCTGCCGCCCACGTGGGTCGACTTGCCGGTGTCTTCTTCCATATGGGCGCGTTCAATCTCGATGCGATACGTTTCGCCATCAACCTCGACGTCCATCCAGCCATCGAAGGCAATCGGCTCGTCATATTGCGAGGTCTGAAAGTTCTTCGGCATATCTGGATAGAAGTAGTTCTTCCGCGCAAACCGGCACCATTCTGCAATCTCACAGTTCAACGCCAAACCGATACGGATTGCTGATTCCACAGCCTTCCCATTAACGACAGGCAGTGATCCAGGCAGACCCAAACAAATCGGACACACTTGCGTGTTCGGTTCCGCACCAAAGTCCGTGGGACAACCGCAGAACATCTTCGATGCCGTGTTGAGTTCGACGTGGACTTCTAGTCCCATCACGGGTTCGTAGCGGGTCAAGGCCTCGTCAAAGTCGACCAGAGTCTGTGTCATGGTGCTACCTCCAGTTCAGGGGCTTGGTCAATCAAATATCCGCCCCACTTCTCGGCCAGCAGCTTCTCGAGTGCGGCGCCCGCGTTGTAGAGGCGATCGTCAGCCATAGCTGGCGCGAGGAACTGGACGCCAACAGGTAGCCCGTCGGACAAACCAGCTGGAACTGAAATACCGCCAATACCGGCCAAGTTCGCTGGGGTGGTGGCGATATCTTGCAGGTACATCGACATTGGATCGTCAATTTTCGCGCCAAACTCCCACGCTGTCGTAGGCGAAGTCGGTGACATGAGCACATCAACATCTACGAAGACACGTTCCAGATCTTGCGCAATCAAACTCCGGACTTTCTGGGCAGAGCCGTAATAGGCGTCGTAGTAGCCACTCGACAATGCATAGGTGCCAAGGATGAGGCGGCGCTTCACTTCGTCACCAAAACCAACATCGCGCGTGGTTGCCATCACCTGCTCGGCACTCGGTTCGCTCACTCCATCCGGCGCAACGCGTAAACCGAAACGCATGGCATCAAACTTGGCAAGGTTGCTGCTCGCTTCGCTAGGCAAAACAAGGTAATAGGCAGCCAAGGCATGCTCAAAACTCGGGCAAGAAACCTCGACAACATCGGCCCCAGCCGCCGTCACAAGCGCGACGGACTCTTCAAAGCGAGCGCGCACACCCGGATCAAAGCCCTCACCGATGAACTCCTTAACAATACCGATCTTCACACCACTAAGATCGGCCCGTTTAGCAGCCGCCACGATGTCGGGAACCGGTGCATCGAGGCTGGTCGAATCACGTGGATCATGCCCAGCAATAACGTTATGCAAGAGTGCTGCGTCTAAGACCGTGCGTGAAACCGGACCAATCTGATCAAGGCTACTGGCCAAAGCGATCAAGCCATATCGCGATACCGCGCCGTAGGTCGGCTTAACCCCAACCGTGCCGGTCACAGCAGCTGGTTGACGGATTGATCCACCCGTGTCGGAGCCAATAGCCAGCGGAGCTTCGAAAGCAGCCACAGCAGCGGCAGAGCCGCCACCAGAGCCACCCGGAATTACCCCGGTGTTCCATGGGTTTCGCGAAGGCCCAAAGGCTGAGTGTTCCGTAGACGAACCCATAGCGAATTCGTCCATATTTGTTTTACCGATGATCGGCATATGTGCCGACTTAAGACGTTCGACCACAGTTGCGTCGTATGGCGGAATCCAGCCTTCGAGAATACGTGAACCGGAAGTCGTCGGGATTCCGCGAGTTGTGAGCGCGTCTTTAACTGCGATGGGAATGCCCGCAAGCGTACCGAGATTTTCTCCAGCCGCACGGGCCGCATCGACCCTATCGGCAGCTTCCAGAGCGGCCTCTTGCGATACATGAAGAAAAGCATGAATTTCACCATCAACCGCAGCGATACGATCTAGCGAGGCTTGAGTGATTTCGCGTGACGACACTTCGCCCGAACTCAGGAGTTCGCTGAGTTCAGCTGCCGTCTTGCGTGTGAGGTCAGTCATCTCAGTCCTCCCCCAAAATACGTGGCACGACGAAGCGTTGTTCTTCGCTCTCGGGCGCACCAGCCAAAGCTTCGGCGGCGCTCAGGCCGGGCACGTTGACATCTTCTCGGAATACATTTGTCACCGGAATCGGATGGCTCATCGCTGGAGTGTTCTCATCAACAACCGACTGCACCACCTTGACGTGATCGAGAATGGCAGCCAAATCATCACGCAGGTGATCTAATTCAGCATCTGTCAACTGGATCCGCGCCAAATTTGCCACATGGGCCACTTCTTCGCGCGTGATCGGGCTGGACTCTGTCATGAAGGCCCTTCGACGTCGTTTCACAGGACTTCACCAGTCTAGTGAGGGCATGCCTCGATCTAGTCAGGGCCACTAGTCACATTGCAAATCTCGGCCTTAAACCTCACCAGATCTGCTTACGGTTGGTCGAGCGCGGACGGACCTTGGCTCACTAAGACCGCAAATTCACGGGCGTCTAGGACTCGAATCCCGAGCTCTTCAGCTTTCGCTAGCTTCGATCCAGCTCCCGGACCAGCAGCAACAAAGTCCGTCTTCTTGCTCACGCTCGATGCGGCTTTGCCACCCGCGGCGATGATCGCTTCTTGAGCACCATCACGCGTAAATCCTTCAAGAGTTCCAGTAGCCACGACTGTGAGTCCCGACAAGACACCTTCGATGTCTTTTTTCACGCCTGGCCCGGGATGATCTGGCGTGGCAAATCGCACACCGGCCGCAGTCCACCGCTCAAGGATTTCTTGATGCCAGTCGACCTCAAACCATTCGAGTACAGACTGGGCAATGATCTCGCCGACGCCCTCCACGGACGAAAGCTCTTCGAGTGTTGCAGCTCGAATTGCAGCCAGTGAGCCAAAATAATCAGCGAGTGCTCTGGCAGCCACTGGACCGACGTGCCGGATGTTGAGCGAAACAAGCTGGCGCCACAATTCTTTGGTTTTGGCTTTCTCCAGTTCATCAAGCAGGGTAAGGGCTTGAGCTGACGGGAGCGTGTGTGGACGATCCTTCTTCACGCCTGCTGCCCGACGTTCGGCTGCCGTAGCATCTTCGTAACCGGACGGATACCGCATTTCAACCCGCTGGAAGGGTGCGCGAACCACCGGCTGCCCCGTCTTGGGGTCGATTCGAGGTTCACCCGTTTCCGCATCGCGGACATCTACTTCGATATCGACTATGTCTTCAAGCGTGAGATCAAACAGCGCAGCTTCAGTGCGAAGTGGTGGGTCGCTCGGCCGCAGAGGTTGGGTAAGAGCTGCAGCGGTAACCTCGCCGAGCGCATCAATGTCGAGCGCTCCTCGCGAACCAATGTGTTCCACCCGACCACGGACCTGTGCGGGGCAATCTTTGGCGTTCGGACACCGTAGATCAATATCGCCCTCTTTCATGGCTCGTAACGTCGCTCCACATTCAGGACAGTCTCGCGGCATGACAAATTCACGAGCGTCTTGCGGGCGTAGAGCAATCACCGGCCCCAAGACTTCCGGAATAACATCGCCAGCCTTGCGCAAAACCACAGTGTCACCAATCAGCACACCCTTTTCGCGCACCACATCTTGGTTATGCAATGTTGCCTGACGGACCACGCTGCCGGCCACCAAAACCGGTTCCATCACGGCATAGGGAGTTGCCCTGCCTGTTCGACCGACAGACACCACAATGTCAATCAGCTTGGTTTGCACCTCTTGCGGCGGGAACTTATAGGCAATCGCCCAACGCGGCGCACGTGTCGTGGATCCGAGTTCACGTTGCGTGTCGAAGTTGTCGACCTTAATCACCACGCCATCGATCTCGTGATCGTAATCGGCGCGCTGTTGGCCGATCTCTTCCAATCTCGCGATCACATCATCAGCGGTGGTACACACACGCACCTGATCGCTCGTGGGTAGACCCCAACTGGCGAGCAAATCGTAAACCTCGCTCTGGCTAGCAACGCTAGGGTTTGGCCAAGCGCCGATGCCGTGCACCAACATGGAGAGTGAGGCGACCCGTAGATCACCCGCCTCGCGCTCAAGCCCGGACTTTTTGCCCACTTGTTGGCGCAAGCCACCGCTTGCCGCGTTGCGTGGATTCGCGAACGGCGGGAATCGGCGTTGGGCACTGGTTCGCGCTTTACTCCGCTCGATTCCCTTCGAAATGGCATCAGCCTCGGTTTGTTCGCGAAACCGTGCTTGAGCAGCGTTGAGCTCGTCGAACGCTGCCACCGGAATAAAGATTTCGCCCCGGACTTCCACCACATCCGGGTGTCCCTCACCTGCCAGCGTTTTGGGAATGCCCGGAATCTGTAGCGCGTTCTCGGTGACATCTTCGCCAACCCGTGAATCCCCGCGGGTAGCCGCCCATACGAGTTCGCCTTTTTCGTAGTGCAAGGAGATCGCGACTCCGTCGATTTTGAGTTCCGTCAACCAATCGATGTCATGTCCTGCTGATTCGCGAATTTTATGTAGCCAATCACTCAGCTCTTGAACCGAAAACACGTTGTCGAGACTCAGCATGCGTTCTGAGTGGGTGACTTCGACGAGCCCTTTGACCGCTTCCGCACCAACTTTTTGTGTGGGAGAATCTTGGCCCTGCAACTGCGGGAAGGCAGTCTCGATCGCTTCGAGTCGCTGTAGCCAGGCATCGAAGGTTGCGTCGTCTACGAGGGAGGTATCTTCGCCGTAATAACTTGCTCGGGCACGCTCGATGTCCTCGGTCAGATGTTCTGCTTCGATGCGAGCTTCATCAAAAGTCGTGGGTAGCGATTCAGAACCGGGCATAAGTCGAGCCTAGTCGTTTCACGTCGAATTCGAACGTCGGATTAACCACTGAGCGCCTTACGAGTCTCGATCGTCTTAAGCAACGCCCTACGCGCTTCGGAGGCCGACAAACGTGCAAGGCCACACGGCGGCGACACGACAAGTTGCTCATGAATGTTTTCGATTGAAAATCCAAGTTGGCTGACAAACTCTTCGATGGCTCGAGGTTCTGTTGAACCGATCCACAAGCCTTGCCCACTTTCCAAAGCTCGCGCCCAATCATCATCCGCCCGCACCAAGGAAAGGTCGAAAGCTACCGCCTCAAATCCGGCCTGCTGTGCGATCTCTACTGGCACGCTAGGAGCGCAACAATGCAGTACTGCTTGCGCTTCGGAACCGGAGATGGCCTCGGTGATGATCTGCCATACTCTTCGGCTTTCATCGCTAGAGAACGATTGATATTTCGAATAACCACTAGCAGTGTTGATCATTCCAGCCATCACCGCTGGGGCCGAAGGCTCATCAATTTGAATGACGGCCGATTGCCCAAAACGACGCTTCATGTCTAATGCTTGTTCGGAGATCGTATGCGCTAACGCTTGGGTGAGTTCATCGAAGGCTCCACGATCGGAAAGTACACTCTGTCCCTGTCGTAATTCGACTGCCGCGCCTAGCGTGAATGGGCCAACAAATTGTTGTTTCAAGGTGCATGGCTCGTCTTCAAGCGCTTCTTCGGCCGCATTGAGATCGCGTCGAAATAGTGAGCGAGCTCGTTCCTGATCGAGACCTTGCGCGGCCCCTATTCGCCACCTGCCCAGCAAGGTGTCCACTGGCAGATCCAACAGGCCCAGCGTGCGTCCGATCATGGCCGCATGAGCGCCCCGATCAGGTAATTCCGGGACGAACGGCAAATCCTCTGAAAACGTGTCGATCACCCAAGGAGTTATCGCTTCGATCTCAGTTCCAGGCAAGGAGCCAATACCGGTTGCACGCATGGCACTCATTGTGACTCAAGGCTAGTAACGCACAATAACCACGTGGAGATTCGTGAAGCGAAACCTGTCGATGTGCCAGCAGTCTCAGTGCTGGCGGCACGGACCTTCCCACTCGCTTGTCCCCCGTATATGCCGCAGGCCGATATTGACCGATTCATTGCTGAAGAGCTCAACGAAGCCGCGATTTCCGAGTGGATGGCTCAAACGAGATACCGCCTTACAGTAGGTGAAGCCTCGGGCGAAATCGCTGGGTATTTCCTTCTTGTCGACGAGGGTGACGTGCAGTTCGTCAGCAAATGTTATGTGGCACCCGAATATCAGGGAACGGGCTTGGCTGCCCAGATGATGAACGAGGCTGCTGAATTTGCCTCGTCTGCCGGCGCGCAGGCTTTGCGCCTAGGTGTGAGTCGCGCCAACAAACGTGCACTGGCTTTCTACACAAAACAGGGATTCACGCTCGTTGGCGAACGAGAGTTCACGGTCGGCACCCAATTGGAAATTGACGACGTCCTAGAACTAGAACTCCCGACCCCCTAGTCCCACAATTCCCACGAGACCCCCCGAATTGTGTTTCAACAACATCTAGTAGGTAGGCGTGAGCCGAAGAAAATGGGATAGCCCAGAAAACTTGGTTCAATAACAACTATTAGTTGTTGTTGAACCAAGAAAAAGGGGGTCTCGTGGGAATTGGGAGGCTAGTGAGCGGCAGTGCGCTCGGGTTGCGCTTCACTCTGGACGGCTCGTCGAGTCGAAGCAATCGTGCCCGAACCAATCACCTTGGTGCCCTGATAGATCACGCAAGCCTGACCAGGCGCGATACCGAATGCTGGATCGATGAGTTCCACGTCAAAACCATCATCGGTCACAACAACCTTGGCCCGATGCTCGTCACCGTGAGCCCGCAACTGGACAGTGCATTCGATTGTTTCGCTCGGAGCAGCCGCACACCATAGTGGTTTCACACAGCGCAATCCCTTAACTTCAAGGTGATCTTTTGGCCCAACAGTGACCGTCCCGCTAACCGGCTCAATATCCAGAACAAATCGTGGCTTACCGTCAGCTGCTGGCACGCCAAGGCGCAAACCACGACGCTGACCAATAGTGAAGGCGTACGCGCCCTCATGTTCACCAAGCTTCTCGCCAGTTTCGTCGACGATATCGCCTGGCTGAGGACCAATCTTTTCCGTCAACCAGCCTGCGTTGTCACCGTCAGCTACAAAACAAATATCGTAACTATCTGGCTTATTCGCAACCTGCAGATCTCGATCAGCGGCTTCAATCCGAACGACATCCTTGGTGTCTCCACCAAGTGGGAACAAAGAGCGGCGCAGTTGATCTTGAGTGAGTACGCCCAGCACATAAGACTGGTCTTTGCCGTGATCCACTGCGCGATGCATCTCGATGAAGCCATCTGCTGAGTCTTCAAGACGCGCGTAGTGACCCGTCACCACAGCATCAAAACCTAGCGCAAGCGCGCGATCAAGAACCGCCGCAAACTTAATTTTTTCGTTACACCGTAAGCAAGGATTTGGAGTGCGACCAGCTTGGTACTCGGCAACGAAGTCCTCAACCACCTCATCTGCGAACTCTTCGCTCATATCCCAGACATAAAACGGAATTCCCAAGACATCGGCGGCGCGACGCGCATCATTCGAATCCTCAATTGAGCAACAACCTCGCGCGCCTGTGCGGTATGAGCGCGGGTTGCGACTTAACGCCAAATGCACACCGGTTACATCGTGTCCGGCCTCGACAGCACGGGCCGCGGCGACAGCCGAATCAACCCCGCCAGACATAGCGGCAATAACACGCATCTCACGACCTCCTTACCAACGATGCAGCACGAGCACGTTCAAATACCAAGGGTAAGACGTCTACCATACGATCAATATCGGCCTCACTGGAATCATGGCCAAGGCTGAACCTCAGCGAACCTCGCGCCGCTCCTTCGTCAAAGCCCATCGCAAGCAAAACGTGGCTAGGTTGCGGTACACCTGCCGCACACGCCGAGCCGGTCGAAACTTCGACGCCATGCGCATCGAGCAGCATGAGCATGGCATCGCCTTCACAGTCGGGGAAGGTCGCATGGACGATATTGGGTAACCGATGGTCTGGTCCAGCTTCAGGATCGCCATTAATCACGGCTTCAGGAACCGCTGCTCGAATCCCGGCCACCAACTTCTCACGAAGCAGTTCGATCCGAGCCGTCGTCTCAGCTTGACGATCCGTTGTGACTTCTAGCGCCTTAGCAAAAGCCGCAATGAGCGCGACGCCGATCGTGCCGGACCGAATATCTCGTTCTTGACCTCCACCGTGCAAAATTGGTGTGGCTTTCACTTCTCTGCGAATGACCAGTGCACCCACACCTACCGGGCCACCCAATTTGTGTGCCGTAATTGTCATAGCATCCAAGCCACTCGCAGCAAAATTGACCGGCACATAACCAGCTGCCTGGACCGCATCTGAATGGACCAGAATTCCGTGAGGCTTCGCCATTTCAACGACGTCCGTAATCGGTTGAATCGTCCCCATTTCGTTGTTTGCCCACATCGTGGTCAACACAGCAATCCGGTCTGCATCACGCGCAATGTCTTGAGCAAGCTGGTCGAGCTTGATTCGGCCAATGTGATCAACGGGGGTGGTGAGGACACGAGCATTTTCACGCTTTTCCAACCACACGACAGGATCTAACAAAGCGTGATGTTCTACCGAAGAAAAAACGATCGTATCTTTGTTGGGATCAGCATCACGACGCGCCCAATACAGGCCCTTGATCGCAAGATTATTGGCTTCAGTGCCACCGGAACAAAAGACCACTTCGCTGGGTCTAGATCCGATACGTTCACCAATAAGTTCACGCGACTCTTCCACCACACGGCGAGCCGAGCGACCCGAGGTGTGCAAGGAAGAGGCGTTTCCTAGCCGTCCGAGTTCGCGCACCATGACTTCTTGCACCTCGGGATAGATCGAGGTGGTGGCAGCGTGGTCAAGGTACACGCGATCGAGATTCCTAGCGAAAGACATGATGTTTTAAGGGTAGTCGCCGCCATATAGTGACCTCGTTGACGGGTAAGCGAGCTACACCGACAGACCGTCAACTACTGCCCGTTGCTATTGACAATGGAACCGAACTCCCAACCCGGATTGCTCCATTGCAATTGCCATGTCCGGACTTCGTTGCGATTACTTTTCGCAGTCGTCGTATCAACGCGCGCAAGGTCCCCTTCGATGCTGGTCGAGCCAACAAGAGTGTGCTCTGTCGGAATGCTCTTTGACTTACCTGCTTGAATCGCGTCATAGGCATCTGCGCAGGGCACACAACCTTCTTTGGACAACTCGAGCAAAGCTTTAGTGTCGCCGGTTGCCTTCGCATAATCGATAACGCCCAAGGCGTAACGCACTTGCGCTTCAGCTCCTGGCTCCGACTGTTGCATGGCCGGCCTAATCGGCAACTGACGATCTATGTCGTTCGACGGTGACGGCGAGGCAGAAACGCTTGTCGTTGGGTCCATATCGTCGTCAATCAGATGTTCATCGCCAGGCGAGGCACAGGCACCCAACAGCGCCAAGATCGACAGGCACAAGACTACGATTGAGCGCATTCGCAAGCTCCAAATGGGGATAAAGACGGTGCGGCCGCAAGGTTACCCGATTGAACAACGCGGACAAACATTCGCGGCTGTGAACCGATTCTATGGTGTGAAGATGTCACGCATTTCAGAAATGACGCGGTCCACATCCTCTTCGTTCAGTTCTCGACCAAAAGTCATGCGTACAGATGTTTGCGCAACCTGTGGCGCAATACCCATGGCGAGGAGTACTGGGCTCGGCTCATCGTCGCCAGCAGCACAAGCAGAACCACTTGAACAGACAATCCCGCGGCGTTCTAAGTCGATCAGGATCGATTCACCGCTGCGACTACCAGCATGGGTGAAGACGAACGAAGCATGCCCCGGAAGCCGATGTGTACGAGAGCCCGTCAATACTGCGCTAGGAACCTGTTTCAGAATGCCGTCAATGAGCCGATCTCGCAATGCTGTTGCATACTCCACATCATGACGAGCCATCGACAACGCTGTCGCAATTCCCACGGCAGCTGCAACGTCTTCAGTGCCCGAACGTCGACCTGGTTGTTGGTCACCGCCATGCAATAACGGCTCACAATCGAGACCGCGCGCCAACCACAACACACCACTGCCCCGGGGTGTCCCCAATTTATGTCCCGCAATACTTAAGGCCTGCACGCCAAGGTCTTTCACATCAAGCGGCAGCCACGGCGCAGCTTGAACCGCGTCGGTGTGAAAAGGGACATCGAATTCGATCGCAATTGTGGCAAGCTCTCTTATCGGCTGGACGGTCCCAACTTCATTGTTCGCGTACTGAATGCTTACTAGGGTTGTGTCCGGTCGGATTGCCTCACGCAATATCTGAGGGGTAATCAGCCCGTCTGAGTCAGGGTCGAGGACGGCAACGTCAAAGCCTTCTTTCATCATCGCGCGCGCGGATTCAAGCACGGCCGGGTGTTCGACGGCACTCACGATGATGTGACGTCCACGTGGATTCGCACGAGCAATGCCTTTTATTGCCGTGTTAGCACTTTCGGTGCCGCCTGAGGTGAAGATAATCTCGCTGGGTCGGGCGTTAAGTAAATCAGCGATGCGTTTGCGGGCCGCCTTCAACGCAGCAGCTGCAGTCTCGCCTGGTTCGTGGTGACTAGCCGGATTAGCAAAGGCTTGCGTCCAATAAGGCCACATAGCTTCGAGTACTTCCCTGCGCACCGGAGCGGTGGCGGCATGGTCTAGGTACATCACGATGAGTCAGCTCGAACCACAACGTCGAGACCAAGATCTAGGTTCTTGACCCCGTGGGTCAAGGCGCCAACGCTGATGACATCAACACCAGTTTTCGCTATCTCACCGATCGTTTCGAGATTGACTCCCCCGGACGCCTCGACGATGGCGCGTCCACCGATGAGTTCAACGCCTTCGCGCAACTCATCCAGCGAGAAATTATCGAGCATGATGGTATCCGGGCCACCGTCGAGGACGGCCGCAATTTGATCTAGGCGATCAACCTCAATCTCAATGTGAGTCGTATGCGGCAGCGTAACTCTAGCTTCCCGGATTGCAATCGTAATGTCGTCCACGAGCGCTAGGTGATTATCTTTGACCATCACCGCATCCGACAACGAATAGCGGTGATTTTTACCTCCACCACTTAGCACGGCATGGCGTTCCAAAGCACGCAAACCAGGCGTGGTCTTACGGGTGTCAACCACACGCACGTCCGGCCCAGCGGCCGCAACATAAAGACTCGTCATGGTGGCAATAGCCGTCATGCGTTGCACAAGGTTTAACGACACTCGTTCCGCACTGAGCACAGATCGGGCCGGGCCATGGACCCGAGCCAGCACAGCTCCGGTCTCGAATGCTTCACCATCAGCGCACAAAATCTCGACTGACGTTCGTTCATCGACTGCAGTCATAACGGCAGAGAACACGTCACCTCCCGAGAAGACACCAGATTCGCGCGCAACGAGTTCAGCCTCAGCGTGAGCGGTTTCGGGGATAAACGTCGATGACGTGATATCACCGTGCGGCATGTCTTCGCCTAACGCAACCTCAATAATGCGGGCTAGTTCACGAGCCTGAATCATGACAACACCACCATCGAATGTGTCGGGACTTCTGTTTCGTCAATAGTTTGAGAGTCAGCCCGCCAGTGCGCACCCAAGGATTTGGGGCGTGCTAGCGCCGATTGCACCATGGCTCTCGCCAGCCACAAGAGGTTTCTATCCTCAGCCGACTTCACATCGGTGACCTGCGGCGATTGCCATGTCGCTAATCGAGCGGCCGCGGCACGAAGCTCATCTTCGTTACGGCTCAGACCAACGGCTTCCCACATGAGTTGCTGGAGATCCGTCCGCAAAAAAGAATCCGTTCCGGTCTCATCAAGCAGGCGAAGTGGCTCACTCCAGTTGTCACCAACCGTGCCGCCCGCACGTGGACCCGTCGTACGATCAGTCACGACAGCAGCTGCCACACGATGGGCATATACGGCACCTTCTAGTAGCGAATTCGATGCCAGTCGGTTTGCTCCGTGCAATCCGTTACAGGCAGCCTCCCCTACCGCATATAGGCCCCGGAGCGAGGTACGGCCATCAATATCAACTCGCACACCGCCCATGTAATAGTGTGCGGCGGGTGTCACTGGAACCGGTGTTTCGGCCCAGTTCCAGTTTTGCGCCCGTAAGGTCGCATCGATATTGGGAAAACGCTTTGCCAAGAACTCGGCTCCGAGGTGACGCACATCAAGTCGAACTGGTGCCCCGGCTTGTTTGCGCATCTGGTCGGCAATGGCACGTGCCACCACATCGCGAGGCGCTAACTCAGCGTTCGGATGCAGTTCCAGCATGAAGCGTTCGCCGTGCTCATCAATGAGATAGCCGCCCTCGCCACGCACGGCCTCTGAGATGAGCTGATTTTCACCGCTAGCGAGCGAGGTCGGATGGAACTGGTAGAACTCCAAGTCGGCCGCCACTACACCCGCCCGTAGAGCTAAAGCAATACCGTCAGCAGTCGCTACCGAAGGATTCGTCGTGTAAGGGAAAATCTGCCCGGCTCCGCCTGTAGCCAAAACGACAGCATCAGCGAGGAGTTCAGTGCCATCGAGTAGTTTGACCCCAACGGCTCGTTCGTCTTCGGTCAGCAGATCAACGACAAACGCATCTTCGAGCACTGAAATTCCGGCCGCACGCACAGCGTTGATCAGTCCTTCAGCGATGGCGGCTCCCGTGGCGTCACCATCACCATGAAGGATGCGTGCATAACTGTGAGCCGCCTCTAAACCGCGCGCGAGTTCCCCGTCGATCCGGTCAAACTCGACCCCATCATCAATCATGTTGAAGATTGCCTTCGGACCTTCTGCACACAAGATCGCGACGCTTTCTTCCGATGACAAGCCGGCACCTGCAGCGAGGGTGTCGCTGATGTGTGAGCCAACGCTGTCTTCTGGATGCGTGACAACAGCGACGCCACCTTGCGCCCAAGCCGTGTTGCTTTTGCCAATGCTTGATTTGGTCACGATCGTGACGTCAACATCTGGCAGCCGGTGTGCTGCTAGGGCCGTCGTCAGTCCTGCAACTCCACTGCCGATGACGAGTAGACGCGTCATGGTGATTCCTCAGCTCTTAGTGAGTACGGACAAATTTTGGTGAGGTTCAGGACGGGACGGCAGCAAGCATGCGTTCAAGCGCGATCTTGGCGTCCTTGGCAATGTCCGGTTCGACGACGATCTGATTTCGCACGTCGCCCTCGACGAGACCGTCGAGCACCCAAGCAAGGTAGCCCGGGTGGATCCGATACATAGTCGAACAGGGGCACACCACAGGGTCCAAACAGAAAATGGTCTTGTCTGGATGTTCAGCCGCAATGCGATTAACCATATTAATTTCAGTGCCGATCGCAATGACCGTGCCTGGCGCTTGTGCTTCGACAAACGAGTAGATGCCCGACGTCGAACCCGATGCATCAGCAGCATCCACGACTGGCATTGGACTTTCCGGGTGCACGATCACTTTGCAGTCGGGATACTCAGCACGCGCCTTCTCGATTTGGTCGACGGTGAAGCGCTTGTGCACTGAACAAAAGCCATGCCACAGCAAAATCTTGGCCGAGGCAAGGATTTCATCATCGTTACCGCCTTTGGCCTTGTAAGGGTTCCACATCGGCATGTGCTCGACCGGCACACCCATAGCTTTGCCAGTGTTACGGCCGAGATGCTGATCTGGGAAGAAGAGAACGCGTTGACCACGTTCGAAAGCCCACTCCAACACCTGGGACGCGTTCGAGGAGGTGCAAACGATGCCACCGTTACGACCACAAAAGGCTTTGAGCGCGGCTGAGGAGTTCATATAGGTCACGGGTACGACGGGCTGGCGACCTTGTGCATCGGGCTCAGTACCGTAAATCCGCTGTAGTTCTTCCCAAGCCGCATCAACTGAATCTTCATCGGCCATATCTGCCATAGAACAACCGGCAGCGAGATTCGGCAGAATGACCGCTTGTTCATCAGTCGACAGGATATCGGCGGTTTCTGCCATAAAGTGCACACCACAGAAGACGATGGTTGATGCCTTTGGTCGTGTCAGAGCGGCGTTTGCCAACTGATAAGAGTCGCCCAAAAAATCAGCATATTTGACGATCTCATCACGCTGATAGAAGTGTCCGAGAATAACGACGTCGTCGCCGAGCTTTTCTCGTGCAGCAACAATGCGTTTGTCGAGTTCTTCGGGGCTCATCTTCTGGTACTCGACGGGCAACTGTCCGCGGCGAAGCACGGGATCGGGAACCACATCGTCCTTCGACGCCCCAGGCCCGTAGGTCGCAATTCCATCGAACTCAAAAATCGGTGTGCTCAGATCCGTGTCACAGACCTCGGTTGGGTTCTGTTCGATCAGATCGTTGATGGAGATGGTCATGGTTCATTCCTTTTGTTTCGTGCCATAAATCTGTACAAAGCTGGGGGTCGGTGGCTGGTACCGGTGACAAAGCTGCCGGTGGCTTCGAGCATGCCGTCGGCGAGAATCTGGCGACGGAAGTTGGCCGGATCGAGTTGGCGACCAAGGACCGCCTCATGCACCGAGCGCAGTTCCGCCAAGGTAAAGGTGTCGTTGAGGAAGCCGTGCGCAATCGGAGACCACGTGATCTTATTGCGCAACCGAGTTAGCGCATAAGAGACAATGTCGTTGTGGTCGAAGGCAAGTTCGGGAATCTCGTCTGCAACAAACCATTCGACGTTTTCTGCGGTGTCGGCGCGGCTGTCTTCGTCGGCTCGCACGAGTGCCCAATACACGATGGATACGACGCGATCTGGTGAACGGTTGACGTTGCCGAAGGCATACAACTGTTCGAGGTAACGCGGTTTAAGCCCGGTGGTTTGGTTAAGTGATTTTGCCGCAGAGGTGGCCAGATCATCGTCAGGAGCCAGGGGTCCGCCAGGAAGCGCCCACTGTCCGAGGAATGGTTCCCTGATGCGCTTGACTAGCGGCAGCCAAATCGTTGGCTCGCCGGTGACGGGATGTGGGCGCAAAGCGAACACGACGGCTGACACTGCGAGGTCTACTCGCGTAGCAGCAGGTGACGTGACGTGGTCTTGACCGTCATTGATCAGTGTCATGGCCGTCCCCTTTCACTTAGAGTCAAAACGACTCTAACAGGGGTTAAGGTCAATGCAACCTTAAGATGTCTTCGATTTGCGTGACCTTTGTCACATCACTTGAAGTCTCTGGACCTATGTCGTCGGCCAATAACCGCCGTAGCACCTGGCAAAAACCGGTCGATATCAACGATCGCTTCCGCGATGAGATTCACTGCTCCATCTCCATGCTCAACACGACCACGCACCACTAAACCAGCCCGATTACGCAGCAACACGCGGTGGCGCTGCCAGACAGATTCAAAAACCACCACATTGAGCATGCCGCTTTCGTCTTCAAGGTTGAGGAACGTGACTCCCCCGGCCGTCATCGGACGTTGTCGATGAGTCACTAAACCAGCCACCCAAGCCCGACGACCGTGTTCATGAACCATCGTCTCAGCCACTGACAGCACACCTCGAACTTTTAGGCGCTCTCGCACCAAAGAGAAAGGATGTTGCGTCGCAGTAATGCCTGTGCTGAGCAGGTCGGCCTGTAATTCGCTCGCCACATCCATCGGCGGCAACCCCGGCACATTCCCAACCGGACTTGTATCGGGTAACAGTTCTTCACTATCGGCATAGCCTGCGAGCCATAGCGCCTCTCGACGCCCCAAACCAAGCGACTCACAAGCTCCAGCTTGAGCTAAGGCTTCCACTTGAGCCACATTCAAGCAGGTACGACGTTTCAGATCGGCCAAAGAACGAAAAGGCTGTTGCTCTCGCGCCCGCACAATCCGATCTGCCTCCGACTTCGAGATCCCCTTAATGCCCGCCAACCCTAAACGCACCTGCAAGTGACCATCCCGACGATGCTCAAGCAAACGCTGTGGCAGTTGAGGGTCTGACGCAAAAGGGGCAACCGGAGTCTGTTCACGTTCACGACAGGCCTCCAAACCGGTAATGGTTAACGGCCCTTCCAGAGTGGCATCAGCACGCGAGTACATGACATCAGCTCGCAAGGTAGTAACCCCGTGTCTGCGAGCATCAGCAACCAACGATTGCGGTGAATAAAAACCCATCGGCTGCGAGCGTAAAAGCCCTACAAGGAAAACCGCCGGATAATGCAGTTTGAGCCACGAGCTGGCATAAACCAGCAAAGCAAAACTCAAAGAGTGCGACTCGGCAAAACCGAAATTCGCGAAAGCTTCAATCCGGGTATAGATAGAGGCCGCAGTTTCTTCATCAATTCCGTGAGAAGCCATCCCGTCCATGAGTTTGTGTTGCAATCGTTCGATCTTTTCGACCCCGCGTTTGCTTCCCATGGCGCGGCGCAATAGATCTGCGTCATCACCCGTGCAACCACCTACCGTCATAGCGATCTGCATGAGTTGTTCTTGAAAAAGCGGAACACCCAAAGTGCGCGCCAACACTGGTTCTAGCGCCGGATGTAAATGATCAATCGCTTCGGCCCCCGTTCGACGACGAACATAGGGATGAATCGCACCGCCTTGGATGGGGCCCGGTCGAATCAGTGCAATCTGAATGACCAGATCGTAGAAACTCCGCGGTTTAATCCGCGGGAGTGCACCGATCTGAGCCCGAGACTCGACTTGGAACACGCCCACAGAATCGCCGAGACACAGCATGTCGTAAACACCTTGCTCTTCCTTCGGGAGTGTAGCCAACTCCCACGATTCACCCGTGTGCGCTCTAACGAGGTCTAGCGTTTTCGAGATAGCTCCCAACATGCCTAGGCCTAGCAAATCGAACTTGACCAAACCCATCCAGGCGCAGTCGTCTTTGTCCCACTGCACGACAGTCCGGTCTGCCATCCTGGCACGTTCGATCGGTACCACTTCCCCCACCGGCCGTTTGGTCAGCACCATGCCCCCGGAGTGAATACCGCGATGGCGGGGCGCTCGCATTGCCTTATGCGCTAATTCCCGCACTGACTCTGGCAGGTCAATCTCGGGACTCAAGTGTGTCCAAGAATCAACTTGCTTGCTCCAAGCATCTTGTTGACCGACTGAGTAACCGAGCGCCTTAGCCATATCGCGCACCGCAGAGCGCGGACGATAACTAATGACATTAGCCACCTGCGCCGCATTACGTCTGCCATATTGCTGATAAACCCATTGGATGATTTCTTCACGACGTTCAGAATCGAAATCAACATCAATATCTGGCTCTTCGTCACGAGTCGCTGATAGAAAACGTTCAAAAGGCAAGTTGTAGAAAATGGAGTCAATGGCAGTAATTCTGAGCGCGTAACATACCGCTGAATTCGCCGCCGAACCTCGGCCTTGGTACAAAATTCCTTTATCACGTGCCTTAGCAGCAATACGATGAACGATCAGAAAATAACCAGCAAAATCCTTAGATTCAATCACCGCTAGCTCACGTTGCAAGCGCTCTTCGGCTTCGGCTCGATTATGGGCATAAAGATCATCAGCGCCTTGGCGTACCAACTCGCGTAACCACGTCATCGGCGTGTGGCCTGCCGGCACCTCCTGATCAGGTAATTCCGGACTGGCTTTGCGCAAATCAAAAGCAATGTGGTCAGCAATCTCTACGCTCCGGGAAACTGCTCCGGGATAACGCCGAAAAAGGTGTTCCATTTCAGCACCCGAACGCAGGAAGGGCACTGCTGGCAGCCAGCCTTCTAACTGGCTCAGACTCCGTCTAGCTCTAACCGCAGCAAAAGCATGCGCGAGCCGTACATCGCGAGGACGTGCCGCATGTACATTGCCCGTGGCCACAATCGGTAGCGTCAACTTTTGAGCTAATTCTGCAAGCGCATCATTCGTGCGGCTATCGTGCGGATGTCCTTGATAACTCAGTTCAACCGCCACATTGTCGCGACCAAAAAGATCCATGAGTCTTGTGAGTGCTGGTCTATCACGCGCACCCTTACGGCAACCACTGAGAATCAGCCAGTGATCTCGGCCTAGATCTACCAGCTCGTCAAGGTCATATACGGGTAAGCCTTTTTCCTCACCACGCAAATTTGCTTCGGTGATAGCTGTACACAATCGGTGATAGCCCTCCACCCCTCGGGCCAAGACCAATAAATGCTCACCAGCTGGATCGGGCTCGTTGTGAACCCCCGGCAGCAAACCAAGCCTGAGTTCTGAACCATGCACAGTATTCATACCGTGTTCAGCGGCAGCTTCAGCAAAACGCGGTGTGCCTCCAAAACCATCGTGATCAGTCAGAGCAATCGCCGACAAACCCAAACGCACTGCTTCCTCAATAAGTTCTTCCGGTGAACTAGCTCCATCGAGAAAACTGAAATTACTGTGAGCATGCAGTTCTGCATAGGGAACTGTGAGCTCCGGAGCCGACACTGGGCTTGGCCGGTAGGGCTCTCGGCGGCGCGAAAACCCTGGACCGTCTCCACCGTCTGGAACCACCCTGCGCCCCGAAAGTCGAGATTCCAGTTCGCGCCAAGGAATTGGCGGATTGTTATATGGCATGAGCAATACCTCGTGATTGTTAGTCGTAGCTCGCTTCCACGAACCAGTGCCCGCCGCTAACCGACATGAGCCAAGCACTGCCGTCGACACCCACGATTTGGAATCGGGCAATCCTTCGGGCGGCGGCTTCATCCCACCAGTGTTCGTCGACCGGCCACGGGCCCGCCCACGCAGCTACTCGCTGCCACTGTTGATCAATGAGAACCCGAGCAGGCGTACCTCCGATCAGTCCGCCTCGCTCCCCCACAGCCACCGCTTGGCCTTCCGCCCCCAACACTTGACTGGGTCTAGGTTGCGGAAAAACCGTGGCGGGCGCTGGAGGAGGAACGGCTGCTGGCCACGGGGCATCAGTACGACGCTCAACATCAGCCCGCTCACCCCACACTGATAACAAACGTCGCCCAGTTGGCGAATGACCGCCTTGCACGGCCTGCATCTGCACGCCCTCGGGCCCGATCATGCTCTGCACTCGAGCTACTCCGCGTTCTACCGCCTCATCAGCTCCACCACCGAAGAGATCATCCGCATGCTCACCAGTGGCTTCACAGCTTTCGGTGAGCAGCCGCACGCCGATAACAGGCTCGCCCCAGACACTGGCCTGCCAACGAATCCGATCTAGCACGTCAGCTTTAGCAAACCAGCGCGGATGTCGCCATAGACGCTGCCCATGATCACGTTCGCCAAAGAACTCAATGGTGAGAGCCGTGCACACCACATCACGACGCATCAGTTCAGCAACCCAATTATCAACGAGTGTGCGGGAACTGAAGGCCACTGTTTCGCTGTTGTCTAAAGCTGGCTCGAAATGGACCTCACATATGACCTGTTGGGGATCGTTTATCGGCCCCCGCCAAGGACGTTCGATGCCGTTTGCCAACCGGTGGCGTTGCAGTCCTTGCGTGCCAAAACGCG
Organism: Aeromicrobium sp.; assembly: GCA_040394025.1. Classification (GTDB taxonomy): domain Bacteria; phylum Actinomycetota; class Actinomycetes; order Propionibacteriales; family Nocardioidaceae; genus Aeromicrobium. The sequence goes on from JBEBSZ010000001.1 coordinate 286,314, forward strand.
TATGTACATCAGCTGAATCCAAAGCCGCAAACTGTGCCACCCGGTTCAAACCCAGACGTTTCAGCAAATCAACAAAGTCCGCATCATGAAAAATCTCGACCCCGAAAGGCGCCAAAAAATCTGCTGCTCCACCGGCAGGCACGATCTGAACGTCTTGCACGCCTGCCGATCTGGCAGCGTGTTCGGCGCTAAACACGCCATCAGAAACCCCGGCCCGCACATCCCAAACACCCGCAGCCACGACCGCTTCTAAAAACACCGCAGCAGCCTCGATTTCGCCGCCGTGGAATCGACTGTGTACCGGCAGCGCGCATAAGCCCGGCCGCAAAACGGAGATATCCACCGCGTGTTCTGCCAAAGCAGCGATAGTCGAATCAAAAAGCTGGATTTCCTTCAGCAACTTGCGTTCTTTAACGACGAGTTCAGGGCACCGAGACTGTGCATCTCGATGGCGCATACCCCGTCGCACGCCTTGCTCTCGAGCTGCTGGCGTGCACGCAAGAATCTCGCCAGAATCCATTACGGCTAAGGGAGTATCAGCTGAAAACTCTTGACGATAGACCATGGCAGGCCAGTCAGGACACCACAACACCAAAGTGCGAGCCGTGCTCATGCCAGGCTCCGTAGCGTCCGCACCGGTTCGACAGAACGAATCGTGAGGTTTTCGTCAGGGAACCACAGTCGACGGCGACCAGCAAGTCGATCCCGTTTCCGCACTTCAAGAGTGACTTGTCTGGCTTGAAGATTGCCGTATCCCTGCCCGACGCCTTCCCATTGAATATCGGACCAGCCGATATGTGCATCAGCTTGCGGCCAGTCGCCCCAAGTCACAATCAAACAATGCCTCTCGCGCATCCTCGCCACGAGACGAGCTGCTTCATGCGTGGTGACTTTGAGCGGTGGCATCACAACGACATCAACCACGTCAATTAAGGCAGTTAACACAGCGAGCATCTCGCCGCTGGGAATCTCGGGAACATAAACCAACCGGTTAATCTGCACCCCGAACTCACGGGCCGCTTCGACCCCGAATTGCGGAACTCCCACCACAGCACACCAAGCTCCAGCTGTTGAAGGACCGGCCATAACCAACATCGCAAGGCTCGATGACTGCACGCAATAAGCACCACCCGAACGCAATTCGAGCAGTTCAGCCAGCACCGGGTGTGTGGGCATTGGCCAGCGCGCAGCGGGGCCCTCCATGCGCTGCACTTGGGCCTTCAGATCAGCGATAACCGCACTAACAGAAGACGACATCTAGCCATTATCGAACATATGTTCGAATGGGTCAATATCGCCTCAACCCTTTGGTCTCATCTTGTTGGCGTTACAGCCTAAATGAATCAAAACCTCAGCCCAAGGCGATGGAGCCGCCTGGTATCGCGTCCAGAAGTGCACGCGTGTAATCCTCACTCGGTGAATCGAATACTTGTGAGACGGAAGCATGCTCGACGACCTTGCCTGCTTGCATCACGACAACATCATCAGCTATCTGCCGCACCACCGCAAGGTCATGGGTAATGAACAAATAGCTCAATCCCATTTCTGATTGCAGATCGTTGAGCAGCGTGAGAATCTGAGCCTGCACCAGCACGTCAAGCGCAGAAACAGCCTCGTCACAGATCACGACACTCGGCTCCAAAGCCAAGGCTCGCGCAATGGCCACGCGCTGACGCTGTCCACCAGAAAGCTCATGCGGATAACGAGTCATCACTGAGGAAGGCAAAGAAACCTTGTCCAACAGTTCGCGCACACGTCGTTCTTGACTATCTCGCTCGCCAATTTTGTGCACCACAAGTGGCTCAGCAATCGAATCGAAAATTGAGGATAGCGGGTCGAGCGAGGCGTACGGATTCTGGAACACTGGCTGAATCTGACGGCGGAACGCTAGCTGTTCTTCTTTGCTCTTGAGTGTGCGAATATCGACACCGTCGAATCGCACGATGCCTGAGGTCGGTTCTAAAAGGTCAAGCACCATACGGGCTACGGTTGATTTACCAGAGCCCGACTCTCCCACGATGGCTGTCGTGGTGCCACGACGTAGGCCGAAAGAAACGTTGTCTGCCGCAACCGAGTACTTCTTCGCCCACGGCCTGCTGCCTGGCAGCTCGAAATGTTTGGTGAGTTTCTCGACTTCGACGATGAGATCAAGACCTTCACCGAACTCGCCCTGAGTGGGCAAATGCTCTTGAGCAACTTCAGCTGCCTGCTCTCGCACTTCGGCGCGAAGTTCGGAAGTCAACCGTTGCGAAGCCAAGGAAGGCGCAGATGACACGAGTCGCTTGGTGTAGGGGTGTATCGGGTTTTGCAGAATCTCTAGCGCCGGGCCCGATTCGACGACATTGCCCCGGTACATCACGACGAGATGATCAGCACGTTCTGCAGCCAAGCCCAAATCGTGGGTAATAAGAAGAACGGCGAAACCAATATCCCGAATCATTGTGTCGAGGTGGTCAAGAATTTGTTTTTGTACCGTGACATCGAGGGCCGAAGTCGGCTCATCAGCGATCAAGAGTTTCGGTCGTGCAGCCAAGCCCATCGCGATGAGCGCCCGTTGACGCATACCACCTGAAAACTCGTGCGGATACTGTCGTGCCCGCGCTTCAGCATCAGGCAAGCCAGCTTCAGTCAACAGTTCAACAACACGTCGGTCAGCTTCCTTGCCTTTAGCGATCCCGTTGACCGTCAAGGCTTCCTTAATCTGGGTGCCGACACGCCACAGCGGGTTGAGGTTCGTCATCGGATCCTGCGGAACTAAACCAATGGACGAGCCACGTAAGGCAAGAATGTGTTTACGGTCGCGGCCTGAAATTTTCTCACCATCGAAAAGTATTTCGCCGCCGGTCACTTCACCGGTTCCAGGCAGCAAGTCAATAATCGCGTGAGCGGTCGTTGACTTACCTGATCCTGATTCCCCCACGATGGCAACGACTTGCCCTGGATAGAGCGTCAGATTGACTCCGGTAACTGCCGGATTAATGTCTTTGCCATTGCGGAATCCGACCTGGAGATCTTTGATCTCTAAAAGTGGCTTTTCGTGCATGTCTGCGGTCATTTCTTCACCTTCGGATCGAGGGCGTCTCGCACAGCATCACCTAGAAGGATGAACGCCAGCACTGTGAACGCAAGCGCTGTTGCCGGGATGAACATCACGTGGAGGTCATCGCCAGCACGCACTAAGACTTGAGCGTCAGAAATATCGTTACCCCAAGACACCACTTCTTGACGAGGCAAACCAATACCAAGGAATGAGAGCGTTGCTTCAGCAACGATGAAAACACCGAGTGAGATCATTGACGTCACGATGACCGGTGCGAGTGAATTCGGCACCACATGCTTGAGCAAATTACGCCGCGGGCTAGCGCCGATTGCTTTGGCGGCGTCGACGAACTCAAGGTTCTTAACGCTCAGAACCGCACCACGCATCTGACGCGTAATTTGTGGCCACGCAAATAAGGCAAGCGCCAGCACCACTGACAGCACTCCGGTCCAGAAATTACGTTCAGGGAACAGGTTGTTGACGACAGACAACATCACGATGGCCGCTAACAGCAGCGGAATGGAGAAGAAGATGTCTGAAACTCGCGAAAAAACCGAGTCAAGCCAACCGCCGTAGAAGCCAGCAATAGCACCGGTGACCGAACCGATCAGAGCAACGATGATGACAGTGAATACACCCACAGCAACCGAGGCCCGCGCACCATAGACGGTTCGTGACCACACGTCACAGCCTTGGAGGTTATAACCGAAGGGGCTACCTTCGGAGGCACCAGCCAAACTCATGGTGATGTCGCACATCGTGGGATCTTTACTGGTGAATAAGCCCGGGACCGCGATCATCAACAGCACGCCAAACAGCAAGACTGCCGAAATCCAGAACAAACCGCGTGTACGTAACCGCTTCCACGCTTCTTTCCACTGACTTTCCGGGACGATGTCGGTGTTTACCGCGTCGACTTCGCGTAGTGGGGTTTCTTCAAGTGAGGCGACAAAACGCTCTTGACCAGGACGTGGAGTATCAGGCATAGCGAATCCTTGGGTCGAGAGCAGCGTAGAGCAAGTCGACAAGCAAACTCATAACGACATAAACGAGGACCATGACGGTGATGACCGAAACAATGGTGGGACTTTCGCCCTTCAAAATTGCGGTATACGCCAGATTGCCCACGCCGTGCACATTGAAGATTCCTTCAGTCACCACGGCTCCAGCCATGAGCGCACCTAGATCTGCGCCGAGGAAGGTCACCACCGGGATCAGAGAGTTACGCAAGATGTGTCGCCGAACCACGGTGCCTTCACCCAATCCTTTGGCGCGAGCCGTGCGGACATGATCTGCGGTGAGGTTTTCGATGACTGACGTGCGAGTAAGCCGTAACACATAAGCAAATGACACCAACCCAAGAACAAAGGCTGGCATGATGAGGTCTCTGAAACTGGCATCACCTCCGACAGTGGGCGGGAACCATCCCAGTTTCACGCCAAACAACAGTTGGAATAAGAATCCGAAAACAAAGATAGGCACTGCGATGACGAGCAGTGATGTCACCAGCATGGTGGAATCAAAAAGGCCTCCCCGACGTAAGCCAGCGATTGTGCCAGCAACCACGCCAAGCACCATTTCAACCACAAGCGCCATCAGCGCGAGTTTGATGGTGACGGGGAAGGTTTGGGCGATGATATCGATGACCGGACGGCCACTGTAGGACAATCCAAAGTCCAAAGTCAGCGCGCCCTTGAGGAACAAGAGCCACTGAACAACGAAAGGCTTGTCTAAATTGTATTGGGCTTCCAACTGGGCCCGAACTGCGTCACTAACCGGCTTATCGCCGAAGAGACCCACAATTGGGTCGCCCGGCCGCAAAAAGACGAGGGCATAAATAAGAAAAGTTGCGCCCAAAATAACCGGAATGGTTTGGAGGATTCGTTTGCCGACGTACCACCACATCACGTCCGCCCTTCGTTGCAAGTTTGATCTACACAATATGCCGGTCGGACAGGGAATCCCCATCCGACCGGCACGTGTTGTGCTTCAGAAATCACTTACCAGTTTTCCACTCACTGATTTCGTTAGCTTTGGCCCATAGTTCCTTGGCCTTTTCAGGGTTGTACTGAAGGACATCGTTACCGTCGATCTGATCAGTCCAACCTGGCATCAGCGGTGAGCTAAAGTCCGCCGCTGGGGTGCGGGTGCCATGGAACACCTTTTCAGTGATCGCTTCGCGGTCGATGGCCATTGAAATGGCGGCACGACGTAGGCGACCTTCTTCATCCATGCCGAAGTGTTCAAGCGTTACGGGAATGGTGAAGGACTGGAATACCGAACCTGGTTCACTGATGGCGTTGACCTTGGCGTCTGTTGTGAAGCCCTTCAGTGATCCTTCTGGGACCTGCTCCAGAACATCGAGATTTCCGGCCTGAACATCGGTGTACGCAGCATCAAGGCTTGTATAGAACTTGAAGGTCAAACCATCATTCTTCACCTTGACATCGCCCTTGTAGTTGTCGTTAGCCACAAGCGAGATCTGAACATCGTCTTCCCAAGCGTCATCGCTGGCCATCTTGTATGGGCCATTACCAATTGGCGCGTGACCATAGGCTTCGAGATCATCGAATGCCTTTTCTGGAAGTGGATAGAAAGCCGAGTAGCCCAAACGTGCTGGGAAACTAGCCTCGGCTTGTTCCAGTTCGATCGTAAACGTGTGATCGTCGACTACCTTGAGGCCTGAGAGTTCGTCAGACTTATCTTCCTGAGCGTCATTGAAGCCAACGATCGGGTAGAAGAAGTAACTGTTGAGTTGAGCGTTCTTGCCCACAGCACCGTAGTTCCATGCCTTCACAAAAGAGTTAGCGGTTACGGGACTACCGTCAGAGAACTGCTGGCCATCTTTGATCTTGACAGTCCAGATCTTGTTGTCGTTCGAAGTGATCGAGTCGGCTACTGCGTTAACAGCTTCACCGTCGGCCTTATAGCGAACGAGTCCCTCAAACATTTGGTCGATGACGTTGCCGCCACCAACCTCGTTCGTGGCAGTTGGCACAAGCGGGTTCTGTGGCTGTGTGCCATGCGTGAGAATAGCGCCGCCACCGGACTTGGTGATCCCTGCGTATTCAGGCTGGTTTTGCCAATTGAACTCGACGTTGTCGACTTTCTTGGAGTAAACCGCTGAAATGTTCTGGTACCACAGAGGGATGGCGGGCAGGTCCTGCATCAAAACTGCTTGGCCCTGAGCCTGCAACGTGTAGGCATCTTCAGGGTCTTGGGCGGCCGAGACTTGACGCATAAAGTCGTCAAAATCTTCGTTGGAGTAATCACCATCATTTGAACCGGCATTAGTGAAATAGATCGGTTGCAGATAGTTGTAGATCGAGGGGTAATCCGGCTGCCAGCCAGTACGGAAAGCAGTCTTGATCGTACGCTCGGTGATATCGGTGCGTAACTCATCAAATGAGGAGTATGCCTTTGTCGTCGATTTGATTCCGAGAGTATTGCTGATTTGATTCGTAACCGCATCAGACCATGCTTGGTGACCGCCGTCAGTATTGACTGCGATCTGGAAGCTGTCTGTTTCCTCACCACCGGAGCACGCGGACAAAGCCAACGTGCAGGCAGCAGCAAGAGCGATTCCCGTGAGGCGCATTGGCCGTGAGAACTGCATGTTTATCCTCCTGCATTAAGAGACGGATCCAGATAGACCCGACCTTCCATTGCTATCACTACATGGGGTTAATGCCAACAGCAGGAGGCCGAATTTGTGCAAACTTTTGCATAGGGCAAAATACGCACGAGTAATAAGCGAGGCCCGGTACCGAAATATTTCGGTACCGGGCCTCGCTTTGGGCGATAAATCAGCCCTTGCGTTTGTTGATTTCTTCAGTTGCCTGAGGAAGAACAGCCTTCAGATCGCCGACGACACCGAAGTCAACGAGTTCGAAGATTGGAGCTTCGTCGTCCTTGTTAACTGCGATGATCGTCTTTGAGGTCTGCATACCCGCGCGGTGCTGGATTGCACCGGAGATACCAGCTGCAATGTAGAGCTGCGGCGCAACCGTTTTACCGGTCTGGCCAACTTGGAAGGTGTGTGGGATCCAACCAGAGTCGACTGCGGCACGTGATGCGCCAACAGCAGCTCCGAGTGAATCCGCGAGGCCTTCGACTTCGCTGAAGTCGCCACCAGTGCCACGGCCACCTGAAACCACGATTGCAGCTTCGGTGAGCTCTGGGCGGCCAGAGGCGGCCTTTGGCTCGCTAGATACTACCTTGGCACCCTTAGCCGCATCCGACACGTCGAAGGACACAGCCTCAACAGCACCAGCACCAGCAGCTTCAACAGGAGCAACCGAGTTTGGCTTGACTGCGATGAAAGGAGCACCCTTGGTGACCTTCGCTGCAACGGTATAGCTGCCGGCGAACACCGACTGCGTGGTGGTGACGTTTCCACCGTCAACAGTGACCTCAACAGCATCGGTGATCAAACCGGAGTTGCTCTTCAGGGCTGCGCGGGCGGCAACTTCTTTACCTTCAACCGATGCAGTAACCAAAACTGCCGCTGGGCTCTTCTCAGCTACGAGAGCAGCAACAGCTTCAGCCTTCGGAGCGACCAAGTAGTCCTGGAACGCAGCATCGCCGTAGGTGTAGATCTTTTCAGCACCATAAGCAGCCAAAGCGGCGTTGTCGGCTTCGCCGAAGACGACTGCCGATGGCTCACCAATGGACTTGGCGATCGTCAAGAGTTCCAAAGAAGGCTTAGCGACCTTGCCATCAACGGCATCAATCAATACGAGTACTTCACTCATGTCATCCAGCTCCTTCTCAGACAAACTTCTTGCTGGCAAGGAACTCGACGAGCTTAGTGCCGCCGTCTCCTTCATCGGTCACGATTTCGCCGGCTTCGCGCGGAGGACGGGGCGCGTTCGATTCAACAGCCGTCCATGCGCTCTCAAGGCCAACTTCACCTGCATCAATGCCCAAGTCGGCGAGAGTCCACTCGTCAACTGGCTTCTTCTTTGCAGCCATGATGCCCTTGAACGATGGGTAGCGAGCTTCGCCAGTCTGGTCGGTGACCGAAACGACAACCTTGCCGCTGGCTTCGACAGTCTGTGTTGCAGCATCGCCATCGCGACGGATGCGGACGGTGTCGCCGTCAACAGTCACTTCAGACGCGAAGGTGACTGCTGGCAGCCCGAGGCGCTCAGCAACGAGGGTTGGGACTACGCCCATGCCGCCGTCAGTGGATGCCATGCCAAAGAACACGAGATCGTATTCAAGCTTTTCAATTGCTTTAGCGAGTACAAGCGAGGTTGCAAATGCATCGGATCCGGCAATCGCATCGTCTACAACGTGAACGCCAGCATCGGCACCCATCTGTAGCGCCTTGCGAACAGCGTCGGCAGCATCGTCAGGTCCAACAGTAAGAACGGTGACTTCACCGTCTCCTGCTTCGATTACCTGAAGCGCTTGCTCAACAGCGTATTCGTCAAGTTCGGAAAGCAAACCGTCAACGTTTTCACGATCAACGGTGTTATCGGATTCGAACGTGCGGTCGGCCGTAGCGTCGGGCACGTACTTCACAGCGACAACAATCTTGGTCACGAGGACCCTCCTGTGAATTCTGTTCGGAATGCAGGCCTCAGGTTTGAAGACCTACGTAGTTAAGCCAACTTTAGCCGGGCAAGAGACTAGCCGGACAAAGTGACCCATAATTCGAAATTAGGCTACCCTGAATTGCCCTTAACGTGACCACTAGTTGTTGTGGTTCTCGTCACCTTAAGTGATAACCCCACATTCAGCGTCCGGTAAAGGTAGCTTTTCCAGGTCCATTTTCCATGAATGACTCCATTCCGACCGTCTGATCCTCGGTCGCGAATAGTCCGGTAAAACCGGCGCGCTCAATGTCAAGGCCGGTCTGCAGATCGACTTCGAGGCCGCGATCAATGACATCTTTAGCAACGCGCAAAGCCACACCCGCTGCTCCAACAAACTGTTTAGCCCATTCGACTGCTTTGGGGTAAACCTCGTCAGCTGGGTAAATCTGATCGACCAAACCAATCGTGAGCGCCTCATCCGCGCCGACGAATCGCCCGGTGTAGATCAGGTCTTTAGCTTTGGCCGGCCCGACGAGGCGACTCAAACGCTGAGTTCCACCAGCGCCAGGAATAATGCCCAAGAGAATTTCTGGTTGGCCGAGCTTGGCGTTATCTGCTGCGAACCGTAGATCCGTTGCAAGGGCGAGTTCCAGCCCTCCTCCTAGTGCAAAACCAGTAATCGCTGCAATGGTGGGCTTACCAATGCGTGCAATTTCGCGAGTGAATTCTTGTAGCAGGTGACCGTGAGACAGCATGTCGGTGTAACCCATGACTGCCATTTCTTTGATGTCAGCGCCAGCAGCGAAAACCCGTTCACCACCGTAGATAACCACCGCAGCAATATCTGAACGGCTGTCGGCTTCGCGCGCAATATCAATGAACTCGTGTTGCATTTGTGCATCCAAAGCGTTCATCTTTGGTCGATCGAGTCGGATCGTGCCTACACCGTCTTCGACTTCAAGCCGAACGAACTCACCCATGGTTATCCTCCTAGAAGCGTGACTTTGAGCATATGCCAACGGAAGTCAATGCCCTGCGAGCGCGTTCAAGGCTTTGCCGGTGAGCCGGTGTGTTCGCCATTCAGCTAGGTCAACTGAACCAAGAGATTCGTAGAACTTGATCGATGGGGTGTTCCAATCAAGCACTTGCCATTGCAACCGGGTATAACCACGTTCCACACAAATTTTTGCGAGGAGCTCTAGGCAGGCTTTGCCTATGCCTTTACCTCGATGCTTCGGCGTGACATAGAGATCTTCAAGATAGATTCCGTGGACTCCATCCCATGTCGAAAAGTTCAAGAACCAAATGCAGATCGCAACGACCTCTCCGTCAACTTCAGCGACATGACCGAAAACTGCAGCGTTTGCCCCGAATAAACGTGCTTCCAATTGTTTGTTGGTCAGATGGCATTGATCGAGTGCGTGTTCATACTCAGCAAGTTCGCGGACCAGTGCCACCATTGCCGGGATATCGTCAGGGCGAGCTTCTCTCAAAATCACTTGGCCATTGCATCATGTCGCGAACTGCACTGGCGATGTAGCCTCAACCTTGTGAGCCAAACTTTGCGTGATGGGGACCTCGAACTCCGACCGACGTCTGGCTCGGCACATTTCATTGGCTTTGCTGTCCACTACAAAGACGAACGTATCGGCACAATTGCCTTATCTCCTGCACCCGGTAAACAGGGCAGGCAAGAAGGTTCTGTGCGCTGGAACCTCAAAGCTGGCGCGGGCCAAAAGTTCGCAAGCACGATCGTCACAATGGCTGTGAATTACGCCTTCAACGAATTGAAGTGGACACGCATCGAAACCCGCATCGAGGAGGGAAATACCGACGACTGGCGGGCAGCATCAATTTCTGGTTTGCGTCGCGAAGGCATCCTACGACAAGCCGAACCGAAACCTGCCCAGATGCTGTTGGCTCGTTTAGTAAGTGATCCACCCGTGCTCAGCAAGGAAGGCTTTGTTTCAATCCTAAACGCAGGTTTGCCTCGCAAGCGGGTCATCGGTCAGGGGCTTTTGCGCAATGAACATGGCGAATACTTGCTGTGCGAACTCACGTATAAGGCGGAATGGGACTTGCCTGGCGGCGTCATCGAAAACGGCGAAGCGCCAGGTTTTGGACTGACTCGAGAGATCGAAGAGGAGCTTGGCATTACCCTGCCTGTCGGCGAGATGGTGACAATGAATTGGTTACCGGCTTGGCGCGCTTGGGACGATGCCTGTCTGTTCGTTTTCGATCTTGGCGAAACTACAAGCGATGTCGTTGACCACATGGTGTTGCAGAAGACCGAGATTGCGGCAGTTCATTGGTGCAATCTGGAACAAGTAGCCAAGTATGCGACCGCTGCCACAGTCGAGCTGTTAACTGCGTTTGAGGCGGGTGAACTCACGCCCTACCGTGAGGCGCCCAAACAACCTGAGTAACCCACGTCATTTAAGCAGCCGAAGCGACTCGAATGCCTCAGAACAGCGCGGCTGCTAAAGCACGGCGAGCTGTTGCGACTCGCGGATCATTGGCTCCAACGACAACAAAAAGCTCGAGCAAGTGGTCTCGGACTCGGTCTTTGTCGTCAACCCGTTTCAGCAAGTCAATGAGCCGACTGAATGCGTCTTCGATATGTCCGCCATTGATGTCGAGGTCGGCGACAAGCAGTTGAGCTTCAACGTCTTCAGGATTATCTGCTGCATTGGCGCGTGCCTCATTGAGGTCTGCGTTGGCTGTACGGGAAAATAACTTCACTCCAGCGAGTCGTTCGGCAACTTCTTGATCTGCCGGATACTGCTGTTTGAGTTTTTCGTATTCAGCAATTGCTGTTTCGACATTACCTGCCGCATATGCATCGTCGGCAGCCGCGAATCGCGGGTCAGGCTCGGGTTCTGTTTCTTCAACCGCTCCACCACCGCTTGGTGCGACCCGACCGTTCATTCCATTTTCTTGTGCTAGGCGAACAAGTTCATCAAAGTAACGCGAGATCTCTTCTGCGGGCACGGTGCCATTAAATAGCGGCACCGGGCGGCCTTGAACTAGGCCCATCACGACGGGTACAGCTTGGACACTCAAGGCTTGCGCAATATTTGGCTGGGCGTCGATATCGATCCGCGCCAACAGCAAAGCGCCTTGATACGCAGTGGTAGCACTCGTGAGGAGTTTGTTGAACTCAACGCTTTGCGGTGACCGCGGCGACCAAATGCTCAATACGACGAGCTGTTGCATCGTCGATTCAACGATGGATTGGAAGTTCTGTTCGTCTACGTCGACAACATAAACACCATCTGGATCGTTTACGACGGGAGCGTTCGCCTGCGCTGCGATCGCAGAAAGATCAATGGCACCGGGCCGAGAAAAATTCATAGTGTCCAGTCTAGGAGGTCGCAGTTAAGAGGATTGCATGCGGAACACCGCCCTAAGGTTTGATATCTGGGCTACCACTTGTCAACCGGGGTGAGAACCACAAAGTCTTTGAAAGACTCTTGAGCGTCATCGAACGCCTTGGGGTTGTTGACGATCGGGTCTAGAGCGTCAAATTTGCGTTCCTTAACGACTTTCCCAGTGACCACGTCGTATGCCCGCAACACGGAAGGTGAGTCTCTGGTGACATCAAGTTGGTAAAGGTACCGGCCGTCAACGCGGTACAACCGGTCACGGACCTCTTCAGGGAAATCTTCTGCTATGACTTCACGGAGGCTGGCTTCGCCTGTTACACGATCAATTGACCAAAGCTCATGCCTTGCCTGATAGTCAGCATCCTTGAATAGGGCCATAATTTCATCGGCTTGTACCGAAATGTTCCATGGGCTCATCTCCTCAGGAAGGCCAGAAATTTCTGTGATCCGCGTGTTCCCGGTACTCAGATCTACATCAAAAACTAGTTCGTCAGCGGGATTAACGTCGTTTCCGCGCATTCCGACGGCCGTCAACTTCGTTCCATCACATGACGTCGCGTCCCATATGAGTTCGCCGGTTTTGATATTGATCTCGTATTTGAGCTCATGTTCTGGGAAAAGTCGTTCCACTGTTGCGTGAGACGTGGAGAAGGGTTCGGGGCTTGTCAGCGCCCATACTCCGTCCTCGCAGGTAGTCACATTAATGATCCAGCCATTTCGAACCTCGAGTTTGGAAGTCTCCTCGTCAGCGAGGGATTGCGAAACCTGCATTTCGTAACCCGCTTCACCAAACCCTTCATTGAACACTGAAAACAGTGAACCTTCATGCAATCCAATCCCGCGCTGCATCGTGCTCGATTTTGCTCTGTTTCGCACCGGAAACCGTGAACCAAGAATGTAATCGTGGTTTGCATCAGAAAATGCCAGAAGACCATCACGGTAGGCGAGAACTAATGCGTCCATCCCATCGTGATCAAGACTCTTGATACTCCCATCTTGGCGAACAAAAATCATTGATCCGCGCTGCGACATGAGCGACGTATCTACGCGAGAAGTGCCGACAGCGATGAGCGTCGAATCTAGGAACTCACCGTCAATATCATTGAAAGTCAAGTCCTTACTCGGCGACGGGGCACATGCGCTCGATAGAGCTAAGCTCAGGAGTAGCGCGACGAGCAAATGGAACCGCGACGACTTCATTTTGTGAGTTTCTTATAGGTATGGGTGCGCTTGTCTTTCCGAATATCGCCTGGATAAACGCCAAGGCTAATACCGTTATCAAGATCAATCCTCGCCGCCGACATCCATGCAGCCCACACATACTGTGAACAGTTGTAAATACCGTCATTGATGATCTTGTTATTCACGAAGTCATAGTTATACGGCTTCTTCAATTTCCATTCAGCAAAAGATTTAGCTTCCGCACGAACATTAGCGCCGATACGTGTTGTCCCGCCTGACTTTGTATTAACCAACATGATTTCAGCTTTCGGCTTGCGCACAAGGCTACCGATCGATTCAATCCGCGTCTTTTTTCTAGGCCCAGGAGCGTGCGCCACGCTTTTCGTACCCACGTAAATTCCAACATGGTCGGTTGCCGAATCCCACCAAAAGATATCGCCTACTTTGGCCGCAGGGAGTCTGGGCGTATTTCCCGACGAAGCGGCCATTGCGACCTCCCGTTGACCGTTACTCGTCGGCGTCACTGTCTTCAAGTCTTCGAGGGTAGCTTTAGCCACAGCCATCTCTGTCTGTTTCAGGCTCATTGCTTGCTTCCGCACGTTCGCCTTGAGTTTTGCCACATCGGTTTTCCCGTTCAGTTGCGAGATTTGCGAATAAATTTCATCGAGATTGCTTGGCTCTGCGCTATGCGCGGCTGTGCTCATAGCAGACATGAACAGCGAACTAAGCGTAAAGAGAACCCACATAGAGGGCTTCGCAAAGTTTCTCACGGCGATCATGCTAATAAACTTATGGGCAGATTTTGCAGGAAAAATTACTACTGTTGCGTGTGTGACAAACGAAACGCAAGTAACACTTCTTTTTCTTGCTACACCAAGAAACACGGCGGTGGGTTGCCGTCACCCAGAACCAAATCTTTAGACAGAAACCGAGTTTCGAACTAAACGTGTGGTCCCGTGTTACTCATTCTTCCGCGCAAACCGGCGCGTTGGACGACACGTTGAATAGTCAGATCGCGAGCGTCTGGATCGCCAATAAATCGGATGTCGCGCAGGCCTTGAGCTTGAGCTGCCGATTCAAAGATGAAGTGACCGTAACCCAAGATTCGACCGATAAATGGTTTCTTGACAGTGATATCGAGGATGCGTGAAATCGGCATGGTGGCGATTTGCACGGACAGCACGCCCGATAGACGAAATACTCGCATATTCGTGATGACGAATACGTCGAGCAAGGTCGCGCTCGCCGAATAGGTGGCTTGACCGATCAAGATGAGCCCCACAACGAACAGCACCCAAGAAAGTTCAATGGGCAACCAGGTAGCGAGGATCCAGACAATCAAACCGCCGAGCAACCACAGTCCAGAAGTGAGATATGCAATCGGGTGCTTTTCGACAAGGTCGATCACTTCTTCTCCTTCGACCGACAACAGATGTCGTTCAACACGTTGACGGTTGCGTGAAGCGAAGGAAGTAAACATGCCTTTAGGAAATGAGTTCTGAAACGAAAACGCCGACCTGACTAAAGGCGACACCGATAGCGCTGGCGATTCCTCGGACCGCATCGGCTGCACCCGATGGAGAGGTCATCAGGTAGTAGATGACGAACCCCGCAACAAAAAGTAATAAGAGCTTCTTCAGCACAGACACATGTTTACCGCAAAAGAATGCGAAAAAAGGGGAGCCACGCCCGCTTAGTCAGGCCGAAGCTATGGAGCGTCGTAGTTCGTCTGCAGCCTCAAAAGGATCAACTTTCCCATGAGCAACACGTGACGCAAGTTGCTCGAGAAGTTGCCCACCAGCCAAATCAAATCCGCGCATTATTTCGGCGATTACGATGGCTTGGATCTCGCGGCTAGCTCGCTCGGTACGACGAGATTGCAAAGTACCAGAGGTTTCCAGAAATTCCCGATGTTCATCGATGTGGTCAACGATCTTGTCCACACCGGTGCCGTCCATCGCGATGGTCATCTCTATCGGGGGCTTCCACGCGTCTGCACGCGCTGTCATCGATAAGCCATTACGTAGCTCCCGTCGAGTAGCTTCGGCACCCGGCCTATCCGATTTATTAATACAAAAAATATCGCCGATTTCTAAAATGCCGGCCTTGGCAGCCTGAATCCCATCGCCCATGCCCGGTGCAAGCAATACCAAACTCGAGTCAGCGAGTTGCGAAACTTCAATCTCGGACTGGCCGACTCCCACAGTTTCGGCCAAAATCACATCAAACCCCGCCGCATCAAGAACTCGCAAAGCGTGGGGTGTCGCCCAAGAAAGGCCACCCAAATGGCCACGGCTCGCCATCGAGCGGATGAACACGCCTGGGTCTGTGCTGTGTTCTTGCATGCGGATACGGTCGCCAAGCAAAGCTCCACCACTAAACGGCGAAGACGGATCAACCGCCAGCACGCCCACTGTTTTGCCGCGACGCCGAAACTCAGCGGTCAAAGCAGAAGTCATCGTAGATTTACCCACGCCTGGCGATCCGGTTAGACCAATGATGTGTGCCCGGCCAAGGTGCCCGGCGAGCAGTTGGCTCACCTCGCGTAATTGCGCTGATTCACTCTCAACCAGCGAAATTAAACGTGCAATGGACCTGGTCTCCCCCGCTACGGCACGGGAGACCAGGTCCTGCACATCAATGTGTCGTGGGCTCAAGCTTGCGGAACACGAATGATCAAGGCGTCACCCTGACCGCCGCCACCACACAGTGCTGCAGCGCCAATGCCACCGCCACGGCGTCCCAACTCAAGCGCAAGGTGCAAGACGATGCGCGCACCGCTCATACCGATGGGGTGACCCAAAGCAATCGCACCGCCATTGACATTGACCTTGTCTTCACTGATACCGAGTTCGCGCTGCGAGACGATACCAACAGCGGCGAAGGCTTCGTTGAGTTCAACGAGATCAAGGTCGGCGGGCGTAATGCCTTCCTTCTCGCAAGCTTTCTCAATAGCGCGAGCCGGCTGGGACTGGAGTGTGGAATCGGGGCCAGCGACGACCCCGGCAGCACCAATCTCGGCGATCCAGGTGAGACCAAGTTCTTCAGCCTTCGCCTTGCTCATCACCACAACTGCAGCAGCACCATCGGAGATCTGGCTTGCAGTACCGGCTGTAACCGTGCCGTCCTTGGCAAAGGCAGGACGGAGCTTGCCTAGCGATTCAGCGGTAGTGGAAGCACGAACACCTTCGTCGGCACTGACGACGACAGGATCACCCTTACGCTGTGGGATCTCCACTGGGACGATTTCGTCATCAAAGATGCCATTCTTTTGCGCTTCAGCGGCAAGCTGGTGCGAGCGTGCGCCAAAGGCGTCTTGCTCTTCACGAGTCAAGCTGTCTTTAGTGTTGTTGCGATCTTCGGTCAGTGAACCCATGGATTGATCAGTCAAGGCATCCCACAAGCCGTCGTATTCCATGTGATCAAGCATGGAGAACTTGCCGTACTTGTGACCCTCGCGTGAGTTCGTGAGCAGGTGCGGCGCTTGGGTCATGGAGTCCTGGCCGCCAGCAACGATGATCTCGTGTTCGCCTGCGCGAATGAGTTGATCAGCAAGCGCAATAGCGTTGATGCCGGACAAACAAACCTTGTTAACTGTCAGCGCTGGAACATCCATCGGGATGCCACCCTTAACGGCAGCCTGACGAGCAGGAATCTGTCCTGCGCCAGCGGTAAGAACCTGACCCATGATCACGTAATCAACCTGGTCTCCGGAAATTCCGGACTTTTCGAGTGCGCCCTTGATCGCGATTCCACCAAGATCAGAACCGGAAAGGGACTTGAGGCCACCCAAGAGGCGACCGATCGGGGTGCGCGCCCCCGCGACGATGACGGACTGAGTCATGAGTTTCTCCTAGAGATGCATAGCGGTATTTGTCACTGTACCGCGAGCAAGGTGATTTCTTGAGCGTGGCAAGGATCTCACGGCTTTAGAGGGGAACTGCACTACTAACTGCAAAGCGAGTCGATTAGTCTTGCACCCTATGACCAGCAATCCGCTTGTACCCGGACACCTCTTGGTGGCTATTGACCATGTCGGCATCGCCGTCCCTGACCTCGATGATGCTCTGGAGTTCTATTCCCGAGTATTCGGCCTGGAATCAATTCACGAAGAAGTCAATGAAGAACAGGGCGTGCGTGAGGCCATGCTCGCTGTCGGTGATTCCGGCAGCTGCATCCAGCTTCTCGCACCGCTTTCGGACGATTCGACCATCGCCAAGTTCCTCGATCGCAACGGCCAAGGCATCCAACAGTTGGCTTACCGTGTGACCGACATTGACGCAGTATCCGCAACACTGCGTGACCGGGGAGTCCGTTTGTTGTACGAAACCCCTAAGAACGGAACCTCCAACAGTCGCGTGAACTTCGTGCATCCAAAAGATGCGGGTGGAGTTTTGGTTGAGCTCGTCGAGCCTGCCGCGCACTGAATCACAGCATGACCTAGCCCAGTTTCGGGTTACCCCAATAGTCGGGTGACTTGCTGGGTAACATCACACTGAATCCCCAAAACCAAAGGACGACCGTGCAACACATTCTTGACGCCATTTTGGCTGGCGAAACTTCACCAGAAGTCTACGAAAATCTTGAACTTCCAGAGACTTACAAGGCCATTACGGTCCACAAAGACGAAGAAAACATGTTCGAGGGTGTTCCTTCCAAAGAGAAGGATCCACGCAGGAGCCTCCACCTCGACGATGTGCCACTTCCCGAGCTTGCTCCGGGCGAAGCACTCGTCGCTGTCATGGCCAGCGCCATCAACTACAACACGGTCTGGACGTCAATTTTCGAGCCAGTTCCAACCTTCCGTTTCCTTGAGCGTTACGGAAAGCTTTCCGAATACACTAAGCGTCACGATCTTCCGTACCACATTGTTGGTTCGGACCTCGCCGGCGTTGTCGTGCGCACCGGTCCCGGCGTCAACGCTTGGAAGCCTGGTGCTGAAGTCGTGGCACACTGCCTTTCAGTTGAGCTGGAAAGTCCTGACGGCCACGACGACACGATGATGGATCCTGAACAACGCATTTGGGGCTTCGAGACCAACTTTGGTGGCCTCGCTCAGTTGGCTATCGTCAAGTCCAACCAACTCATGCCGAAACCTGACCACTTAACGTGGGAAGAAGCAGCCAGCCCGGGCCTCGTGAACTCGACTGCATACCGCCAGTTGGTGTCGAAGAACGGTGCCAATATGAAGCAGGGCGATGTCGTGTTGATCTGGGGTGCTTCAGGCGGACTCGGTTCCTATGCCACGCAGATGGCACTCAATGGCGGCGCGATTCCTGTCTGCGTCGTTTCCAGCCCAGATAAGGCTGAGATCGTGCGCTCACTAGGTGCTGAGCACATCATCGATCGTTCCGCCGAGGGTTACAAGTTCTGGAAGGACGAGAACACTCAAGATCCGAAGGAATGGCAACGCTTCGGTAAGAAGATCCGTGAACTCACCGGTGGTGAAGATCCAGACATCGTGTTTGAACACCCAGGCCGTGAGACCTTCGGTGCTTCGGTTTATGTCACCCGCAAGGGCGGCACGATCATTACCTGTGCATCGACCTCCGGTTACATGCACGAGTACGACAACCGCTATTTGTGGATGAACTTGAAGCAGATCAAGAGCTCACATTTTGCGAACTACCGTGAGGCATATGAAGCAAACCGTCTGGTTGACAAGGGCCTCATCCACCCGACCGTTTCGCGGGTTTACCCACTGGCTGAAACTGGTCAGGCGGCGCTCGACGTCCATCACAACAAGCATCAGGGCAAGGTGGGCGTGCTCGTCCTCGCTCCAGAAGAGGGCTTGGGCGTACGGGATCACGAGAAGCGTGCTAAGCATCTCGACGAGATCAACCGTTTCCGCGGCATCTGATCAATCGTTGTCTTAAACAGCGCAACGCTGACCCCCTTGTGGGACTGTTATTCAGTCTCGCAAGGGGGTCTTTGCGTTCCAACGAGGTCGTACAGTGCACGCAAGCGGTTCAAGGTACTACCGTTGTCTCATGTTGAGAAAACTGTTCAAGGGAGATATGTCAAGGTATCCAGACGACCCTGCTGTCGCGCCTATTGAACAGATTCTCGCGCGCAAGGCTCTCCCGCACGGTGAAATCACAAAGTCCGCAACGCGAAGGAAAGCGGTTCATGCACTGTGGATTTGCGCTTGCGTCTGTTGGGACATGGCGCCCACGTGGTTAATTTACGACGAACCTGATGGGACGCTGCGCTGGTGTCGCCTCCCCAATCGCATCGAAGCCCGAGCTTTAGTAGATGCTCAATGGCTGACGGGAAACCATTGCGACCCAGAGTTAGTGCTCAGTTGGTTACAGGGAGAACCCCAAACATGGTGGAACGACGATTTCGATGCAGAGGACGAACTCGTACTGAATGAGCTCGGCCGCAAACTACGCGACTCGCAGGATTTAAGCTCCATCTGACTTTCGCGATCAAAACCTTTCGCAGTAATGGTCAGGCAGGAGCGAGTATCGGCAAGCCGAGCCACTCACAAGCTTCGGTCATGCGCTGGTCGTAGGTAATGACGGCATCGGCTCCTAGCCTGACAGCAACTGCTAGATGTGTGGCATCGAGCGATCGCAGGTTTCTCCCCGGCAGCAATCCAGCTTCCCGAAATACGGATGCTTGCACCTCGTACATCGAGATCCCATACAAAACTCGGGTAACCATTGCCTGATCAAGTGCGTCGATACGATACACACAACGTCTCATTTCGGTTTCCAATAACCAACTGCTTGCCACTTCGCCATCAAATGCGTCGAGTGTGTGCGCCAAAGCTGCTGACTCAGGCTCTTCGATAAGAAGTTTGAGTGCTGCGGAGGTATCGATGAGCCAGCGCTTCAACGTTCGCCTCGCAGTTCATCAAGAATCGCTGTGGTTGTTTCAGTTACTTTCACGCGGGAAATGTTAGAGAATTTCACGTCCGTTCGTGCCGGTCGTTCACAGGCCAGCGACTCTCGACCTATGGGTATTAGCCGAGCCACCGGAACACCTCGTCGCGTGACTGTCAATTCTTCGCCTGATTCGACTCGACGAACAACGTCTGCATTGTCGTTACGCAGTTCGCGTTGACTTATTTGGCCCATAAAGCCAATGTAGCACTTTGTAGCACTTATGAAAACCTCGATGTTTCCCGCTCCGAATCACCCACAATTCCGAGCGCGCCGACATAATGTGCATCTCCTGGCAGCAGCGGAAGAAGAACTCTCGAGAGAATACGAAAAAGTCGCCTAAGCCTCGAGGTCGGCGGTCACGAACTGGGCTGAATACAGCCGCTGATAGAAGCCGTTTGCAGCAAGGAGTTCCTCGTGCGTACCTTGCTCGACAATCTGGCCGTGATCCATCACCACGATGAGATCAGCATTCTGGATTGTCGAGAGACGGTGCGCCACCACAAAACTCGTACGTCCCTTACGCAAATCATTCATCGCCTGCTGAACGAGAGCCTCAGTACGCGTATCGACCGAACTGGTGGCTTCGTCAAGAATGAGGATCGCCGGGTTCGAGAGGAAGGCTCGCGCAATGGTGAGGAGCTGGCGTTGTCCGGCACTCACTCCCCCACCATCATCACCGATCACGGTGTCATAGCCGTCAGGCATGGTTCGCACAAAGTGATCAACCGATGCCGCTTTGGCAGCCGCCACGATCTCTTCTTCGCTCGGGTTTTGTGCTCCGTAGGCGATGTTGTCTCGGATCGTACCTTCAAAAAGCCACGCGTCCTGCAACACGACGCCGAAATCATCCCGTAACTCTTTACGGCCTATATCGGCAGTGTTGAGACCATCGAGGGTGATGCTTCCCCCGTCGAGTTCATAGAACCGCAGCAGTAGGTTTGTCAACGTTGTTTTGCCTGCGCCGGTCGGCCCGACGATGGCGATCGTTTGGCCAGGTTCGGCTATAAGAGACAGGTTTTCAATCAGCGGTTCGTCGGTATAGGAGAAATCAACCTTGTCAAACACGACCCGACCATCTACGTCAGGAAGCTGTGTTGCCGTGATGTTGTCGGGCTTCTCGCGCTCTTCGTCAAGGAACTCAAAAACGCGCTCAGCTGACGCCATTCCCGATTGCAAGAGGTTAATCATCGCAGCCACCTGAGTGAGTGGTTGAGTGAACTGACGGGAGTATTGGATGAATGCTTGGATCGATCCGATCGAAAGCGAACCAGTAGCCACTTTGTAGCCACCGACGACCGCCACCAGCACATAATTCAAGTTCGACACAAACATCATCAAAGGTTGAATAACACCAGAAATGAACTGTGCTTTGAAAGCGGCGCCAAACAGAGCCTCGTTCGTTTCGTCGAAGATCTCTTGAGTTTCTTCTTGGCGGCCAAAAACTCGAATCACATCATGACCAGTGAAAGCTTCTTCAATATGCGCATTGAGTTTCCCGGTTTCAGCCCATTGCGCGACAAACTGCGGTTGTGAACGCTTCATGATCGCACCGGTCAACACAATGGCAATCGGAATGGTTGCGACGGCGATGAGTGTCAGGGTCGGTGAAATCCACAACATCATGATCAGCGTGCCGACCACCGTCAAGACACTGCCGATCATCTGGCTCAAGGTTTGTTGCAATGATTGTGCGAGATTATCGAGGTCGTTCGTTGTGCGAGACATGATCTCGCCGCGTTCTTGGCCATCCAAATACGACAGCGGCACATGGTTAAGTTGGTCTTCGACCTCATTACGTAGATCAGCAACCATGCCCTGCACCACCACGGTGGCTAGTACGCCTTGGAACCACGTAAACAGCGAAGACACGACATAAAGCAGGGTGACCAAGCCGAGAATCCAAGCCAGCGCAGTCATGTCAATACCCGTTCCCGGTTGCAGGTTCATGGCATCGAGTAGGCTCGCCAATTCGTCTTGTCCGTCAGCACGCAAACCTGCGACAACCTGTTCTTTCGTTGTGCCCTCAGGGAATCTGCTCGAGAAGAAGCCTTCAAAAATGAGGTCAGTCGCATGGCCTAGGATCTTTGGGCCAGCAACAGCAAGGGCTACACCGATAGCACCGAAGGTGACGAGCGCGAACACCCGGATCCGATCGGCAAGCATCCGGCGCATAATTCGCCCGAACGTTTGTTTAAAGTTCCGCGAACGCTCTGGCTTTGCACCCACACCATGCATACTCATGAGGCCTCCTCAGGAGACAATTGTGAAAGCACGATCTCTCGATAAACCTCGCACGTATCCATGAGCTCACGATGTGTGCCAATACCAACGGCACGGCCTTCATCAAGCACGACGATGCGATCGGCGTGCCGAATGGTGCTGATGCGTTGAGCAACGATGATTACTGTGGCGTGACGGGTGACGGGCGTCATCGCGGCTCGCAGGGCCGCATCAGTCGCATAATCGAGCGCCGAGAAGGAATCATCGAACATGTAAATCTTGGGTTTCTTCACGAGCGCACGAGCAATGGCTAACCGCTGGCGTTGGCCGCCAGAAAAGTTACTGCCGCCTTGAGATACCGAAGCATTCAAGCCTTCCGGCAAAGCTTCAACGAAGTCTGCAGCTTGCGCAATCCGTAGCGCTTCCCACAAGTCGTCATCACTCGCATTGCTGTTCCCATATCGCAGGTTGCTTGCCACGGTTCCGGTGAACAGCAAAGCCTTTTGCGGTACGAGTCCAATCGCAGACCAGACATCAACTGGACGCAGACTTTGAACATCGTGATCATCAACGCGCACTTCACCTTCAGTAACATCAAAGAGTCTCGCAACTAAGCCCAAAAGCGTGGATTTACCGCTGCCCGTTGAGCCGACGATCGCAGTAGTCTCCCCCGGGCTAGCGAGCATAGAGACATCTTGAATCACTGCCTGTTCAGCACCCGGATAGGCAAACGAGGCATGTCTGAGTTCGACACTGCCCTGTTGTAGTTCGACGGCAGGCACATCAGGCTGCATCTCGATCGCCGGCACGGTGTCGAGCACTTCGGTGACACGTTCAGCAGACACCTCAGAGCGTGGCCAAATCATAAACATAAACGTGGCCATCATGACGGCCATCAGAGTTTGAATCAGGTACTGCTGGAATGCGATCAACTGGCCAACTTCAAGGTTGCCTGAACCAACTCGACTGGCGCCCCACCAGAGAGCCAAGACGACTGACAAATTCATGAACCCCATCAGCAGTGGAAAGAACAGTGACATAAGTTTGCCGACGTTCACCGCAACACCGCGATACAGCTCATTGGCTTCAGCAAAGCGAGCCGCCTCGCTTTCTTCACGGACAAATGCCCGCACTACACGGACCCCGAAGATTTGTTCGCGCATGATGTGGTTGAGTGAGTCGATTCGTGTTTGCATGAGTCGGAAAAGTGGCCGCATTCGCTGAATGATCAGGCCAAGCGTGATAACGAGTGCCGGGAGCACGACGAGGAACACACCCGAAAGTGGCACGTCTTCACGTAGCGCCATGATCAAGCCCCCGAAGCCGGTCATGGGGGCGGCAACGAGCATGGTCAAGCCGACGAATAAGAGCAGTTGAATCTGCTGAATGTCGTTCGTGTTTCGGGTAATGAGAGTTGGCGCGCCGAACGCGGACACTTCTTGGCTACCGAATGACTCGACTTTGGCGAACACTCCAGCACGAAGGTCACGTCCGACAGCCATCGCAACACGAGCACCAATATAAACAGCGATAACGTTGCAGACTACCTGCAAAACGGTGACGCCGAGCATGAGAAAACCGACCTGCCAAATGTAGGTGGTATCTCCTTTTGCTACACCTTCATCGATGATCTTGGCGTTAAGTCCGGGCAGGTAAAGGGACGCTATTGTCTGCACGAATTGAAATACACAAACCCAGAGAATCGGCCAACCATATGGGCGTAGATATTTACGCAAAAGCGGGATGAGCACTAGCCAAGGCTACGCCTGACCACCAAACCCCGCGAGCCCCACCTGTTTACAAGATTCCTGCGTCGTCATGTTCAAAAACTGTACGGAAAGGTCTCTGCTCATCAGGCGAATAATCTGCGCAGTATTGCAATCACTATTTAACGTCGTGCCTCGGCGCGCTCAAATGCCGCGAGCTCATGACGGACGAACGCCAAGAGCACCGCAAGCACGCCTAGGTCGTCTAACCAACCCACGAGCGGCACCAAATCTGGGAGCGCATCGAACGGCCAAACAATATAAGCGACGCCTAAGATTCCTAAACTCTTCTTCCACCAAGGCACCTGTTTACTACGTAGGTAAGGCCCGACGTTCGAGAGATTCATGCACTTAGGCTACCCATGCTTGCCAACTTTTCTCTTGGCTTAGGCCATTCAAGCTACCGTCCTATTGGACGAAAGTGACGAGTGCCTAAATCTCTCCTTGCTGTTTGCGAATGTTCGCGAGCGTGCGGTCTGCGTAGGCGGAAGAATCTTGGCGGCTCATTGCGCCATCCCATGTTGTCGGTAGCGGTGTCGGTATCTCAGGGTTGACGCTCGCGACGATCTCGTCAAGCACACGCTCCGAATCGCCCACCCACAGGTGTTTCGCGCCGTCAACCGCAATCAGTTCAACGTGAGTCAAGGGAGCAAAACGTTCCCGTGCTTCAGTTGGACGCAAAAAATCATCGAGCTCAGGAACCAGCGCCTTCACTGGCTTAGCCGAATCCGCCCACGCCTTCAAATGTTCTGGTCTCGAATAGCGCAATGGTGGCGAAAGCAACACCGCGCCCTTGATCACCGGATCTAAGCCATACATAAGAGCTAAGTCCGTCCCAAACGACCAGCCCACAATCCATGGGCTTGGCAGCCCACAGAAGTCTGCGTACTCGATGGCAGCAGCCACATCGAAGCGTTCACCTTGGGCCTGCTCGAACTCACCCTCACTCTTGCCCTGCACGCTCTCAGTGCCGCGTGTGTTAAACCGCAACACCGCGATATTGGCGAGCGCCGGAAGCCTGTTCGCTGCTTTCCGGAACAGGTGGCTGTCCATCATTCCACCGTGCGTCGGCAAGGGGTGTAGGCAAATAATCGAGGCCGTTGGTTCACCACTTTCCGGCCGCGCTACCTCCCCCACCAAAGTCAAACCATCAGAAGTATGTAATTCGATGGCTTCGCGCTGTGCGGGCAAAACGGAGGAACCAGTGATTTTCTGAGTCACGTCTCCATCATGCCTGAGCGAGAAAGCGGTATCGTTTCACCTTCGCCCATACGCATCTGCTGCTACGGCCATGCGTTCAATCGCTTCGCTCAAAATTGCTTGTGAGGTCGCATAATTAAGTCGTGCGTGGCCCTGTCCGCCAGTCCCAAAAACGTGCCCGGAACTCAGGGCCACTTGGGCGTTGTCGAGGAAGAACTTCGCTGGACCAGCTAGATCGCTCACGACGCCTGGGCCGTCGAGGGATACTTCGGGCATATTAAGCGCAGTGAAATCAAGCCAAGCCAAATATGTTCCCTCGGGACGATTCCAATGCGCCGCCGGCAGCTTCTTCGCCAAAAGGGTTTCTAGCAGTGTTCGGTTCGCATCGAGGCCCAGCAAAAGCGCGTCGAGCCATGGCTCGCCCTCAGTCAAAGCAGCCGCGTGGGCAATGATGCCAAGATGGCTCGGACCGTGACTCACTTCTTCGGGCATGCGGTCAAGATCAGCACACGATTCGGCCCCGGCCACCGCCATCGCAGCCTTGAGGCCCGCGAGATTCCACGCCTTCGACGCAGACAGCACGCTAAATGCATCTTCACTACCTGCCACGGTCAGATATGGCGTGAACACAGCTCCGGGCAAGACCAGTGGCGCGTGAATCTCATCGGACACCACTCGGACGCTATAGCGGCGAGCCAACTGGGCAACTGTCTCGAGTTCTTCACGTGTGTGCACAACTCCAGTGGGATTGTGCGGATTGGACATGAGAAAAGCAGCTTTACGACCCTCACCTGTTGCTTGGGCGAAAGCCTGTTCCAAAGTTGCAAAATCGATTCTGCCCAGTCCACTGAGCCGCGCCTCCAGAATGTAGCGATCATCGTGCATTGTGAATGCGTAAAACGGTGGGTACACGGGGGAATTGACGACCACCGTGTCACCAGGGTCTGTTACGAGTCGCAAGATTTCGACAATGCCCAGCATGACGTCGGGAACTATCGCGCTGTTTCGTTCAGTAATCTGATCCCAACCCCAGCGCCGCCACGCAAAGGTCGCTAATGCTTCTGCATATTGCGGGCCGAAGGGATAGCCCGTATCTCCGATTGAGATCGCGTGCCTGAGCGCATTCGCGATGGGCTCGGCGATCATCACGTCCATCTCGGCAACCCAAAGTGGCAGTACTTCGGTTCCGTGGGCGCGCCATTTCAGACTAGAGCGCTTCCGGAGCGCCGGAATATCAAGTTGTTCAAGCGGATTGGACGTCAAGGATTCGGCCATTTGCTTACCCTAGGCAACTACGAGTTCAAGAACAATCATCGACCGAATCCGATGACACGCCAAGGCCTGCCTTACGCGCGTAAGGCGCCCGGAAACCCCGTCCATCTGAGTTCCGGTGGCAGATGACTCATCTCGTTGAACATGCTGATACTCGGCGGCGCGCTGCTCCGATATTCAATAACCGTCAATGCTGCATTTGCACTATTGAGCCCAAGCCAGGCCACCGGAGGTGCGTCCAAGGCATCGCGAATCAGCCACGCTATTGGATAGCTGTGAGTAATAAGGACCACGTTTTCATCAGAATCCTGAGTTGGTGGCGTAGCGAACCGTGCGGTGAGAGCCTGCGCGATCGTGTTCCCGGCAGCAGCTTCATCTGGATCGTACCCATCGAAGAATCCTCGCCAAGAATCCGGCATTTCGGGTGACTCGGGCACGTACGGCACATGATCAATGAGTTCTGCAGCCTCAGTTACTAGAGCAACCCCGGCAAGAACTAAGTCGAGCGTTTGAGCGGTATCGA
Organism: Aeromicrobium sp.; assembly: GCA_040394025.1. Taxonomy (GTDB): domain Bacteria; phylum Actinomycetota; class Actinomycetes; order Propionibacteriales; family Nocardioidaceae; genus Aeromicrobium. Next base: position 313,339 of record JBEBSZ010000001.1, read on the forward strand.
CAGCACGCGGAAGCGGTGAATGCCAGATCGTGTCGATAGGCACATGTTTAAGGCGCTTTCCTAACAGTCTGGCTTGCTCGCGGCCTCTCGGTGTGAGATTGCCAAAAGCATCAGCTTCGCCATGACGGGCAATGTAGAGATAGCGAGTAGCCATGAATCAGAGGCCTTTCCAGTCAATGCAGAGTGATGGTTCCCAGCGCGCCATCGAGTGCAATTACCTGGCCGTTCTTGATGTGAATCAGCGCTTCGTTCACACCAGTAACCGCAGGAATTTCGTATTCCCGAGCCACGATTGCTCCGTGAGAAAGAGTTCCGCCAGTTTCTGTCACGACACCACCAGCGATTGCGAACAATGGTGTCCACGTTGGGTCTGTGTATGGGCAAATGAGGATATCGCCTGGCTGCACATTCGCGAAGTCTGAATAACCACGCACAATCCGCGCTACACCCGTAATGGTTCCGCCAGACGCCGGTGTTCCAGCTAACTCCCCTAACCGAGGCGCGAACTCTCTGGCAGATAACGCAGGTAGCACTTTCGTGATTGGCCTTGATTGCAAAATCCAGACCTCACCGTTAGCCAAAGCCCACTCGATATCCTGTGGCTCGCCTAGGGCAGTAGCGATGCGCTCGCCGAGGTGGGCAAGTTCAGTCACCACGTCATGGTCAAGAGTTTGCCTCCGTCTCAACTCGGCATCCACAGAACTGGTCACAAGACCACCATGATCTGGATCAAGGTCAATGCGCCTGCGTTTGCTTCCAATCACCTGTTTGATTGGGCCGTCAGGGTGGACCTCAAAAACATCAGGCGTAACAGCGCCGCTCACAACGCCAAGCCCTAGACCCCAAGAGGCCTCGATGCGCGTCGACTCTCTTGGCTCCTGAGACGTAAACATCACGCCCGACACCTCAGCTTCAACCACTCGCTGCACGAGGACCGGCATGCGGGTTTCCGGGGGCGCATTGTCATCACCCAATCGATTCCAGTAGGCACTGACTCGGGTGGTGTCGGCAGATGACCAACAGGCAGCACTCGCTTCGCAGACTGCATCCGGACCCCAAACACCGATAACGCTTTCATATTGACCGGCTGCCGACGCTGCAGCAGTGTCTTCGTTCGTAGCCGAAGACCGCACCGCCACCATCGGGTTCCCAAGCTTTTCAAGCTCACAAGCAATCGCCGCACGAAACTCTTTAGCACTCGTCAGGCTCTTTTCATGGTTATGTTCTGCCGACACGACGAAACCCTCTGGTACGCGAAAGCCTTCGCGCAGAAGTACAGCCAGTGTGGCTGCTTTCTGGCCATGACTCGCCACATTCGCGTCATGAAGAGGAATCACCCTGGCACACCTATCAACATAAAATTGACAACAATATGTTGATACTAGCAATATGAGCCACATGAAGCACAAGCAACAGATTGACAGGAAGAACAGTTCCGACCAAAGCCAAGCGGACAGAGAACGTGCCGCACAAGAGCACATTCTGGCTCTGGGGGCTGATCAACTCGAACCACGCCCATGGCGACCAGCACCCATGCCACCCACCGCAAGCGACTTAACCCAGTTCGCGCTCTGGAAGGCAGCAAATTTCTCGTCCGAGGACCTATTGAGCGCTCTCACACTCCTACCAGCTGCCCGAGCCGAAGTCGAAGGTGTTGAGGCAGGATTGGTTTTCCTCGCTCGAAGCCAAGGTCTGACCTGGTCGCAGATCGCCGAGGCGATGGGCTTTCGGTCACCGCAAGCATGTCAGCAGCACGTGAATCGCTTGACGTCCCGACAAGAAAGCAAATCGTGAGCCAGCAATCGTCAAAAGAACTTCTTATTTTGCATTCTGTCAGGCTCACCGGATTTGCTAATTCCACAGCACTCTCAAAACGAGCAGGAGTAAGCGAAATAGATGTATCGCGATTCCTGCATCACGCCGAGCAACAAGGTTGGGTCCAATATTTTGCTTTCGCTGAATTGGATGGTTGGTCGCTCACTGATTCAGGAAAACTCGAAAACGAGCGCCAACTTGCTCTCGAACTAGAGCACACCGACGCTCGATCCACAGTTGCCAACATTTACCACGATTTCCTTCCCTTCAATAGGCGATTAGTGCAAGCAGTAACCAACTGGCAGATCAAGCCAAACGACACAGACCCGTTCGCCCCGAACCGTCACGACGACGCGACCTGGGACAGGCGAATCCTTGACGAGATGGCTGCGGTCGGCACCCATCTCGCCAAGATGGAAGAACAGCTCACAGAATTGCTCGTTCGCTTTGAGGGTTACACGCATCGCTACACAATGGCCTTGATAAAGGCGAATGGCGGCGAAAGTGAATGGATCGACAAGTCCGAACAAGACTCGTGCCACCGAGTTTGGTTCGAACTACACGAAGACCTGATCGCCACACTTGGCATTGATCGCGGCTCAGAGTGAAACTGATCCGACTTCACGTTCGGGCGCTTCGAGCAGGTTCATCACTGGTCACGTCGCCGTGAACACTCACAAGGCCTCATGCTGTGGATTAGTCAATCCACATGTCGATGACTCTGGCATTGTCTGTCTAGTCGGGCAATACTGGGAGGGTGATCGAATTGAATGAACCACAGGTTTGGACACTTATCGGGGTGTTTTCAACCGTGTTGTTTGCGGTGTTTGCAACCACGTCGGGTTATATAGTGCGCGCAATGAATGCCGGATTCGATCGAGTCGATTCTAAAATCGGTGGCCTTCACGATGAAATGAACACAAAGATCGACGGCCTCCGCGAAGAGATGAACACAAAGATCACGGGCCTGCATGGCGAAATGAACGCGCGAATCGGTGGCCTGCATGGCGAGATGAAAGCACAGATCGGAGGCCTACGCGGTGAAATGAACGCAAGGTTCGCTGTGGTCGACGTGAAGTTCGATCGTATTGATGACCGTTTCGATCACCTTGATCGCGACGTCCAAGCAATATCTCGTCGGGTCTTCCCGGACGTTTAGTCTGCCGGCTCCCTCAGGAATGCCGGGCCCAACAATGCTTATGCCAATGGCGGCGCTCGTTGATACCTTCAGACTCCAATAGGCTCGGCACGTCAGGCCACACCACGTAATGCGGAGTCGCAGGCGGAATCAACTGATCGCAGCCCGGGCAACGGTAAGGCTTGGTTGAGGTAGAACCTGTAATAAACCGTTGCCAAAAGTCACCAGCGCGCTTGGAGACCAATTGGTCATTGCTAGGTCGAGGCGCACCCGAACGCGCCCGAGCAGCTGCCGCCTTACGTTTCGACATGACTTGAGTCTAGGTCGGACCGCGGCGGAGCCACTCGGGCGCGTTCATTACATCCTTTGGCACTACGCGCGCACCGCGCTAAACAACTGCGTCTCAGTAGTTGTGGAAGCCTGCCTTTGTCTTGCGGCCAAGTTTGCCTTCAGCAACAAGCTGCTGCAGCAAAGGTGCTGGCTTCCAACCTTCGTGCCCGAAGGTTTCCAACAAGGTGTTCTGAATCGCGAGCGATACATCGTTACCGACGACATCGAGCAATTCAAATGGACCCATCGGAAGCTTGGTTTCCTTCATGGCCGCATCAATCTCAGTCATCGAGGCTTCACCAGCTTCATGCAGCAAGATTGCATCGTTGAGATAAGGGAAAAGCAACGCGTTCACGATGAAACCCGCACGGTCTCCACAGGACACTGGGTGCTTGCCCGTGGCGAGACAAAGTGCACGGACCGTCTCGTCCACGTCAGCCGCTGTGTCGTCAGTGGTGACAACTTCGACCAGCTTCATGATCGGAGCAGGATTAAAGAAGTGCATACCAATGACGTCGGCTGGGCGGCCTGTGGCAGCCGCACAGTCAGCAATCGACAAAGACGAGGTAGTCGTCGCCAGAATCGCACCCGGCTTACAGATCCGGTCCAGATCTCGGAAGAGCTGGAGCTTGATGTCGAGATCCTCCGCGATTGCTTCAACGACGAGGTCGACGTCACCGAGGGCTTCACGCTCAACGGCTCCCGTCAAGCGACCGAGAATGGCGTCTTTTCCACCTTCATCGAGCTTGCCCTTGGCAACTGAACGATCAAGGTTCTTCGTGATGTAGGCGATGACACCGTCGAGCTTTTCTTGTGAGCGACCAACAAACACAACGTCGAAGCCCGACTGAGCAAACACTTGAGCGATACCAGAAGCCATCGTGCCTGTGCCAACGACGCCAACCTTCTGGACGTTGCGGACATTACGCGGGACTTCGCCAGCGTCGCCACCAGCAGCAGCGAATGTGTCGCCCGCAGTTACGCGATCAAGGAGAGCCTGGGCGGGCCTATGCAAGTCATCGGATGTTTCCGCATACAGCGCCTCAAGACCTTCAACAACTGACTTCGCACCGAGTGCATCTACCAACGCCAATGGGCCTATGGGATAGCCACAACCGAAACGCATGCCGGCGTCAATATCAGCCGCAGTGGCATAGCCGATTCCATACATAGTGGCGGCGTGGTTGAGGTAGGGGTACAGCAACGTACGAGCGATCTCGGCGTTGCGGTCGTCGGCGATAATGCGATCGACGATTTCCTGCATACGGAATCTCCTTGAGATGATGGTGACGCGACAATGCTGCGCGATCCGTGGGGGTACTCGTGACAGACTATCGTCAGAAACTTAGTTTTGGATGGGAGTCCTATGTCTATTCGCATAATCTTCGCCACATTCCTGTTGTTTGCAGCGGGATTGCTCGGAGGATGCGCCTCTGAAAGCAGTGCTTCCGACCCCAAGCCTGCCCCCAGTTCTGAAACCGAAGAAGCTGTCGCAGATCTCGTCGGCAGTTGGCACGATCCAAATGTGAACTGGACCGTTCACTTCCACGACGACGGTACTTTTACTGAGGATTTCCAAGGAAATACTGATATGCGCTCTGGCGACTTCACGGTCGAAAAGGGCGTGGTCACTCTCATTGGCGGCGACGGCAACAATAACTCCGGCACAATCAAAGACGAAACCATCGAGTTTCGTCTCGGCACTTTGACCCGGATGACCGAATAGTCAGATGCGTTTGGTTGTTGCGCGTTGTCAGGTCGACTACGCAGGAAAACTCGCCGCCCATCTGCCTATGGCCACTCGGCTGCTTGTCGTGAAGAACGATGGCTCAGTCTTGGTTCATTCTGATGGCGGATCATATAAACCTTTGAACTGGATGAACCCGCCATGTTCGCTCACCGAACAAACCACCGTCGATGGCACGATCGAATGGGTCGTGGCAGCTCAAAAAACCGATGACACTCTGCGGATCCAAATCGAGGAGATTCTGCACGATTCGAGCCATGACCTCGGAATCGATCCGGGACTACAAAAAGACGGCGTAGAGAAGCACTTGCAGGAGTTGCTGGCCGAACACACAGCAACGTTTGGGGAGGGCGTGACGCTTGTACGCCGTGAGCACATGACAGCGATCGGTCCGGTTGATTTACTGTGCCGAGACGCCGATGGGGCGAGCATCGCCGTGGAGATCAAACGTCGTGGCGAGATCGACGGTGTCGAGCAGTTGACGCGCTATCTCGAACAAATGAACCGTGACCCACAACTTCGACCTGTTCGTGGGATTTTTGCTGCCCAAGAGATCAAGCCCCAAGCCCGCACCTTAGCAACTGACCGAGGGATTGAGTGTGTCGTCGTTGATTATGACGAACTCCGCGGAATCGAAGATGATCGCCTACGCCTGTTCTAAACAATCGGGACAGCATGCCATCCGATAAGTGCACTTACTATGTCCCGTGAACTGTGTTGGCTTTTGTAACAAGGGCCGGCAGATTTGGCTTTGACAGCGATCAGCGCTGCTATTTTGCTTCTTCGTTTCGTTCTATCGCCGTGCCGGCCGTAAAACTCCCAATGCGTGTTTTTCCATCACGTTCGAATACCGGAAGAATGATATTTCCGTCTGCATCAGGTTCTGGTGGGTTCGCGAGATCATAAGCATACATATATCCCTGCTTGCCATCATCAGTTTGGCCTTCAATGAGGTCAGGCGGCGATTCACCAACCTGCCACACCCCGACTTCTAGCTCACGATCATCAGGTTCCGGACTTGGGACAGTCTCTCGTTCAAAGGTTTCAGGCTTAGCACCGTCGCTAGGATCGTTAAACTGCAGCACTGCTACTGCAGTACCAATACCAAGAAAGAGCGACAAGCCTACTGCGATGGTTAATCCGAGTGTTCTTTTAATCATCGAGACTCCTTCAGTTAAGTGTGTAGTCGCCCTTTTCTTGGAAAAGACTGTACCATTTTCCTGCGTCACTCTTACGGGATCCGAGCCCGTGTGAACGATACTTCCCCCCAAGAGGACAAGCTGAGTTGACCGTCAAATTAGCGGTAATCACGATTTCAGTTGCCGGACTCGTGTTGATTTTTCCGGCGGAAATCGAACAATAATAGATTGCTTGCCCATTAACAACTCGCATCATCTCAACACCCGTGTCCATTCGGAGCGCGGGAACCGACTGCGGCGCATTGTTAACATGGCAACCCACCCGATTGACGACACGAGAACCCACTTTGTTTGTCGTGTCGTTTATTGAGGTCGCATGAAGCGCGCAAGACGTGCTGTGACCGAATATTTTCTTGTACGGTGTCGCATGAGATACAGCAAATGCGGGAGCGCCTAGGAAGCCAACTGCGAAGGCAACACTGCAAATTACGAGTCCACGTAACAGGCGGGGATTGCCAAACAGTTTCATATGCTCAAACTACAGTGACCCGACACATTTAATCCGAATAAGCCAAACTTCGCTAACAATAAACTGAAGAACTAACTACAAATGGCCAGTTTGGTCCAAATTCCGCGGTGATCAGTTTGGGAGAACGACAGCGTTTCATGGTCGAGTGCCACCAGCTTGCGCGTCACCACATGATCAATGTCGGTAAACGGCAGATAAATTCGATCGGCAGGCCAGGTCGTTCTAGCCCAACGACCGGCCGCAAAATCCATACGGTGTGTCGCATAACGAAACACCGGATGCGCGGGGGAAGCATTAAAGTCACCCGCCATAATGATCGGCTCGCCCTTGATCGTGCGCTGCCATACACCCAAATCCCGTAACCCTTGATGCCAGTCATTGAGCCACTTAGCAATCGGCGGCTTCGGGTGGATTGCTCGGACTGTCACGGTCACGCCGTCGATGTTAAGCCGAAAACCAGGCTGTCCAAATGTCGCCGCCTCACCCTCAACATGAAAAGGAACGCCATCAAAGCGGGAGAGGATCACTGTTCCATCCGTCCCGATCTCATCGGGCGTTGTGCCGCTGCGATAGGTCAAATCCTTCAGCTCCTCGCGAGCCAACAAATCCTCAACATAGGCAGTATGAACTTCGGCGAGAATCAGCACATCGACGTCACGTTTCGCGACTTCACGGGCAATCTCGACCGGCGGTGTACTGGAATACTCAGTATTGAGCACAAGCAAAGAAACGGTGCGTTCACTTGGTCTGCAATTCTCAACATTGAGATTCACGATCACGACGCACGCGGCTAGGGCGGCCACGAGAAACACCGTCATTGACCACCATGCGCGAGACAGCAGGGCAATAAGAATGCCGAACAAAGCCAGACTCGCCCATACGCGAATAAGAGCTTGGACTGGTGGCAGCCACGCAGGTGAAACCCGGTCAACCCAAGGCGACAAAGCTAGAAGGAGAATCCCAACAGCACAGAGTGCCAACAGTCCCCTAAAAACCCGCAACGCTTAGGCGCCCGCAATGGGAGGAGCCGTTGGGTCCCCGGCTTCACCAGAATCTTCACGAGCAACCCAGTCTTCAAGTTGTTCGTAATTGTCTTTCGACCGTGTCGCAACAGCGAGTAGGTCACTCATCTTGGCGACCTCTTCAACCTGCTCTTTAATGAACCATTGCATGAATTGATCGGACGCGTAGTCGTTCGCTTCACGAGCCAAACGGGTCAGTTGGTTGATCTGATCCGTCACCCGTTTTTCTTGGTCGAGTGCGAGCTGAACTGGTTCGACGATATCGGCGAAATCCATCTGTGGCGCAGGCAAAGCAGGGATGATGACTTTCTCATCTTTGTCGAGCAGGTACTGAACCATCATCATGGCGTGTTCGCGCTCTTCGATGGCTTGTCCATAGAACACGGCCGCCATCCGAGGCATGGTCAGAGTGTCGTAATAGGTGGCGATAGCCACATATTGCTGGTGGGCACTGAATTCATGCCCGATTTGTTCCTGAAGTTGTTCAACAAATGCACTCGCCGCCATAATCCGCACTCCTTAAACGTTTAGACCGTTGGCCTTGCGGATCTCATCCACAACACGGTCCATGATGTCGTTCATCCCGAAATCTTTCGGCGTAAACACTGCTGCAACGCCATCGGTTACCAACTTGCGGCCATCCGATTCAGGGATAATCCCGCCGACGATGACAGGAACGTCGTCTAGGCCAGCCTCTTTAAGCCCCTTGATCACTTCGGGAACAAGTTCCATATGTGAGCCAGACAAGATCGACAGTCCGACGACATGCACATCTTCAGCCACAGCAGCAGAAACGATCTCATCCGGGGTCAAGCGAATGCCTTGATAAATAACTTCGAAGCCAGCGTCACGCGCACGAACAGCGACCTGTTCGGCACCGTTCGAGTGTCCATCGAGGCCGGGCTTACCCACGAGAAAGCGGAGGCGTCCACCGAGTTCTTCACCTGTGGCTTTCACCTTCTCGCGAACTGCCGTAAGTTCGGAGCCTGCTTCAACCACGCCTGTCACTCCTGACACTCCCGTAGGTGCTCGGTACTCGCCAAAGACACTGCGTAAAGCCGCCGACCATTCACCAACAGTCGCTCCGGCACGAACAGCATCCAAGGTAGCTGTCATAAGATTTTCGTCTGTGCCAGCTGCCTCGCGTAATGCTTCAAGAGCCGCATCAACCGCAGCCTGATCACGGCTGGCTCGCCATTCGGTGACGTCCGCAATCGCATTCGCTTCAGCTTGCGGATCAGCGACCATAATCGCCGAATCCAAGTCTTCAGTCAGTGGCGAAGGCTCAGTCTCGGTGTAGCTATTAACACCGACGATCTTAATGTCACCAGTCTCTATTTTGGCTCGACGCTCAGCATGCGAAGAAACCAAAGCCTGCTTCATGTATCCCGACTCGACAGCCGCAACCGCGCCGCCCATCGCCTGGACGCGATCCATTTCAGCGCGGGTGCCTTCAATAAGTTCAGCGACCTTTGCTTCGATCGCATGGGAACCGTCGAAAATGTCGCCATACTCAAGCAGATCTGATTCAAATGCGAGCACCTGCTGAAGCCGAAGCGACCACTGCTGATCCCATGGCCTCGGTAAACCGAGGGCCTCATTCCATGCCGGTAACTGCACAGCACGGGCGCGAGCATTCTTACTGAGCGTGACGCCCAGCATCTCAAGCACAATGCGCTGGACGTTGTTTTCTGGTTGCGCTTCAGTCAGGCCCAACGAGTTAACCTGCACGCCATAGCGGAAACGACGCATCTTGGGATCTTGTACGCCATAACGTTCGCGCGTGATCTCGTCCCACAACTGGCCAAAGGCACGCATCTTGCACATCTCTTCAATGAAACGCACACCCGCGTTAACAAAGAAGGAGATCCGACCAACGACCTGCTCAAACTGCTCTTCCGGGACCTGTCCAGAGTCCTTAACCGCATCCAGCACAGCAATAGCCGTCGACAGCGCAAAAGCGAGCTCCTGTACTGGGGTAGCTCCAGCTTCTTGCAAGTGATAACTACAGATATTGAGCGGATTCCACTTTGGAATATTCGCCACGGTGTAGGCAATCATGTCTGTGGTCAACCGCATCGAGGCATCCGGCGGGAACACGTAAGTACCGCGCGACAGGTATTCCTTGATGATGTCGTTCTGCGTAGTGCCAGCCAACTCAACAGGATCAACGCCCTGCTCCTCAGCGGCAACCTGATACATCGCCAGCAGCCACATGGCGGTGGCGTTGATCGTCATCGACGTATTCATCTCGCCAAGCGGAATGTCCTGGAAAAGACGGCGCATCGAGCCAAGGTGCGGAATAGGCACACCCACTTTGCCGACCTCACCACGTGAAAGAATGTGATCTGGGTCGTAACCAGTTTGAGTCGGTAGATCAAAAGCTACCGACAAACCGGTCTGACCTTTTGCAAGGTTCTTGCGATACAGGGCGTTAGATTCCGCCGCCGAACTGTGGCCGGCGTATGTGCGCATCACCCATGGGCGATCTGGCTGGACAGACATGCGCCCAGACTACCGTCGAAGCACCAGTGGACGACAAAGGTACTCCCCTTTGCGGTACTTCTCACACTGCGAAATCAAGATTTACGCTTCTCTGGCTTAACACGATCGCCACCTGGAACCCACAAGACATCGCCGTTCTCCATATTGGCGTAGCGCCCGAGGATGAACAACAAGTCACTAAGCCGGTTAAGGTACTTGGCCGTAAGCACGTTCGTAGTTTCGGGATGAGCATCGATAGCTGCCCAAGCTGCACGTTCGGCACGGCGCGTCACGGTGCGGGCGACGTGCAAATGCGCTGCCGCCAAAGTACCGCCAGGCAAGATGAAAGAATTGAGCTTCTCCAGTTCCTCGTTGAATTCATCGCACCAGCCTTCAAGTCGTTCGATGTAGTCCGCTTCAACGCGAAGTGGTGGATACTTGGGGTCTTCCACAATCGGGTTGCCAATATCAGAACCGACGTCAAAAAGATCGTTCTGCACATGTGACAACACTGCGACGACCTCTTCAGAAAGCCCACCCGTTGCGATGGCAACACCAATGTGGCTATTGGCCTCGTCCGTGTCCGCATAAACCACAAGACGTAAATCGTTCTTATCGGTTCGGGTGAAGTCGACGAGGTTAGTGGTGCCGTCGTCGCCGGTACGAGTGTAAATCTTCGTCAAGTGGACCATGTTTGCGATCCTAGACCACTACTGACGAGTGTAAAGCTGCGTGTGATTTAAAGAACATTGTCGACGTCCAAGCCAGGTGGAGAAGACTCCAACCAAGCAAGCAGCGTCGTCAAGTCAATGGGGTGCAAAGCGAGCTGCCGCACTGAGGTTTCATTTTTCGTTTCAACAATCACATGATCGTCGTGAAGGGCTACATGCTCAGCGCCCTCTGGTTCTCGCCGATTATCGATGAGAACCGTACCCCGAGCAAAACGAAACTTAGGTGCTGGGACAAGAGAGAATGCGCGAAACCACAACAGTTCAGAACTGCCATATACAGCAAAACCGAGCATCCAGCCTTTAGCAGAATGCTCGGTTTCCTGATTAACGCAAAGGTCAAAACAGACGCCTTGGCGCATAATCCACATGCGACGGACAAGAAGTAGTGCAACCGTCACGATCAGGAGCAGCACGCTGATGACGAGCACCCACAACAGGGACGTCATCAACGTCATTTTCACTCCTCAGTGGAGACTAGGAACCAATCTCTACCAAACGCAACTTAGCTTCCGCAAGTTGCACACGGTATTTATCATCGTTAGCTTTGGCTTCATCCAGATCTAACCGTACTTGGGCAGCATCAATTTCAGAACGAAGGCTCGCGTCTTCGCTGATGATCGACACTTGATCGTTGGCGACTGAGATAAAGCCGTCGCCAACGGCCGCCCGTACGGTTTCACCGTCTTCGGAGTCGATCCGCACGAGCCCCGGAATGAGCAGCGACATCAACGGGCTGTGACCCGAAAGAATGCCCAAATCACCTTCGACGGTGCGAGCCATGACTTCCTTTGCCTTGCCTGACCACACAACTCGGTCGGCAGCAACCATGGATACGTGAAGCGTCATCAGAGGTTCTTCTGAATCTCGGCCCACTTGGCGTCGACGTCGTCGAGACCGCCACACATGAAGAACGCCTGCTCAGCGACGTGATCGTACTCGCCGTCACAGATCTTGGTGAAGGCGTCGATCGTCTCATCGAGCGGAACCGTCGAGCCTTCGATGCCCGTGAACTGCTTAGCAACGTAGGTGTTCTGCGAGAGGAAACGCTGGATCCGGCGTGCCCGCGACACGATCGTCCGGTCTTCTTCGCTGAGCTCGTCAACGCCAAGAATCGCGATAATGTCTTGCAGTTCCTTATTACGCTGCAAGATACCTTTGACTCGGTTTGCTGTGCGGTAGTGATCATCAGCAATGTAACGCGGATCGAGGATACGCGATGTTGACGTCAACGGGTCAACGGCCGGGTAGATACCGAGCGAGGCAATTTCACGGCTGAGTTCTGTCGTAGCGTCCAAGTGCGCGAAAGTCGTCGCTGGGGCGGGATCAGTGTAGTCGTCCGCGGGAACGTAAATGGCCTGCAGCGAGGTAATCGAGTGACCACGCGTCGAGGTAATACGCTCCTGAAGAACACCCATCTCGTCAGCGAGCGTCGGCTGGTAGCCCACGGCTGATGGCACGCGGCCGAGTAGCGTGGAAACTTCGGAGCCGGCCTGGGTGAAACGGAAGATGTTGTCGATGAAGAGCAACACGTCCTGCTTCTGAACATCACGGAAGTACTCAGCCATCGTCAGGGCTGAAAGCGCTACACGCAAACGTGCTCCGGGTGGTTCGTCCATTTGACCAAAGACGAGGGCGACTTTGTCGATAACGCCGGCTTCTTCCATTTCGACCATCAGGTCGTTACCCTCACGGGTACGTTCGCCTACACCTGCGAACACCGACACACCATTGTGGTCTTTTGCCACACGGGCGATCATCTCTTGGATCAAAACCGTCTTACCAACACCAGCACCACCGAAGAGACCGATCTTTCCACCCAATACGTAAGGGGTCAGCAAGTCGATGACTTTAATACCGGTCTGGAACATTTGAGTCTTGGACTCAAGCTGATCGAAAGCAGGAGCCTTGCGGTGAATTCCCCAACGCTCAGTAGCTTCGAAGGTTTCACCCTCGGCCAAGTTCATGACCGTGCCGGTCGTGTTAAAAACCTTGCCAAGCGTAATATCACCGACGGGAACCATGATCGGTTCACCAAGGTCCGTTACGGGAGCGCCACGTACCACACCATCTGTTGGCCGGAGGCTGATAGCACGGACCATGCCATCACCGATGTGCTGCGCGACCTCTAGGGTCAATGTTTCTTTAACGCCTGCGACTTCAGTGTCGACGTGAAGGGCGTTATAGATCGATGGCATTTGATCGGCAGGGAACTCGATATCGAGCACCGGTCCGATCACGCGGGCGACACGGCCAGTGGCGCCGGTAGCCGGGGTCTTGGTCTCTTCGACAGTTGCGGTCATGTCTCTCACTCACTCCCAGCGGTGTCGGCAAGCGCGTTTGCGCCACCGACGATCTCACTGATTTCCTGGGTAATACCGGCCTGACGGGCCTGGTTGGCAATGCGGGTGTATTTCTGGATGAGGTCCTCGGCGTTATCAGTCGCGGACTTCATGGCTTTCTGACGGGCTGCCAACTCCGAAGCGGCGGCCTGCAATAGGCAGTAGTAAATACGGCTGTACAAGTATTTCGGCAACAGTGCATCTAATACGGCCTCAGTGCTGGGCTCGAACTCATAGAGCGGAAGCAGTTCCGATTCGCTGGGCGCTTCTTCGCTCTCAACGATTTCCAGCGGGAACAAACGGATAGTCGTCGGTTCTTGAGTCAGCATTGAACGGAATCGGGTAAACACGACATACAACTCGTCGACAGCATCGATCTTGGCGAGTTGTTCGTCGTCCAATCCGTGTCCGCCGGCGCTGATCAGTCGATCGCCGATTTTGCGGGCAGCCTCATAGGTTGGCTTATCGGAGAAACCGGTCCACGACTCGGAAAATTCGCGCTGCCGGAAGCCAAAGTAAGCTTCTGCTTTGCGACCTGCCACGAAGTACTCGATTTCTTTGCCTTCGGCCACGAGCTTTTCAGTGAGCTGTTCAGCTTCTTTGAGCACATTGGACGAATAGGCTCCAGCCAATCCTCGATCACTTGTCACGATCAGCACTCCAACGCGCTTGGCGTTGGGATTCTGGGTCGTCAAAATATGATCGACATCTGAGAACGTCGCGAGCGCCGACACTGCACGGGTCAACTCTCTGGAGTAAGGCGCGGCAGCAGCAGCCTGATGCTGCGCCTTAATGATCCGTGAGGCGGCGATCAACTCCATGGCGCGCGTGATCTTCTTCAACGATTGCGTTGAATTGATCTTTGCACGGTATTCGCGGAGTGAAACTGCCATTGTCAGCCTCGCTTCTGCTTAACGATCTGTTCTTGCTCGACATCGTCTTCTTCGAGAGCAACGAACTCTTCGTGTCCAACCTTGATCGAGCGGCCATCGCTGGTCTCAAACTGGTTAAGGAATTCGTCGTAGGCACCAACGAGAGCTTGTTCGCTGGAGTCTTCGAACTTGCCCGATTCACGGATCCCTTCAAGGACACCGCCGTGGCTGCGCTTGACGTAATCCAAGAATTCGGTCTCGAAACGGTTAATATCCGTGACCGGAACGGCATCCAACTTTCCAGTGGTTGCAGCCCAGATTGAGACAACCTGCTGCTCAACGGGGAATGGTTTGTACTGGCCCTGCTTGAACAGTTCCATCAAACGCTGACCACGAGCAAGCTGTGCCTTAGAGGCGGCGTCGAGATCGGAAGCAAACATAGCGAACGCTTCCATAGCTCGGTACTGCGCCAGCTCCACCTTGAGCGAACCAGTCACCGCCTTCATCGACTTGGTCATCGCAGCGCCACCGACTCGTGAAACCGAGATACCCACGTCAACAGCGGGACGCTGGTTGGCGTTGAACAAGTCGGACTGCAAGAAGATCTGACCGTCGGTAATCGAAATAACGTTGGTCGGGATGTAGGCCGAAACGTCATTTGCCTTGGTTTCAATAATCGGGAGACCAGTCATCGATCCAGCGCCGAGTTCGTCGCTGAGCTTCGCGCAACGTTCAAGCAAACGGCTGTGTAGGTAGAAGACGTCACCTGGGTAGGCTTCGCGGCCCGGTGGACGACGGAGCAAGAGCGATACGGCGCGGTACGCCTCAGCTTGCTTGGACAGGTCATCAAAGACGATGAGGACGTGCTTGCCCTGGTACATCCAGTGCTGGCCAATCGCCGAACCGGTGTACGGAGCAAGGTATTTGAAGCCGGCCGAATCAGAAGCGGGAGCAGCAACGATCGTGGTGTATTCGAGCGCGCCTGCCTCTTCAAGTGCGCCACGAACCGAAGCGATCGTCGAACCCTTTTGACCGATAGCAACATAGATGCAACGGACTTGCTGAGCAGGGTCACCTGTTGCCCAGAACTCTTTCTGGTTGATGATCGTGTCGATTGCGATTGCCGTCTTACCGGTCTGGCGGTCACCAATGATCAACTGACGCTGGCCACGACCGATTGGAGTCAGGGAGTCAATCGCTTTCAAGCCGGTGAGCAACGGTTCATGAACTGACTTACGTTGAACCACGGTTGGTGCCTGGAGTTCAAGTGCACGGCGACCTTCGGTTGCGATCTCGCCGAGTCCGTCGATCGGGTTACCCAATGGGTCGACCACGCGGCCGAGATAGCCTTCGCCGACTGGAACCGAGAGAACTTCACCGGTGCGTTTAACCTTTTGGCCTTCTTCAATCCCAGCGAAATCGCCCAAGATGACGACACCTATTTGGCGCACATCAAGGTTAAGTGCCAAACCGAGAGTGCCATCTTCAAACTCAAGAAGTTCGTTTGCCATTGCCGAGGGAAGACCCTCAACGCGTGCAATACCGTCAGCCGCTTCGGCTACGATTCCGATCTCTTCGGCTTTGTCCGCCGTCGGGGAGTATTCCGACACGAACTTCTGCAATGCGTCGCGGATTTCCTCCGGACGAATCGAGAGTTCAGTCATTCTGTGCCTGCCTTCTTCGGTGTTGAGAACAAATGCGTTCAAGTATCAGCCTGCGATCAGCCGGCGAGCTGATTCCAAGCGGGTGGACATAGTGGCGTCGACGACTTCGTCACCGACGGAGACAGCAATACCTCCGACGACCGAGGGGTCAACAACGATATTGAGTTGGACTGAGCGTCCGTATTTTGCGGTGAGTCCCGAGGCGAGACGGTTGATCTCTTCTTCGGATAGCTCGTATGCAACGCGCGCAACCGCCACGATCTGACCTTCGCGGTCGGCAATTTGACGAGTGAACTGTGCAATGACTTTCTCGAATGAAGCCGAGCGAGCCGCTGCTGCTTGCTTCAAAATCGCAAGACTAGGATTGCCAACCTTCTTAGCGAAGATCGAGTCGAGCAGTTCGGCCTTCGCCGCTGTTGCAACCCCACGATCGCTAATCACGGCCCGCAGTTCGCTGTTGTCGTGAATGACCTGACTTGCCGCGAACAACTCGGACTCCAGTTTGTCGCCTTTGGTTGAAGCAGCAGCCGCTTGAGCCCAAGCGTTGATTCCAGCGATCTCCAAACCGTCAGTGAGGTCTCGTCCCGCAGCCCAGCGGCCGCCTACAGCGGTCTTGAGCACGGTGAGAGCGTCTGTTCCGACCGACGCGCCAAAGACGTTTTCAACGAGCGATTGCTTGCCTGCAGGTTCAGTCGATGGATCAGTCAAGAGTCGGCGAAGTGCGACCTCGCGGTCGAGCACGGCCACGACCGTCAAAAGTTCCGAGCCTAGAACTGCGGCCTTTTTGACGCCCGAAACACCACTCACTACAGCCAGAACTGCATCAAGTGACTTCGCTGAGGATCCTCGCATCAGTTAGCCGACCCCTCAAGTTCAGAAAGGAAACGATCGACCGCACGTCGCTGAGCATCCGTATCGGCAAGTGACTCGCCAACGATGCGGCCAGCAAGCTCCGTCGCCATGCCGCCGACTTCCGTCTTGAGCTGGGCAAGTGCTTGCTGATGTTCCGCAGTGATTTGTGCATGTGCTGCCGAAACGATGCGTTCAGACTCAGCTTGAGCTTGTTCACGCATTTCAACCACAATCGCAGCACCCTGTTCGCGAGCTTCTTCACGAATAGCTGCAGCTTCGTGGCGAGCCTCGGCCAACTGAGCTTTGTATTGCTCGAGAGCCGCTTGAGCTTCCTTCTGCGCGGCTTCTGCGTCTTCCATTCCACCTTCGATAGCTGCGACACGCGCTGCGTACGCCTCTTCAAACTTCGGAACAATGAATTTCGCTACAACAGCCACGAAAATCAGGAAGAAAATACCACCAAGAACGAGCTCAGGGATATGCACGGCCAGCGGATTTGGTTGGCCCGCTGCCGCTGCGAATACGTGGAACATGGTGTCTCCTGAGAAGGTATCGGTTTCGGATTACGTCAGTTAAGAACGAAGGCGAGACCGATGCCGATAATGGCAAGAGCTTCAGCAAGAGCGAAGCCAAGAATCGCGATGGGCTGGAGCTTGCCCTGAGCTTCTGGTTGACGTGCAACACCGTTGATGTAGGCAGCGAAGATCAGACCAACAGCAATAGCAGGACCAATCGTGGCAATGCCGTAACCGAGCATGTTCAGCGAACCGACCATGGGTTTTCCTTTCATAGTGACGCCTTGTGCGTCGTTCTCGGGCCTTTTTGACCCCGATCATTGATATTTAGTTTTCCCACTTCAACTTGGAGGTGAAGTGAAGTCTTAGTGGCTTTCTGCCACAGCCTCCGCGATATACATCGAAGCCAACAGCGTAAACACATAAGCCTGCAGGAACATGACCAAGAGTTCGAGGATGCTGATCATGAAATACATCAAGAAAGCGAAGAAACCGGCAGCGATATTCACTGGGCTAGTCGCTTCAAACATTAGGTACGTACCACCCATGGCAAACAGCATCAGCAACAGGTGGCCGGCGAACATATTCGCAAAGAGACGCAGGCAAAGTGTGATGGGGCGAACCACAATGCTCGAAAGGAACTCGAGCGGAATGATCAACAGTAGGACGGGACCGGTGACCCCACTGGGCACGCACTGGTACTTGAAGTAGCCGAAGACGCCATGGACTCGCATGCCTGCGCCGATGTAAACCAACCAAGCGATGACCGCAAGTGCAACCGCGAAACTGAATCGCGAGAACGTCGGAAATTGGATAAAGGGAATTAACCCGATGTAATTATTCACCAAAATCAAGGTGAAAAGTGCGAAAAGGAACGGCACAAAAGGCATGAACTTTTCGGAGCCGATGTTGTCGCGTGCCAGCGAATTACGAACAAATCCATAAACGAGTTCACCAGCATATTGCAGGCGGCCAGGCACGACTTCGGCCTTACGAGCGGCACCGTAGAAGAAGAGGGCGATCAGAACCCCGGTCAGAACGAACATCAACATTGGCTTGGTGATGTCGAGGACTGAAGTTTCTAAAAAAGGAGGCAGTTCGAAGTCTGCTGGTCCTGGCGCCTGAAAACCGTCTACTTCACTAGAGCCGGAAGCCACGAGGCCACGCGATTCGATGCTTGTCACAGTGGACAATCGTTCACCCTTCTGTGCGTCGAAATCTTGAGATCCCGGCGTCGGTCAACTTCGTTTCCTGCAGAAAAACCACAAACGACTACCTCAAAAGCTTCGTATTTGAGATATCCGTGTGATGCCGATCGCAACCTTGCTAAAACTTTCACAAGGTTGGTCGCACTTCGCCGAAACGAAGCGTTTTCTTCACTCGGTCATCGTATCAGTGGGCGAATCGTCACTTTCAGGCAGGTCGAAAGTCAGAATCCGGGCTTGCGAGTGGTCAATCGTTTGACCGATGATCCATACCACTGAACCCACGATTAGGGTAACCCCAAGGGTGACAAAGTCAACAAAATCGGCGGCACTTTCACTCTCCCACATCACGATGAGCAGCGCAGCTAGAACTGCGGCTTTCGTCAGGAAAAATAACAAGGCCAAGGGCTGCGACATTGCCGGGCTCATCGTCGCGATCGGGCCAATAATCACCTTAGTTGAACCAAAGAACAGCAGGACCAGAATCATGGCGACAACTGCACCCCAAATGCCCGGCCAGCCACGAAACACTGTCCCAGCGGCAACAGCAACGACCCATGCGACAAGTTGCAATATCAGGGTGAATGAAAATTTCATGAGGACCACAATCTAGCCTCAAGCGAAGGTAGCAGGAATATGGCACTAGCGACCAACGCAGTCAACACAGCGATCACCGCAAATAGCTGCCAACCACTAAACAACCCGATTGCCACCACACCGAAAGCAACTAGGGCCGCTGCGGCATACATCAGAAGGACAGCACGACGATGCGAGTGGCCGATCTCAAGGAGTCGGTGGTGCAAGTGCATCTTGTCCGGACTAAATGGCGACTGTCCTGCGCGCGTGCGACGCAAGACGGCAAGAGTCATGTCAAGAAACGGCACCATTAACACCGCAAACGGCAAGATCAACGGCAGCATGGCCGGTAACAGGCTCGATGGAGCGCCACCCACGCCTTGCGCGATGTTCGTGGCCGGAAACTGACCAGTCAAACTCACTGTGGAGCACGCCAGAACAAAGCCTAGAAGCATGGAACCTGAGTCACCGATGAACATGCGTGCCGGGAAGAAATTATGTGGCAAGATCCCCAAGCAGGCCCCCGCCAATGAAGCAGTCAGTACGGCCGCCGCGACTGCACGAGTCTGTCCGTTTTCGACCGCCAACACAAAGGCGTAGGTAAAAAATGCGATCGCACCGATTGCGACAATTCCTGTCGCTAGACCGTCAAGTCCGTCAACAAAATTGACCGCATTCGCTGTAGCGACAATCAAAAACACCGTAAGAATCATGCCTTGGGCTTGATCAAGCGCAAAATAGTTCCCCGGAAGCGGCAAATACACAAAGTGCAATCCCATCGCGACCGCGATGACGCCAGCGAGCACTTGGCCGGCAAATTTACTCAGAGCATCGAGCTCGAAAAGATCATCAATCACGCCAACGAGACAAATGACTGTCCCGCCCACGAGTACAGCCCGCACATCAGCAAAAAGTGCGTCGTTGCCACCAGATAGAAACGGTAACGTCGTTGCCGCGATATAGGCTGCTAACAATCCAGCCAATAAAGCAGGACCACCAAAGTAGGGCGTGGGAATTGCATGGACATCTCGTTCCCGTACACGAGCAACCGCACCATAACGCTGGGCAAGTTGTCGCGCGATTGACGAAAGCAAATACGTCACGCCAAGCGCGATACCAAAGATGACCAAATACTCCCGCATTAATCAGCACTCACTTCAATCGTGTTGTTGAAGCGATGGAGCTCGGCTAGTGAGACTCCGCCTTGGCGTACTACCTGTGGCACAGAACTTGTGATGTCGAGGATGGTCGAAGCAATACCGGCACCACTTTCTCCACCATCCAGATAGGCAGCAACGCTCTCGCCAAGCATCAATTCAGCCTCGGCAATAGTCGTAGCAGCCGGGTGCCCGGTGGTATTCGCACTCGACACAGCAAGTGGACCAGACTCTTTCAACAGTTCCCGTACCTGCTTATGCGCTGGCACTCGAACCGCCACCGTCCCCCTGGTTTCGCCAAGATCCCAGGCCAGCGAAGGCTGTGCTCGACAAATAAGCGTCAGCGCACCAGGCCACAAATCGGACACCATCGCGCGCACCCAATTGGGGATCTCGACAGCAAGCGCATCCAAAACGGAAGCGTCGTAGACCAAGACGGGTGGCGGCATAGCGCGAGTGCGACCTTTCGCTGCAAGCAACCGCTCCACTGCCTGCGGGCTGAAAGCGTCAGCGGCAATGCCATAGACCGTATCGGTCGGAAAGACAACCAGTTCACCCGCTCGGATTGCTGAAATCGCCGCTTCCTTGGCGGAATCAAAATCGGCTTCGAGATCGTAGCTCACGAGTTGATCCTAAACGTGCCCGGAATCTCCCTGCCCGAACTCAGGGAATTGATGTACGCAATTTTCACATATCTGTTCATGGCAATGCTGGCTTTCGTGCGGTTACGAATCGAGGTTTATCTGCCAAGTCTCGGTGGTCTAAGACCTCGACAAAGCGGCTACGGAAAATTCCCGGTGCACTTTCGCCTTGCACATCAGCGTGCTCAACTCCGACGACTCCCCCAGGTTTCAACAAACGCCATGCCACCTCTTCAACGACACGCATGGCGTCAAGTCCATCCTCCCCCGACCACAGCGCGAGTGCTGGATCATGGTCACGGACTTCTTGGGTGACTGACTCCCACGCTTCAAGCGGGATATAGGGCGGGTTTGTCACAACGATGTCGACCTGACCATTCAGGTCGACGAAGGCATCCGCCATATCGCCCTGTTGTAAATCGACACCAGTGCCCGAGAGATTGAGTTGCGCCCATCCGAAAGCTGCCTCGTCGAGTTCAACAGCGTGGACCTGCGTGTATGGCGCTTCAGAAACGATCGAGAGGCTGATCGCCCCCGATCCGGCACACAACTCGACTACAACCGCCGCTTCAAGCTTGTTCGCTTCTTCGATCGCCCAACCGGCGAGCAGTTCGGTCTCCGGGCGCGGCACGAACACGCCCGGGCCGACTTCCACATCCACATACCGAAATCCAGCTGAGCCGGTCAGGTGTTGCAAGGGAACTCGGGTCGCGCGGCTCGCAATCATGTCGTGAAAACTCGCGCGTTGGCGGTCATCGACTCGTGCGGTGACGAGCAATAATGCTCGTGGCACACCGGTCACGTGACTGAGTAGAATTTCTGCATCGTTTCGGGGCGAGGCCACTCCCGCATCGGCAAGTGTCTGGCTCGCCGATTCAAGAAGTCGACGCACACTCACGAACTAGACTCCACCGCAGACAAACGATCTGCAATATCCGTCTCGACAAGCGATTCAATGACGTCATTTAAAGCTCCATCCATCACCTGATCAAGGTTGTAGGCCTTAAAACCGGTGCGATGGTCAGAAATCCGATTCTCTGGAAAATTGTAGGTTCGCACTCGCTCAGAACGATCGACTGTCCGTACTTGAGCACGACGAGCATCTGAGGCACTAGCTTCAGCTTCCGCGCGGGCACGATCTAAGAGTCGCGAACGCAGAATCCGCATCGCTTGCTCCTTGTTCTGAAGCTGGCTTTTCTCGTTCTGGCAACTCACAACAATGCCCGTCGGCTCATGAGTAATTCGCACGGCCGAGTCAGTGGTGTTGACGCTCTGTCCGCCAGGACCGCTCGAACGATACACGTCTATGCGTAAATCATTGTCATTAATCTGGACGTCAATATCTTCGGCTTCCGGAAGCACGAGAACTCCCGCGGCTGACGTGTGAATTCGGCCTTGCGATTCGGTGACAGGCACACGTTGCACGCGGTGAACGCCACCTTCAAACTTAAGTTTCGCGAATGGTGCCTCGCCTGGCTCAGGCGTACCTTTCGCCTTGACCGCTACCGTGACCGACTTAAATCCACCAAGCGCTGTATCCGTGGAATCAATGACTTCCGTACGCCAGCCCTGAGCTTCAGCAAAGCGCTGATACATTCGGAAAAGGTCCGCCGCAAACAGCGCAGACTCCTCCCCGCCTTCGCCACCTTTGATTTCCATGATCACGTCCTTGCCATCGGCAGGATCTCGTGGCACAAGGAGTTGACGTAGCTTTTCTGCAAGCTCTTCAATCAAAGCCTCGAAGCCTTGGGCCTCCTCAGCCATCTCCAATTCGATAGCAGCTTCGTGATCATCTTTTGCCTGCTGCCATTCGCGGTACGTCCGCACAATCGCATTGAGTTCAGTATGACGTTGCCCGAGCGTACGTGCTAACCGTTGATCAGAGTGCACCGACGGATCGCCGAGTCGTACTTCAAGTTCGGCGTGTTCAGCGATTAACGCATCGACTGCTTCAAACACCTGTTTCTCCTTGCTGATCCAGTGTGCGGAACGACAACGCCGGCCCCTTCAGTAAAGAAGAGGGCCGGCGCTAAAGCTGAACTATTTCTTGCCGTAACGCTTTTCGAAGCGAGCGACGCGTCCACCGGTGTCAAGAATCTTCTGCTTGCCGGTGTAAAAGGGATGGCACTTCGAGCACACGTCGGCGCGGATGACGCCGTCTTCAGCGGTGCTGCGAGTGGTGAAGGTGTTGCCACAGGTGCAGGTCACCTGAGTCTCGACATACGTCGGGTGAATATCGGCTTTCATTATTTCCTCTCTCAGGCGCTGGGTCAGAATGCGGCGCAATCTGTGAACCAGAACCAATCAATCATTGTGCCACTGCCCACCTAGTGAGCGCGAATTTGGGTCTGGTTACAGCAACTTCTCAATATCGCTGGCGATGTCTTGCGGTGCCACGGTCGGGGCAAAACGATTAACAGGTTGACCATCAGGACCAATAAGAAACTTGGTGAAGTTCCATTTGATGGTGCCGCCCAACACGCCTTTACGCTGCGACTTGAGCCACTTGAACAAGGGATGCGTGTTCTTGCCATTGACATCAATCTTGGCGAACATCGGGAAGGTGACACCAAACTGCGTCTCACAAAATTGCGCAATCTCATCGTTGCTGCCCGGTTCCTGATGGCCAAACTGATCGCAAGGAAATCCGAGAACGGTGAACCCGCGTTCGCCGTAGGTTTCTTGTAACTCCTGCAAGCCGGCGTATTGCGGAGTGAAACCACATTGCGAGGCGGTGTTGACAACCAAGACCACTTGGCCTTCGTAGTCAGAAAGATCCACCTGTTCTCCGTCGATTGTCTCGGCGGAGAACTCGGTGAAAATCTTTGCGTCACTCATCGCCACCAGCGCCTGGCATGGTTTTGTTGATCTGCATGAGGAATTCGATATTGCTATTCGTCTTCTTGAGTTTGTCGAGTACGAGTTCGAGACCCTGCTGGCCTTCAAGACCAGACAACACACGACGCAACTTCCACACGACTGCGAGTTCGTCCTTCGCGAGCAAGAGTTCCTCGCGACGAGTACTGGAAGCATCCACATCAATGGCTGGGAAGATGCGCTTGTCTGCGTACTCACGACGCAAACGAAGCTCCCAGTTGCCGGTGCCCTTGAACTCTTCGAAAATCACTTCGTCCATACGCGAGCCGGTTTCGATCAGCGCAGTAGCCAAGATCGTGAGTGAGCCACCGTTTTCGATGTTGCGCGCGGCACCAAAGAATTTCTTTGGCGGATACAAGGCTGAGGAGTCCACACCACCGGACATGATGCGGCCCGATGCTGGAGCGGCCAAGTTATAGGCCCGGCCCAGGCGGGTGATGCCGTCCAAGAGAACGACAACATCCATACCCAGTTCGACGAGACGTTTCGCACGTTCGATTGCCAGTTCAGCGACTGTCGTGTGATCAGATGCCGGACGGTCGAAGGTCGAAGCAATAACTTCGCCCTTGACCGTGCGCTGGAAATCCGTGACTTCTTCTGGGCGCTCGTCCACCAAGACAATCATCAAATGGCATTCAGGATTGTTTTCGGTGATGGCGTTAGCTACCTGCTGCATGATCATGGTCTTGCCTGCCTTCGGCGGCGAAACGATCAAGCCACGCTGGCCTTTACCAATCGGGGAAACCAGATCGATCACGCGACCCGTGAGCCCACCAGCCTGGCTTTCAAGACGCAAACGCTCTGCGGGATACAGCGGAGTCAGCTTGGAGAACTCGACACGGCTCTTTGCTTCATCTGTACTCAGGCCGTTAACCGACTCGATCTTGACCATCGGGTTGAACTTCTCTTTGCGTTCACCCTCGCGAGGCTGACGCACCTGACCGACGATGGCGTCACCGCGACGCAGGCCGAGTCGACGAACCATGGAGAGCGAAACGTAGACATCATTTTCGCTCGGCAAGTAACCCGTGGTGCGAACGAAGGCATAGTTGTCGAGCACGTCGAGGATGCCAGCTGCTGGTACGAGCACGTCGTCTTCGTTGATGATCGGCTCGCCGTCCATGCCTCGACCCTGGCCACGGTTGCGGCCACGGCGGTTGCGGCGACGAGGGTTATCGTCATCGCCTTGGTTCTGGTTGCCCTGGTTACCACCTTGACGACGCTGACCTTGGTTTCCTTGGTTCTGGTTGCCCTGATTCTGGTTACCTTGCCGCTGCTGGCCTCCGCGGTCCTGCCGCTGATCACCATCATTGGACTTTGAATCAGGCGAAGAGTCTGAGCTCTTGTCGTCTGAGTTTTCAGAGTTATTAGGCTGCTTTTGCGGTTTGCCTTTGTCTTGGCGATCAGCATTTTTGCCGTCTTTATCAGACTTGTCTACTGCAGCCTTGTCTTTGTTCTTGTCGTCTTGAGCGCCGGAGTCAGACTTTTCAGGCTGGACTGGGGCTTCAGAAGCAGTTTGTTTGCCGCTCGAGGCTGGCTTCTCTTCTTTTTTCGCAGATTCCTTGGGAGCCGGCGATGACGTTGGCGCAACGGCAGGCGGTGTTTCACCGCGCGCTTGCTTAATGGCGTCGATGAGTTGGTTCTTGCGCATCTTTTCGGTACCGGTGATGCCTAAACCGGTTGCTATTTCTTGAAGCTCTGCAATAACTTTGCCGCTGAGCGCACCGCCCGATCGACGAGGGGCCTTAGCAGCAGGGGCTTCAGTATTGTTGTTTTCAACCGTGGTTGTTTCTGACACGAATTGTCCTTTTCGGATGGCCACAGCCCTGAAGTGTTTCCGAACAAGAGTTCCGATTTACCCACACAGAGGCGCCCGTATCTGACGAGCTTGATTGTGGCGTTTCGCCGGGGGAGAGAACCTCAACTCCGACATGAAAAGCATAGCACGTTGGGTGTCAGTAAATGTGCGCACCACGAGATTCAATGGACAATTCTTTTGAAGTCCATCCTTCGGGAGTCCACTCCCCCAAGCCTGTGGCAAATGCCAGCACCGTCGGACCAGCACCTGAAATCACTGCGGGAATACCTTCAACGCGCATCTGTTGCATGAGTTTGTATGACCGAGGCATGGCTTCTGAGCGATACGACTGATGCAACCAATCTTCAGTTGCGAAGATCAGATTCTCTGGCGCGACCGTCAAGGCAGCGACAAGCAGCGCCACCCGACCAACGTTGGCGGCAGCATCAGCATGCGGCACCGTCTCAGGCAGCAGCCCTCGAGCAAGCGACGTCGATAAGGGGTCTGGCGGGATGAACACCGTGACGTCGTGTTCCACATCCAGTCTTTGAACCGCAGCAGCAGCACCAGCAACCCATGCAATCGTGAAGCCGCCTCGCAAAGCTGGCGCGACATTGTCGGGGTGGCCCTCAAGGTCTGTCGCGAGTTGATAGACCGTGGCGTCATCGAGCCGGTCTTCGCCACCCACAACAAGTCCGCGTGCTGCCACAATCGCAGCGGATATAGCAGCTGAGGACGAACCCAAGCCGCGACCATGCGGAATGCGGTTCGAACACACGAGCCGCAGGCCGGGTGGAGTTTCGCCGAGAAGATCAAAGGCCGCCTCCATGGCACGATAAACCAAATGATTTTCGTCGGTCGGCACTTCATCAGCACCTTCGCCGCGCACCTCAATCTCGAGCCCAGAGTCAATGACTTCTACCGAGATTTCGTCATACAGCGAAAGCGCAATACCTAAGGCATCAAAGCCTGGACCGAGATTGGCGCTGGTTGCCGGCACACGAACGCGGACAACGCCTTCAACGAAACTCATTCGAGCCCAGCAGCCTTTGCAGCGGCAACGACATCAAACTCGATAACAGTCGGTGTGATGGGTTCTAGATGCGACAGCGGTGTGTCAATGTCTTTGAGTCCGTTTCCGGTGACAGTGACGGTAATCAGTTGGCCTGATGCAACGTCCCCCGCTTCGGCAGCCGCCACGAGTCCAGCAACACTCGCAGCTGATCCTGGCTCAACGAAGATTCCTTCTTTGGCACCTAAAAGTCGTTGGGCCGCGAGGATCTGCTCATCAGTAACGGCCGCAATACGTCCGCCAGATTCATCACGGGCTTGCTCGGCAAGCGTCCACGAAGCAGGATTGCCGATTCGAATAGCCGTCGCGATCGTATTCGGTTCGCGAATAATTCGCCCCTCGACAATCGGCGCAGAGCCGGCTGCTTGGAATCCCCACATCTTCGGCAAGGAGTCAGTTTGACCGGAGCTCTGGTATTCCTTGAAACCCTTCCAGTAGGCCGTGATGTTGCCGGCGTTACCCACGGGAAGGACGTGAATGTCTGGCGCTTTGCCAAGCACATCGACGATTTCAAAAGATGCCGTCTTTTGCCCCTCGATCCGCATCGGGTTAACCGAATTGACGAGGGCGACCGGGTACTCCTTGGCCAAGGCACGCGAAAGTTCGAGGCAATCGTCAAAATTGCCTTCAACTTGAATGATCTGGGCACCGTGCATGATGGCTTGCGCCATTTTCCCTGCAGCGATACGACCATAGGGAACCAATACGATCGGCACAAGATCAGCCCGAGTCGCATAGGCCGTCATCGATGCCGAGGTGTTACCAGTCGAGGCACACACGACAGCCTTCGCGCCGTCAGCGAGCGCACCTGAAATTGCGACCGTCATGCCACGGTCCTTGAACGAACCGGTCGGGTTCTGACCCTCTACTTTGACGTAAACCTCGGAACCAGTCAGACCTGAGAGCCAGCGCGAATGCACGAGCGGCGTTCCGCCTTCACCGAGCGTGATGACCTGAGCATCTGCAGCAAGAGGAATGTGATCCCGATATTCGTTGATCACTCCACGCCATGGCTTGGCCATTACGCCACTCCTTCAACTCGCATGACCGAGGAGACTCCTCGAACCATGTCTTGGCTTCGTAAATCGGCAACGGTTGCTGCCAGCGCTGCATCGCTTGCTTCGTGAGTCACGACCACGAGTTGTGCGTCAGATCCGCGCCCCTCTTGACGCACAGTCCTGATTGACACGTCGTGGCTGGCGAACGCCTGTGCTACTGCCGCTAGCACGCCCGGACGGTCGTCAACGTCGAGCGACACGTGGTAACGCGTGCGCGCTTGCCCGATCGGGATGGGTGTGAGGTCTGCGTGCGCGGTTTCTTTAGGGCCGTAAACGCCGTCGCGACGATGGCGAGCCACCGTGACAACGTCACCAAGCACTGCACTGGCTGTCGGCGCTCCCCCGGCTCCTTGGCCGTAAAACATCAACTCGCCGGCCGCTTCGCTTTCAATAAAGACTGCGTTGAACGCGCCCCGCACGCTGGCGAGTGGATGAGAGTCAGGGATCATCACGGGATGCACTCGTGCAGACACCGTGCCTTGTGTCTGGTCAGCTTCACAAATCGCTAAGAGCTTCACGACACAGTCCATTTGTTTTGCCGCCGCAACGTCGGCAGCTGTCACATCACTAATGCCTTCGCAATGCACATCGTTAAGCGTCATTCGGGTATGGAATGCAAGCCCGGAGAGAATTGCGGCCTTAGCGGCAGCGTCGAACCCTTCAACATCAGCCGTTGGATCAGCTTCGGCGTACCCCAATTGCTGAGCGTCTTCGAGCGCATCATCGAAACTAGCGCCCGTGGTCGTCATCTGGTCAAGGATGTAGTTCGTCGTGCCGTTGACGATGCCGAGCACACGTGTGACCCGGTCTCCTGCCAGCGACTCGCGCAGGGGGCGAATGATCGGGATCGCGCCAGCAACCGCGGCTTCGTAGTAAAGATCTCGTTCGGCGGCTTCGGCGGCCGCATACAGTTCGTCGCCTGCTTCAGCAAGCAAGGCTTTGTTTGCGGTAACGACAGATGCGCCATGCTTCAAGGCAGTCAGAATTAACTCGCGTGCTGGCTCAATGCCACCAATCACTTCGATCACAACATCGAGGTCGTCACGGGAAACTAGTGCTTGCGCATCAACGGTGAACAGGTTCTGGTCAAGTTCGAGGTAGCGAACTCGTTCCAAACGACGAACCGCAATCCCGACGAGTTCAACTTTCGCGCCAATACGTCGGCCGAGTTCGTCGGCATCGGTTGTCAAAACTCGGGCTACTTCCGAACCCACAACCCCGCAGCCAAGCATGGCAATGCGGATGGTCCGATCTTGATTCTGACTATTTACAGGCACGGAGTTCACTGTCCAAGGGTATCGACGCGGAGAATGCTCGCGTACAAGGCTTAAAAATGACGAGGCGAAAGTTCACGAATTTCTCGATCACATCACGTCAAGACGCAGTAAATCTTCTTCAGTTTCACCACGCACAATAAGTCTGGCTTCACCGTCACGCACTGCGACAACGGGCGGGCGCGGCACATGGTTGTAGTTGCTGGCCAGCGAGTAGCAGTAAGCACCGGTGCCCGGAACGGCGAGCAGGTCACCCGGCCGCACATCGGCACCGATGTATTCGTCCTTCACCACGATGTCACCAGATTCGCAGTGTTTGCCCACCACCCGGCTCAGCACTGCTTGACCTTCAGTGGCGCGTGAGGCGATCGTGCAGGAGTAATCTGCGCCGTAAAGTGCGGGGCGGACGTTGTCACTCATGCCACCGTCGACGGACACGTACTGACGTGCAGTGCCTCCTTCGAGAGCGACGGTCTTGGTGGTGCCTACTTCGTAAAGCGTCATCGTGGAGGGCCCGGCGATGGCACGACCTGGCTCGATCGACAACTGGGGCACGTCGATGTCGAGTGCGGCACATTCGTCTGCGACGAGTTTGAGCATGGTCTTGCCCAAGAATTCAGGAGTCGATGGATCGTCTTGGGTGGTGTAGGCGATGCCAAATCCGCCGCCGAGATCCAGCTCGGGAGCGACGACACCCAATTCTTCAGCAATCTGAGCGTGCAAACGCAGAACCCGGCGAGCCGCTACTTCAAACCCGTCAATGACAAAAATCTGCGATCCGATATGCGAATGCAAGCCAAGGAACTCGAGCCGTTCTGCTGCAACGACTCGCGAAACCGCTTCGAAAGCATCTCCACCTTGGATCGAGAATCCGAATTTTTGGTCTTCATGTGAGGTGGAGATGTATTCGTGAGTATGTGCTTCGACGCCAGCGGTAACGCGCACCATCACGCGGGCAGTGGCACCGAGTTCTTCGGTCAAGGCGATCAGTCGATCGATCTCATCGAAGGAGTCGATAACGATCCGGCCGACACCAACGTCGATGGCACGGCGTAATTCAGCCTCGGACTTGTTGTTTCCGTGCAGGCCGATGCGTTCTGGTGGGAAATCCGCGGCCAAGGCTACGGCGAGTTCGCCGCCAGTGCAGACGTCGAGGCTCAACCCTTCTTCGGCAATCCAGCGAGCAACCGACACACAAAGGAATGCCTTTCCGGCGTAATAGATCTCTGCACCTTCGAATCCGGCTTTGAAAGCTCGGGCCCGATTACGGAAGTCGGCTTCGTCCATAACGTAGAGGGGCGTGCCGAACTCTTCAGCAAGTTCGGTAACCGTGACACCTGAAACCTGCAGCACGCCCGCCACTTTGGAGGTGTTCTCGGACCACAGTTGGTGCACTAGTGCATTGACATCGTCTGGGCGCTGCAACCATGCCGGGCCGCGGTCGCCGGCTTGTCCGTGCAGTGCTCCTGCTTCGTGGCTTCTCATTACATTCGCTCCGGTGCGGTTACGCCGAGGAGGGCTAGACCGTTGGCGAACACCTGGCGGGTGGCGGCAACGAGCACTAGTCGAGCGGCATGGGTTTCGGTGGCTTCTTCGTCTCCTTGTGGGAGGACTCGGCAAACGTCATAGAACTTGTGGAACGCAGCTGCCGTGTCTTCCAGATAACGAGCGACGCGGTGTGGTTCATACAGTTCAGCGGCTTGGGCGACAATCTTCGGGAATGCGGCGAGCGAACGCAAGAGTTCACCTTCGCGTTCGTGCGAGAGTTGGCCCGGATCGAAGGTATCGATATCGACCGTGATGCCGAAGTCAGCTGCGTTTCGCACGATCGACGAGAGCCGCGCGTGCGCGTATTGCACGTAATACACGGGGTTATCACTGCTCTGGCGGGTCATTTCGGCGACGTCGAGGGTGAGCGGCGAATCCGCGGGATAGCGAATCAGCGTGTACCGCAGGGCATCAATACCGATGAGTTCGACCAGCTCGGCGAGGGTCACGATAGTGCCGGCGCGTTTGCTGAGTTTGAGTTCGACGCCGCCTTCGTAGATTTTGACGAGTTGCCCGATCAAGACGCGCAATTCTTTTCCGGGAGTATCGCCCACGCAGGCGGCCATGGCCGACAGGCGGCCAACGTAACCGTGGTGGTCTGCGCCGAGCAAGTAGATGCATTCGTCAAAACCGCGTTCGCGCTTGTTGACGTAATAGGCGGTGTCGGAGGCAAAGTAGGTGAGCGAACCATCGGATTTAACGAGGACGCGGTCTTTGTCGTCGTTAAAGTCAGTGGTGCGCATCCAGAGTGCACCGTCTTCGGTATAGCTACGGCCTTGTTCATCGAGCATTTTCAGGCTGACGTCGACGGCATCGGTTTCGTGAAGGGAGCGTTCGGAGAACCACACATCAAAGTGGGTGCGGAAGTTGTCGAGTTGATCTTTATGCTCTTGCAACTGAAGTTGATAGCCGGCTTCACGGAAAGCAACGAGTTGTTCGTCTTCCGGTAGATCGAGGATGCCGGGGTTTTCTGCCACGACTCGTTCGGCTAGTGGGATCATATATTCGCCAAGGTAACCGTCTTCTGGTGGTTCTTGCCCGTTGGCACGTGCGGCGAGCGAGGCCCCAAACTTGTCCATTTGGATACCGCGGTCGTTGATATAGAACTCGTTGCTGACATCGTTTCCGCCGGCTCGAAGGACTCTGCTGAGCGCATCTCCAACGGCAGCCCAGCGCGTGTGCCCAAGGTGCAGGGGGCCGGTTGGGTTGGCAGAAATAAATTCGAGGTTGATGTTCTTGCTCGTGGCTTCGGCGTGACCGTAGCTTTCACCTGCGGCGAGTACGAGCCGCGCAATCTCGCCCTGCGCTCCGGCAGCGAGGCGAATGTTGAGGAAACCTGGCCCGGCGATTTCCGCGGACGCGATTCCCGCGTGGCTACTGAGCGCTTCTGCGAGAAGGGTGGCGAACTCGCGTGGGTTCATACCCGATTTCTTGGCAAGCTGCAGTGCGATATTGGTCGCGTAGTCGCCGTGGTCGCGATTCTTGGGGCGCTCGACATGCACTGTGCTGGGCACGCCGTCGGCGAGCGTCACCTGACCGTTGGTGGCCAGCGTGCGCAGGGCTTCGACAATCACTTCTGAAAGTTGCTCGGGAGTCACTGCTCAAGCCTATCGGCGCGAGTCGAACATGCTTTGGACGGTTGCCACTAGTTCGTTTGGATCAAAGGGCTTGATGATGTAGTCGTCGGCACCGGCGGCTTTGGCTCGGTTCAGATCAATCTGTTGGCCTTGGGTGCTGACCATGATGATGGGCAGGTTTTCGTAACGTTCCTCGGCACGGATTTTGCTGATGGCACTAATGCCGTCGAGGCGAGGCATGACCATGTCGATGGTGACGAGATCTGGCAGTTGTTCAAGTTCGGCGAGCATGTCGAGACACTCTTGCCCGTCTTCTGCTTCGATCACGTCGATACCGGCCAGTTCGAGATTCATCCGAATCAGGAACCGGATCGAGGGCGTATCGTCGACTACAAGGACTGTGGGCACATGGTCCAGACTAGTCGTGCGCTAGTCTCTTATTCGCGCACTTTGCGTAAAAACGGGCCCCCGTAGCTCAGGGGATAGAGCACCGCCCTCCGGAGGCGGGAGCGCAGGTTCGAATCCTGCCGGGGGCACCGTGGAAAATTCACCGAAATTGCAGGGAAAATCAACCCTCACGCTTGCATTGAAGCCTGCGCTCATTCAACGCACTCGTCGAACTCGCGCCGCAAAAGCGTCTAAATCTGCTAGCACGGCTGGGGACTGCCACACCCGATTGCGTGCTTGACTCCTCGGTTGTTTGAGCACTCCGACCGATTCCAGATGATCGATCCCGCGCTGTGCAGCAATGTCTGAGATCCCGAGCCGTTCGCGCACGAACTCGTTGTTGACAACGGGTTGCGCCACTAGCAGATTCACAATTTTCCACGCGGAAGAATCAGCGCGGGCCGTGATCTTTCCGCGAATTTCCGAGACTGTTTGCTCCAGATCTGTCACGAGCCTTCTGCCGTTACCGACGGCGAAGATTGCAGCCTCGTTGAACTGCCGAATGATCTGTTCAATGTCACCTTGGCGATATTCGTCGAGCGCGGCGAAGTAGCGGCTCGTGTTGACGAGTAACCCCGACGAGACAGGAACTGTCACGTTTTGCGTGATCCCTTTGTTGGTGAGCAGAGCGTGAACAAGCGCACGCCCAGTTCTCCCATTGCCATCAGCAAAAGGGTGAATAGTCTCGAACTGGGCGTGCGCGATGGCAGCTTGAGCAAGGATCGGCATATCTTCTCGCGCAATAAATTCAAGCAAGTCAGCAATCGCGAACTCGACTCGATCATGATGCGGCGGAATGAACTCGGCGTGGTGTGGTCCAGCACCGGAACCACCTATCCACACTTGCTGATTGCGCCAAGTCCCGGCATGTTCGGGTTGAGACGAGTCAAGCAGCGCTTCATGCATCGCGAGAATGCTGTCTTCGTTGATTTGGGTACTGAGCTCTATAGCCGCCTCCATCGCCCGCACATTGGCAGTGACGATTTTGGCGTTGCTGCTGGCATGTTCACCAAGTTCAACCAACGCGATCTGTCGAGCACCCACTGTCAGGTTCTCGATCTGAGAGGACGAAGCCGATTCGGTGCGCAACAGAATAGTGCTCATCGGAGCGAATTCTCCGCCGAATACGGTGGAGACGTACTCGTCAAAACGCACGATGGCCCTAGTTGCTTCTTCTGACTCAGCGATCGTCTCATTGGAAATCATTGGCGAAATCTTGGCAATGCTCGGTGTGACGGCTGCCGCGTACGGGCCAGCATGTTTTCGCACCTGCGACCGCGAGAAGAAGTCTGCATCGACATTCCATTCGCGTAGCTCGAAAGTGAGCGCGGGCCATCCCGGATCGTGTTTAGCCTGAGCACTCGTATCGTTTGCCATGCCCAAACCTTACCAAACTTTAGTTATACAGAATTTGGTAAGGTTTGGATATATCCAATGTTATTGGACCATTTTCGCCAGCGATATAAACCGCGAGGCCGAATCCGATTGCTTCAAATCCACGCGCGTAAGTTACACCAATAATTCAATGACGACAGCTCTGACTTTGCACTGTTGAGAAATCTTCACGTTAGGATCAAGCAATTTAAGAAGCGAATAAGGACGAACCGTCAACGCACACCTAGCCCTAACAAGCCGCTACTCCCCCAACTCGGCCGTGAACTTACCGTCAGTGACTGCCGTGAATTCGAATTTCTTGCACGCTGGTGAATCGACGGCTTTCGTCGTCGTGTTCTTGGAATGAGTGGTGCCCTCAATTTCAGTCGCCACAAAGTCGTCGTTTAAGAATTCCGCCTTCGTAGGTTTAGCCGTCCATGCGAGCGTGCTCGTTATCGTTCCTTCCGTAAATTCAGCCGACCACACACACGCCGGATGTGTGTTCTTCAGATTCCACGAATAGACCTTTCCATCAAACGTCAACGGAACGAGAGACTTCTTCGTCCCAGCCTTCGTGTCAATCCATGAGGTATTGATTTGCCCTTGACACGGCAGACGCTTGCCGCACTCGATCGCGAACTCATACGTCCGATCGCCGACTTCACCCTTCTTCGGAACCTTGTTTGCCACGCAATCGCCCTTCTGGCAATCCACCGCCGTGAACGTGTGCTTGCCCACGTAAAGCCCTTTGGGGGATGCCAACGACGGATCAACATTCTTATAAAGGTCTTCGAGGCTCGTGCCCTTACTGCCATCTAGCTTCGAGTTTTCTTTAGCGAAATCAGATGCCGGTGCCGCCGTCCACGTCAACGGTTGCGCCTCGCCAACCATGCCGTCAGTGACGGTGGTCCACGTGAGTGGGTCCAGCGTCGTGTCGCCAACAGTCAGCCCACCCTCGAGGAGAAAGACCGAACAGTCGTTGCTTTTCGCATCGCATTCAGCCATGAAGCCAGTGCCAGAGGTGGCAATGTCGGTGCCGTCACTCAACGTCAGATCGAAATTATCCGAACCTTGCTCACTCACCCGATGCCATGACCTGCCGTCCGTGAGTTGACCACGATCCTTATCGGCACCAATTTTGAACGAACTGTTCGAATCTAGGCGAGTGACAGAACCATCCGACCAAGCGATTTCCACTAGCGAATCCTCACCCGCCCACACGTGCGTACCCTCAGGCAAGGTTTCTTTAAGTTCCTCTTCAGACAACGCGATGTCATAATCCATTGCAACGACCGTGCCGCGGTGAACCACGAGTGAAGCCGTCACCGGTTCCTTGGCTTCATTTTTCTTTTCTGACGTGTCCGGAGAACACGCTGCCACCGTGCTGAACACGAGCACGAGAGCGAACAAAGTTTGAGGAAAGAAAGAGCGACGCATGATGCACCTGCCTGAGAAAGACGAATCGAGCATATCCACCCTAGACTCGCACAAAACCACCATCCTGCTCCGTTAAACCGGCGAAAAAGCCAATCCTCAGGATGCCAGAATGTCGCGGATCTAAGACTTTTCACAATGTCGTCGATCTACGACACGAGGAGTGAGTTTGCCACGCAGTCGGTCACGAAATCAGCCCCACACCACGTGACACCCAAAACTCCAACGGGTTCGACGAGTTGTTGAGGTCCGCCTTGGGCCCTAGCCCAGACGGTGGTGTCGAACTCAGCGACCAAGGGTAGGACGAATACTGGAAGACCCTTCAGGAGTATCCCGTCCGGCTGGCGCTCGCCTCAACTAGGGTATAGCGCGTGGCTATGAGCAAAAAACGCATCAGCATTGCCGCTGGGGTTCTTGTAGTTCTTGGCTTGGCGGCTTGGTGGGCATTTTCCACGTTCGGCAGCACAGATGAGTCGGCCGCAAACACCACGGCCAGCCAAACCACGCCGACACCACTGCCAACCACTGTGCCGACCACCGAACCCACTCCCGAGCCGCTCCCCCTCGAAGGCAAACTGATCGTGATTGACCCGGGTCACCAACTCGGCAACTCCCGCCACGGCAGCGAAATCCGAAAACTCGTGCCAGCCGGAAACGGAACCAAAAAGGCCTGCAACACCACCGGTACCGCCACCAATGACGGCTATGCCGAAGCGACCTTCAACTTCGGGGTCGGCAGCGAACTGAAAACCAAGCTCGAAGCACTGGGTGCGACCGTGATGATGACCCGCGACAGCGACGATACCGGCTCCTGGGGACCGTGCGTTGACGTTCGTGGCGGCATGGGCAATAGCGAAAACGCCGACGCGAAAATCAGCATTCATGGCGACGGCTCGGGCGCAAGCCACCACGGCTTTCACATCATCGTGTCCACGGCGAACGACTGGCGGGAACAATCGACTCGCCTAGCTGAGGCAGCTCGCGACGCCCTCGAAGCTGAAGGTTTCACTCGCTCCAACTACATCGGCGGAGGCACGGCACTCAGCCTGCGAGCCGACATCGCCACCAACAACCTCAGCGAGATGCCGACGATCATGGCCGAACTGGGCAATATGCGAAACGCGGCCGACGCAAGCGTGATGAAATCCGCCGACGGCCAGCGCCGCTACGCCACCGCCCTCGCCAATGCGACCGAACAGTTCCTCAGCCAATAGCTGCCACCAAGACTTCACTCAAGCCAGACCATAAGACAATTGACCTGCCAGAAACACCAGAAGCGTCTACGGTGGAAACATGAGTACTTCGTGGCAGCAGCAGCCGTGGATAGACTTCATGCTGAATGACTGCGAAACGTGGGCAGTAGTCGGGCTCTCAGGCAACCCCCGTCGAACTGCCTACGAGATCGCAGAACTCTTGCAGCGTCGTGGCAAGAAGATCGTACCGATCCACCCCGACGCGCCCGTTGTGCTCGGTGAGCAAGGCTACGCGACCCTCGCCGACGTGCCGTTCGAGATCGACGTGGTCGACGTATTCAGACGAAGCGAACAAGCCGGACAGTTCGCCGACGAAGCAGTCCAGATCAGGGCGAAGGGTGTCTGGTTCCAACTCGGCGTCATCGATGAAGCAGCCTTCGAACGCACGACCGCCGCGGGCACACCCATGATCATGGACACCTGTCCCGCAATCGAATGGCGTCGCGCCCGTTAACTTTCGCCGACCCGCTCTATTACTTTCCACAACACCAGGAAGCGCCATATCTGGGCTGGCCGGAAATCCCAAGTCCACCCCTTATGCGAGGACATCACTTGCCAACCACGTGAAGCGGACAAAGTTCGTTTCAAGACATACTTGGAGGTAATTCCAGCTAGATACCTTCTCCAGTTTCGCTCAGCCCTCTAGCTCGCTAGGCATAAAATCCTTCGGTCCATCGTCTACACCAGTTCGCGGTGGCTCAAGTTCAAACATTTGGAATGCCAAGCCGGTTCTGCCTCGCCGAAGTGCGGAATTCCAATCATCAAGGGTCTGCAAGATAGCGAATC
Organism: Aeromicrobium sp.; assembly: GCA_040394025.1. Classification (GTDB taxonomy): domain Bacteria; phylum Actinomycetota; class Actinomycetes; order Propionibacteriales; family Nocardioidaceae; genus Aeromicrobium. The sequence continues at coordinate 350,593 of JBEBSZ010000001.1, forward strand.
TCCAACACCCGCCCAAGCCATCACCTTGATTCAGTAACGAAACACAACGCCTTGCGTTGAAGGCCGCGTCATGCCGCAAACCAACATCAGTCCGGGGGCAGGCGAAAGTGCAGTTTTTGCGCGCTCCGAAAACATCCCCGAAAGCAGGCGACCAGATGCGTCCAAGAACCTAGCTTCACCTAGGTTTTAGGGTTCACGCCTACCTAATAGGTGTTCTTGACTCACACTTCCGACGGTCTCGTGGGAATTGAGGGAAGGGAGTGAACACAACGAAGACCGCGCCGAAGGACTGCCACCCCACCAGAGTCCGAAGAACCAGATGACCCTTTGCCCCTCTGTGACATCTTCTTTCTCGCGGCAAACGAACACTGTAAGAGGACTAGATCAGGAGGATCTTGCTCAAGCAACTTAAGGCATAGCACTGACAGGTTTGCGAGGGCCGCAACCGGCAGATGAACACGGCCTTACTCGGCTTCTGAACGCCAAGTAACCCACCGGTAAACACGCCGGAAACGCTTGTGAAAAATGGCACGAACGAAACGTGTCACGAGTCACCCGCCCCAACACGCCTTATGACCCGGGGCAGGCTAACCTGAATGCAGGTACAAACGTGCCTAGGTATCAACGGATCAAGCTCATTTGGAAGAGGCGATTCAGCCCGTGGCCGAGTCTTCCCCCAGCACGTCCTCAAGCGACGTCACAGTTCCCGACTTCGGAGCCAATGAATGGCTTGTCGAAGACATGTACGAAAAGTTCCTCGCTGACCCGGCTTCGGTCGACGCGGCGTGGGCCGAGTTTTTCCGCTCGGGTGGGTATTCCAACGGAACACCGACCTCAACGGCGAACCACGTCCAAACCAGCCCCCCAACAACTCCGGCGACCCCCGCTACGCCTGCACCAAGCACGCCAGCTGCACCAGCAGCTCAAGCACCCGCGCCGAGTGCACCTACTGCTCCAGCGTCGGCAAAACCGGCCCCAGCCGCACCGACGAAGAAAGGCCCAACGATCGCCGTGTCTGACGATGTCGAGCAAGTCGTTCTTCGAGGCGCCGCAGCCCGCACAGCAACCAATATGGATGAGAGCTTGACGGTCCCCACCGCAACCAGTGCTCGCGCGGTGCCGGTGAAGTTGCTTTTCGACCAACGCGTCGTGATCAACAACCACCTCGCTCGAGCTCGTGGCGGTAAGGTCTCGTTCACCCACATCATCGGCTACGCGATTGTTCAAGCCATTAAGTCGATGCCGGAAATGAACACCGGCTTCATGTACGACGACAATGGCAAGCCGGTTCAGCTCAACCCAGAACACATCAACTTCGGCCTAGCTATCGACGTGCAGAAGGCCAACGGCACACGCCAACTCCTCGTGCCCAATATCAAACATGCCGAGACCCTGAACTTCGCCGAGTTCTGGCGTGAATACGAAACCATGGTCACTAAGGCGCGTGACGGCAAGCTTGAAGTCTCCGACTTCCAAGGCACCACCGTCAGTCTGACCAACCCCGGCGGTATCGGCACAAACTACTCCGTGCCACGGCTCATGGCCGGTCAAGGCGTGATCGTCGGCGTCGGCTCGATGGAATACCCACCCGAATTCCACGGCGCATCCGAAGCAACTATCGCCCGTCTTGCCGTCTCCAAGATGGTGACACTCACCTCGACCTATGACCACCGAGTCATCCAGGGTGCTCAATCTGGCGAGTTCCTCAAACGAGTACACCAACTACTTCTCGGCCAAGATGAGTTCTACGACAAGATCTTCCGAGACCTTCGTCTGCCATATGAACCAATCCGCTGGGCTCAAGACATCGCCGTCGAACATGACGATGATGTGGCTCGTCAAGCTCGTGTGATCGAACTGATCCACGCCTTCCGTACGCGTGGGCATCTCATGGCAGACACCAATCCGCTCGAGTTCGATCTGCGTTCACACCCAGACCTCGACATCGCAAGCCACGGTTTGACTCTATGGGACCTCGACCGTGAATTCGCTGTTGGTTCCTTTGGCCCAACCACGGGCAAGAAGCGAATGAAACTTCGCGAAATCCTTGGAATCCTGCGTGATTCTTATGTGCGCACACTCGCACTGGAATACATGCACATTCAGGATCCGGCAGAGCGCGTCTGGTTCCAAGAACGCATCGAACGCCAGCACGTCAAGGAAACCCGCGAAGAGCAACTGCGGATTCTGCAGAAGCTCAACCAGGCCGAAGCATTCGAAACGTTCTTGCAGACCAAATACGTTGGTCAGAAGCGTTTCAGCCTTGAAGGCGGCGAAACTACGGTTCCGCTTCTTGACGAAATCTGTGGCGCGGCAGCTGCTGACGGCCTCGAAGAAGTCGCTATCGGCATGGCTCACCGCGGTCGCCTCAATGTGCTCGTCAACATTGCCGGCAAGGATCCAAGTCAAGTGTTCCGCGAGTTCGACGGCAACATTGACCCACGTACGGTTCAAGGTTCCGGCGACGTCAAGTACCACTTGGGCGTCGAAGGCGAGTTCACGTCAAGCAAGGGCGACACCATCAAGGTATCGGTGGCGGCGAACCCATCGCATCTCGAAGTTGTCAATCCCGTACTCGAAGGTATTGCCCGGGCCAAGCAAGATGTCCTCAATCGCGGTGCAGAGTTTCCCGTATTGCCAGTTCTGGTCCACGGTGACGCCGCATTCGCGGGTCAAGGTGTTGTGGCTGAAACTCTCAACCTGTCGCAATTGCGTGGTTACCGCACGGGCGGCACGATCCACGTGATCGTTAACAACCAAGTTGGCTTCACGACAAGTCCCTCGTCCTCGCGTTCATCGACGTACAGCACAGACGTTGCACGCATGATTCAAGCACCGATCTTCCATGTCAATGGTGATGATCCGGAAGCATGTATGCATGCCGCACGGTTGGCGTACGAATACCGTGCAACCTTCAATAAAGACGTCATCATCGACCTCGTGTGCTACCGCCGACGCGGACACAACGAAGGTGACGATCCAAGCTTCACCCAACCCCTCATGTACGACACAATCGAAGCTAAGAAGTCTGTACGCAAGTTGTACACCGAAGCTTTGGTCGGTCGCGGTGATATCACCATGGAAGAAGCTGAAGAGGCTCTCAACGAGTACCGCACCTTGCTCGAACACCACTTCACGCAAGTCCGTGAAGATGAGCACGACGATAACGACTACCGTCGTACCCCTGCGTACCCGTCGAAACCGCATCAGGATGACGTCATCACCGCCACCAGTCGCGAGGTGCTTGAAGAAGTATCGCGTGCATACTCTGACGTTCCTGAAGGGTTCACCGTACATCCAAAGGTCCTCCCCCAGCTGCAGCGCCGTGCTGCCGCAATTCTGAATGGTCCGATCGATTGGGGTACGGGCGAAATCATCGCAATGGGTTCACTCTTGGCAGACGGACGCCCTGTTCGTCTTGCCGGTCAAGACTCACGACGCGGTACCTTCACCACTCGATTCGCCACGATCATCGATCGCAAGAACGGCGACGAATGGACGCCACTTCAGCACGTGCGCGAGAACCAAGCACCGTTCTATGTTTATGACTCTCTCTTGAGCGAGTATGCGGCTCTCGGCTTCGAGTACGGCTATTCCGTAGCCCGGCCTGAAGCTCTCACGATGTGGGAAGCTCAGTTCGGTGACTTCGTGAACGGCGCACAGTCCGTCATCGACGAGTACATCTCTTCGGGCGAAACCAAGTGGGGACAGCATTCGGGTGTCGTTCTACTTCTGCCGCACGGTTTCGAAGGTCAAGGTCCTGACCACTCCTCAGGTCGTATCGAGCGCTTCTTGTCACTCGCTGCAAACGATGAGTTCACGGTCGCTCAACCGTCGAGTCCGGCTTCGTATTTCCACCTACTGCGTCGCCACAACCTGGAAGTCCAACACCGTCCACTCATCGTTTTCACTCCAAAGTCGATGTTGCGGTCGAAACTGGCAGTCTCGCAACCAGAAGAGTTCACGAGCGGAACCTTCCGTCCCGTCATCGGGGACGCCTCAGTAGATGCAAACAAGGTCAAGACCATCATTGTGTGCTCGGGCAAGATCACGTGGGAACTCGTTAATGAACGAAAGCGTCGCCAAGGTGACGACCCAACCACAGCGATCGTCCGCCTTGAACAGTTGTATCCACGTCCGCTTAAGGAACTGCAGGTTGAGCTTGCTAAGTTCAACAATGCAACCGAGATTCGTTGGGTGCAAGACGAACCTGAGAACCAAGGTCCGTGGCCACACATTCAAATGCACATGCGTGATGCCTTCGACCTGCCGTTCACGGCAGTTACCCGACCTGAGTCCTCGGCTCCATCGACGGGTTCACATGCCGTTCACGTTGCCGAAGCAAAGGTACTCATGGATCAAGCCTTCGCCTGAGTCAAGGAGGTCAGAGTGTACTTCACTGATAGAGGAATCGAAGAACTCGAAAGCCGCCGCGGTGACGACGAGATCACCTTCGGATGGTTAGCAGAACAATTAACGGCTTTCGTTGATCTCAATCCAGAGTTTGAAGTGCCGGTCGAGCGCTTAGCCACGTGGCTTGCACGACTTGACGACGAAGAAGACTAAGCACATAAAACGCGAGCGGCACCCGATGGAAAACGGCGTGCCGCTCGCGTTTTGTCGTTGTTTAGAGTGTCAACACGATCTTTCCGAATACATCACCGTCAATGACACGCTGAAGTCCGCGGCTAACTTGGTCCATCGGAATTTGCTCATCGATAATCGGTTTCACGTTCGTGTTCGCCATAAAGTCGGCAAGTCCGCGAAGTTCGTCTCGGGTGCCCATTGTCGAACCGTGGACTCGCATTTGTTGGAAGAAAATCCGAGTGAGTTCGGCGTGGCTTGGAGCATCACCAGACGTAGCTCCGGAAATAACCAGAGTTCCACCCGGTCGCATCGACTTAATTGAGTGAGACCACGTGGCAGCGCCAACCGTTTCCATCACAGCATCAACCTTTTGCGGCAGGCGCCCACCAGAATCGAACACCTCGTGTGCCCCTAGCGCTAAGGCCTGAGTCCGTTTGGATTCGTCTCGACTGGTGGCAAAAACGGTGAATCCTGCTGCTCGAGCCAGAGAGATCGCGGCAGTTGCAACACCGCCGCCCGCGCCTTGGATCAAGACAGAATCACCAGGTTTAAGATCCGCCTGAGTGAAGAGCATGCGATACGCCGTCAGCCACGCGGTGGGCAGGCATGCAGCCTCAACAAAAGATAGCCCCGCAGGCTTGGCCACAACATTACGTTTCGGCACGGCTACACGTTCGGCGAACGTTCCTTGGTAACGCTCAGAAAGCAAGGAACGTCGTGGATCGAGAGTCTCGTCGCCCACCCAATCGGGATGTGAGATGACCGCATGGACGATCACTTCATTACCGTCTTCGTCGTACCCGGCGGCATCGCAACCGAGGATCATTGGCAATGACTCGTCACGGAGACCAACACCACGCAAACTCCAGACATCATGATGATTAATGGAAGCAGCCTTGACTGAGATTGTCGTCCAGCCTTCGGGAACATCAGGCTCTGGGCGATCACCAATCACCAATCCAGATAAGGGATCCTCATGGTTCATCGACGCGGCATATACAGCGAACATAGGGTGACTACCTTCTCTCGTGCGTTGCCCGCGTCATGCGAGCCCTGTCTCTCGTCAAGACACTACCGAGGAAGCCACCAATTGGCAGCAGAGGCCTACGTCAGTAGGGCCGACGAGCTAGGCCCTCGCGGCGTGCCGTATCAGTCACGGCCTTAGCCACTGCTGGGGCAACACGTGGATCGAAAGGCGAAGGAATGATGTAGCCAGGAGCGAGATCGTCGCCAACCAAATCAGCGATCGCCTGCGCCGCAGAGAGCTTCATCGATTCAGAAATCTGCGTGGCACGCACTCCGAGCGCACCGCGGAAAATACCTGGGAACACCAGCACGTTGTTGATCTGGTTCGGGAAATCTGAGCGCCCAGTGGCTACCACTGCTGCATATTTTGATGCGATTTCTGGATGAACTTCGGGAGTTGGGTTAGCGAGCGCAAATACGATTGCGTTTGGTGCCATGCCAGCGACAGCTTCTTCAGGTACTTGGCCCCCTGACACCCCAATAAACACGTCAGCGTCCCGCATCGCGTCCACCACGGTGCCTGGTTTGGCCCAACTCGCGGTTTCATCTGCGATCCACTGCTTCACGTCGTCTAAGTCTTCACGATCTTTCGAAATGACACCTTTACGATCCAAAACCGAGATCTTGCGAATACCAGCCGAGTGAAGAATCTTGGTAATCGCAACGCCAGCAGCCCCTGCTCCCGAAATCACAACTTTAACTTCGTCGTTTTCGCGTTCTGTTAACCGCAGTGCGTTAATCAGCGCAGCCAAAGTCACGACGGCCGTGCCATGTTGGTCGTCGTGGAAAACTGGAATATCGAGCGCTTCAATGAGCCGCTTTTCGATCTCGAAGCAGCGTGGACTCGAAATATCTTCGAGATTGATGCCACCGAAAGTCGGAGCCAAACGAATGATCGTATCCACAATTTCGTCTGGATCGGTGGTGTCCAATGCAACTGGGATAGCGTTCACGCCACCAAATTGCTTGAACAAAATCGCTTTGCCCTCCATGACAGGCATCGCTGCATCGGGGCCGATATCACCCAAGCCAAGTACGGCAGTGCCGTCCGTGATCACAGCAACGGTGTTAGCCACCCATGTGTATTCGTGAGCAAGTTCGCGGTCGGCCGCAATGGCTTCACAGACCTGAGCCACACCGGGGGTGTATGCCAAAGAGAGGTCGTGAGCATCTGCCAGAGGCACAGAGGACGCGATCTCCATCTTGCCGCCTACGTGCAGCGCGAATACTGGATCGTCATTGTCAGGCAAAGTCATGAGTAGCTTAAGTCGATCTTCAAGTCGTAGGAAACGGGAAACATCAAGTGCTCTCATCACTTTTGTCGTGCGATCGGATCGCGATCTACGCCTTAGAAAACGAGCATCGATGCGGGGTGTGCCCGTCCTCTATTCTCGCACACGCACTAGTCAACCGGCCGATCGGCTAAGGCGGCGCGAGCGCTCGGAGTCACGAGGGCGACAATCACAATCGTCGCAACAAGCGCAACAGCCACTCCAATAACTGTGACGCCTGGCAGGTCAGATTCGTTTTTCAGTAAATTCCAAGACAGGCCCAAAGAAATTAATTGTGCGACCATGACAGGCCCACGAGCCATATGCACACCCTTAGCAATACCGACCGCGGCAAGACCTAAACCGATCCCTAGGAGCAATAGCATCACGCCAATACCGGACGAAATTCGTAGGTTTTCCTTGGAAACATCGAAAAAAATCTCGATTGCAAAAGCAATCAAAACTAATGATTGTGAACCCGCTCCAACTGCCGCAATCACGAGGGGCATCAAACGTTTAGTACTTTCACTCACATTTCAAGCGTATCGATATGTGAGAAGAACTACACACGAACATTGCCGTAACTCTTGTCAGAACGCGTTTTTGTTGAAAGCATAATCAAGTTGCCTTCGTGCTTTCGCAATCCGAGAGTACACGGCTCACAATCCCGAAAACTTTGGAAGGACCAAAATGGACTGGCGTCATCGTTCAGCATGCTTAGACGAAGACCCTGAACTCTTCTTCCCTATCGGCAACACCGGGCCTGCCATTCTTCAGATCGAAGAAGCCAAGCTGGTGTGCCGCCGTTGCGATGTGCGTGAACAGTGTCTCGAATGGGCACTCACCTCCGGCCAAGACCATGGCGTGTGGGGCGGACTCAGCGAAGACGAACGTCGCGCCATCAAACGAAAGAGTGCACGTGCCCGCATCCACTCAATGTGAGTGAGTCACCCCTGGTGACACAGCTGCTAGCACCTCATTAAATACCCTAGATTCCTCTTGGGTCTTTTGTTTTGTGTTTCTCAAGGCGAGAACACAATCTCAACGACTGTGCCGCCGCCACTAGACGTGCCGAAACTTAGCTGACCACCCAATTCAGATTCAACGAGCGTGCTCACGATGGACAACCCGAGACTTCGGTTGGGTTCAAAATCAGCAGGTAAGCCCCGGCCGTCATCAGCTATCTCAAGGTTCATCGTGTCGCCCCTGCGAGCCACAGTCAGGGTAACGTTCCCGCCGTTCGCACCGAAAGCGTGCTCATGAGCATTTTGGACAATTTCCGTAACGATCATTGCCAATGGCGTTGCCACTTCACTACGCAACATTCCGAAGGTGCCATGTCGGTCCCATGAAATACCCGGACCACCTAAATCGAGCACTGAACGCAAAAGCCGATCAGCAACATCGTCGAAGGGCACTAGCTCATCGAATGACTGGCTCAGGATTTCATGCACGATCGCAATTGTGGCGACTCGTTGTTCTGCTTCTCTAAGCGCAGATCTGGCTTCGGGGATTTCCATCCGCCGTCCTTGAAGTCGCAAAAGCGCGGCTACCGTCTGCAAATTGTTCTTCACTCGATGGTGGATCTCTCGAATCGTCGCTTCCTTGGACACCAGTTCGCGCTCACGTTTGCGTAACTCGGTGACATCTCGAAGCAAGACGACGAGTCCGTCCGGTTCACCATGTTTCAGAATCTGGATCACGCGCAAGAGAACGGTGGCTCCTCGTCCGTCAAGTTCTGTTTCGCCACCACGACGGCCAAATATCTCAAGCAGTTCGGCATCGCCAGCGAGATGATCAGCAATACGCGTCGTCGATTCGACGATGCTTAAACCAACGAGTCCCCCTGTTAATCCCATCCGTCGGTAGGCCGACAATGCGTTCGGGCTGGCCCACGTCACCAATCCGGACTGATCAGTGCGAACGAAACCGTCACCTACCCGCAAAATCTGATTACTCGACGACGTCTCGTCAACGATCGCCGGAAACTCACCACGGCTCATCATCTCGATCAATAACTCGCTGGTTTCACGATAAGTCGATTCCAAATCGCTAACCGGCCTCGTGGGCACATCCGGTTCGCGCCGCACCACGACGGCTATGACGCGACCCTCGAACACAACGGGGAGGGTATGACGCACCACTCCCGCTTCGGCCGCCGGAGCAAATGAGGTGATGTCGGAACTGTCATATTCATAGGTCGGCACAAAACTCCCAGCGACATCGACACCCATCGTGGTGGGCCCCGTCGTGGGTCGGACTTGGGCCACCGCCCACATGCCGCGATCCTCACGATCACGCACCCATAAAACCAAATCGCTGAATGACAAGTCGGCCAATAATTGCCAGTCTTCGGTCAGTGCGCGTAAGTGCTGGAGCTCGCTGGGCATGAGGCTGCTTTGAGCGGCAACAATCTCTTCGATTGTGGGCATAGTTAATCGTATGCGTGACGTGGCCCTAACTCACGAGTAACCTTCGTTACATGACTGAAGACATCAGCCCAGACGCTCGCACCCCTCACGGGGGCGACCACGCTCTGGAAATTGCAAAAGCGCATGGGGTCAACACCATGTTCACCCTGTCTGGCGCTCACGTTTTTCCCATGTACGACGCTGCGGTCAAGGCTGACGAGCCAATGCCGATCATTGACGTACGCCACGAGCAGACTGCGACCTTCGCAGCCGAAGCAATTGGAAAACTCACTCGAACTCCTGGACTCGCAGTTCTGACTGCTGGACCAGGTGTCACGAACGGCACGAGTGCGATCGCTCAGGCGTACTACTCTGGCGCACCGATGGTCGTGGTTGGCGGACGTGCACCAGCAGCGACGTGGGGTACCGGAACCCTCCAAGAAGTTGATCACCCACCAATCTTTGAGAGCATCTCAAAGTTCTCGGCGACTGCGCCAGATTTTGGGTCGATCAGCCCGGTGCTCGACGAAGCATTCACGGCAGCCGGCTCCGCACATCGCGGTCCAGCTTTTGTCGACATTCCGATGGACGAATTTTTCCTTGAAGGTCCGATCACCCATCGCAGTTCAGGTCCGGACACGTCCGTACGTGAACCCGATTCCGATGACGTCGCAAAAATTGTCAAGCTCATCAGCGAAGCACAGCGTCCAGTGCTCGTCCTCGGCTCTGACGTGTGGTTAGACCACGCAGAGACCGAAGCACTCCGTTTCGTTGAAGAACTTGGCATGCCAGTCATGCCGAACGGCATGGGTCGCGGAATCATTCCTGGCGGTCACCCATTACTCGTAACGAAAGCTCGCTCCAAAGCCTTCGGTGCTGCGGACCTTGTCATTGTGGTGGGTACTCCACTCGACTTCCGTCTTGGCTTTGGTCGGTTTGGCGGCCGCGAAGGCAACGATCCAGCAGCGACCGTACACATTGCTGATACGCCCGGACAGATTTCGCAACATGCTGAGCTGGGTGCCAGCGTCAGCGGAAGCCTGAGCGTCATCTTTGACCAGCTCACTGCTGGCGTACAGACAGCTGCCTCACGACCCAACTGGACCCAATGGACAGAAGAGTTGCAGGCGGTCGTGGCAAAAACACGCGAAACTGACAACCTCATCTTGCATTCAGAGGCATCTCCCGTTCACCCAGCCCGCATCTACGGCGAGTTGTTACCACGGCTTGCCGATGACGCCGTAGTCATCGGCGACGGAGGCGATTTTGTCTCCTTCGCAGGCAAGTTCGTCGAACCAAAGCAGCCCGGCGGCTGGCTTGACCCGGGCGCGTACGGCTGTTTAGGTGCCGGGCTTGGCGCTGCGATTGCCGCTCGAATCGCTCGACCGCAAAGCCAAGTCGTTTTGCTCTACGGCGATGGTGCAGCGGGCATGAGCATCATGGATATCGATACGCTCGTCCGTCACAAGCTGCCAGTCGTGATGATCGTGGGCAATAACTCAGCGTGGGGCTTGGAGAAGATGCCCATGCAAATGCTGTACGGCTACGACGTTGCCGCTGACTTGGCGCCGAACACTCGCTACGACCAAGTGGCGCTTGCGCTTGGTGCTGGAGGCGAATTCGTGACTGATCCAGCCGAGATTGGTCCTGCTATCGATCGTGCTTTTGCTTCAGGTATGCCGTACCTGATCAACGTTGCAACCGATATCAATGCGCAATATCCACGCCAAACGATGGGTGTCTAACTCCCGGCAAAAACAACGGTGGCTGACCAGAAAGCATCTGGTCAGCCACCGCCTGTTTTGTGTGGAACTACCTCTTAGTGATCAATCCTTAAGAGGTGTTTTGTGGCATGAACGACTTCAGCATGAACGCGAGCTAGTCCCGTCGGTACTTCCATCTTCTTGCCGACGCGCCAGTAGCCACTGATGTCGCCCTGACGCTTCCCAACCCCGTTCGCCTTTGCCCACGTGCGGATGGGCTTAAGGCAGCCGGCTTCACCGGCCGCGAACAGGTAGGTATGGGTATCTTTTGGCAGCGTAACTCCGCTGACGAAATCCGCCATAAGAGGCGTGCTGCCAGCTGGTTTGCCCTGACGGACCAGCCAATGAATCTCAACACCATCGTGAGCGTTAAGATCCTGCTTTTCGCTGTCATCCGCGATCTCAATTCCGACAACTGCGCGAACCGTTTCGGGCAGTTCTTCAACCCAGCGTCCGATGGCAGGCAGTGCAGTCTCATCACCAACGACAACGTGAAACCCGAATGCTTCCGGAACGATGAGAGACGGACGTGGGCCTGCCACCCATATGTGACTTCCGATCTCACATTCTTGCGCCCACGTAGACGCCAATCCGCCATTGTGCACGACGAAATCAATCTCGATCTCCCCCGCTTCACGATCATAGGAACGAATTGTGTAGTCACGAGTTGGGGGGAAAGGTCGAGGCCAGTCAAGGTGGTCGCCGTCGCGAACAGGGACCCGCGTTTCGCCAGTCTCAGGATCAGGAAAAACCAGTTTTACGTGTTCGTCAGCTTGATGACTTTCAAAGCCCTCGATCTGGTTTCCGCCCAAGCGCAGTCTCACCATTTTTGGCGTAACGTACTCCCGACCGAGCACGTCGAGTCGACGAATCTTGATGGGGTACTCATCAAAGTAAGCCTCGGGCGTCACGGTGTCGGTCGAACTCATTTGTCTGCAGCCAATGTCTCGGCGGCCGCCCTTAGACCCTTGATCTGTTCGTGAGCCGCGTTGAACGTGTAAATCGTCCCGGAAACAAGCGGGAAAGCATGTCCAGCCTTAACCGCTGGCAGCGCCTTAAATGAGGCCAATTCGATGAGTCCCTTGTTGTCTGGGGACGGGGTGCCATCGAGTCCTACGTCATAAAGAATGACATCTTGATCGGCAAGGTCAGGTAAATTCTCTGGTGAGAGTTCGACCGAGTAACGCTCCGGATTGTCGCTAAGTTCCGCGTTGTAGCCGAAGCCTGCAGCCACAATGCGTCGGTAGCTCAGTGCTTTCGAGGTATCGAGATAAAGCGTGTTGTCATACATGCCAAGTGAGGTTGATTTCAGGTCACCCAAAACATCGCCGTATTCGTCAGCGATCTTCTTAAGTTCGGCATCAACTTCTGCATTACGTTCATCGAAGTCAGTTTGCTTGTTGACCAAATTCGCAACCGTTGGGTAGTTATCCCAAACATCTGTTGGCTCGGCGATCTTCAAGATGACAGTGGGTGCTACTTCGCTAATTTCGTCGTAATCGATATCCAGTCCACCATTGTCCATACCAATGATCAGATCAGGTTCAGCAGCAATAAGTTTCTGAATGTCGACGCCTTCGTAGCTGCCGATAACGGGAACGTCAGACACCGCTTCATACGCATCACCAAGTTCATCTTCATAAAATTCACTATCGAGCGCGGCGACTGGAACAACTTCAAGATCCGCGAGCATCGAGCCGGTGCGCCAGAGCGCTACGATGCGCTTGGGTTCTTTTGGAATCGTAACTTTCTTGCCAGTGAACGTGGATTCGACGATCCGAGTGTTTTCATCTGCCGTAGTATCGGCGTCGCCTGATTCTGAACCACAGGCGGCCAATACCAGCGCCATACCGGCAACTAGCGCAAGGACGGCCTTGGATGTACGTAGTTTCACTACTGCTCCTCATGGGTGCGAAATTAAGTTATGCAAGGTTAGGCTAACCTATCTCTATGCTTTACCTGAAGCCCACCCACCAGCGGCTTTCTGCTACTCGCATGGCTCCCATAACTCTGGGCTTCGTGGGACTGACGGTTACGGCAGTGTTTGCCAGTTTCGCCATCGGCGCCCGCAGCATTCCAATTTCAGAAGTCGTGGCTGCTCTGCTTGGCACCTCCACTTCCCCAGAAGCTGTCGTCGTCACCAGTCAGCGCATACCTCGAACGCTCGTTGCGCTCATTGCGGGATCCGGGCTCGGTGCAGCAGGCGCACTCATGCAGGGACACACGCGGAACCCACTTGCTGATCCGGGACTCTTCGGGGTCAACGCAGGTGCAGGATTTCTCGTTGCGCTCACAGCTTTTACGATCGGCATCAGTAGCCCGTTTACCATCACGCTTGCCGCCCTGTTCGGCGCTGCAATCACTGCAGTATTCATCTTTTTTCTCGGATTACGGCACGTCAATAGTTCAGCTCTCGTCATGTTGGCAGTCATCGGAACCACAGTGAGCGCGCTCTTATCTGGCCTCACCACAGCCATCATCCTGCTCGACAAGCAAGCTCTCGATGTCGTTCGTTTTTGGGTGGCAGGATCTGTCACAAACCGAGACACGAGCCAAATCATCCTGACGCTAATTTTGACAATCATTGGTATGCTTCTGGCCGTCTCCAACGGCTTTTCAATCAACAACTTGAGCCTCGGTGAAGATGTCGCAAAGTCGCTCGGCACCCGCGTTTTACAATCACGGATCGTGGGGATCCTCGCGATCACCCTGCTCGCCGGTGCGGCAACTGCACTATGCGGCCCGATTGGTTTTGTCGGCTTAGTTGCTCCACACCTTGCCCGCGTCTTCTCCCGCCACGACTACCGATGGCTGATCGTGCAGTCTGCCCTTGCTGGCGGCAGCCTGTTGCTGTTCGCTGACATTCTCGGTCGGGTGATGGCTCCGCCCGGTGAACTCCAAGCAGGCATCGTCATGGGCATTGTCGGTGCACCAATCTTGATCCTGATCGCACGCAAGCGCAGGCTGGTAGCGCTGTGAGCAAAACGACAACACACAACACCACGACCATCACGATGACCCCTGAGCCAAATAGTGGACTTCAACTTGGTCCCATCGGACTTCCACGACGAAGCACAGCAGTAAAAGCAACCATCACCACACTCGGACTGTTACTTCTGCTCACAGCCATTGCACTTCAACGTGGCGAAATCGATATTCCCCTAAGCAGAATGTTGGACACATTTCTAGGCCGCGGAACACGGCTCGATCACCTCGTACTGATCGACCACCGTTTGGCACGTTTGCTTGTTGGGGCGGGTATTGGATGTGCACTCGGCATCGCGGGTGCCCTCACTCAAACCATTGCACGTAACCCCATCGCAACTCCAGACATTCTCGGCGTAACGACGGGCGCAAGCGCATTTGCTGTCCTAGTTCTCGTGATGCCTAGACTTGCTGAATCAACGCTCGGAATCTCGGGTCGTGCCGCCCTCATCCCGGGTGCCTTTGTCGGGGCATTCCTCACAACGGCACTCATTCTGGGCATTTCGTGGCGTGGCGGTTTCGATGGCTACCGTCTGATCCTGGTCGGCCTCGGTGTCAATGCTCTTGCTCTAGCTTTCACCACGTGGCTACTGACGAAAGCAAGTATCGAAGAAGCCGCCGTTGCGACTCGCTGGCTGAGCGGGTCGTTAGAAGGCGTGACAATCACAGACATCATCCCGCTCTTTGTGACAAGCCTCGTTATCATTTTTGTTTGCTTGTTCATCAGTGGCGATCTGGGTGCCCTGAAGCTCGGTCGCGATGTTGCCAAAACCCTGGGAGTTCGCACCGGAAGAACCGAGTTCATTGCTCTTGCCCTAGCGGTGCTCGCTGTCGCCGTCACAACCGCAATTGCCGGGCCTATCGCGTTTGTCGCATTCGTCGCACCCCAAGCAGCAATGCGCGTGTTTGGCTCAGCTGGGCCGCCACCGATCGCTTCAGGCCTCCTAGGGGCTGTCTTGTTAGTGTCTGCTGATCTTTTCGCCATGAGCCTGCCCGTCACACTGCCTGTCGGCGTCATCACCGCCATCTTTGGCGCCCCGTTCTTGCTTTACATATTGCGTCACCAACATCGGAGGACACGTGCTTAAAAATCCGGCAATTGACTTACGGAACGTCTCTGCGGGATACCATCACCGCGAAGTCCTCCGAAACGTTGACCTTCAGATTCCGCGCTCACATATCACGACCATCATCGGTCCAAATGGTTGCGGAAAATCAACCCTCTTGCGCACCATGGGCAAACTCATTACGCCGACCACCGGCGAAATTCATGTCAACAACCGTGCGATCCGAGCAATGAAGCCGCGGGCGCTAGCAAAGAACCTTGCCTTGTTACCCCAATCGCCAAGCGCGCCCGAAGGTCTCACTGTTCGTGATCTCGCGTCGCGCGGCCGCCAACCTCACCGGCCGTGGTATCGGCAGTGGTCACCAGAAGACGACGAGATCATCAACCAAGCCCTCGCAGCGACCCGGTTGACCGATCTGGCTGATCGACCACTCGACGAGTTATCTGGTGGTCAGCGCCAACGAGCCTGGGTCGCAATGGTCCTCACTCAAGAAACACCGACGATTCTGCTCGATGAACCCACCACTCATCTTGATCTCGCTCATTCCGTGGAAGTGTTAGAACTTGTCACACGACTGTGTTTAGACAGGGGTAAAACCATCGTTATGGTGCTTCACGATCTCGGATTGGCTGCGCGTTTTAGTCACAATCTCGTCGTCACTAAAGAAGGTCGTATCGTGGCCGAAGGAAAACCATCCGATTTGGTGAACGCGCCGCTGCTTGAGGAAGTGTTCGGTTTAGAAGCACACGTCTTTGACGACCCCTTCGATGCTCTTCCGACTGTAGTTCCGGCGGGTCATGTCTAAATACAATCCGCCAGCTGAACCTCAAACAACCGGTCAGCTCCTGCGACGCGTATTCAAACGTCAGGGAAAATATGTACTTATTGGCTTTCCTTTGTTGTCCTTTTGGCAAGTAGGCGAAGCGCTCGTACCGATCACTGTCGCAGCCGCCATCGACAACGCAATCCTTCCCATTGACCATGCTCAACTTCTGCTTTGGATTGGTATCTTGGCAGCAAATTTTGCTTTTTTGAGTTTCTCCTACCGTTTTGGCGGTCGAGCTGGTTTTCGCGCAGTTCAAGCCGAAGCGCACGAACTCCGTAGCGAGATTGCGGCAAAAGCACTCAGCCCGTCAGGGATCACCGAAGAACATATGCCTGGCGAGATCCTGTCATTAGCGAGTTCAGACAGTGAGATCGTGGCTCGGGTGATTCGCCAAGCAGGCTTCACAATCGGCACCTCACTTGCTCTCATTGTGGTCAGCGTGTGGCTGCTCAGTGTGGACCTACTGGTAGGTCTTGTCGTCATCCTCGGTACTCCCCTCATGGTCTTCATCACCCAGTTCCTTGCTCCCTTGGTCGCAAAACGAGTGGACGCACAGCAAACAACAACCGCCCACTCCTCCGGTATCGCCAGCGATTTCGTTACCGGGATCCGACCGCTCAAGGGCATGAGCACCGAAGCCGAAGCCAGCAAGCGGTATCGAGAACACAGCCAAACTGCAGCCAAAGCCGGGATCAATATGGTGAAGGCCTGGGGCGCACTCGACGGTCTGGGCGCAGGTCTCTCGCTTGCTTTTCTCGCGTTTGTCGCGGCTGTCGCAGGGTCTCGCGCTATGTCAGGTGACATCACAGCAGGTGAATTCATCGCGGTAGTAGGACTTTCACAATTCTTAGCTGAACCGATTCGGGCACTCGGCGAACTCACGGCAGATTTTGCTGCAGCTTGGGCCTCATCCAGCCGCATCGTACGTTTCCTCAATACACCCGCCTTGAGTGGGCAAGGACGAGACCTGCCAAGCGCCGACACTAGTTCACTCGTTTTCGACAGGGTCACAACCCCTGAAATCCGGGACTTAAGCCTCATTGCAGGCCCGGGAGCCATCATCGCGATTGTCGTTTCTGATCCGAGCACTGTCTCGTCATTGCTTAATGTGCTGAGCGCCAAAAAAGCTCCAGAAGCCGGTCAGATCTTGATCGGTAGGAACGACATTGCCAAGCTCACGTTCGCGGCCCGCCGAAAGCACATGATCGTTGCACCGCACCGCCCTGACCTATTCGAAGGTTCGCTTCTCGACACAATTGATCCAGACAGACAACTCAAGGAAACCGAACTTCACAAGGTATTAGAAGCAGCGGCTTGTAACGACTTCATTGATTCAGAGCGTGGAGACTTGGCCCGACGAGTGAGTGCCATGGGAACGAGCTTTTCGGGCGGCCAACGTCAACGTCTCGCTTTGGCTCGAGCATTGGGTCGCGATCCCGAGATACTAATTCTCCATGAGCCCACAAGTTCTGTCGACGCTGTAACGGAAGATCACATTGCTCAGAACATCCGTGAATACCGTGCCAATCGGGCAACGATCATCATCACCTCGAGTCCACCATTCCTGCGTCAGGCCGACGAAGTGTTGTGGTTACGTGAAGGTGCAGTCATGGCCCGAGGCAAACACAGCGATTTGCTGCACAGCGATGACTACCGTGCGGAGGTAGCTCGATGAGTTCAACGTCTTACGCTATTCTGCCCATCGCCGACTTCTCTTCAACGGCTCGAACAGCACTTGCATTCCTTCGCCCCCACCGCTCACACCTTCTTGCTGCTATCGCCCTGCTCTTCCTGCTCGGTCTGGCCGGCATCATCAGTCCCTATGCCTTAGGTGCAATGGTGGACATTGTCACCGGAGCCTCGGCGCACTCACGCGGGATTCTTTGGTGGGCATTTGCTATTGCGGCAGCGGCTCTCGTCGTTGGCATCAGTTCGTGGCTTTCAGCGGCACAGTTGGGTATCGCTACGAACTCAGCTCTTGCCTCGTTACGCGAAAGTGTTCTCTCTCGAACCCTGTCGCTTGACATCGAACGTATCGAAGCCGCAGGAATCGGCGATGTATTGTCTCGCGTGGGCGACGACGTGCGGCAATTGCAGCAGTCACTAGAGCAGGCACTTCCGACACTGGTTCAGGCACTCATCACCATCTCGTTCACCATCGTGGGACTTGCGACGCTTGATTGGCGGCTCGCGCTCGCCGGACTCTCGGTCGTTCCTCTATATACCTGGTCAATGCACCGCCACCTAAAAGTCACCGGTCCGAGATACCGGGCGGAGCGCGTTGCACAAGGCGTTCGCGCCGAAAAGTTTGTCTCTAGCATCAACGGTGCAAACACACTGCGTGAATTTGATCTGACTCAGAACGCTGTCAGCGATGTCGTGACAGCTTCCGAACACACACGATCGATTGCGGTCAGCATATTTGATGCTTTAACTCGGCTCTTTGGTCGATTCAATTTCGCAGAGTTTGTCGGACTTTCCGTCATTTTGGTGACCGGATTTCTACTCGTACGCTTCGACCTTGCAACCGCTGGAGCTGCAACTGCAGCAACCTTGTTTTTCCATCGCTTGTTTAATCCGATCGCAGCAGTACTGCTTACCTTCGATGAGGTGCAATCAGCGGGTGCATCGCTCACCCGACTCGTAGGTGTGCTTCAAACATCGCCGGCAGAGTCGACTGTTGAGCACACCACCGCGGAACTAGTCCTCGAACTAGCTAACCTGCGACACGAGTACCGTGCTGACGATGAAGTTCTGCATGGTGTGAACCTGTCAATCAAGCGTGGGCAGCACATCGCGCTCGTCGGTGCTACCGGTGCTGGTAAATCGACTCTTGCTGCAATTGCTGCCGGAACTGTGCGAGCCACATCGGGGACGGTTAGAACAGTTACTGATCGACTACTTGTTACTCAAGAAGTTCATGTTTTCGCCTGCACAATTAAGGAAAACATCACCTTAGCAAAGCCCAATGCAAGTGACAGAGAAGTGCAAATAGCACTAGAAAAAGTCGAAGCATGGCCCTGGGTTTCCGCATTGGCGCAAGGCCTCGACACGCGTGTGGGTCATCTCGGTGTGAGCCTGACCTCAGCGCAAGCCCAGCATCTTGCCCTTGCTCGTATTGCACTGCGTGCCCCTCAGCTCACGATTCTGGATGAAGCAACGGCAGAAGCAGGCTCGGCAGGCGCGCGAAGCCTAGACCGGGGGGCCCGACAAGCAATCAAAGGCTCTGCCGCTCTCATCGTCGCCCACCGCTTAAGCCAAGCGCGCGCAGCCGACTTGATCTTGGTCATGAATGACGGTCACATTGTGGAACAGGGCAATCACGAGGAACTACTCAAACTTAATGGCCGGTATGCCCAGTTGTGGCAGGCCTGGGAGTGACCTTAAGGTTCTGGCTATGACTCATGTGATTAGCCAAACTCATGTCGTAGAAACCGAACACACAGCTCGTGTCGTTGGCAGTGGTGATCTCGACGTGCTTGGTACCCCCATAGTCGTCGCGTGGCTTGAAGGCGCCACCTGCGCTGCGTTAGAACTAAACGAGAACACTACGAGCGTCGGAACACGCGTAGATATTGAACATCTCGCTGCCAGTCCGGTCGGCTCGACAATCACGACTCAAGCCCAGATTCGCCATCAAGACGGACGCCTCGTCGAGTTCGATGTCGTCGCACATGATGAACGTGGCGTGAAGGTTGCTGTCGGAACTGTGAGACGGGTGATCGTAGATCGGGAGCGGTTCTTGTCACGCTTACACGATGTGAAAAACTAGAGGCCAATCGTTTCTGAGGAGGACCCATGGGCAAGCGCGGACGCCTGCGTCGGGCACGCAAGAAGAAGAAGGCCAATCACGGCCGTCGACCCAACGCTTAATACATTGTTTGTGGCTCTCTCCCGATGGGATGAGAGCCACAACTTTGTCCACTGTGACCGAAAACGTTTGAGGTTATTCTTCGATCTGGATTTCGACAGATACGGTTCGAATCGAATATAAAACTCGCTCACGCAAAACCGACGGTGCCGTTTCGTGACAGGAACGCATCACGAGAGCTTTGACGAGCTTTTCAACCGTGAACTCGTCCATGCAGTCACGGCAAGCTTCAAGATGAGACTCAATCTGATCACAGTCGGCTGACGCAATTTCGCTGTCGATAAACAAGTGCAGTTTCGAGAGTGCGTCTTGGCAATCTGGGCCATCACACGTCATGACTTGTCACCACCATCAGGAACTTTGACACCGCGTTCACGAGCATAATCGGCAAGTCGATCTCGCAGTTGTCGTCGACCTCGGTGCAGCCTCGACATCACGGTACCTACGGGCACTTCCATGATCTCGGCGATTTCCCGATAAGGGAATCCCTCCACGTCGGCCAGATAAACGGTATAGCGAAAGTCTTCGGACAATTCCTGTAATGCAGCCTTCACATCAGAGTCAGGCAAACGTTCAAGTGCTTCCATCTCTGCCGACTTCAAGCCGACAGAACTGTGCGCTGCCGCCGCAGCAATTTGCCAATCTTCAACTTCTTCAGTCACTTGTTTCGGCTGGCGTTGAACCTTGCGGTAAGTATTAATGTACGAATTCGTCAGAATCCGATACATCCATGCTTTGAGATTGGTGCCCGGCTTGAACTGATGGAACGCCGAATAGGCCTTTGCGTAAGTGTCTTGAACGAGGTCTTCAGCATCTTGCGGATTACGCGTCATCCTTAGGGCAGCCGAATACAACTGGTCAAGGAACGGCAGGGCATCTTCTTCAAAGCGCTCGCGGCGTTCCTCAACCGTCTCGGTGGACCGATCAAGGTCAGTTGAATTGTCCATTACAGACAACCCTACTGCTGATGGTCGGACGGGACAGTCGAGCATGCGCACCTCCACGTGTTTCTTCATTCGTCAACGCCAAAGTAGGAGTAGTTTATTCCCCACGTATTCAACTAATGTCAATCGGCACATTCAGGTCTGGCCCGTTGTTCCGCACCGAATTAACGTGAGTCGAGACAGGCCAGGCTTGGGCAAACCCTGGCGTCGCGTTCACAAGTGCATCAAGAGGAACGGCAAGTGGTTTAGGGTCGAGCCACGCATCCACAAGATTCTCAGGCACATGCAACGGCGCTCGATCGTGAATAATACCTTCGGCACCAACGGCCTCAGTGGTCAAAATCGAAAAGGTCAAACGCCATTGGCGATCGGGCTGGCGCCACCATTGGTAAATGCCAGCTAAGTTCAAACCAGCATCACGAGAAATGTAAAAGGGTTGCTTGGTTGCTTTAGCGTCTTTTTCGCTCTTCGGCTGGTACCACTCGTAGTAACCATCAACCGGAACAATCGCCCTACGGTTAGCGAATGCTGCTTGAAATGACGGTTTTTCTGCCACGGTTTCTGCCCGGGCATTGATCAGTCGACTAGCTATCTTTTCGTCCTTGGCCCACGTCGGAATGAGACCCCAGTGCGCTGTCACGATCTCGCGGTAGTCACGACCGTCAACATGTCTGGCCACGACGATCGATGCTGGCTTGGTCGGGGCCATATTGAAGTCTGGCGCGGATTCTCGAAAAAACTGTCCCACGACCGCAGTGAAGTCGATGGCAAGTTGATCACCGGTCCTTGTCGTTGCATATCGCCCGCACACAGACACATGGCAATCCCGATACGCCCGGGCTTCGGTCCTGCCGAGTGGAGTAGGGGCTCCGTCGCGCCCGAGATGGCGACGGAGCCCCGTCCTGGTCATGACGACAAAGTGACCAGGAAATCTGTGAGTTCCTCGGCACGACCGGGTAACTTTTGTTGTCTCACTAAGGGGCTTGGAATTCCAGCTCCTCGGCGTAATAGAACAGCCAGCACTGCCAAGGAATCCTGTGTGACGTGCTGCGATTCGGCGAGCACCGCAAATCGACATCCCGTGATACCCGCAACGACCTCATCGCGCACGAAAACGGTTTTGAGTGCGTGGGAGATGTCAACTGCAAGCAGGGCAACATCAAGTTCGTTTTCAAAGGTGTCTCGCGTCTCGATGACGAGCAACTCGTGCGTTTCAGACACTCTTATGCCGTCCCGTTCAGCACGCCGATACAAACCTTCGATGCGTTCTCTCAAATGCGCAACTGAGGTGAGATCGGTCAGTGGGTCAACACAGGTGGATCGCATAGACCACACGACGACTTCATCTGCCCAAGCGAGCGAAATCGCCTTCATTAATGGTGCTGGCAAAACTTCGTCAGGAATCCACGACTCGACTGAAGTAAACACATCGTCTAGCGGCATGCCTTGACAGGCGGCTCTTCGTGTAAAAATCTCGACACTGTCGAGAAAACTCGCCTCCGACTCCCATCGAACTTCTGAGTTCGGCAAATCGAGTCCATACTCCCGCACGTATTCCACCTCCTTCAGACCTCAGCAACGGCTCAAAGCACTGCCATATATGAGACGCCGGAGTCATAGGACTATGACGCGGAAAGCACGAAATTATTCAAAATCATTTTTTCCTACGCAACAGAGATGAAAATTACCCTGAGTTTTCTTGGGTTATCGGACTTCTACCACTAGATGAAAACCAGGCAACAGGTACTATGAACACGGAAGTTTTTCACTTTTCACCCAAGCAGGAAGGAGTGCGGTCTATGTCACTCGGCACTGAACCGCCTTTTAGTACTGCTGCTGATGTACGAGACGACGCCTCGTTGTTATTGGCTTTCCATGACGGAGACATGGCAGCCTACGGCATTCTTTTCGACCGGCATCGCGATGCGGCAAATCGCCTCGCACACAGTTTGACCACTCCGGCGAATGCTGATGATCTCGTCTCTGAGGCCTTCGGCAGGGTGATGGAAACCTTGCAGAAGGGTAAGGGCCCAACAGAGTTTTTCCGCGCCTACCTATTGACGTCAATTCGTCGGATTCATGTTGATTCGTTGCGGCGCGCGGCCCGTGAAATACCCACGGAAGAGGGCCGTCTTGACTCCGTCGAAGAGTTCTTAGACACGGCGGAAATCGGTTTCGAACGCTCTGCAACCGCGACTGCTTTTGCTGCTTTACCTGAACGCTGGCAGTCGGTCATTTGGTATCTCGACGTCGAAAAACTTAAGCCTGCCGACATCGCCGCCACCTTAGGCATGACACCGAACGCAGTTTCAGCATTAGCTTACCGCGCTCGCGAAGGTCTCAAACAAGCTTATATCCAAAGTCACGTCAACCCAGCTTCAAATCCAGACTGTTCAAGCACGATCGGCCAGTTGGGAAGTTATGTGCGTGATGGCCTAGCACGACGTGACCGCGCCAAGATCGATACCCACCTAGACGGATGCCGTTCCTGCACGGGCATTGTGCTCGAACTTCAGGAATACAACGAAACCCTCGGCGCGAGTTTGGCGGTCGCGTTGCTCGGTAGTTCTGCTATCGGCTACCTCGCGAATGTGCACACCTCTCTACTTGCCATGGGCACCACTTCCGGAACCACCACGTCAAGTCAATCGAGTGCAGGTGCCTCGACGACAGGCGCGGGTGGCAGCGTGGGTGCGGCCACCTCAGGTATGGGTGCGCTGTTAGGGTCCGCCACAATACCGGTTGCAGTTGCAACCTCCATTGCAGTAGTCGCCGTCGGCGTGGGATTTGCAGCTAAGTCTTACTTCAATTCGAATGAGACACCAGATTCTGTGGTTGCACAATCGAACCTGCCAGGCATGTTCACGCTAGGTAACACGGATTCTGACGTTGAGACAACCGACGAGACGTCAGACGACAATTCTGAAACGCTGAGCACGGTCTACACCGAAACGGTAGACCCTACGACAGACTCAACGACCGATTCACCAACTGATGATGTTGTTGATCCGCCAATCGTTCCTCCTGTTGTCCCACCTGTGGTTCCGCCCGTCGATCCTCCTGTTGTCCCACCTGTCGATCCACCCGTCAACCCACCAGACGGTTCTGAAGAACCAGACGGCGAGACCGACGTTGAACAGCCTGGCGGCGAAGACGACGGTTCCACAACCGATCCCGGCGGCGAGCCGGGTGATGACGAAGACGAACAGGTCGATCCGCCCGTCGATGAATTCCCAGACCCCACTTTCCCGGCTGAAGCCTGCGAGATGTCGAGAATTGACTGGGCCCTCCAGCAAGTCTGGACGCCCGGAGCACCTTCACTTTTCGAACTCATCATTCGCTATGACGAGTTGTATGCCGAGTATTGCCAAGGCGTGAACTGAACCGCCAAACGCATATGCCACTAGCGCACCGTGCCACTCGCGCTCCTCATCTGCGTGACGAGAAATCAGTGCGGACCATCGCCGTGAGGCATGATGATGTCTAGACATGCACTACCTTTTCGACGAGAGAGTTCAACTGCTGAATGAATATCCTGTGGCCTGCCCCCATGTTGACCACGCCAGTCGAGGCGGACATTTCGATTCCAGGCTCGAAGTCCCTTAGCAATCGAGCTCTCGTCTTGGCCGCTCTGGCCGATTCTCCATCGGTGCTGCGGAAAACACTCGTCGCCCGCGACACCGAATTGATGGCCGCAGCTCTGGAATCACTAGGAGCAACAATCGACCGGCGTGCTGATGGTTGGCACATCGAGCCGATCCGCACCTTCTTGGACGCTGAAGTTGACTGCGGATTGGCGGGAACCGTCATGCGATTCGTGCCGTTGATAGCCGCATTGTCTCAACGCGCCACACGTTTCGTGGGCGACGAACGTGCGTACGAACGTCCCATGGGCGCAACGATCGACGCTTTACGCAAGCTTGGCGCTGAAGTGCGCGACGAAGGCCGCGGTACCTTGCCCTTCACTGTCGTCGGTTCCGCCAATGTCCAAGGCGGCGCTATCGAGGTCGACGCTTCGGCCTCAAGCCAGTTCGTGTCTGCCCTCCTGCTCGTCGCACCACGCCTGCCTTTAGGAATCGAGCTCAAGCATGTAGGCGACGTTTTGCCCTCGGTACCACATATCGACATGACTGTGACCGAACTTCGTCGTCGTGGGGTTGACGTCGAAACCTCTGGCGCACGTTGGCGAGTCTCCCCCGGTCCTATCGCCGGACTCGATGTCACTATTGAGCCAGATCTGTCGAACGCTGGGCCTTTTGTGGCAGCAGCTCTGGTTACCGGTGGACGCGTGACGATCGACGATTGGCCTAAAGAAACTGATCAAGCCGGTGATGCGTGGAATTGGCTTGTTCCTGCTTTTGGTGGATCCGTGGAACGTGTAGGTACAAGCGTTACCTTCACCGGCCCCGAAAAGCTCAATGGCATCACGGCCAACTTGCATGATGTGGGTGAACTGACACCAGTTGTTGCCGCAATCGCCGCGCATGCCACGAGCGGGTCACAACTGACAGGCGTCGCTCACTTACGGGGGCATGAGACCGATCGTCTGGCAGCATTGACTACGGAATTCAATTCACTCGGTGGACACGTGAATGAACTTTCTGATGGTCTACATATCGAGCCTAGACCATTGCATGGCGGCACATTCCATACCTACGAGGATCACCGCATGGCGCATGCCGCTGTGGTGGCAGCACTAAAAACCCCTGATGTTTTGGTCGAGAATATCGCCACAACAGCCAAAACCTACCCCGGGTTCGCCGACGCATGGCTGGAAATGCTCCAGCGATGAGAGACGAACACGATCAGTACGAGCGGCCGCGCCGACGCACACGACCGCGCACAAAACAACGTCCAGACTTTGGAGATGCGCCAACCGGAACTGTCGTCCGAGTTGATCGTGGTCGGCTCACCGTCGAGATGGACGCCGGTAACACCATCACTGCGATGAAAGCACGGCCCTTGGGCCGAAAGTCGGTGGTCGTCGGCGATCGCGTACGCATTGATGGAGATGTCTCTGGCGCTGAGGGAACACTTGCGCGCATCGTCGAGGTCATTGAACGCAGCACGGTTCTGCGGCGTACGGCTGACGATGACGACCCGATCGAACGTATCATCGTTGCCAACGCAGACCAGATGGTGATTGTCACCGCGCTCGCCGACCCCCCGCCTCGGCTCGGTTTCATCGACCGTTGCCTCGTGGCCGCCTACGACGCGGGCGTTCGACCCATCGTCTGTCTCACCAAAGCCGATCTCGCGTCACCGGCCGATATCCTCGCCTCACTCGAGCCGCTTGACGTCGATGTCGTGACTACCCAGCGCGACGGTGATATGAGTGAACTGCAGTCGCTCCTCGACGATCACGTGAGTGTTTTCGTTGGTCACAGCGGGGTAGGCAAATCGACGCTCGTCAATGCGCTCAATCCGGCCGCCGACCGCGCCACGAGCCATGTCAACGTTGTGACCGGACGTGGTCGTCACACCTCAACATCTGCCGTGAGTTTTTCGCTACCACACGGTGGTCGCATTATTGACACACCCGGCGTACGTTCCTTTGGCTTGGCTCACGTCGACCCAGACAAAATTATTTCGGCGTTTCCAGATTTAGCAGCCGTCGTCGGAAGCTGTGCACGAGGTTGCGACCACAGCAGTAGCGAACCGGAGTGCGCGCTCGACGATCCGGAGAAAAACAGCCAACTGCGTCCCGAACGAATTGCGAGTTTCCGCCGTATTCTCGATAGCCGGAACACGGCTGAGGCCTGGTAACACTCCTTAATCAGTGAGTGTTCAGGTCACCTAGTTTGCATCATTGACAGCGTAGGCTTAGCCCATGGCTAATCCGTATTTGGACGACCTCAGACTCGCACACATTCTCGCCGATGAAGCAGACAATCTGAGCATGGATCGATTTGGTGCGCTGGATCTCGAAGTATCGACCAAGCCCGATATGACCTACGTGACCGAGTCCGATAAAGCTGTCGAAGACGCGATTCGCAAAATGCTTAAATCCGCCCGCGGACGTGACACTGTTCTCGGCGAGGAGAGCGGCGAAACTGAAGGCACCGCCGAGGTCGCTGAGCGACGCTGGATCATCGATCCCATCGATGGGACATCAAACTTCGTGCGTGGGGTGCCTGTCTGGGCGACCCTCATCGCGCTTGAAGAAGCTGGAGAAGTCGTCGTCGGTTGCGTGTCGGCACCTGCCCTTGGCCGCCGTTGGTGGGCGATGAAAGACGGCGGCGCTCATACCGGTAAATCGTTCCGCGCCACTCGTGAGATTCGAGTTTCTGGAGTGCGCGAACTCTCAGCTGCGTCGATGTCGTTCTCGTCTGCGCCAAGTTGGGAGCACATTGGTAAAGGACATGAGTTCGAAGCTCTCCTACGTCAGTGCTGGCGTACTCGTGCCTACGGGGACTTCTGGTCGTACATGTTGCTGGCCGAAGGTGCCGTTGACATTGCTGCCGAGCCACAGCTCAATGTCTGGGACATGGCCGCTCTTGACGTGATCGTGCGTGAAGCAGGTGGAAAATTCACCAGCCTAGCTGGAGTGGACGGACCTTGGGGGCCCAACGCAGTAGCCACCAACGGACGCCTCCACGATTCCGTCATGGCCTATTTGGGCCATTTTCCGGATGACGAAAGCGACGTGGACCCGGATATGTCTGTGGTTGAAGACATTCCAGTTACCCAAGACGAAACCCCCGACAACGTCCGCCATATACAGTTCCGGCACGAAGACTGAATCGCTAACATCGCACGTTCCCCCACATTCGGGCTAAACTAACTCCACCGTAAGCGAGGAGACTGCTATGACCGTCCGTGACGTACTGCGCGCCAAGGGAAGCACTGAAGTTTTTACAATTTCCCCGCATGCAACCATTGCCCAACTGCTTGATGAACTCACTGATCGAAATATCGGTGCCATCTTGGTAATGGATGACGACGAAACAATTCTCGGGATCGCGTCAGAGCGTGACTTGGTGCGAAAACTTCGTGGAGTGGAACATCCACTTGAAGCCCGCGTTGAACGAATCATGTCCACCAACCCGACGTTCTGTTCACCTGATGACTCTTTCGGCGTGTTGATGACCACCATGACAGACCGCCGCATCCGTCACATTCCCGTTATGGAAGACGGCAGGCTCGTTGGTTTGGTCAGTATTGGTGACGCTGTGAAGTACCGGATGGATCAGCTCGAATTTGAACGTGACCAATTGACGAATTACGTCACGGGTTAGTTGGCTCTCAAAAGACGCTCGTCTTGTTCTTCGGCATTGTTTTCATGCGCTAGACGAAGTGTGCGACGCTAGACGCATGCCCAAACTGATCTTCCGCGGCCGTGTCGTGGCACGTGAACGCGCACTCATTATGGGGATCATTAATCGAACACCAGACTCGTTTTACGACAAGGGCGCCAATTGGGATCCGGGCGTTGCATTGACTTCAGTAGAGCGCATGGTTGACGAGGGCGCTGATGTTATTGACATTGGTGGGGTCAAGGCTGGGGTTGGTCCGGAGGTCACAGTGACCGAAGAAATCGACCGGGTCGTGCCTTTCCTTGAAACGGTCCGAACTGCGTTCCCCGACACCGTATTGAGCGTAGATACTTGGCGTGCTGAAGTGGGAAGAGTCGCCGCTGAGGCAGGTGCTGATCTCATCAACGACACGTGGGCAGGTGCAGATCCTGAGCTTGGCAAGGTGGCCGCAGAGTTTGGCTGTGGATACGTGTGCTCACATACCGGCGGGGTCACGCCTCGAACAGACCCCACTCCAGATGGGGTGCGTTATCCCGACGTGGTCACAGCAGTTATCGAAACCACGACGGCAAAGGCCGAGTCGTTGCTAGCTCTTGGCGTCCCCCGAGAAGGAATCCTGATTGATCCGACCCACGACTTCGGCAAAACTACTGTCCAGGGTCTCGAACTCATGCGCCGCACTCATGAATTAGTGGCAACTGGCTGGCCCGTGCTTATGGCATTGTCCCGCAAAGATTTCGTCGGCGAAACTCTCGATTTGCCAGTAGAAGAACGCCTTGAGGGAACTCTTGCCGCCACAAGCATCGCAGCCATGGCTGGAGCCGCAATGTTCCGAACTCATGACGTTCGTGCCACAGCGAGAGTTCTCGATATGGTAGCCAGCATTCATGGCGATCGGCCGCCCGCTGCGCCATTGCGAGGGCTCAGCGAACAAGAACGTCAAGCCTTGCACGCTAAGAAGGATGCCTAAGTTATGCCTCAACCGCCCAAGAAGCGTAAAACCTCCGTTGGAGTTACTGCGGTGGTTGCTGGTGTAGCACTAACCGCCTTCCTCTATTCGCAGCAAGTTCAAGGGGATGATCGTGAGAATGGCCCCGTGCAGGAAAGCAACCGTGAGTCCATAGCGGCAACCGTAAAATCAGTGAGCGATGGTGACACGATCCGGGTACTTCTCGAAGGCGAAACCGAAACTGAGCGGGTCCGTATTCTCGGCTTAGACGCTCCAGAAGTGCATACTTCACGTGATTGCGGCGGTGAGGAATCGTGGCGCAACTTAGAAACACTGCTCACCCCTGGCGACGAGGTCCGCCTCATTCCTGATCCCAGTCAGAGCTTTTACGACCAGTACGATCGCATTCTCGCCTACGTTGAGGATGCGGCAGGCGTCGACGTCGGTCTTGCCCAGATCGAATCGGGGTGGGCAAGGGTCTACCGCAAAGGCTCGCACATCGAACTTTTCGACGAATACATCAAGGCAGAATCAGCGGCCAAATCAAAGAACGCAGGTATGTGGGAACTCTGCTAGTTTCCTCCCGTGACGCCCTGTTGACCTTCACTTGGTCACTTTGACGATCCCGGTGGCACCCCGCTCGGCATCGATCATCCGGTGCG
This sequence comes from Aeromicrobium sp., assembly GCA_040394025.1. Taxonomy (GTDB): domain Bacteria; phylum Actinomycetota; class Actinomycetes; order Propionibacteriales; family Nocardioidaceae; genus Aeromicrobium. Next base: position 380,211 of record JBEBSZ010000001.1, read on the forward strand.
ATACAAAAGGATAGCGACCAGGCTCAGGGAAGGTCATTTCGACAAAGCCACCTTGAGCTGCTTCCAAGCCGAGAGCTTGACTGGCACCTTTCGAGGCGTTGTTCGGTTTCAGGATGTAGTCGCCCTCGTACCAAACAGTGTCGAACATCGAGCCAATGACATGGAATGACGTGGACCGATTCGGCCCAGCATTGAGAACCCAGAATCTGACTCGTTCACCTACCTTGGCAGGCACAGGATCGTACATGTACTGGTTCACGAACCCGTTGAAGACGACTGCATCTGGCTTCTCGTCCGCTAGCTTCTCGGCATCAAGCAAACCACCTTGTTCGCCAAGGAAAAGTTCTGACTGCACCATCACATATTCACGATCGACCTTTGACAGGTTCGGCGGATCAATAATGACGGCACCAAACAAGCCACTCGCTATGTGGACTCCCATCGGCATCGTGCCGCAGTGGTACATCCAAATGCCACTGTGTTCTGCAGTGAACTCGTACACCAGTTTCTCGCCCGGACCGATCGACTTCATCAGTCGGTCGGGAGCGACTTTGCTGGCGTGGAAATCGATTGAATGCGCCATGTCGGTGTCGTTAACGAGCGTGATGATGAATGTATCGCCCACCTTGCCTCGGAGAGTAGGCCCCGGTGCGGTCTTGTTGAACGTCCACAGAGTCTGTTCCACGTTGAGCGCCACTTTCGCCTTCACGTTGCTGACGGTGAAGGTTTCCCGGTGGACTTTGCCGGTTGGTGTGACAGGCGCACGTGGATCGGATGCCGTAAAGCCGTCAGGTGCTTCAGCCATGAAGTCAAGGTCGGCGGCAGCGCCTGTTCCAGAACTTGTGGAGCCAGAATGTCCATCGTGACTGCCGTGGCCGTCATCGCTGCTGCCTGAAGTACTGGCGCCAGCTTCGACTGAACCACCGATAACATTCACGTCGAAAATCATTCCCATTTGTCGGTGGCCCACTACTGTGCACCAACCTTCGAGGCTCGTTCCAACAACTCCCATATCCAGCGTCTGACTTTCGCCGGGCGCCAAGCGTTTCGTGCGTTGGCCCGTCGAAAATGCAAGGTCGTGGGCGTCTGCCTTGTCGGTGTTCTTCACGTCAATAACGAGTCGGTCACCTGCCGGAACATCAATCGAGGCAGGGAAAAACCGCATGTCGCGCGCCTCCACAGTGACATGTGTGGTTTCACCCGTCGCTGTAACGCCGCCATCAATCGCATCTATTTGACCGGGCAAAGCCGAAGGATCGGCAGCAATGCCGAAAGCTACCGCTAAGGCAATCGTGGTCATACCCGCCACCAGCCATGAACGATGTCTAACGGGATCTTGCGCGGCCAAGATTTGCTCCCTGCTGCCTACCCTGTCACGGCGTGCAACCGGCCCCTCCCCTCGTGCCTTGTTTGCGGCTCGATACGCAATCAAGACCAGCGGAAGGAACGCAATATATGCCAGAAGCACGAGAAGTGAAAGTATTACTCGTACCACGCTCGGCACCGGTAAAAGACACATCAATAAACCAAGGTTGATGAGTGTGAGACGCAGTCCCGCGCCCCGATCGAGAACCTCATTTGATGCCCTGGCTGCGTAAGGCCCTCCCCCAATGACGACCGGAACAAGGTGGCTCAATGCACCGATGACTACCTGTGCCGCGAACCCGGCAGTAAGAGCCGGAACGATCGTGCTGAACTCAGCCTCAATGACTGCCATCGAATCGTTCGATAACCAGATAATGAGCCACCAGACGAGCGACACAAACAACCAACTGATGGCGAACAGAAGCGACCACGCCGCATAACTGTGTGGCGGGCGTTGCTTGGCTTCAATTGCCCACGGAATCATCGCGATGCCCCAACCGACGATGTACACCAGAACACCCGCAGCACCTAGATAATGCTGATCAAGAAGTGCACCTAGGACCGTGACGATCACACCAGCCACGAGAACGGGCAATGCTCGCCGGGTAGATCGCAGCGCATTTTCTGCCATTTTGGTGCGCAAAATTGTCGGCCACAACGTCACGAGAGTTCCGGCAACGGTCAAGCCGACCCAACCCAACATGTTGATGCTGGCGTGCGCCAAGGTCAATTTGGGAACCCAGGCCGTACCTGTGTCACGAGCCAACCAGGCACCTAAACCGGCACCGATGGGCAACAACGATGCTGCAACCACGTAGTAGGTCAACGAGGCGGCGAAGCGGTTCGCGAGCTTGGATCGAATCCGCAACACAATGGTTGCGCCATGCCAAACAATGACGAACCCAACAGCAACCGCGCCCACCAAGAGCAGCGGCCACATGTCAAAGACGCGACCGACGATCACGGCGACGATTGAAAGGTTCAGTAGTACGAGCCTGAGAGCTTGCCAGCGACGCTGCCCGACGCTCGGGTTACTCCGACTGAGGGTTTCAGCAAAATGTGCACTCCACACGACAATGGCGTTCGTGACGACACCTAAAAGCAGCGTGTGCACCATCAGCCAGTTTGCGTGTTCAACCCAAGGATGGATGAAGGTCGTGACGACGAGAAACACAAGCCACAACAAAATCGGCAGATTTGCACCGAGATGCCAATTGGTTCGAGAAATGGAGTTATTCGAACCGGCGTTTTTGTCTGGTGGGCCAATCTGGATCATGACTCGGCTCCAGCATCTTGACTCTCGACAGTCGGGACCGACGTATCAGTATCCGTAGACATACCAGCGCTGTTCTCAGAGGTGTCAGGCCTGGGATTCTTAGCCGTGCTTGCACTTACGACGGCCCAAATGCTGCCAAGCACAAATGCCAACAAGGCAACAACATTCAGCACACCTCCCACGGTGTGCGCGATATCGATATCGAACGCATCTCCAATAAGAATGCGCAGAACCAATCCAATGTGCAACAGGATCAATGGCCCGTACATATACGGCCGATATGGCAGCGGTCGGCGCAACACAGCCGGCAAAATCACTGGAGCGTGAGCCATAATCATCGTCATCGTGAAGCCGAGGAAGACTGCGTGAATAACCGCATCGTATCCACGGCCAGTATCAACATGGCCGAGCATGATCCACGAGACAGCAGCAATCGCGAGCCATGCGTACCCTGAGAGCAGACATATCGCCATGAAACGTCGCGCGCCGCTAGATTTAATAAGTTTTCGCGCCACATCAGTGTTACTTAGCCACGCGACGAGCCCAAGGATGGCGATACCGAGCACGGCAGTCGCATATTGCGGCCACAATACGCTCGCTACAGCCGCTAAAAAAATCACGTGTGCGAACCACAAGAGAAGTGAATCAGCTCGTTCGCGCAGAACAGTATCGAAAATGCCAACACGCGCCAGCTCAATTCGTTCGGCTCCGATCGTGAGAATCACGAAGCAGGCTAGCCACGGAACAAACACGGCCGGAGGAACATCACGCACCCAAAGGATTGCCGACCCAGCCAACAACACGGCACCCATGAGTTGGACAAGAACTGTCGGGTCATTGTGTCTGCGCCACAACGGGACATAGACCGCAACGAGCAGCAGCGCTCCGATGGCTAAGAAACTTCGGCCCACAAGGGTCGCCACAGGCGACATAAACAAAATCGCTCCGGCCCCCAAGAAAATTGGAGAAGCGTATCCCCACGCTTTTCGCAGTGCCACGGCTCGTTCAACAGAAATCAAGGTGCCAACAAATCCGATCACGAGGATAATGCCGTGACCATCGCGCAACCGCACTTCGTCAACGGGAACCGGAAGATCAAGGAGCATTAGTGCGCCGTTGAGTCCACCCAACAGAGCCAAGCCACCTGGAATAATCAACAGCAATCTGGAGGTGGTTGGAGGCGCTTTGCTCATCTTGTGTCGCCCTCGATGTGGCGCAGATGCAAGGAGCAAGCCCCAGGTTCGGCAAAGGGGATGAGTTCCACGTCGAGTGGTTCAGCACCGTGAGTGCTAATTACACCTTCGATGAGTCCCCGATGCACGCTGCACACGACGTCTGGGTTTTGATTCGCTGCGGCTAAGAGTGGGCAACGTCGCAAGCGAAGGCGAGTATCTCCGTCGACCTTGAATGAGTCGTCGAGTTCGGGGGAATAACCCAGATCGTCAAGCAGGGTGAAGACGATGTTCTCGGATGACTTATCGGCGACGGACTCTTCTTGCGGCAGCAGATTTTTACCCCAGTGACGTCCCGCATCTTCGGCTTCGACATTCGGCGTTTTCGAGGTACGCGCAATGTGCCCGGCGAGAGCCGCAGCCAATCCGGCGTAATCATTAACGCCACCGTCTTCACTAGCAGCCTCGGTCGCGGAGTAGAACCACGGCGGCCGCCCTCGTCCGACGGCTGGTCCTTTGACTCGAATAACTAGGCCGATACGTCGCAAACCGTCGAGGTGTTCGCGAATAGTGTTGTGGTGCTGGTGCAAGGCGTGAGCTATGTGATGGGCGGTCACGGGTTCCGACTGCATCACAAGCACGTCCAGCACTTCACGTCGAGCGTGCGAGAGACGACTCAGAGCAGAATTCCCTGAGGCAGGCTGGGGTCCGAGCCTCATCGAGTCACTGCGATTATTTTTCACGGAACCAACTGTAATAAACTCTGAGGTGGATCCGCTACTACCAGCGCGTCCCCTCTCACGAGATGTTGTTCACAGTTCAGGAGAACACGATGGAATCACTAGTAATTGCCTCGAACGAACTCGATTCTGAAGCGGTCGATCGCCTCGAAAATCAGAATGCAGAAATCGTGGCAGCACTGGCTGCACGGGCCGACGCATTACTCAGCACAGAAAATCTCGGCGCGGCGCGGAATGAGTTGGTTTTGTGGGCTGAAGCTTCGCTCCTTCCCTATGTGAACCTTAAAGCCGAGCAGATGGCAAGTTCTAGCCGTGACATCGCAGAAGTAAGCCGGCTGGCGGACGCTTTGACGAATAGCGCTCAGGCCATCACCGACATTGTGTCGGTGCTTCGCAACACTGAGGAAGCTTTGATGGCCGTGGGCGCTGCGCAGGCCCTACGTGCAGTCACTGAACTTCATTTTGAGAACGAGCTGGACTATCTGGTGCCCGTGCTCGCGGGTGCCTCCACCGTGGACTTGGCTCGGATTACCGATGCGGCTGCGGCTGCTGTTGCAGACTCCGCACCGGCACCTGCGGGCCACGGTGAAGGTCATTCCTGTGGCTGCGGTGAATCCGATGGTGAAGGTTGGCCGGAATTAGATGCGAGTATCGTTCCGCACGCGATTCGACACGCGACCGTGTTCGGCGCTCTCGACGCAGTCGGCCCCGGCAAAGGCATGATCCTCATCGCCCCGCATGATCCTATTCCTCTCTTGGCACAGATCGAACAGCGTCATCCCGGCAGATTCGCTACTGAATACCTCGAACGCGGCCCAGAGAAGTGGAAGATCGAATTCCTGCGTAAGGGCTGATAGTTCTCACCAACAGAGGCGGGTCATTGCGAGTGTTCGCGATGACCCGCCCAGGCTCATCCCCACCTGCCCCCTCGCCTTCACTCCCACCTCCCAATTCCCACGAGACCGTCGGAAGTTGGAGTCAAGAACACCTATTAGGTACGCGTGAACCCAAAAACGTGGGTGAAGCTAAGTTTTCCCGCTATAGCGCCCGAAGACCTCGCCCAAATTCGAAGATCCACTAAACCACGTGGTCGAGTGGCCACGAGGTGGAAACGCTGGCCGCCGCCCGCTCGTTGCCCACCCGCTTGAAGTATTCAATTAGACTCGTTTGCTGATCAGCTCGCCAACGAATCTGCGCATCGTGCAATTCAAGCGGTGACATGACCGAAAGGTCTGGATACGCTGCCAAAATTTTGGGTACCAACTGCGCGGCCGCCAAAGCATCAGCTTGGGCATCATGCGCGTCGATAAGACCTACACCGTAGTGTTCTGCGACCGTGGTGAGCCAACGCTTCCCACGACGAAAACGATCAACATGTTTATCCATCACGAGCGGATCTAGAATCGGCCAAATGTCGCCGGCTAGGCGGGACTCTAAAGTGGCGATGCCGTGGCGCGCGTTTTCCACTTCTAGGAGTGTCAAATCGTAACTGGCATTAAAGGCAACGATCGGAGTCCCGCGGCTCAAGGTTTCCGCCAACGCTGCGGTGATCTCCTCAAGCGCAATTCGAGGTTCAGTGCCCTCGGCTTGCGCCATCTCAGTCGTGATCCCGTGGACTTCTGTGGCTGCCGCTGGGATCGGTATTCCCGGGTTAATCAACCATTGTCGTGAATCAGCAACGCCCGATGGAGTCACCCAGACCAAGCTGGCCGTAACGATGCGATCTTCATAAACGTCAACACCCGTGGTCTCGGTATCGAATCCCACGAGAGGTTCTTCAAGCCAGCTCATTCAAATCCTTTGTTTGCGCTGTTTCAGGTCAAGCCCACGGTGAGGCTCGTCGACACTTACTCGATCCTAGACACAATCACTGACCGACAGGCGGCAAAGCGCACATGCTAAACCCACATTCACATGAAAAGATATTCTCGTGACTTCACTCAACCCTGCCGATTCGCATGATTCCATTCACGTCCAAGGCGCACACGTCAACAACCTAAAGAACGTATCGGTGCGGATTCCGAAGCGACGGCTCACCGCGTTTACCGGAGTTTCCGGATCCGGAAAAAGTTCGCTCGTTTTCGGCACAATTGCAGCCGAATCACAGCGTCTCATCAACGAAACCTACAGTGCCTTTCTGCAAGGATTCATGCCCAATACTGCTCGGCCCGAAGTTGACGTGCTGGACGGAATTACCACCGCGATCATTGTTGATCAAGAACGCATGGGAAGTGACCCCCGTTCGACTGTCGGCACTGCCACAGACGTCAACGCCATGCTACGAATTCTCTTCAGCCGAATTGCCGAACCACACATCGGAGGGCCACAGGCTTACTCCTTTAATGTGGCGTCACAAAGTGGTTCCGGTTCCCGGAAGGTCCAGAAAGCAAATGCGATCGCCACGAAAGCTAGCTTCGAGGTCATCGGCGGTATGTGTCCACGTTGTGATGGCCGTGGCAAGGTCTCAGATTTTGATTTAACAGCACTTTTTGATGCTGAGAAGTCACTCAACGAAGGCTCGCTTCTGGTTCCCGGATACTCAATGGACGGCTGGTACGGCCGAATCTATCGTGGTTCGCAGTTCTTTGATCCAGATAAGCCTCTCGGCAAATACGGCAAACGTGAGCTCCATGACCTGCTCTACAAAGAACCCACCAAGATAAAGGTTGAGGGCGTCAACATCACGTATGAGGGCATTATTCCGAAGATTCAAAAATCGATGCTCAGCAAAGATCGCGAAGCGATGCAGCCACATATTCGTGCCTTTGTGGATCGAGCGATTACCTTCGATGTTTGCCCGGAATGTGGCGGCACTCGACTAGCCGAAGCCGCTCGGAACTCGAAGATCAACGGCAAGAGTATTGCTGATGTGTGCGCCATGCAGATTTCAGACCTCGCCTATTGGATTAACGAACTTGATGAGCCATCAGTCGCACCCCTCGTCGAAAAGTTGTCGGCAACATTGCAGTCGTTTATCGACATCGGCCTCGGTTACCTATCGCTGGATCGGCCTGCTGGAACACTCTCGGGTGGCGAAGCCCAGCGAACGAAAATGATCCGTCACCTAGGCTCCTCACTCACTGACGTCACCTATGTGTTTGATGAACCGAGCATTGGCCTGCATCCTCACGACATCCAACGACTCAATGAACTTTTGCTTCAACTGCGAGACAAAGGCAACACGGTCCTCGTCGTGGAACACAAGCCTGAGATCATCGCGATCGCCGACCACGTCGTTGATCTCGGCCCCAAAGCAGGTAGCGCGGGCGGCGAAGTCGTGTTCAAAGGCAGTTTTGACGAACTGGGCGAGAGCCCCACGCTCACAGGCAAACACTTAAAAGACCGAGTCGAGCTCAAAAAGGATGTTCGTAACTCGTCTAGAGCTATCGAAATCCGCGGTGCTTCAACAAACAACTTGCAGAATGTCGACGTTGATCTACCGCTCGGCGTGTTGTGTGTCCTCACGGGTGTTGCGGGTTCGGGTAAAAGTTCGCTCGTGCAAAGTAGTCTGGCGAAAAATCCTGATGTGATTCTGGTAGATCAGGCACCGATCAAAGGCTCCCGCCGTAGCAACCCGGCCACGTACAGCGGCCTGCTCGATCCCATCCGAAAAGCGTTCGCCAAAGCGAACGGAGTCAAGCCTGCCCTGTTTAGCGCGAATTCCGAGGGCGCTTGCCCAAATTGCAACGGCGCTGGTGTCGTCTATACGGATCTAGGTGTGATGGCGACCATTGAGAACGTGTGCGAAGTGTGCGGTGGTCGACGGTTCGACGAATCCGTGCTCGAATACACCTTGGGCGGGAAAAACATTGCTGATGTTTTAGAAATGTCAGTGCTTGAAGCTCTGGACCTCTTCTCCGACGGGGAGGCGAAGACACCAGCTGCGGCAAGAATCTTGAGCCACCTCAACGATGTGGGCTTGGGATATCTCACCATCGGCCAGCCGTTAACAACTCTCTCGGGCGGCGAACGTCAGCGACTCAAGTTGGCAATGCACATGTCGGACAAAGGTGGCGTCTATGTACTCGACGAACCCACAACAGGGCTACATCTCGCCGATGTTCAGAACCTCCTAGCGCTTCTCGATCAACTCGTCGACTCGGGCAAATCAGTGATCGTGATCGAACATCACCAAGCTGTCATGGCTCACGCCGATTGGATCATCGATCTTGGCCCCGGCGCTGGTCATGACGGCGGCACAGTGATTTTTGAAGGCACGCCTACCGATCTGGTTCATGCTAAATCAACGCTGACGGGTAAGCACTTAGCTGAGTATGTGGGGGTTTAGTCGCCTGCTGCTATTCGCTTCAGCATCGTTTCGGGGTCTGCAAACTGTTCGGGCGTAATGTGATGACCGCGATCAAT
>JBEBSZ010000002.1:0-157632 GCA_040394025.1 Aeromicrobium sp.
TCAACCGAAATAACGTGAACACCAGAGTCGTGGGCCCATCTCGCCCACTCAGCAGCCTTCCCCCGCAGCCCCGAGCTGGCACCGATGCCAAACAACGCGTCAACCACCCACCGCTGTTCGGTTGGTTCATCGTCAATCTGAACACCTGCAGCGACCGCTTGAGCAAGTCCGACATCATGCACACGCGACTCATCCAACAAACAGGCGTGCACCGAACGACCGCCACCTGCTAATCGAGCTGCCGCGAACAAACCGTCACCGCCATTATTTCCCGGCCCAATCAGAAACAAAATAGACAGATCTGGCGGCACCTTCAGCGCTATCCGATCCGCTAATGCATTCGCAGCACGCTGCATGAGTCCGTCCCAGCCGTACCGTTCGGCCGCGCCTACTTCAGCGCGCCGAATATCGTCGACCAGATGTGCTCGCAGCATGGCTATTCAACCGTGACTGACTTTGCCAAGTTACGAGGCTGATCGACATCGTGGCCCATCTTTGAGGCCAATTCGCAGGCAAAAATCTGCATCGGGACTGTAGCCACTAAGGGCTGCAAAAGCGTCGGTACTTTCGGCAACCGCACTATCCGATCAGCAAACGGCAGCACTGAATCATCGCCTTCTTCGACCAAAACTATGGTGAAAGCCCCACGAGCACGGACTTCCTGGATATTTGAAACGATCTTTTCTTGGAGCTGATCTCGGGCCCGAGGCGGAACCACAATGAAGACAGGCGTGCCCTGTTCGATCACCGCAATCGGACCATGCTTCAACTCACCGGCAGCAAAACCCTCGGCATGCAGATAAGCCAACTCTTTAAGTTTGAGCGCGCCCTCAAGCGCAACCGGATAACCGACATGGCGACCCAAAAAGATAAACGCGTTCTTGCCCAACATCTCTTCGGCAAGCTCAGCCATGTGATCACTGCGGTCGAGAACCTGCTGCACCGCTGCTGGAATCTCATGCAGTTGATCTAGGATGCGAGCGATCTCATCGAGGTACTTAACGCCCTTCACTTGAGCCAAATACAAAGCCAACAAATAGCAGGCCACGACCTGTGACAAGAAACCCTTAGTCGACGCAACTGCGATCTCCGGGCCCGCATGTGTGTAAATCACCGCATCGGATTCACGAGGGATTGTCGAACCGTTCGTATTGCAGATTGATAGCACTTGACTGCGCTGTTCTTTGGCGTAGCGAATCGCCATCAGCGTGTCCATGGTTTCACCGGATTGGCTGATCGTGACGACCAAAGTGCTGCGATCCAAAATTGGATCCCGATATCGGAACTCAGAGGCGAGCTCCACTTCACAGGGAATTCGCGTCCAGTGTTCAATTGCGTACTTGGCCACCATGCCTGCGTAGAACGACGTGCCAGCAGCGACGATGATGATCTTGTCAACCTCGCGCAGTTCGCCATCAGACAGGCGCATTTCGTCGAGCTGCAGGCGACCAGCAGTGTCTCGACGTCCGAGCAATGTTTCTGCGATAGCTGTAGGTTGCTCATGGATTTCTTTCACCATGAACCACTCGTATCCACCTTTTTCAGCAGCCGAAACATCCCAGTCGACGGTGTAGACCTTGGTTTGGGCCGGTTGGCCATCAAAGCCGATGACATTAATTCCCTCGCGCGTCATCGTCACGATTTGGTCTTGACCAAGTTCAACCGCAGTCTTCGTATGTTCAATAAACGCAGCTACATCTGAGCCGAGGAAATTTTCTCCATCCCCCAGGCCGACGACCAGCGGCGAGTTGCGGCGCGCCCCGACCACCACGTCAGGGTGATCTGCAGACGCAACAACGAGCGTGAAAGCCCCTTCGAGTCGCTCACAGACACGGCGAGTCGCTTCAGTCAAATCTGAGATTACGGCGAGTTCACGTTCCAACAAGAAGGCAACCGTCTCGGTATCCGTCTCAGATTGAAACTCGTAACCTTGATCTTCAAGCTCATCACGCAAGATCAAGAAGTTCTCGATAATACCGTTGTGAACGACGGCAACTGTTTCGTTAGCACCCAGATGCGGGTGAGCGTTGGAATCAGTAGGGCCGCCATGAGTCGCCCACCGCGTGTGACCAATGCCCATGTTGGCGCTCTGCAGCGGAGTCTGCGAGATCACATTTTGCAGATTGGCCAGTTTTCCGGCCTTTTTCGCGGATACAAGCGTGCCTACAGCGGGCACAAGAGCAATACCTGCCGAGTCATATCCTCGGTATTCGAGACGTCGAAGACCACCCATGACGACGGTTTCAGCATCTCGGTTGCCGACGTATCCCACGATTCCACACATGCGCTCAAGGATACCGAGTGAACGACAAGAACCCCGACTGGCAAGAATAGTGTTCATGTCCCGCGAACTCTCGCCGTATGTCGAGCTGGAACGCGCTGCATGGGCCGAACTTGCCCGTGGAGTGCATCAACCGATGACAGAAGCCGAAATCGAGAGCTTGCGGGGACTCGGCGAAGAACTAGATATTGACGAAGTTCAACAGGTTTATTTGCCGCTAATGCAGTTGATTTTGCTGCGCATTCGTTTAGCGGAGACTTTGCACCGCGCCACAGAACGGTTCCTCGGACAGCCACAGCCCGATCGAGTTCCATTCATTATCGGTTTGGCCGGGTCTGTCGCCGTCGGTAAATCCACAACCGCACGTCTCTTGACCGAACTCTTGGCAAACCAAGAAGAAGTGCAGCGCGTGGCACTCGTTACGACCGACGGATTCCTGCTACCCAATGCCGAACTCGAACGGCGCGGGATCTTGCATCGAAAGGGGTTCCCGGACTCATACGATCGTAAGGCCTTGTTGCGTTTCGTGATGGCTGCGAAAAGTGGGGCAGAACGTCTTGAGGCCCCTGTTTACGATCACCTGACCTATGACGTCACTGACGAAAAAGTCATCATCGAACGGCCAGACATCATCATTATTGAGGGCCTCAACGTTTTGGCCCCACCTCGCAGTCGCGGTGACGGCAGTCCGGGCCTTGCCATCAGTGACTTCTTTGATTTTTCAGTTTATGTCGATGCTTCCAGCAGGGACATCAAACACTGGTACATCAACCGCTTCCTACGGCTCCGCGAAACCGCTTTCGCAAACCCTGCTTCCTATTTCCACCGTTACAGCACGCTGACTGACGAGCAAGCCCACAAGCGCGCCGAGGAACTCTGGGACACGATCAATTGGCCAAACTTGCGCGAGAACATCGCCACGACTCGTGGACGAGCCGACGCGGTACTGCGGAAGTCCTCCGATCACACCGTCGAATGGGTGCGGCTGCGCAAACTGTGAAGAATGTCCCGCCGACATCTTCGTACTGTGCCACCAATCTCCCGCCACTCACGGATGCCACACATTAGGGTCGAATAATGACCTTTAAGAAGGGGCTAACTGCCTTCGCTCTGATGTCCACACTGTTCTTCGTTGCCGCATGTGGCGAGGACGCTAAAGATGGTTCGGGTAACGGCGACTCTAACTCTGCAAAAGATGTCCCCACATTCTCCGGCCCTAATGAAGTCGTTTTGGGCGATGAAACCGTCAAGCTTCTCCCAAGCACTCAGTGCAGTATTTTCAATGATTTCACAGTATCGATTTCAGGTATTGGCGCGGACGACGACAGTATTGAGTTCACATTTGACGTGTTTGACACCGAAACCAAGGCACTATCGGTTACAACCGCAGACGGCACGCAGTGGTACACGGAAACCGACTTGGACATCACGGTTGACGGAACGAGTTCTGTCGCAGGCACGGCGGAACTCACCGCAATCAATGGCTCAGGCACGCAGCCTGCAACTTTTGAATTCACCTGCGACTAGCGTTCTCTCTGGGTCTCGGCGGCAAGCTGTTTTACCCATTGGTCTAACCAAGCAGTTTGACGGTAACCGAGTTCTCGGTTGATGCGGAGCATATGTTCGTTGCTCGCGTCATTCCACGTCACAATGCGATGGCACGGGTCCAAAAGTTCGTCAGCCTCAGCCAGTGCTCGCCGCTTGAGCGCTTGGCCCAAACCGTGGCCACGATGTTGCGGCAATACCAAGGTGTCCCATTGAAACGCCGTCGCGCCGCCGCTCGGAAACACCAGTTGCGTATGCCCAACCAAATCCCCATTCCCGTCGATCGCGACAACAGTGACGGCAGTACGCCGCTGCCGATGCCACTCGTCATTCTCGGCACGAAGACGACTGGCATCCCAGAACTCGTTATCAAGTTGAGTTTCGCCGCTGGGCGCTTCCTGATTGAGGAGCGCTCGAAGTCTGGCGTAAGCATCAATCACCTCAGGAGGTGGTAGTCCGCGCCAACTGAGTAATTCGAAACCGTCGGGCGAGTCTTCCAGCATGACGGGCACGGGTAAATCTAACTCGCTTTGAACATACAAAGTGTCGAACTGGTAGCCATGCGCAGCAAAGAATGCGCCGCCGCAACTGATCTTTTCGTCTGTCCTGCGGAGCGTTTCAGCCAGCATTTGATCTCGCCCGTCTTCATGGCAGCGAAACTCTAAATGTTTAAGCAAAGCCGACCCGATACCTTCGCGCCGTCGATCCGGCAGCACAAATACTTCAAGAAAGGCGGTTGTCGCGTTGTCTTTAAGCGGACATTCGGCAATGGCGACGCCGACAATCTCTTCGCCCTCAAGCGCAAATATTGGGTCGAACCTCAAGAATTCATTTCCGATAAGTTCGATGCTCAGTTCATGTTCGGCGTGCGGATGGCTTAACTTGGGCACCTGAGCCGCGGCATAGGCCCGATAAAAATCGCGATATACATGATGATCGCTGAGGTCTAGCACCTCAATCGATAAAGGCATAACCAAAAAATACTACGTTTCGACTAGGTCGGCCGTAATCACAACGACAGCCGGGAACGCACGATCTCAGCCAATCGGTTCGCTACATCACTCGCACTCTCGTGTGTTGTGGCTTCGACCATGACTCGAACTAACGGTTCGGTTCCCGAAGGCCGCAACAACACTCGGCCCGTTTCGCCGAGTTCTTTTTCAATATCCGCAAGCGCTGCTTGCACCTCTGCATCTGAGCCAACGCTGCTCTTGTCGACACCGGAGACATTGACGAGGACCTGTGGCAACGAAGTCATGCACCCGGCAAGTTCAGCCAAACTTTGATTCTGGTCGAGCATCTCAGCCGCAATATGCAATGCCGTCAAAACACCATCACCGGTTGTGGCGTGATCACCCATAATCACATGGCCCGATTGCTCGCCACCAAGGTTATAGCCGTGGGCCTTCATTGACTCCAACACATATCGATCGCCGACTGCGGTGTGGACCACAGCGATTCCGGCGGCTTCCATCGCTTGGGTAAAGCCCAGGTTGCTCATGACGGTGCCGACCACAGTATTCCTGGCTAAGCGTCCTTCACGATTCGCGCGTAATGCCAAAATCGCGAGGATGTGGTCACCATCGACAATATTGCCTTCGGCATCCACCGCGAGACAGCGATCAGCATCCCCATCAAAAGCGAAACCAACGTCAGCCTGATGTTCCAGCACCGCACTCTGTAGACCAGCCATATGAGTGGAGCCCGAGTTTTCGTTGATGTTCAGCCCATCAGGCTCGGCATGTATTGCCACCACGTCCGCACCAGCACGTTCAAAGGCGTCAGGACCCGCGACATGCGCGGCACCATTAGCGCAATCAAGCACAACCTTCAGCCCCTCGAGTCTGCGATCGAGAGTTTCAACGAGGTGACGAAGGTAGACACCTAACGCCGCATGGCTGTCACCGATTCGACCGACTTTAGCTCCGGTCGGGCGATCCCAAGGCTCTTCCAACCGTTGTTCGATCGCAGCTTCGATGTCGTCGGCGAGTTTCACTCCGCCACGGGACAGAAACTTAATGCCATTATCGGGCATCGCATTGTGGCTGGCTGAAATCATCACGCCCATATCGGCTTCCAAATGAGCCGTGAGATAAGCGCAAGCAGGTGTCGGCAAGACACCCAAACGGTGCACGTCTACCCCGGCAGACGCCAAACCCGCGACCACTGCAGCTTCAAGGAATTCTCCTGAGGCGCGGGGATCGCGGGCTACGACGGCTGTCGGGCGTTGGTCGGCAAATGCGCCAACCTCACCCAAGACATGAGCTGCTGCTACGGACAGATCGAGAGCAAGTTCGGCAGTGAGGTCTCTGTTTGCCAGACCTCGAACGCCATCGGTGCCAAAGATGCTGCCCATCTCGACAGACTCAGCGCTTGCTGTACTGAGGTGCCTTACGAGCCTTCTTGAGACCAGCCTTCTTGCGTTCCTTGATGCGCGCATCACGGGTAAGCAGGCCGGCCTTCTTCAGGGCTGGACGGTAAGCTTCAAGATCAACACTATTAAGCGCACGAGCAACGCCCAAGCGGAGTGCACCGGACTGACCCGTCATGCCGCCGCCGTCAACACGCGCAATGACGTCGAAAGCATCGAGCAAACCGAGGGTGGCCAGCGGCTCCTTCGCGATCTGCTGGTGCAGCTTGTTGGGCAAGTACTCTTCGAGCGGGCGACCGTTGACAGTCCACGCACCTGTACCAGGCACGATGCGGACGCGAGCAACAGCTTCCTTACGACGACCAGTGGCGCTGCTAGGCGCAATGATCGAGTTAATTTCGGCAACAGCACTGGCTCCAGCGCTCTCCGATGTGTACGCAACGCCTTCGGCGTCGGTCGTGAATTCGACTTCTTCAGTGGTGGACTCGGCCACGATAAACCTGCTCTTCTCGCTTACTGGGAGATCTGCTTGATCTCAAACGGCTGGGGCTTTTGGGCGGCGTGCGGATGATCCGGGCCGGAGTAGACCTTCAACTTCGTGATGAGTTGACGACCAAGACGATTCTTAGGGAGCATGCCGCGCACGGACTTTTCAATTGCCTTACGCGCATCCTTCTCCAAGAGTTCGCCATATGCAATCTGCTTGAGTCCACCCGGGTGACCACTGTGGCGGTAGACATTCTTGTCTTCGCGCTTGTTACCCGAGAGCGCCACTTTCTCAGCGTTGACGATGACAACAAAATCGCCGCCGTCGACGTGCGGTGCGTAGGTGGGCTTGTGCTTTCCACGCAATAGTGTTGCCGCTTCTACGGCGAGACGGCCGAGAACGACGTCCTCGGCATCGATGACGTGCCACTGACGAGTGATGTCAGCAGGCTTCGGGCTGTACGTGCGCACGGCGTGACCTTCTCAATGCAAAATCGATGGATGTTCATAAGCCATGCCACTAGGAGGCACAGCGACATTCAAGGATAGCCGGTTCGGATGCATTGGGTCAAAACGGCCCCCTTGGATGTACCCAAGGTCGCGTCGTGACCCATTAGAGACTAGGTTTAAGAGTGTGCTGCGCCACCCTGCGGCCATGAATTTGCCTCAGTCACAGGAGACCCAACGTGACCAATAACGAAACACTTACTGTTCGCGATAACCGCACCGGCCAGGAGTACGAAATCCCGATCACGGATGGCGCCATTCGCGCTTCCGATATCGGGCAAGTCGGAAAGTCCACCGATGAGCACGGACTCGCGGTATATGACCCTGGTTTCACCAACACCGCCTCTACCCGAAGTGCCGTTACGTATATCGACGGCGACAAGGGCATCTTGGAGTACCGCGGCTATCCCATCGAACAACTCGCTGAATCATCAACCTTCCTTGAAGTCGCTTACCTTTTGATCCACGGCTCCTTACCGACTAAGGAACAACAGGATCAATGGGTTCACGAAATCACCTACCACACCTTCGTCCATGAGAATGTGCGTTCCCTCATGCAAGGTTTCCGTTACGACGCACACCCCATGGGCATGCTCATGTCTGGTGTTGGCGCGCTTTCAACATTCTACCCCGAAGCTCGCGAGATCAAAGATCCGCAGATTCGCCACGAACAGATCGTGCGTCTGATCGCCAAGATGCCTACCTTGGGTGCTTGGTCATTCCGCAACGCTCAAGGAAAACCGTTCGTATATCCGGATAACGATCTGACATATACCGAGAACTTCCTCTCAATGCTGTTCAAGATGAGCGAGCCGCAATACCAGCCCGACCCGCGTTTGGCTAAAGCTCTCGACGTTTTGTTCATTTTGCACGCAGACCACGAACAAAACTGTTCAACAAATGCAGTTCGCTCTGTTGGCTCAAGTCAGGTCGACCCGTACTCAGCAGTCAGCGCAGGCATTGCCGCGCTTTACGGACCGCTGCACGGCGGCGCAAACGAGGCAGTCTTACGCATGTTGTCTCGCATTAAGACGAAAGACAATATCCCTGCCTTTATTGAAGGTGTTAAGAAGGGCGAAGAACGCCTGATGGGCTTCGGACACCGGGTCTACAAGAATTACGACCCACGCGCCAAACTCATCAAGAAGGCCACTGAAGATGTCTTCGAAGTGACAGGCGTTAACCCGCTGCTCGAAGTGGCTCAGGAACTCGAGAAGATCGCGCTCGAAGACGAGTACTTCGTTTCCCGCAAGCTTTACCCGAACGTGGACTTCTACTCGGGCCTCATTTATGAGGCTCTACAGTTCCCGCCAGAAATGTTCACGGTACTGTTCGCCATTGGTCGCACCCCAGGCTGGCTAGCTCAATGGGTGGAACTTGTCGACGACCCCGAACAGAAAATTGCACGACCGAAGCAGATCTACACGGGCGACCGTGGCTTGAACTTCACGCCGTCAGCGCAACGCTGGAGCTGAGACTCTTAGGGCGGCCGAACAGCACTGGGAGACAACGCGCTTTAAGCGCTTCTAGTTCTTGACAAGAACCGCGGTTCGGCAGGCAGCGACATCCTGAATAAAGTGATCAAGAGCGCGCCCGCACAGCGTTCTCCTACGAGATAGCAACCGCAAAGTGCTTAGACGTGGCGGCTACTAGGGTGGCCGCCAAAACGAGGCTGAACGTTGCAGCAAGAAATACTGTCGGGATCCCAAACTTATCTATGGTCAACCCGCCGAAATAATTTCCGGCCGCAATCGATCCAATCTGACAACTAAACATCCATGCAAACGCACCTAACTGGTCCTTGATACGCCTGTTGGTCCCTACCTTCACATAGATGCATCCAATTGCAGGAGCAAAAAAGAAACTGCTTGCCGCTAAGGCCACTGTTATCGCGAGCAATCCCGTTGAACTCGCGAGCAGCCCTAGACAGAGTGCCACGACGAAAAAATCCAAAGTAAGCCAGAGTCCACCACGTGCTGCCAAAGGTGGACCAAGAAAGATGCCACCTAGAAATGAACCCACACCAGCAAACGCGAATACGGTTCCAGCCATCGCGGCAGTTGATTCTTGAGTCGCCACAGCGACAATGGCGACTTCTAAGGCACCGAGCGCAATGAACGCAAACGCCATCGTCGGTAGCACTAAACGGAGTTTCACAATGTGCTGACACGGCGACTGTCGTCCCTTTTGGTTCTTGATTGATGCTCTTTCAAAAACAGGATGAAAGAAAAGTAGAACCGCGCCAATGGCACCCGGTATTCCGCTTAACGCCAAGGTGTAGGTGGGCCCAATAAACCAGACTGTTGCACCCACCAAGGCAGGCGCGATAACAAATGTTACCTCTACAAAAGTGACATCTAACGAGTAAATCGATGCCTGAAGTTTAGGCGGCACCAACATTGACATTTTTGAACGAACGAGGGGTGTTATGGGCGGCATCGCTATCCCGGCGACAAAGCCCAGAGCGATAACCACAACCACGTCGTCTGCATTGAAACGACTCAACGCAAACATGGAGAGCGTACTCAGGCTGCTGCAAAGAAGCAACAATAAACGCTCCCCACGAATGCGGGAAGAGAGCGCGGCGAAGATCGGTCCACCGATCGAAACACCAACAAGGAAGGAGCCGGTAACGGCACCAGCGGTTGTATAACCGCCGCCCTCGCTAGAGAAGTGCAGTAAGGCTGCTAGCGCGCTAGTTCCCATTGGTAGCCGCGCCAGAATCGCTCCGACGAAAAGCATCCGAACGCTCGGGACAGCTAATACAACTCGGTGACGCGTCAGAATATTCACGGGGACCGACAGAAGTTGGAAAATCAGACCCAGAAGTTGCTGGACAATGCCCCCGATGAGACTGATTGGACTCCTCATCGAGACCTGAACCATGTGTTTCGGCGGTCCCAAATCTCTAGGCTTACGGCTCCCACCGAGCGCAATGCGATCACTGATGCATCCCGTGGCTGGTGGTCGCATTGCCAGCCATAAGTTCGATGGCTTCCTTTATCGATTGAGGTATTTGAACTGGTCGTAACGAATCAGGGTCAACAAAAACGTGCCGCGTTCTACCTGTGACATGAGTCTTTTCTGGGCCTCGAATCGTGAAACTCGTTACCAACGAGCTTGATCCGGCTGTTTCAATACCTAGCAAAATGGCTAATACATCATCATCCTTGGCAGGAGTTAAGAAATCCAAGTTTGCGCTCGCTACCACTGTGTCAACGCTCTTTTGAATCTCTGACGATATCGATTTACTCAATTCTCGCCACCATTCGGTGAGTGCCACATCCACATACACCAAATAATTAGGATTGAAAACAATTCCTTGAGGGTCGCACTCACCAAATCGCACTCGCAACTGCCATTCAAAATGGACGTTAGCGGCCGTCAGGCGTTTTTCCTCAGACATACGCACCTTCCCAACTCGCAAGTTTCAATTCACAGAGTTCAACTTGAGTGAGGTCTGCTCCCGCTTGCCTGTACGAACAAAACCCAGAGGGAATAACTTGCGGATCCCGTGAGAGGGAACTGCCTGAAGCCGAAGCCCATTGAGATATTCGTTTAAGAAGCTCATGGCAACAGTCCAGAATTATCAATTGTTCAAACCGGCATGCGAATACCTTCACATCGTTCGCGCCATGATGATGCTATCGTGAACATGAATTCACGTCCAGTTAAAAGATGGAGTTTTCCTCTGTGCTGACCTCCCCTAACAAAAGGACGATTAGCCCATATGGCAAATATTCAAACCAGATTCATGCCAGCACCTCTCGACTAACTTGGCCCAAGAAGTTTCAGGTCAGTAGACGGCTTCGCCCAAAACTTAACGCACAAATTTCCTCTGGTTGCATCAGTTCACCAGAGCACACGCGAGTCAGTTCTGGCCTCAATGCAGGCTGATTTAAGCCAGGGAGCTAAAGGGAACCGGAATTACAACACTCCCTGAACCTGCAAATAGCATTTCTAGCGAAAACCGAAACTCAGGAATTGCAGGCGGTCGAATAGTATGCTTTAATTTAATAAAAATGAATTCATCTTCAAGTAAGATGAGGCGTGCTATTCAGATTCACCATGAATAGCCTCATTGAAATCGTTTTCCAAAAATAATTCACGCGGAGTGCCAATCTCATGAAAACTCACGTTGCCAAACAGATCTTGCTGAATCACCGACCGACGGGCACTCCCGACAGTGACACGTGGAAACTTGCGGAAAAAACACTCCCTCCTCTTCAAGACAGTGAGTTTTTGGTAAAAAACGACTACATCTCCGTCGATCCAGCTATGCGAGGTTGGATCCGCGATAGATCATCATATATCGAACCCGTCGCGATCGGTGAGGTCATGCGGGCTCTTGCAGTCGGGACTGTAATCGAAAGTCGCAACGCCAACTTCCCAGTTGGTCTAGTGGTAGAAGGACGCTTCGGAGTAACCGATTATGCGATTTCAAAAGGCGAAATGGTGCGCGGGATAGACACCGATATTGCGCCCGCTCCGACTTGGCTCGGAGCACTCGGCATGCCAGGACTTACTGCATATTTTGGCCTGACGGAGGTCGGCAAGGTCTCCCCGGGCGACACGCTTCTCGTATCTGCTGCAGCAGGAGCGGTTGGTAGCATTGCTGGCCAGATCGGAAAGGCGCTTGGAGCCACCGTAATCGGAATTGCCGGCGGTCCAAGAAAATGTGAATGGGTCAAGACCACACTCGGATTTGATGAGGCGATAGACTACAAATCTCCGTCTTTCGCCAAGCAGTTACATGCAGTTGCGCCCAACGGAGTTGACGTTTACTTCGATAACGTTGGCGGACCCATTTTAGAAGCCGCACTGAACAACCTTGCTCTAGGCGCTCGCATAGTGATCTGTGGCGCCATCGCCAACTATAACGCTGAAACACCACCGCCGGGACCGGCAAACTACATGTCGTTACTTGTCAAACGAGCTTCTATGACGGGGTTCGTAGTACTCGACTATGAGGACCGAGCAGATGAAGCGATTGCCCAGATCACAGATTGGATGAATGAGGGAGTGATTCACGCCGCAGATCACGTCGTAGAAGGTGGAATAAACGCATTTCCCGAGGCTCTAACCCAACTTTTCACCGGACAAAATTTAGGAAAGGTTGTTCTATCCGTGCCAAACTAGCAATCCATATGCTAGTGCCCAAAAGAACTGGAGTTTCATTCTCTAGGGTTAGACCCTTCATGGTCATTTCCTTCCAATAACGATTCGTCCTTTACGTTCAAAGCGTTAAGCCACAACACCGTTAATGCTTCGGTAAGTTCGTCAAGATCAAACTTTCTTCCGCCCAAGACGAAGTTGGAATACGCTGCACGGCCGACCATCCCGGACAGAACCGAAGCCGCAAGGTAGGCGTCCACTTGAGTATCGGCTAAACCGCGTTCCTGCAAATCTCTGATGCTACGGGCGTTACGTTCAATGAAAGCCTCGCCTCGAAGCCGTCGAAGTTCGCTAAAATTTTCATCTATGCTGCTCACTTGGTTCAGCAATTTCATAAATTTTGCATTCCGATCATAAGACTCCAAATAGGCGCGGTTTGAAGCCCTAATGAAGGCCGCCGGATCATCTTTTCCTACTAATGCGCGCACATCTGGATGCAGCATCTCATCTTCCACTTGCGACAATACCGCCGCAAATAGATCTTCTTTGCTCTCAAAATAGGTATAAAAGGAACCGACAGATATTTTTGCTTCACTCGTTATATCAATTAGCCGTGAATCAAGAAAGCCATCTCGCTCAAAAATTTTTCGCGCAGCACTGATGAGATTGTTCCGTGTTTTCACCCCGCGCTTAGTCGCGGGCATGGAAGCCGCATCATCTTGAGACTTTGTTAAGAAGGAGTACCGCCTGCGTTCAACTTTTCGGCTGTTTTCAGTCATGGATAGATCCTAGATGCGCTTTGTTCATTGATGGTTCATAGTTGCCTTGATTCTCGACTCCTTCGCATCTGCAACGTGCTAGAACTCCGTATTGGCTGCAGCGTACGAGTTTCACTATCGCCACCTCTGTCCGCCTAGTTGCGGAACAGCCTGAAGCAACTCGCGCGTGTAGAGGTCTTGGGGGTTCGAGTAAATATCGCTGACATCTCCGGACTCAACGACAGACCCATTTCTCAGTACGACAAGTGATTGGC
The DNA here is from genome assembly GCA_040394025.1 of Aeromicrobium sp. Lineage (GTDB taxonomy): Bacteria > Actinomycetota > Actinomycetes > Propionibacteriales > Nocardioidaceae > Aeromicrobium. Next base: position 13,339 of record JBEBSZ010000002.1, read on the forward strand.
ACAGATACTTCACAACCGCTAAGTCGTGAGAAATATAAACCGTCGCGAAGCCTAAGTCCCGCTGAAGTTCCTTAAGCAAGTTCAACACTTTAGCCTGCACCGATACATCTAGCGATGCAGTTACTTCGTCAAGCAAGAGTAACCGCGGACGGCGGACTAGGGCCCGGGCAATGGCTATCCGCTGAAGTTGCCCACCCGATAATTGATGCGGGAACCGATTCACGAATTCTGCTTTAAGCCCCACCATTTCGAAGTACTTCAGAATTTCTTTGTTCACTTCCCGTCGGGTCACCGACTTGCCCACCTGCAAAGATTCCGCAACCGTCTCCCCGACTGTTATTCGTGAATTTAACGAGGAGTAGGGGTCTTGGAACACCAGTTGAACGTTGTCGCGGAGCTGTTTCAGTATCTTGCCCGAAGGATTAGTTACATCCTTCCCCAAGACTTGCACCTTACCCTCGAAGGCAGCGACCAATCCAATAACAGCCTTAGCTATCGTTGATTTACCAGACCCGGATTCACCTACAAGGCCTAAAGTCTCCGATTCCTTCACGGAAAACGATACGTTTGTAACGGCATTTCCATGTGAATTTCCAGGGTATTTGATGCTTAAGCCCTCTACCGATAACACCTCAACCACTTCACTAATCCTCATCGTCTAATACGCCCAAGGGTTTTTCCGGGTCCGAATCGAAAGTCGGGATCGCTCCAATCAACGCCTCGGTATAGGGCTCATGCGACCTAGCAAACAGATCAGATATAACAAAAGTCTCAATTAGCTCGCCCTGTTGCATAACAAGTATCCGATCGCACACTTCTGACAGAAGCGCAATGTCATGAGAAATAAGCAAAATTGCAGACTTCAATTCCCGATTTAGTTCTCTCAAGAGAGACATCACTTGTGCTTGAACACGCACGTCAAGTGCAGTTGTCGGCTCGTCCGCGATGATCAGTTGTGGCTCTAAGAGAATTGCCATCGCTATCATGACTCGTTGGCGCATTCCTCCGGACAATTCATGCGGATACTGCTTCATCACGCGTGAACTATCTTGTATCTGAACTTGGGATAACGCTGCTTCAGCTTTTGAAAAAGCCAATCTCTTCGGAATCTTTTTGTGAAATCTGATTGCCTCGACCATCTGCGATCCAATTTTTCTGGCCGGGTTTAGCGAAGCCATAGGGTCTTGGAAGACCATTGCTAAGTCAGTGCCTAACAATGAGCCAGTCAAGTCTGAAGGCGCGTTCGGTTCAAGGGGCGTACCGAGGAATTTCAAAACATCAGCGCGAGCGACTACGTTTCTCGGTAATAATTGCGAAACAGCCAAGGTCAGCAGAGACTTCCCGCTGCCTGATTCGCCGACGATCCCGACAATCTCGCCCCTTCCCACCTCGAAATCGATATTTCGCACCAATGAAATGCCCCCAGCTGTTCCAATGTGGAGATTCCTCACTTCAAGTACCGGAGATTCAACTGTTTTCACCGCTGCTCCCCTTCTTTTGCTTTTCCGTCCAAGAGCCCCTTGAGCTTGCCGCCGAACAAATGCGGACGGTCACTCCAAAGAATTGGATTAACTGCTCGAGCTAAAGCATCTCCAAAAAACGCCACCGTCAGCCCAGTAAAGGTGATCACCAAGGCCGGAGCGATGGCTGCCCACGTATTTAGGTAAAAAATGTCAACTCCATCCGTTAACATTTGCCCCCAGTCGAAGTCAGGCGATTGAACGCCAAGACCTAGAAAACTCAGAGCAGCCATTGCCATAACGGCTTCTCCGATTGAGGTGAACCCTGCTACCGCGAGAGCGTCTGCAGAATTTCTCATCACGTACTTCCTGAAAATAACGTACTTCGACAATCCCGTTGCTCGGGCAGCTAAAAGATAATCCTTAGTCATGATTCCACTCACCACACTATGAGTAAACCTTGCAAAGGTAGGCATGAAAGCTACTCCAATAGCAATTATCGCGCCCTGCATTCCTCGACCAATAATTGCAATAATCACGATTGCTAAAAGCACGTCTCCGAAACTCATAAACATATCGATGAGCGCGGCACCAAGCCGCCGAATACGGGGCGGTCCAACCGCGGTGAGGCTACCCCAAAGGCCTCCCAAAACCACTGCCAATAGAACAGCTAGGAAGGCACTGATTAATGAAGTTCGGGTTGCTGCAAGCGTGCGAAGAAATATGTCTCGTCCCAAAGGGTCTGTGCCCAAGAGATGGTCTGCTGAAGGGCCTTCGCTCGTGCGAGCCATATCTGAAACTATCGCCTGCGAACCAAATCCTTCAGAGCCCAAAATAGCCAAAATGAGGAGGACGAACACGCCAATCGCGGACAACAGGCCCGTAGGTGTCATGATGAAAACTCGAAAACCTCGTAACTGACGCTTATTTGACATCAGAGACCTCTTACTCGTGGATCAACCCAACCTAGAATTAGGTCCGCAACCGTGTTGGCTAAGACAACAAAAAATCCAAACAAAAGCACAATCCCTTGAATCATCGGATAGTCGCCTATCAAAACTGCTTGAACTAAAGAAGCTCCCAGCCCGGGACGGCTGAACACGGCTTCGATTACCACCGCGCCGCCCAATAATCCCGCAAAAACTACGCCACCCATAGCTACCGTGGTGGTAACGGAGTTTGGCAACAAATGCTTCAGATAAAGAACTAGTTTAGGCAATCGCTTGCTCCGAGCAGCACGCATATATGGGAGTTCAAGAACCTCTAAGGTACGGACTCTAAGTATTCGGGCGATGACCATCGCCGGACGGGTCGCAATGGCGATACTCGGAAGTATCAAGGCCTGCCAAGATTCGGCACCTGCAACCGGCAACCAACGCAACTTGACGGCAAAAGCGAATGCTAAAAAGGTAGCTAAAAGATACTGAGGAATTGAGGATATTACACCCGTAAAACCGCTAAACAGAATTTCAGCCGTCCGTGCACCTCGTGAAGATACGACAGCACCGAGAATACCTAAAGGCAGTCCGATCAAAATGATCAACACCATCGCGGATCCTGCCAACTGCAGCGTGGGTTCAAGTCGCGCCGTTAGCACATCGATTACAGGCTCTCCAGTTTCAAATGAGGTTCCGAGGTTCCCCTTAAAAATTCCTGTTACGAAATGCACAAACTGAAGCCAGATCGGATCATCGAGGCCCATCTGCTCCCGCAATGCTTCTACGGCTTTCTCGTTCGAAGTCATCCCAGCGACCGACCGTGCAGGATCTCCCGGGAGTAAACGGACGAGTAAAAATACTCCAACGCACAGACATGCGAGCACCCCCAACATTCTCAAAAGTCGACGCATTAAAAACGATGCCAAACCGGCCACCTCAATATCTGATTCGTAAAATCCTGAACCTTGAAAAGCGGGTTAGGCCAAATCGTGTCGAAACCGCAATGGTCGACTCAATTTGCTACAAGGCAAAGGGGTTAAAACGTGTCAAAACCCGTCAAAGGTCCTGCCACTGCGGGTGGTGAGTTTCGCGAGAGTCGCAAAACTCACCACCCGCATAACAGTCAGTCGGGCACTCTACTCCTTCACTCGAATACTTCTCAGATCGAGTTTGAAGTATTCACCGTGGAACTCTAGATCCTTGGTGAACCACTTGATATCCTTGCGCACCAAAGGAATGATGCTCGTTTCATCGAGGAGAGCTTTTTCCGCTTCTGCCCAATGTGCACACGCTTCATCCGGCCCAGCCTCAAAAGCTTGCTTAACTGCCTGATCATAGACCGCGTTCTTCACATCTAGTGGCATGTCGCCAGAGCCAGCCTGATCACTGAAAAAACCAGCAGTTTCAGCGGGCGTTGTCATTGCAGAAGCGCCAGCCCCCGAATAAAGAAGAACATCCCATTTACCATTTCCATAAACGGTCTTGACCATCTGATCAAAAGTCGTGACATTCAAGTCGACTTCGATTCCCAGCTTCCTCCACTCATCGGCCAGATACTCGGGACCTGAACCATGAGTTTCGTCAGCCAAGATATGAATCTTAAGCGGGTTAGAAGAGGTAAACCCAGCCTGCGCCAACTTGTCCTTCGCCTTATCTACATCGAATTCAGGCATTATGCCGACATTCGCCTCATCAAAACACGTGACATTCGAGGTGTAGAGAGTATCGGATGGTGTCGTGAGGTGTTTAGATGCTGCGTTTGAGTATGATTCCCTATTGGTGGAAAGAGCCAAGATCTCTCGCACTGCTGGATTGGTACCTAGAGAGTTGCCCGCTTGATTAAATACCGCGACTATTGCACCAAATCCCATTCCAGGAATGGAATCAAACTTTCCTTCGAGCCGCTCAACATCTCGACCTTCGATGCTCGCGATTTGAACTTCGCCTGTCTCAAAAAGATTTGCTCTAGTCGAGTCGCTCGTTGATACGCGAATCGTGATCTTCTCAGGAAGAGTGTCGAGATCTGATACTACCGATCCCTCTCTCCGCTCGAGAACATACTTATTTCCGCGGACACTCTCGCCTAACTTAAATGGTCCAGTTTCTGCGGGGGTGGTATCGAGCTTGTCTACATCAGACAATGCGCTCGGACAAATGATGTACCCGTAAGCTGCCAATCCACTCAGCAGGCCCGAAAAACGACTACCCAAGTTGATGGTTATTTGGTTTGATTCGTCGTCTACCTCGATGGATTTCAAGCCTCCAGGCCCATAAACCGAATTAACGAATAGAGAACCTGAGTCAGGGGCGCCCATATACTCCAAAGACTTGGCCACTCCAGAAGCTGTTATTTCGCTGCCATCGGCACAAGTTACACCTTCGCGCAGAGCAAAGGTCGCAGAGTCCGGCGTCACGCTCCAATCAGTAGCTAGCGATCCGACCAGTTCAGTCGGGTTCTCGGGGTCAGCACGAACTAATGTGTCGTATATTCCATCAAATACGACACGGGTACCGCCGGAAAGACCACTTTTATAGGGATTAAAGTTGTCGACGTCACTTCTTACTGCAATCGCGACTTCCTCCGGTGCTTCACCCGAGGAAGCAGAGGAACCGCCATTATCGCTTCCACACGCTGCTACAAGGGCGATGCATGCTGAGATAGCAAGGAATCTCATTGAGATTGTCTTAGTTCGACTGGTCTTTTGCCCACTTACAATTGAATTCTTCATAGTTCACCTCACTGGTCTTGAGTCTTAGGAATTTCAAAATTTGCTATAAAATCGAACGACCTACCGTAGATGTAGGGCAAGTAGTCAAGCGACTTCGGGACAGATGATTGTGACACAGGTCTGATTCGGGTCGTGAACTTCCCATATGTCACCTCAGTAATTTCTTTTACAGGCACTGTGCCCCAAAAATCTGAAGCGCTGGACTGGAGATTAAGTGTTGCCTCTCCTTCGATAAATGTGTCGAAGGAGTCAACTGAATCCCGCACGAGCACAATCGGGTCATATTCGAGATCTCTGGCGCTACTATCAAGAAACGCTTTGAGATGGAAAACATGCGAGATTTCACTAGTTACGGAAGATCTAGCCGCGCTTGGGTCGAATGTGCCTTTGACCGAGATAAGTTCATGACCGTTCCTACTCGCTGTTGCGCTCACGCTCGGCAATGACGCATCAAGGCCAATCTGTGCGATCTTCTTAGACTCACCCCACAACTCACGTCCGATGACGACAGGCATATCCGACGTCATAAGCATCGCCAAGTCATACCAGCCTTCGATTTCACCGAAGCGACAAAGAACGTTTAGAGCTGCCCCTCCATATTCACTTCGCGGGCTTCGCGAGGTTCCAATTTGCACGAACGCACGGGCCGTATCGACAAGGTCGAAGCAAGGCGGCAAAACCTCTCGGACAAAGTCTTTATCAGTATCAAAGAAAACCGTCACTGCCTCAGTTTGATACCGAGTTTCAGAAAACTGTTCCTGAATGCGCTCGACTTCCTCATTGCTTTTCACAAATCCCACTTTGAAATTTCCTCCTCGAAACGCCTGCTTTTAGAACACCCAATCGTGCGAAATTCGCACCGTTGAGATTACCAAACCCTACATTGAATTCATTTTCATGTCAATGAATTTCCAACACCTCTTTTGGACTCAAATTCCAACAATTATTCTGGTTTAGAATGCTATTAAGTGTGATCGCGAGGGAGCAGCCCTCCTTCCACAAGATGGTGCGTGTTGCAGTCATTACTGCCAGATAGGCAGGCCTCGGCCCAATCCGAAAAATCCCGCGATTTGCCTCACCGCGACCCCTGATCTCTAGGTAAAAGCAATTGCCAGAACGCCCATCTGACTAGGACCGAATCTGCGCTTCGCTTGACACGTTCCTAAACCTGAGTTCAGAATTGGATAAATCAATACTGATTGGGAAAGTAGTCCACCTTCACATGAATTCATTGGGTAACAAATCCACAGATATGGCACTTGGCGATAGGCCTGGCGGGGACGTTGATGCTCAACAAACGTCAGGCAGCAGTGTCGGAGCCCGAAAACAGTGGGTCGAAGTTCCAAAGCCCGGAGGAAATGATGGAGCGTGGTGCTACTCCGACAAACGAAGTTACATCCAAAACGACATCGTCACATTGCACATTTCAAGCACTCAAAGCGACATACAGCTAAAGATCTATAGGGACGGCTTCAACAAATCGCTTGTATATGACACGAGCTTGCACGATGTCCAGTTTCAGGAGGTTCCCAAAGAAGCCTACGCAAATGGGTGCAACTGGGCACCTACTCTTCGCGTTCCAGCCTCTTGGGAGCCCGGTGCATATCTCGTTGAACTCACTGGAGCAACCGAAAACAAAGACAAGGTCCTCGGGCATCATCTCTTTGTTGTCAAACCAAGAAAGCCTCGCGAGAATGCAATTGCATTGGTCGCCTCGACTTCAACTTGGGCAGCGTATAACGACTGGGGCGGTGCCTCACACTATTTCGGAATCGACCCGCGGTTCCTTCGAGGTCGTTCCCCCGTACTTCATACTCAACGCCCTTGGGCTAGAGGCCAAATCTGGCTCCCTGACGATGCTCCACGAGTTGTCAACGAAAAGCGAATGAAAAGCCCCTCTCCTATTCGCTATGAGGCCATCGAATGGGCATATCTCAATGGTTTCGCCAAACTGTATTCCTCAGCTGGCTGGGCATCCTACGAACGTCATTTCGTGCTCTGGGCCGAATCCAACGGTTATGAAATTGATATTTACACACAGGACGACCTCCATTTCAAAAATGGCCTACTCGACCCTTATCGCTGTACCGTCTTCGTAGGGCACGACGAGTATTGGACGGCTGAAATGCGCGCCGCAGTTGATACTTACGTCAACAATGGTGGAAACGTATTCCGCATGGCGGGCAACTTCATGTGGCAAAGCAGGTTCGAATCCAACGGTGACCTGCAGGTCACCTACAAGTATTCTGCGCGTGAGGAGGACCCAGCCCTAACCGAAGTAGGAAAACACGCGATAACAGGAGCTTGGGAGGACCCATGGGTCGGAAACCCAGGCGCAACAACCTTCGGAGTAAATGCACTAAGAGGAATGTATGCCGGATTCGGAGGCATGGCTGCACGGTCTGCTCGTGGCTTCAACGTATTTAGACCAGACCACTGGTGCTTCACGGGAACAGGACTTGGTTACGGCGATATGTTTGGCGACGAGCCAGCCATATTCGGTTTCGAAATGGATGGACTCGAATACACGTTTGTCGACGGTCTGCCAGAACCGACATTTAGTGACGGCGCTCCGGAAGGCACAAAGATTTTAGCCATGAATTGGTCGACTTCTAGCGAAAATGTCCTACCCGAATACGAAAACACCAAGATGATTGGGGACTCGGACGCACAATACGCCGCGTCTGTAATCGACGAGGATACGTCAGCCGAGAATGTGAAGCGACGAAGCCGACTAAGTGGCATGATGGTTAACTTCCGACGCGGCGAAGGAGAGGTGATGACTGCAGCTACCTGTGAATGGGTAAACGGTCTTCGCACAAATGATTGGTACGTCGAAAGAATTACGCAAAATATTCTAAATCGCTACTTATCTCTCAGCCAAGGCGACTAACCGCGACATTTGCCTTCCTAATTCGTGGCCCCCCAAAAAATGCCGCAGTAAATGAAAAGGGCGACAGATCCACCTCTAATTAGGACAAATACGAGGTCACACCATACGAAAAGCTAGTGACCGCGCTATCGTGTACCGATCCCGCCGTAGGTGCATGACCTTCATGCCAATGAGGCAGTTTCGCATTAGGTTCATAGCCTTTATCTGTGCAGCAAACCCAAAGCAGTGGGCGCTTTAGTCTGTATGCGCTGGCGGCCGAGCAATCTTCGATCGGTCGATATCACGTTTAAGGATTTTCCCGGTAGAACCTTTGGGCAAGGCATCTACAAACGAGTAGATTCGCGGAACTTTATATGCAGACAAGCGTTTCTTTGTCCAACTGCGAATTTCTTCTGCATTTAGGTTTGCTTTAGCCCTCAGCACGACAACTGCAGCAATCTCCTCCCCGTAATAGTCATCAGGAATTCCGATTACCGCAGCCTCGACAATATCTGGATGCTGGTAAAGAACTTCTTCAACCTCGCGAGGGTACACGTTGTAGCCACCACGTATCACAAGATCCTTGACCCGATCAACAATGGTTAGGTAGCCATCGGAGTCAATAGAACCGAGATCTCCCGATCTGAGCCACCCGTCATGAAGTGCCTTCTCAGTATCTTCAACCCGGTTCCAATAGGACTTCATGACAACCGGCCCCCTAATAAAGATCTCGCCTACCTCTCCGGCAGATAGCACGTGGCCGTTTTCGCCGCGGACTTGAATTTCAGCATTCAGCAACGCCGGCCCAACCGATCCCGGCCGTTGTTCCCTATTGATGTCATTGAAAGTTGCGGCGCCTGTAGTTTCTGTCAATCCGTAGCCCTCAAGAATGGTGCATTCAAAGCGCGATTCAAATGCTCGAATAACATCCAAAGGCAGAGACGCACCACCCGAAGTAGCAACTCTCAAACTAGAAAAAGCCCCGGGCTCAAAATCCTGATCGACGTGCAACATAGCGTTCCACATGGTGGGGACACCAGAGACAATGGTCAGTTTCTCAGTCTTAATTAGTTCAATCATGGCGACAGAATCAAAAGGTGCGAGCAAAGACAACGATGCACCTAAAGCCAACGATGTATTCATGCAAACTGCTTGGCCGAAGACATGAAATAACGGGAGTGCGGTCCCAAAGCGATCAGACTCAGACAAGTTCACGCCTAACTCAAAACAAGCCACCGCGGAAGTAAGGTTTCCCATCGTAAGTTCCACACCTTTTGGACGGCCACTTGTACCGGAGGTGTAGAGAATTATCGCGGTGTCGTCGCTTTGGTACTCATAGGCTGCAGTTGCAGGCGCAGAATCAATAACCATATTTGGTTCGATCTTCCAGAATTGCACGTTCCGCCGCTTGGCCACCACCTCTGCTGCCTTCGCATTTTCATGCCACGCTATGACTAAAGTCGCTCCCGAGTCATCTACGACGTAGTCAATTTCTGCCTCGGTCGACATAACATTCATCGTCGTTATTGTCATACCGGCTGCGAGTAAACCATAATAATATTCAGGAAACTCCGGGATGGTCGGCGCAATGAAAACAACCCGATCCAGCGGTCTAAGACCTTTGTCCTTAATCGCACCTGCAATACGCTGGTTTTTATTGCGAAGTTCACCGTAGGTTATTTGGCGGGGGGATCTAATCGCGACTCGATCAGGGTCGGCCTCGGCATAAGCCCAGATATGTGAAACGATATTTCTCATTTTCTTCCCTTCTCGTAAAGAACATGCACGCCCGCTTCGCATCCCCTCGGTCTTAACTTCGCTGCAAGATCAAATCATTGCGATGAACTTTTCGACAAGCCACGGGTCGAGTCTTGGAGTCCCTTTACCGCACAAACGGCCACCAGCGGCCTAATGCCAATGCCTACTCCACTGCCACCTGTTCTATCGCAAGCATCGTGACGCCCTACCCATCTATTACTCGAAAGTCTTTCGCGACGAAAATGCCGCTAAGAAATAGGCATATTTTTCCGCTCATCGCACGTGAGTAACGCCACCGTCGACGTTTATTGTTGATCCAACAACATAATCCCCCGCGTTAGCCGCGAGATACACAGCTGCAGCGGCGATATCCTCAGCCGACCCTATTCGACCTGATGGAATTTCGGCTTTAATCTCATCGGCATGATCCCGTGCTTCACGGTTCATCTCCGATGCAAAAGCACCTGGCGCGATTCCGCTGACCACTATCCCATCTTGGATTAAATGGACGGCCATCTTCTTTGTTAAGTGAATGACAGCGGCTTTGCTTGCCTGATATGAATAGGTCTCAGCTGGGTTCAGCGAGATTCCGTCAATAGAGGAAATGTTAATTACCTTAGCAAGGTGTTTGCTAGATGAAGCTGATAGATCTTTCTTTAGCTCTTGGGTGAGAAAAAACAGCGATTTAACATTCAAATCCATAACTTTGTCCCAGCCAGATTCTGGAAAACTCTCAAAGGGAGCCCCCCAAACGGCGCCCGCGTTATTTACTAAGACATCTAATCCCGACTCACGTTCACGATATTGCGCCACGAGATTTTTTATTCCCGCCATCGTTGAAATGTCAGCCGGCAGGGACACACATGTTCCATATTGCGAAAGCTCCGCAGCCGCAGCGTCACAGGCGTCGGCCTTGCGTGCACTTATATAGACTCTCGCTCCCTGCGACAAAAATCCTTCAGCGATCATACGCCCGATCCCCCTCGATCCACCCGTCACAAGTGCCGATCGGCCTTCTAGACTAAATAGCGATGCGAGATCCATCAGTTTTTCTCCTTACGCTCCGAGTACACAGGCAAAACTTGTACACGAATTCCTTACATTGCCGTAGCGCCGAGGGACCCCAACGCAACACGGATCCAGATTCCGGCCCGCTATATCCTGCGCAGTACCCACAAGCTCGATAACTGAACCTTACTTCAACTTCAACTTCGCGATTTTACGGCCCCCAGAATGTTCCACAGTGGAATACCGCTCATGGCCCCTGCGCCCGCTTTATAATTAGCATTTCGCTCCCGAGTGGCGCCCGACATGAGCTGCCGATCTACGCAGTAAACTCATCAAGAGTGCCACGGGCGACGTCTTCGAAGTGACCGGCGTTAACCCGCTACTTGAAATAGCATAGGAGCTCGAAAAGATCGCTCGCCCAAAGCAGATCTACACAGGTGATCGCGGCTTGAACTTCACACCCTCAGCACAACTCTGGGCCTAAGCCTGCTGTTGGAATCTAAACATTCCGCAACAAGTCAAAGGAGCCGATTCCTCCTATTACTAGGGGAATCGGCTCCTTTGACTTTAACTGAAGATGAACTTCACTCGATGAGAGTCAAGAAGCCCTAGTCCTAGCACGGTTCGAGCGCCATATAGCCGCCGCCAACAGGAGCCCAGCGCCACACATTACACATTCTCTGGCTCCCTCCCGAATTACTTCCACTACTTCCGCTTTGGTTACGACGGGCAGCAGCCTGAGCCGCGCGTTCACGCTCAGCCACGACAGACGCATGGCTGTCAACGACCTTCATCGACTCAGTCACGTGAGTTTTCACCAAAGCGTGCATTTCTTCTAACTGTTCGACTCGCTCTTCAACAGAAAGATCGTCCCATTTATTAGCATCTTCAACGGATTTCTTGTGCTTGGAGACCGTGTCTTTCTTCGCATCTTTATGGTCTGAAGCAAGGCGGTCAGCATCGGAAGGAAGCTGTTTGAGCACCGCCAACAAACGGTCAATTACAGCTGAAAGTGATTGCTCGAATTCACTTCGTAGTGCGTCATATGTTTCCGAAAGTTCACGATATGCCGCAGTTTGGCTCTCAATATCTTCTTTCAAACTCACCCGTTGGGCCTTGTCTGCCTGACGAAACTCCCTGGCAAAGGTATCTGCATCAATTCCTACGGCTTCCACAGCAGGCAGTTCGCTCACATCGGCGTTTTCTGACAGTACTGTGACGGCAGACTGATACTCTTCACGACCTTTCTTGGCGAAGAAGTCCTTATTGTCTTTAAGCCGTTTTGATGTCGAAGCAGACGCCTTTAATGGTTCTTGATTATCAGCTAATACGTCTTGGCATTTTTCTAAACCATCCTCCGCACTACTATGCACGGCATAAAGATCATCGTGAAGCACCAAGGCTTCCTCCTTTGCTTGGGCACCTCGATAGGCCAACGCGCCCCATGTCGAGACGACCACCAGAACTAACGCCGCAATAACCGCTATCGCAATTTTCGTTAGTGACAATTGCCCTGATCGGAACGTGTTGGGCATAAACCGCCTCCCGTGTTGAGAACAAACAGAAATTCAACTGTTTGGCACTAGCACGTCAGATACCATCCGGTTCCACGAAAGGCTAGTCTTATTGAGTGCGAATGCAGATCAAACTGGCCTACGACGGAACCGATTTCAAAGGCTGGGCAAGCCAACCCGGTTTACGAACTGTCCAGGGAGTAATCGAAGAATCAATCGCAACGATTTTGCGATTAGATGAACCCGTAAGGCTCACAGTAGCGGGCCGGACAGACGCGGGCGTCCACGCACGTGGACAGGTTGCCCACATTGACCTTGATACTCACCCCGGCGTGCTCGAACGTCGATTGCGCAGGCTCGTACCCTCAGATATTCGCATCATCAGCATCACCGAGGCACACCCTGATTTCGATGCTCGTTTTGCTGCGATGGAACGCCGGTATGTCTACCGGATGACCGATCACCCTGCTGGTCCCGATCCTTTGGCGGCCCGAATGATTACACCGCTCACGGCTCCAGTCGATGTCGAGCTCATGCACGAAGCCTCACTGCATCTCGTTGGCGAACACGATTTTGCGGCCTTTTGCAAACAACGCGAGGGAGCCAGTACGATCCGAAACCTCAAGATTCTGCGTACTGTCCGTGGTGGAGAAACGGTTGCCACGACCCTGGTTGCCGATGCTTTTTGCCATTCAATGGTTCGCGCCATCATGGGCTGCTTGGTCGCCGTTGGCCAACGTAAGTTTTCCCCCGAGTTTGCTGGAGAAATCTTGGCGGCAAAAGAGCGCGATCCGCGAGTGAAGGTCATGCCTGCTGGCGGTTTAGTTCTCGAAGAGGTCACCTACCCTGCCGATGAGGACTTAGCTTCCCGAATCGCTCTCACCCGACAGCGCCGCAATGACGCGTGCGAAGAATTCGCGGAAGGCTGAGGGTGAGCCACTACTTCGACGCCGAGCCCAGTAGCGAGTTGAAGAGCACAGAAATCACCGCACATATTCGCGGAAAAGACTGGACATTTCACACAGCCGGAGGCGTCTTTTCACGCGACGGTTTGGATAAGGCAACCAGTATCTTGTTGGAGAACTGTGACCCACCAGAACCCGGAAAACGCATTCTGGACTTAGGCTGTGGTTGGGGTCCGATCGCAGTTACTCTCGCAGCTGCGGGCGCCGACGCCTGGGCAGTCGACGTGAATGAGCGTGCGCTCGAACTCACCGAAAGGAACGCTGCACTTCACGAGGTCTCAGTTCAAACCTGCGCACCGGACCAAGTTCCTAGCGACCTGCGCTTTGACGAAATCTGGTCCAACCCGCCGATCCGCATCGGCAAACAAGCGCTACATGAACTGTTGATGATGTGGCTACCTCGTCTCACGCCGAACGGACGCGCACTACTTGTCGTAGGAAAAAACCTCGGTTCAGACAGCCTGCAACGCTGGCTCATCGACCAAGGTTGGCCCACTGAAAGACTCTTAAGCCAAAAAAGCTTTCGTATCCTCGAAGTCAAACAGCGGTAAGTCCTACTCGGATCTCCCGCATCACGTGGTCTTAGTGTGCGGCGAAGAAATCTGGAGCGCATTCACCCACAACAGGGTCAATGCGTCGACGAGCGTGTCAAAATCGTGGTCGCTTCCACGAACAAAAGCATCAAAGGCGGCTCTACTGACCATGCCACCCAAAATTGTCGCCGCAAGGGCCGGATCGATCTCTGCGGTTGCAAGGTTCCGGTCTTGGAGTTCCTGGATGCTCTTGGCATTTCTTTCAATGAATGCTTGTCCACGCTTCCGTCGTATCTCACGGAAACCTTCATCGATACTGGCTACCTGCTCAAGTAACTGCATAAACCTAGCGTTTCGACGAAAGGACTCAAGATATGCGCGGTTGGATGCCCTGATCACCTCAACCGGATCGTCACGAGACGTTACCCGCTTGACCTGAGGATGCAGCATCTCCTCTTCTACCTCAGCAATGACCGCCACGAACACTTCCTCTTTGCTGTCAAAGTAGGTGTAAAACGAGCCGGCGGAAATTCCTGCTTCAGTCGTGATGTCGATGAGTCTTGCGTCCAAAAACCCATCACGTTCAAAAATGATTCGCGCTGCGGCAACAAGTTTTTCTCTCGTGCGAAGACCACGTTTCGTAGTCGGAAGTTCTCGACTATTTGCCACGCCAGCGATCCCAGACGTACGACGCACTCGCTGATCTCCCGCTGCCGTGTCGCTCATATACCAAAACCTCACCTTGTCCAGACTCGCCTTGCCAGATCAGCACGTTTCATCCTCAAGCAGTTTATTTGAGCTTGTTACCGCTTGGGTCCTGTTTAGCGTCCCCGCCAGACCGGTGCCCGCCGCTCGGCAAAAGCTGTGGCCCCTTCAATAGCATCTTCCGATGCGCCAACGCGGATCATCGTGTCTTCCTGCTTGTCCCAACCCGCTTCGAGACCCCAGTCGGCAGCGTTCGAAAGAATGTACTTCGATCCTGCTAACGCTAGCGGTGCGTTGTCGACGATCTGCTCTGCCAGCCGTAACGCTTCGTCAAGTGCTTGCCCTGATTCGGCCAAACGGTTAAGCAGTCCCACCTCGTAGAGTCGCTGAGCAGGAATATTATCGCCGGTCAACGCGATTTCAGCCGCCACGTGATACGGAATCCGTTGTGCTAGACGCAAGAGGCCTCCGCCAGCGGCAACAAGCGATCGTTTCACTTCAGGGAGCCCCAATTTCGCATCTTTGGCAGCAACGATCAGGTCACAAGCCAGCGCCAATTCCAGACCCCCAGCCACCGCAAAACCTTCAATCGCGGCAATAAGTGGCTTCTTTGGTGGTTTCGTAGCAAAACCACCAAATCCACGGTCCTCATAGTAAGGCGAATCACCCTCTAAAAAGGCCTTCAAGTCCATCCCTGCGCTGAAACCGGCACCGGCTCCTTGGAGAATGCCCAAGGTCAAGGTGGAGTCTTCATCGAGTCGATCCAGAGTAAGCGCAAGCGATCGGGCAAGTTCGCCATTAACCGAGTTACGTGCCTCGGGTCGATTGATCGTGATCACCAAGACCCGACCGTCTAATTTCGTTTCAGTTAGTACGACAGACATCGTGATCTCCCTTATTAATGTGGACTTGACGGTGTGTGACCCACCAAGATATCGCACCGGTGGCGGGCCACACACTCATCACATCTCCGATTAGGACCGCGCCGCCACTTCAGCTTCAATCCGCAGCATTTCCATGCGTGCGATCGTGCGCTTGTGAACTTCATCTGGGCCATCAGCGAGACGCAACGTCCGCTGACCGGCCCAGAAAGCGGCGAGCGGGAAGTCGTCAGTAACTCCGCCACCACCATGCACCTGAATCGCTCGATCAATGATCGTGAGTGCCATATTCGGGACCGCAACCTTGATCGCAGCAATTTCGGTGCGTGCCTTTTTATTGCCAACAGTGTCCATCAGCCAAGCTGCCTTGAATACCAGCAGACGATTCATTTCGATCTCGATACGCGCTTCAGCAATCCAGTCTTGAATATTCGCTCGCTTGATGAGCGGCTGCCCAAAGGTCTCACGATTCATCGCTCGTTCAACCATCAAGTCAAGTGCTCGTTCGGCTGCACCAATTGATCGCATGCAGTGATGGATTCGGCCCGGGCCTAAACGTGCTTGGCTGATCATGAAACCATCGCCTTCACCCGCAAGCAATGCCGTTTTGGGGATGCGAACGTTCTCGAACAGAATTTCGGCGTGACCTTCTCTGTCCATATATCCAAAAACGGGCAATCCTCGAACGACAGTGACACCAGGCGTATCGAGCGGCACCACCATCATGGATTGTTGCCTATGCGTTGGGGCATCAAAATCCGTTTTGCCCATCACAATCATGACTTTGCAATTAGCGTGCAAAGCATTCGAAGCAAACCACTTGCGGCCGTTGAGAATGTAATCGTCGCCATCAGCTTTCATACTCATTTGAACATTCGTTGCATCAGAACTTGCCACGGCTGGTTCCGTCATCGCGAAGGCGGATGCCATATCGCCATTGAGTAGCGGCTTCAGGTATTTTTCTTTGTGCTCATCGGTTCCAAAGAGTTCAAGAACTTCCATATTGCCCGTATCTGGGGCATTACAGTTCGTAGCTTCCGGCGCAAGATGAGGACTGCGCCCCATGATCTCCGCGAGTGGTGCGTAGTCGAGATTATTCAGACCGGGTGAACCCCACTCTTCGTTCTTGTGTGGGTGAAAGAGATTCCACAAGCCCCGACTTTTTGCTTCTACCTTCAGTTCTTCCAAGATTGGTGGCTGAAAGTTGGGGTTTCCAGACTCTGCCATTTGCTCGAAGTACACAGGCTCAGCTGGGTAAATATGCTCGTCCATGAAGGCGAGCAGTTTCTCCTGATATTCCTTCGCGGTATCCGACAGTTCAAAATCCATCTTCGGCTCCTTCAAATCAATGTATATGTTTTTGTTCACTACACCCACCGACCACAGCCACGAGGATCGTTATACGCGCTCCTGTGACCGCCTTCGTTGTAAGTTCCCAACCAGCATAAACTGAAATCGGCTTCAACTTCAAGTCATGGTGATCTCGAGTTAGGCCTCTCCCGCGGGCACTCTCGTTCGCACCAAAAGCCGGCATTCTTTCCAGCCGATCTGTGCAAGATTGACTCGTTGCGAACAGAGTCGACTAATGTCTAGGTAGCCAGTATCAAACGTCTTATTACACCCGAGTGACGAACAAAAATTTCATTAAACTCACATACCGATCCCTAGGCTCTGGTCCAACAGTTAGGTGAGCAGTTATGGGATTATTCAACACAATTCGGAAACAATTTGATCGCGGCGGGGTCGGACTCAAACTCGAACTACCAAAGAATTTCATGTGGAGTGACGGCCAGATCCCTGCCACCGTGACAATCACCGGACATGCCACGGAGCCTCGGCGAATCAATGGCCTACGTTTTAACGTGATTGATGATGAAAAAGAAGTCGGCGAAAACGACTCCACGCCACGTACACGCAGCGTCGACTTCAACTTCGATTGGGATCAGGAAGGCCCGATCGAGTTGGCTGCGGGTGAGGTCAAGGAACTTGAGATCGATATTCCGTTGCCAGCCAAGAAAACCGCCGAGGAAATGTCCGAGGAAGCCTTCGGTCGTCCCGCTTCTGGATTCCTCGAAAAAGCATTCGTGGCCGCAACGACCCGAACACCTACCGATCGGATTGACCGTTTCTTAGTCACGGTCATCGCGCCCGTAGAAGGCGCCAGTAAAGCCAAGCGCGCTCGAAAACACATTCTCCAAGGAAAGTCATTCGCTGGCGGCACAGTGACCGTAACCCGCTAACCCCCAACTTTTGGGCGGTTTGCACCGTAGATTCGGAGAATCTAGGTCGTAAACCGCCCAAAAGTTGGGGGTGGGAGGCATCAGTGGATCGGATGGCGACGTTCTAGGGCTGCGCCTTCGACATCAATATTCGGGACGATTCGGTCCAACCACTTCGGGAACCACCATGCTGCACTGCCATGGAGGTGCATTAGCGCTGGCATGAGCAACAAACGCACGATAAAAGCGTCCACTGCCACACCAAACGCCAAACCAAAGCCCATGAGTTTGATGATCGAATCGTCAGCGAAAATGAAGCCGCCGAATACCGACACCATGATCAGAGCAGCCGCAATGACGACCGATCGGCCCGTCCTGAAGCCTTGCATCACCGCAAGCCGAGCCGAGGATCCGTGAACATACGCTTCACGCATTCCAGTCGCTAAAAAGAGCTGATAGTCCATCGCCAAGCCGAACAGAATACCCACCAAAATCACCGGGAAGAAGCTCAAGACCGGTCCAGTCGAAATACCCAAGATATCGGCGAACCAACCCCATTGGAACACCGCCACGACCGCACCAAACGAGGCCAAAAGTGACAGCACAAAACCGCCAGTGGCGATAAGCGGAACCAAGAATGAGCGGAACACGATGATCATGATCAATAGCGATAACCCGACGACCACGCTCAAATACAGTGGCAGCACATCAGCAAGGCTTTCGGAGATGTCAATGTTCATCGCCGCTTGCCCAGCAACCCCCAGCTCAATATTCGTGCTGATTGCTCCCATGTCACGCAGGCTATGAATGAGTAATTCGGTGGACTCACTATTGGGGCCCTCACGCGGCGTGATCTGGAAAGCAATGAGTTTGCCATCGTCAGAAACGCCTACCGGCGCCACGGCCTCAACCGCGTCCAATCTGGCGAGTTTCGAAGCCACAAAAGCTTGGGTTTCTATCAAGTTGTCATCAGTCACTGGTTTCACTAAGTTCGCGGCCACGAGTACGGGTCCGTTCGTGCCAGCACCGAAGCCCGCCTCAATTACCGAATGGGCAATATGAGCCGTCGACTCTTCTGGCTCACTTGAACCATCAGGTAAGCCCAGCCGCATCGATAGCGTCGGAATAGCGAGCACGAGCAAGGCCGCAATCGTCACCACTGAGGTGAGCACGGCCCGACCAGTCGACATAGGGGCAATGCCGCTCTTGCTTTCAGGCGCGGCAGTACTCCCGATCGATTCAGTTGACTCATGGGCAAACGAATGGCGCTTCTCTTCTACAAGAACTAGCGTTTTCCGATTGAAAACCCGGTCTCCAGCGAGCCCGAGCAGCGCCGGAATCAAGGTAATCGCAACGAGCACCGCGATCGCCACACACAAGGCAGCAACCGTTCCCATCAGACCGAGGAATGGAATCCCGGTGACGTTAAGCGCCAATAAAGCGATAACCACGGTCGATCCCGCAAATACAACAGCGTTCCCGGCAGTGCCGTTGGCCAGCCCAATCGATTCATCAATCTCAAAACCTTGAAGCAGTTGTTTACGGTGCCGGTTCACGATGAATAACGAGTAATCGATACCGACTGCGAGCCCCAACATGACGCCCAGCACCGGTGTCACCGACGCCATCTCGACAACGCCAGAGAATGCGAGTGCTGACATCACACCGACACCAACGCCAACTAACGCGGTGACGATTGGGAACGAAGCAGCAATCGCAGATCCCAGCATTACCAACAGCACAACAGCTGCAATGACGACACCGACGACTTCTCCGACCCCGAGAATTTTCGGAACACCCTGAACAATGTCCGACGAGAAATCGACCGAGACACCATCGATATGGGCAGCCGAAAAATGGTCCACGACGGCATCTTGGGCTTCGGGCGTAAGTTCTAGACGCGTTTGAGTGAAAGCCAACTGAACGAGCGCAATCGACCTATCATCGGAAACCATGCGGATCCCAGCAGAGTACTCCTGCAACTGCGCGCCTTGTTCAACGGTGACAGCACCGGCCTCCAGTTCGGCCCTGCCCTTGTCAAGGAGCTCCTGCTGGTGATCAATCTCGGCTCGACCAGCATCGATTTGCGCCTGATGTGCCGGAAACTCACTCGTATCTAACCCGTAGGTTGCCGCAAGTTCCTTACCCATATCGAGTTGTGCTTGCGCGGCATCAAGCTCTGCGCGAGCAGCGTTCAACTGCTGTTGACCCTCTTCTATTTGGGTACGCGCTGATTCGACCTGTTCAACGCCATCAGCAAGTTCAGCCGCATTGCGCTCCTGCTCAGCTTCGACCTCGAAAGGATCAATAACCTCGGCCAGATAAGAAATGTCTTTCGCAGAAGCCACCAATGCAGAGATCTGGTCTTGTTGCGACTGATCGAGAGCAGAACCGTCTTTCGTGTGGAATACGACAGTTCCGGCCGCACCCGCGAACTCTGGAAGTTTCTTCCCCAACTGGTCAACAACTTTCGCCGAAGGCGTATCGGGAATATCAAAAGTTGTTGCCAACGGGCCCGAACCTAGAAAGTATCCGCCGCCTGCAAGCGCAAGGATCAGCAACCAGCCGACGATGACCTGCCAAGCTCTTTTTGCGGAAAACTGACCTAGGCGATACAGAAGTTCTGCCATGAATGTGCGCCCTTCCTAGAAGCAACAGGTCAATAATATGCAACGGTGCGTCTCGGTAATGAGGCGCGGCTAGAATCAGGGATATGTTAGGTACACGTCGGGGCGCGCAACGCAGTGAGAAAGCGCGTTTAGCCATCCTCGAAGCCGTGTCAATACAGTTCCAGGAGCTCGGTTACGAGAACCTCACGATCGAAGGTGTCGCTAAGCAAGCAGGTGTATCCAAACAAACGATTTACCGCTGGTGGCGAAGCAAAAGCGACCTTGTTGCGGAATGTCTACTTGAGGGACGGCTGTTTCCAGGCAAGTTCACCCTGCAAGACACCGGAAACCTACGCTTAGATCTGATCAACTGGGTAAACCAAGTTTTTGCCTTGATGAAAGATCCCGCCGGACATGGGATCGTCACCTCACTCGTAGCCGCGGCAACCGCAAACGAAAAGATTGGCGAACGGCTCCGCGAAAGTCTCGGTGGAGCCGATTCCGTTATTGCTCGGCTCCAAGCGGGAGTCTTGGCTGCCCAACTCCCCGACCAGGCTCCCGTCGTGGAACTAAGCGAGGCGTTGGTAGGGGCACTCATGCTAAAGGCGATCGGGGGTGGCGGCAAGAGCAGCACTGACGCTGCCCGACTCGTCGACGCGATTATTTCGTAATCACGAACACTGCGTAACCACCAACGCCGCATAAACGCCAAAGGCACCCGATCTCGCAATGAGAGGGGTGCCTTTGAACTATGACTTACAAGCCGAGACTTACTTACCTTCCTCGGCCTCTGGTGCTTCCTCGCCGGTTGCATCTTCGGCGACGACTTCTTCGCCCGGCGCTTCTTCGGCTGGAGTTTCCTCAGCAGCTACTTCTTCAACGACAGCTTCGTCAGCCGCAGTCTCTTCGACCGCTGCTTCCTCGACAACAGCCTCTTCAACCGGCACTTCGACTGGCTTCTCAGCCTTCTTCTTGCTCTGCGGCTCGAAGGTCTTGGCTTCTACGATCTCGATGATGGCCATAGGAGCGTTGTCGCCCTTGCGTGGACCAATCTTCGTGATGCGAGTGTAGCCACCTGGACGAGTAGCCATGTCTGGACCGATTTCGGTGAAAAGCTTGTGCAAGACACCTTTGTCGCGAATAACCTTAACGACCTGGCGACGATTAGCCACCGTGTCAGTCTTGGCCTTGGTGATGAGCTGCTCGGCGTATGGACGCAAGCGACGAGCCTTGGCTTCGGTCGTCGTAATGCGGCCGTGCTCAAACAGGGACTGCGCCAAGTTGGCGAGGATCAGTCGCTGGTGTGCTGGGCTGCCGCCGAGGCGAGCTCCCTTAGTGGGGGTTGGCATTGTTCTTCTCCTGAATTAAGTGTCAGAGCAGATCAGTACTGCTCATCCTCGGCGTAATCTGCACCGTCATCGAAACTATCGATGACTGCGTTAGGGTCGAAACCAACTGGACTGTCCTTGAGGGAAAGGCCCAGTTCGGCAAGCTTTTCCTTCACTTCGTCAATAGACTTCGAACCGAAGTTCCGGATGTCCAAAAGGTCCTGCTCGCTGCGTTGAATGAGTTCCCCAACTGTGTGGATTCCTTCACGCTTGAGGCAGTTGTAAGAACGGACCGAGAAGTCAAGATCTTCAACGACGAGCGCAAGGTCTGCAGCAAGCTGTTCGTCAACTGGCGATGGGCCAATCTCGACGCCTTCTGCTTCCACATTGAGTTCACGAGCCAAACCGAACAGTTCAACTAGGGTCGAACCGGCCGATGCGATGGCATCACGAGGCAAAATCGACTTCTTTGTTTCGACGTCGATCACCAAACGGTCGAAGTCGGTGCGCTGTTCAACACGCGTGGCTTCCACCTTGTACGTCACCTTGAGCACAGGGCTATAAATCGAATCGATTGGCATCCGGCCGATCTCTTCGTCGCCAGCTTTATTCTGCGCTGCGGAAACATAACCGCGGCCGCGTTCAACGACCAACTCGATTTCGAGATTGGCCTTTTCGTTGAGCGTTGCGATGTGCAGTTCTGGATTGTGGATCTCAACACCAGCTGGCGGCGTGATAGCCGCAGCAGTAACGTCACCAGCTTCATTGGCGCGCAGGTACATCACCACTGGTTCGTCGATCGTCGACGAAACTACGAGGTTCTTGATGTTGAGAATTAGTTCCGTAACGTCTTCGGTTACACCAGGAACCGTGGTGAACTCGTGCAAAACACCATCAATCTTAATCGAGGTCACGGCAGCACCTGGGATCGACGACAGCAGCGTACGACGCAGCGAGTTGCCGAGGGTGTAACCGAAACCAGGCTCAAGTGGTTCGATAGTGAAACGTGAGCGGAACTCGTCGATAACTTCTTCGGTAAGTTCCGGACGCTGTGCGATGAGCATGTTTTTTCCTTTCCGAACCAACCACTATTTGATGGCTCGGGTCAAATGGATAAAAGGGATCAGATCTTCGAGTAGAACTCGACGATGAGCTGTTCTTGAATTGGAACGACAATCTGTTCGCGTACCGGTGGCTGGTGAATCAAGATTCGACCGCCTTCAGCGGACACATCCATCCAACCTGGAACGGTCGATGAATCGTGTGTTTCGCGAGCGACGATGAACGGCGTGGTTTCCATGGAGCGCGGCTTGACATCAATAATGTCGTGGCGGCTGACCTGAAACGACGGGATGTTCGTCTTGACGCCATTGACAATGAAGTGTCCGTGGGAAACCAACTGACGAGCGTGACGACGCGTGCGCGCTAAACCGGCACGGTAGATGACGTTGTCGAGACGTGATTCCAACAGGATCAACAGGTTGTCGCCGGTCTTTCCTGGACGACGCGAAGCGGTTTCGTAGTACTTACGGAACTGCTTCTCGAGAATGCCGTAGGTGTAACGGGCTTTCTGCTTCTCGTGCAGCTGAGTGCGGTATTCCGATTCCTTAACGCGAGCACGACCATGCTGGCCAGGTGCGTAAGGACGGCGTTCAAATGCTGTGTCCCCACCTACGAGGTCCACGCCATAACGACGTGACTTCTTGGTGAGGGGTCCGGTATAACGGGCCATTTTCTAACTCCTCGAAATCTCGTCAGAGACGACGGTGCTTGGGTGGACGGCAGCCATTGTGTGGCGTCGGGGTGACATCAGAGATCGTTCCGACCTCAAGGCCAACACCACTGAGCGAACGAATAGCGGTCTCGCGACCCGAACCCGGACCCTTGACGTAGACGTCGACCTTTTTCAGGCCGTGTTCCATTGCTTGACGACCAGCGGCTTCAGCAGCCATGCCAGCTGCGTACGGGGTCGACTTACGCGAGCCCTTGAAACCGACAGTTCCGCCGGAGGCCCACGAGATTACCGCACCTGAAGGATCAGTAATCGTGACGTGTGTGTTGTTGAACGTGCTCTTGATATGAGCTTCACCCACAGGGACGTTCTTCTTGATCTTGCGGCGCGACTTCTTTGCGCCAGAGCTCTTAGTAGCCATTGACTAAACTCACTTCTTCTTTCCGGCGACAGTGCGCTTTGGACCCTTACGGGTACGAGCGTTGGTCTTGGTGCGCTGACCACGGACGGGCAGGTGCGCGCGGTGACGGCGGCCTTGGTAGCTACCGATTTCCATCTTGCGACGGATATCCGCAGTTACTTCACGGCGAAGGTCACCTTCAACCTGGTAGTTCGCTTCAATATGGTCACGCAGGGCGACCAACTGGTCGTCAGTGAGTTCATGAACGCGGGTATTGGGATCGATGCCGGTAGCGGCGAGGGTCTCTGCAGAACGGGTACGACCCACTCCGAAGATATAGGTAAGAGCGATTTCTACGCGCTTTTCACGCGGTAGATCTACTCCGACGAGGCGTGCCATATGAGGCAATTCCTTTCGGTTCGGCAGAGGTATCGTCACCTGGGGCGTCCCAACTGCCTCCACACCATGGGGTGTGAGCTGGGCCCCGGCCTCTGCGCCGGGGGAAACGATTCGCGAGTGCAAATCGAGCCTTCAGATGTTCTTAATCTCGTGTGAAGAAGTCCGACTTACGGACTGCGATCACCCTTGACGCTGTTTATGGCGCGGGTTTTCGCAAATCACCATGACGCGGCCATGGCGACGAATCACCTTGCACTTGTCACAGATCTTCTTCACGCTCGGGTTGACCTTCATAGAGAGTCTCTCTTCGGTACGAACTGAACGTTGTTTATTTGTAGCGGTAGACGATACGACCACGGCTGAGGTCATACGGCGAAAGCTCTACAACCACACGATCCTCAGGAAGGATACGGATGTAGTGCTGACGCATCTTGCCGCTGATGTGCGCGAGCACCTTGTGCCCGTTAGCTAGTTCAACGCGGAACATCGCGTTGGGGAGAGCCTCCACCACCGCGCCTTCCATCTCGATGACGCCTTCTTTTTTCGCCAATGTCCTCAACTTCTGTCACTTCATCTGGTTGACCTAAACACGCGCACTACTCCGCTTCCACGGACGCCACGAATGGCTTTTAGACACGCCTAAATAGGCCGACTCACTATATTACGCCGTCGAACTCCAGAATCCCAAATCGGGTCCCCGTGATTTGGTCCATAGCGACCGGTGCCCAGTGGTTCTTGTGTAGGCCCCCATGTCTCGGGACATTCACGCATCGTCGGCATCCAAGACCATCAACCAGCGTCCATCAATCCACACGCAGTCCCATGGCCCAAATTCCTCAGACCCATCACGGACATATATCAATGCCGACACGTCGGTGACTGACGCTTCAAACTCAGCAGACTCAAAGTCCAGCACGCCGTCCCAGCTGCCCTTAAGTTCCTTCACTTCGTCGCAACCTACTTCTTGAGGTTGGGTGACACGCTTCTTATAAACTTCACAGTCGCCTTCATTTTGGGCGATAAGCCACTCGTGGGCTGCATTCTCTGCACCGCTGGCCGTTACTGGTTCTTCACTCGGCGCTACTAGGCTCGGATTTTCCGACGGTTCAGCGTCGGTTTCTGTTCGCTGGGCAGATTGTCCACAAGCAGTTAAAGCGAGCGTTAGGCCGACTACGATCAGCAAGATCCTCATAGTGCAAGCATGCCCGAAAAACTAAACACCGCACGAATACCGCACGAATTCTTAACGCTTAATCAAATGAGACAAAGGGGATATCAAATGCGGCCAATCGCGCCTCTCCCCCATCGCGATCCGTCAGAACACTCAAACCACCAGCAGTGATCGCTACCG
Organism: Aeromicrobium sp.; assembly: GCA_040394025.1. Taxonomy (GTDB): domain Bacteria; phylum Actinomycetota; class Actinomycetes; order Propionibacteriales; family Nocardioidaceae; genus Aeromicrobium. Next base: position 38,740 of record JBEBSZ010000002.1, read on the forward strand.
TGTGTTCAAAATGGGCTGCCCAGGAGCCGTCCGGGGTGACAGCAGTCCAATCATCGTCGAGAATTACTGCCCGCGAACTACCCAAAGTCACCATCGGTTCAATTGCGATAACAATTCCATCGGGAAGTTTCGGACCCTTGCCCCGACGCCCGAAATTGGGCACTTCAGGGGCTTGATGAAGTTCGGTTCCGATGCCATGGCCGGTAAAGCCTTGAGTGATGCCGAATGAGCCTCGACCCTTGACGTAGCGCTCGATTGCGTTGGAAACGTCACCGACGGCACCGCCAACGCGGGCAGCAGCAATACCTCGCCACAAAGCTTCAGAAGTCGTATCGATCAACTCCACATGCTTTGCATCAACAGTGCCGACCGGAATCGTAACCGCCGCATCTCCGTGCCAGCCTTCGACGATTGCACCGCAATCGACCGAAATGATGTCTCCGTCTTGCAGGACACGTTCGCCAGGAATCCCATGCACAATTTCTTCGTTCACCGAAGCACAAATGACACCCGTAAAACCGTGGTAACCGAGAAAGTTGGAACTTGCTCCCGCCGACCTAATAACGTCATGAGCGATCTCATCTAATTCCGCTGTCGACACTCCCACAGCAACATTTTGACGTAGTGCATCAATGACGTCAGCAACAACTAGACCCGCGCGACGCATGGTCGCGAGTTGTTCGCGAGTCTTGACCTCGATCTTGCGACCAAACATTCAGCCGTTAACGATGGCAGAAATCCGGGCACCGACCTCTTCTGGTGTGCCCATACCATCGATTTCATGCAGGATCCCGCGCTCGCGATAGACGTCAAGAAGCGGAGCAGTTTCGGTGGTGTAAATACCTTGGCGGTGCCGAATAACGACTTCAGTGTCATCAGTGCGGCCACTCACCTTGGCACGTTCTAGGAGACGAGTGATGAGTTCTTCTCCGTCTACAGTCAAGGCAATGACACCGTCTAAGTTCGTGCCCAGTTCAGACAAGATCGCATCAAGCGTGTGGACTTGGTCGAGCGTTCGAGGATATCCGTCGAGCAAAAAAGCATCTTTCGCATCATCCTCGTTGAGCCGGTCTTTCACCATGGCATTAGTGACCTCGTCAGGAACGTACTCACCGTTGTCCATGAATCGCTTTGCAATTTTTCCGAGTTCAGTTTCACCAGAAACATTTGCCCGGAAGATGTCGCCAGTGGAGATATGAGGCCCACCGATAATGTCAGCGAGCGCTACTGCCTGCGTGCCCTTACCCGCACCGGGAGGGCCCATAATCAATAGTCGCTTCATTTAAGAATTCCTTCGTAGTTACGTTGCTGGAGTTGGGCCTCGATATCTTTAATCGTGGACAATCCCACGCCAACAATAATCAGAATTGTGGTACCGCCGAAGGGGAAGCTCTGATTAGCCCCAATCGTCGCAATAGCGATCATTGGGATGAGTGAGATCAGACCCAAGTAGATAGAACCTGGAGCAGTAATACGGCTCAAGACGTACGCCAAGTAGTCTTGAGTTGGCTTACCGGCTCGGATTCCGGGAATAAATCCGCCATACTTCTTCATATTGTCTGCCACTTCAGCAGGATCAAATGTGATCGACACATAGAAGTACGTGAAGAAAATGATCAAAGCAAAGAACGTGATCATGTAGTACGGGTGACCGCCGGTTGTGAAGTAGTCATTAATCCACGTCGAGATCCGATTGCCGGGGTTGAACTGTGCAAGGAGCACAGGAACGTACATGAGGCTCGATGCAAAGATCACTGGGATAATCCCTGCTTGGTTGACCTTAAGCGGGATGTAGGTGGCCGAGCCGCCGAACATACGACGTCCCACCATACGTTTGGCATACTGCACTGGAATACGGCGCTGCGCCTGTTCGATAAAGATGACGAGAGCAACAACCGCAAGTCCGACAAGCATGACCAGCGAGAACATCGTCCAGCCCTTGGTGACCTTGATTTCCCACATCGCACCGGGGAAGGTCGCGATGACCTGTACAAAGATCAACACCGACATACCGTTGCCCACACCACGGTCGGTAATGAGTTCGCCCAACCACATGATGACCGTCGTACCAGCAACCATCACCGTCACGATCAGCAAGAAGTTGGCGATGCTGTCGTTATTGTAAAGAAGTGTCTCGTTACACGCTCCGCCGAAGAGGTTACCCGAGCGAGCCATCGCCACGATGCCAACGGCCTGCAAGATCGCGAGACCAACAGTGAGATAACGCGTGTACTGCGTAATCTTCGTTTGGCCCGATTGGCCTTCTTTTTTGAGTGCTTCAAGTCGCGGAATAACAACGACAAGCAACTGCAAAATAATCGACGCCGTAATGTAGGGCATGATGCCTAAGGCGAACACCGTTAGTTGGAGCAGTGCGCCACCAGAAAAGACATTGATGAGGTTGAACAACCCAGAGGTGTTGTTATCAACCGAGGTAGCCAGATCAATACACCGGCGCACGTTCGTCACGTTGACCCCTGGCGCGGGTGTCATTGATCCGAGACGGAACAACACGATGATGCCCAACGCAAAAAGTAACTTCTTACGCAGATCAGGCGTCTTGAAGGCATTGGCAAAGACGCGTAACACGGGCTTCCTCCTCGGTCGCTTCCTCAGCGACGTGGTAATTAGTCCGGGCATGAGACCCGGCTTCACACTCTAACAGCGAGTAATACGAATCTGTCCGGGTCGGTTAGATTTCCACTACTAAATGTGAAAGCGGGCGAACCTACGATGGCTCACCCGCTTACAACATTCGGATGTTTCAGGCTCCGAGCAGAGTGACCGAACCGCCGGCGGCTTCGATCTTGCTCTTGGCGGTTTCTGAAACCTTGTCCACGGTGACATTCACGGCAACTGAGATTTCGCCGTTGCCAAGGACCTTGACTGGTTCGCCCTTGCGGACGGCGCCCTTCTCCACGAGCACAGCAGCGTCAACTGCGCCACCTTCAGGGAAAAGCTCGTTCAGGCGGTCAAGATTAACAACCTGGTACTCGACCCGGAATGGATTCTTGAAGCCTTTGAGTTTCGGCAGGCGCATGTGGAGTGGAATCTGGCCACCCTCAAAACCTGCAGGAACCTGATAGCGAGCCTTCGTGCCCTTGGTGCCGCGACCGGCGGTCTTACCCTTGGAAGCCTCACCACGGCCTACACGGGTCTTGGCGGTCTTAGCTCCAGGAGCTGGGCGCAAGTGATGTAGCTTGATCGTCATCAGTTCGCCTCCTCATCAGTAAGTGTCTTTACCGACAAGAGATGCGGAATGGTGTTCACCATTCCGACGATCTCTGGACGGTCTTCAACAATGGCAGTATCGCCAATGCGCTTGAGACCCAAAGAACGCAATGTCTGACGCTGGTTATCGCCACGACCGATTGCGGATCGAATCTGAGTCACTTCGAGCTTAGCCATTACGCACCTGCCTCAACTGATGCCGGAGCTTCAGTCTTTTCAGCCATCGCACGCAAAAGGAAGTCAGGAGTGACATCCTCGACGTTAAGCCCGCGACGAGCAGCAACCTGCTCCGGAGATTCAAGTGAACGCAGCGCTTCAATCGTGGCGTGGACGATGTTGATCGCGTTAGCCGAACCGAGCGACTTGCTCAACACGTCGTGAACACCTGCAGCTTCAAGTACAGCGCGCACTGGCCCACCCGCAATAACACCAGTACCAGGAGCAGCCGGGCGAAGGAAAACAACGCCAGCGGCCTTTTCGCCCTGGATAGGGTGCGGGATGGTTCGTTGAACTAGCGGCACTCGGAAGAAGCTCTTCTTGGCCTCTTCGACACCCTTAGCGATAGCAGTAGGCACCTCCTTGGCCTTGCCATAACCGACGCCAACTTGGCCTTCGCCGTCACCGACGATAACCAATGCGGTGAAGCTAAAGCGGCGGCCACCCTTAACTACCTTGGCCACACGGTTGATCGTGACGACCTTCTCAATGTAATTGGACTTTTCTGCAGCCCGATCGCCACGTCCGCGACGTTCATTGCTGCCCTGTCGGCGCGCGCTCATGCCGCACTCCTCTTGATCGTATTCATGGTCATCAGAACTCCAGTCCGCCCTCGCGAGCGCCATCTGCCAACGCAGCGACTCGACCCGCATATTTGTTACCCGCGCGGTCGAAGACAACAGTGTCTACACCGGCAGCCTTAGCACGCTCAGCGATAAGTTCGCCAGCTTTGCGGGCCTTGGCAGTCTTGTCACCGTCGAAGCTTCGCAAATCAGCTTCCATTGTGGAAACCGATGCCAGTGTGTGTCCTTCGAGATCATTTACCAACTGAGCGACAATGTGCTTGCTCGAGCGGGTGATCACGAGACGGGGACGCGTCTCAGATCCGCTAATCTTCTTGCGGCCACGGATTTGGCGGCGCTTGCGTGAAGCAAGTCGGTCACTATTTCGCTTGTTTTGCCTAATCGAAATTGCCATGGCTTACTTACCAGCCTTTCCGGCCTTGCGGCGTACATGCTCGCCGGCGTAACGCACGCCCTTACCCTTGTAAGGTTCAGGCTTGCGAAGTTTGCGAATATTCGCAGCAACTTCACCTACGAGCTGCTTATCAATGCCAGCGACACTGAACTTGGTCGCAGTCTCGACCGCGAAGGTGATGCCTTCAGGAGCCTTGACGAAGACCGGGTGGCTGAAACCAAGGTTCAGCTCGATCTCACTTGGGCCCTTGGAGATAACACGGTAGCCAACGCCAACGATCTCGAGCTTCTTTTCGTAGCCCTGCGTGACACCAACCACCATGTTGTTGATGAGCGTGCGGCTAAGACCATGCATGGCCTTGCTACGACGTTCATCGTTTGGACGTTCAACGGAAAGCGCACCGTCATCGTCTTTGGACACGGTGATCGGGTCAACGACCGTGTGGCTGAGTTCGCCCTTTGGTCCCTTAACCCGAACATCCTGACCATCAATCGTGACGTCCACGCCAGCCGGAACTGCAACAGGAATTTTGCCAATACGTGACATGTCTTATCTCTCCATCACCAGACGTAGGCGAGCACTTCGCCGCCGACGCCCTTGCTCGCGGCCTGCTTGTCAGTAAGCAGACCTTGACTTGTCGAGATAATCGCGACACCGAGTCCACCGAGCACCTTGGGCAGGTTGGTTGACTTGGCGTACACACGCAGACCCGGCTTGCTGATGCGGCGGATGCCTGCGATCGAGCGTTCACGCTGAGGTCCGTACTTGAGGGTGACGTGCAGCGACTTGCCTACTTCACCCTCTACTGGTTCGCGCACGGCGAAGTCAGTGATGTAACCCTCCTGCTTGAGGATTTGAGCTACACCTTCCTTCACCTTGGAGTGCGGCATTGCGACCTCATCATGGAAGGCCTGACTGCCGTTACGAACACGCGTTAGCATGTCCGCGATCGGATCTGTCATCGTCATTTCAGTGTTTTCCGTTCTCGCTGTGGTTTCATTACTCGTCCCCGTATGGGTGGGAGCAGACCTGCAACGTCGTTGGTTGAATTACCAGGAACTCTTGGTTACGCCAGGGAGCTCGCCACGATGTGCCATTTCTCGCAAGCAGACTCGGCACAGGCCGAACTTGCGGTAAACGGACTTCGGGCGACCACAACGCTGGCACCGCGTATAACCGCGTACCGCGAACTTGGGCTTACGCGCTGCCTTAACTTTCAAGCCAGTCTTTGCCATATCAGTTCTCCTTGTAAGGGAAACCGAGCAGCTTGAGCAATGCTCGTCCCTCTTCGTCGTTGTTTGCCGTCGTCACAATGGTGATGTCCATACCGCGTTGGCGATCGACCTTGTCTTGATCAATTTCGTGGAACATCACTTGTTCGGTCAAACCGAAAGTGTAGTTGCCGCGACCGTCGAACTGCTTTGGCGAAAGACCGCGGAAGTCACGGATACGTGGCAGTGCGAGCGACAGCAAACGATCGAGGAACTCCCACATGCGGTCGCCACGCAATGTGACGTGCGCACCGATAGGCATTCCTTCGCGCAGTTTAAACTGTGCGATCGATTTGCGTGCCTTGGTGACCTGAGGCTTCTGTCCCGTGATGACTGTCAGGTCGCGCAACGCTCCCTCAATCAACTTGCCATCACGAGCTGCCTCACCGACACCCATGTTCACAACAATCTTGGTCAGGCCAGGGATCTGCATGACGTTCTCGTAGCCGAATTGTTCCCGCAGCGCAGGTGCGATTTCTTCGCGATACTGTGCCTTGAGACGCGGCGTGGTCGTCGTACTCATGCTCAGATCTCCTTTCCGGTCTTGCGAGCCACACGCGTGCGTTGACCGTCAACGACGGAGCTTCCAACACGAGTGGGCGTCTTTTTGCCATCGATATCAGCCAGAGGCATGACATTCGAAATATGGATTGGGGCTTCAGTGGTGATGATTCCGCCCTCGGCGCCGGTCTGACCAGCGCGCGTGTGCTTCTTAACGCGGTTGACGCCTTCTACGATGACGCGGTCGGCTTCATGCAAGACAGAAATAACCTTGCCCTCAACGCCCTTGTCTTTGCCTGCGACAACCTTCACTTGGTCGCCTTTACGAATTCGTGCCATCTCAGATCACCTCAGGTGCGAGAGAAATAATGCGCATGAACTTCTTATCGCGCAGTTCGCGTCCGACTGGACCAAAGATGCGCGTGCCACGGGGTTCGCCGTCAGCTTTGAGGATCACGGCAGCATTCTCATCAAATTTGATGTACGAGCCATCGGCACGACGGCGTTCCTTAACGGTACGCACGATCACGGCCTTGACCACGTCACCCTTCTTTACGTTTCCACCGGGGATGGCGTCCTTGACCGTAGCTACGATCGTGTCGCCGATCCCGGCATAGCGGCGACCCGAGCCACCGAGAACACGAATGCAAAGGATTTCCTTTGCTCCGGTGTTATCGGCAACTTTGACTCGCGATTCTTGCTGAATCATGACGTGTCTCCTACTTCGCCTTCTCGAGAACCTGGACGAGGCGCCAACGCTTAGTAGCCGACAACGGCCGAGTTTCAGTAATCTGAACGCGGTCGCCGATTCCGGCTTCATTGTTTTCGTCGTGTGCCTTCAACTTGATGTTGCGACGAAGAACCTTGCCGTAAAGCGGGTGTTTTACGCGGTCTTCGATGCTCACGGTGATGGTCTTTTCCATCTTGTCGCTGACGACAAGGCCCTCACGAACCTTACGAGCTGAGCGAACTTCGTTCACTTCGTTTTCCTTAGTACTCATGCGGTGACCTCTTCATCAGCTTCAACAATTCCGAGTTCACGTTCGGTGATGACCGTGTAGATGCGAGCGATTTCACGACGCACCGTGCGGAGGCTTGCCGTGTTGTCGAGCTGGCCAGTTGCATTCTGAAAACGCAAGTTGAACAGTTCTTCTTTGGCTTCCTTTAACTTGTTGGCCAAAGCATCGGCATCAAGTTCGCGGAGTTCTTCGGCGGTTACGCGTGCCATCAGACATCTCCCGTCTCTCGAGTGATGAAGCGAGCCTTCATCGGCAGTTTGTGGATTGCGCGGCGCATGGCTTCGCGAGCTACATCTTCAGGAACGCCTGAAAGTTCGAACATCACGCGCCCAGGCTTGACGTTGGCGACCCACCATTCTGGTGAGCCCTTACCGGAACCCATACGAGTTTCAGCAGGCTTCTTGGTGATCGGACGGTCTGGATAAATCGTGATCCAAACCTTGCCGCCACGCTTAATGTGACGCGTCATGGCAATACGAGCAGCTTCGATCTGACGGTTGGTGACGTAATGTCCCTCTACCGCTTGGATTCCGAAGTCACCGAAAGCCAGTTGCGTTCCGCCCTTAGCAACACCACGGCGCTTTGGCCGGTGCTGCTTGCGGTGTTTGACCCTACGAGGCATCAACATCAGGACTCAACTCCTTCAGGTGCAGCAGCAGCTGGAGCGGCGTCACTAGCCGCTGGTGCGGACTCGACTGCGGCTTCTGCTGCAGGGGCAGCATCACGGGCTGGGCGGCGAGCGCCACCACGGCCCGAACGACGTGGGCTAGGAGCAGCAGCACGCTTAGCGGCTTCTGCTTCGCGCTCGGCACGGGTGCCAGCGACTTCGCCCTTGTAGATCCAAACCTTGACACCGATCCGGCCGAAGGTGGTCTTGGCTTCGTAGAAGCCGTAATCCACATCAGCACGGAGGGTGTGTAGCGGCACACGACCTTCGCGGTAGAACTCAGAACGGCTCATTTCAGCGCCACCGAGACGACCCGAGCACTGGATACGAATACCCTTGGCACCCGAACGCATCGTGGTCTGCATGGCCTTACGCATCGCGCGGCGGAATTGAACACGGCCCGAAAGCTGTTCAGCTACACCTTGCGCCACCAACTGTGCATCCAGTTCAGGCTGCTTGACCTCAACGATGTTGAGTTGCACCTGCTTACCGGTGAGCTTCTCAAGGTCGCCGCGAATGCGGTCGGCCTCAGCGCCACGGCGACCGATAACGATACCCGGACGAGCAGTGTGAATGTCGACGCGTACGCGATCACGGGTGCGTTCGATCTCAACTCGGCTGATGCCTGCGCGATCCATGCCCTTCGTGAGAAGCTTACGGATCTCTACGTCTTCACCGACGTAGTTAGCGTAGAGCTTATCTGCGTACCAGCGGCTCTTGTGGTCGGTGGAAATACCGAGCCGGAAACCGTGTGGGTTAATTTTCTGTCCCATTTAGCGGTTCCCACCCTTCTTCTCGTTGATGGTGTCTTCAGGCTGAACGACCACAGTGAGGTGGCTACTGCGCTTAAGGATGCGGTTAGCTGCACCCTTGGCGCGCGGACGCCAACGCTTCATCGTGGGGCCTTCATCGACCGTGACCGTCGTGATCACGAGCGAGGAACGGTTGAGACCTTCGGTGGTCTCTGCGTTCGCCGCAGCCGAATCGACCAGCTTGTAGAAGTTTTCAGCTACTCCCTGTGGAGCAAACTTCAACGTGGTCAGCGCATCGTCAACGCGAGCTCCGCGAATCAGATCAGCAACACGTCGTGCCTTTTGAGGGGTAACACGCACAAAACGAGCTACTGCAAGCGCGCCTTGCTCTTCGCCCAGCAAGCGCTCACGGCGAGCGCTGACGTTATCGCGAGTAGTTGCACTCATCGCCTCGCCTTTCGATCGTCTTTGTCGTGGCCACGATAGGTACGAGTTGGTGCAAACTCACCAAGCTTGTGACCAACCATGGAGTCGGTTATGAAAACGGGGACATGCTTGCGTCCGTCGTGTACGGCAATCGTGTGTCCGATGAAGGACGGCAAGATCATCGAGCGGCGCGACCATGTCTTGATCACGTTGTGGGTTCCGGCCTCATTCTGAGCGTCCACCTTTTTAGCGAGGTGGTCATCTACAAATGGACCCTTTTTAAGACTGCGCGGCATGGTTCATTCCTTCCTTACCGCTTGCCGGACTTGCGTCGGCGGACGATCATTTGGTCACTGGCCTTGTTCTTGCGAGTACGGCCTTCTTTCTGACCCCATGGGCTGACTGGGTGACGGCCACCAGAAGTCTTGCCTTCACCGCCGCCGTGTGGGTGGTCCACTGGGTTCATTGCCACACCGCGTACGGATGGGCGCTTGCCCTTCCAGCGGTTACGACCAGCCTTGCCCCAGTTGATGTTGGCCTGCTCAGAGTTTCCAACTTCACCAACCGTCGCGCGGCAGCGAACATCGACGTAGCGCATTTCGCCAGAAGGCAGACGCAACTGAGCGCGCTTGCCTTCTTTAGCGACGAGCTGTACTCGAGAACCTGCCGAACGGGCCATCTTTGCGCCGCCGCCTGGGCGAAGCTCAACAGCATGAACAAAGGTACCTACTGGAATATTGCGCAAAGGCAGGTTATTACCAGTCTTGATGTCTGCGCGTGGACCAGCTTCAACCGCCGTGCCTTGAGTCAGTCCATCAGGAGCAAGGATGTAGCGCTTCTCGCCATCTGCGTAATGCAGCAAGGCGATACGTGCAGTACGGTTCGGGTCGTACTCAATGTGAGCGACCTTGGCCGGAACGCCGTCCTTGTCGTAACGCTTGAAGTCGATGATGCGGTATGCACGCTTGTGACCGCCGCCGTGGTGACGGGTAGTGATTCGACCCTGGTTGTTACGGCCACCCTTCTTAGGGAGTGGCTCAACCAGCGACTTCTCAGGAGTCGTGCGCGTGATTTCAGCGAAGTCTGCTACCGAGGAGCCACGACGGCCCGGGGTAGTCGGCTTGTATTTACGGATTGCCATATGTGTTCAGTCCTCGTCTCAGGCCGGGCTCGAGAAAATGTCGATGCTCTGACCTGCTTGCACACTGACTACAGCGCGCTTGGTGTCCTTGCGCTTACCGAGTCCGTTACGAGTGCGGCGGGTCTTGCCCTTGCGGTTAATCGTGTTTACTGACGTGACCTTGACTCCGAAGATTTCCTCAACAGCAATCTTGATCTGAGTCTTGTTAGCGTCAGGGTGCACGATGAACGTGTACTTGTTGTCATCCAGAAGGCCGTAGCTCTTCTCGCTTACGACTGGCGCAAGAATGACGTCACGGTTGAAGGTTCCGTTACTCATTTGTCACCCTCCTGTGCCTTCGCTTTGCTCAACTTGATGGTTTCTCCACCCTCAACTGCGCGCGCGGCAACGAATGCATCGAACGCTGATTGGATGAAAACAACGTCGTCGGCGCGAATCACGTCGTAGGTATTGAGTTGATCAAAAGTGATCAACTCGACGAGTTCGGCGTTACGCAGGCTCTTAATAGTGACGTTGTCGCTAGCTTCAACAACGACGAGCACGCGTCGACGGCTGGTGATCTCATTAAGTGCAGTTACGGCAGCCTTGGTGGACGGAGTGTCACCAGCGAGGCTGTCAACCACGTGGATACGACCCGACTGCGCCCGATCTGTGAGGGCGCCGCGCAAAGCGGCAGCCTTCATCTTCTTGGGCGTCCGCTGATCGTATGAACGTGGCGTTGGCCCATGCACGATGCCGCCGCCGGCATACTGAGGTGCGCGGATCGAGCCCTGACGAGCGCGGCCGGTTCCCTTTTGCCGGTATGGCTTCTTGCCGCCACCGGAAACTTCCGCACGTGTCTTCACATCGTGGGTTCCTTGGCGTGCGGCTGCGAGCTGTGCAGTAACGACCTGGTGAATCAACGGAATGCTCACACGAGCACCGAAGATGTCGACGGGCAGGTCGACGTCAATTGTCTTCGCCATGACGTCAGGCTCCCTTCGCTGCGTTACGGATCACAACAAGAGCACCCTTAGGGCCAGGAACGGCGCCCTTGACAAGGATGTAACCCTTGTCGGCATCTACGGCGTGAACCGTGAGGTTCTGAGTGGTGACGGTGTCGGTACCCATGCGTCCAGCCATGCGCTTGCCTTTAAAGACGCGACCTGGTGTGGCACAGCCACCGATCGATCCTGGTTTGCGGTGGTTACGGTGCGCACCGTGAGATGCCGGAGCACCACCGAAGCCGTGACGCTTCATGACGCCGGCAAAGCCTTTACCGCGGCTGGTGGCAGTCACGTCGACCTTGTCACCAGCAGCGAAAATGTCTGGGCTGATCTCTTGGCCAAGCGTGTAGTCAGCAACCTGTTCGGTGCGGATCTCGACAAGGTTACGACGCGGCGGAACGCCGGCTTTCTCAAAGTGACCAGCCTTTGGCTTGGACACCTTGCGGCCGTCGATCTCGCCGAAGCCCAACTGAATGGCGCTGTAGCCGTCGGTTTCGCGGGTGCGGATCTGGGTAACAACGTTGGTATCGGCCGCCAGAACGGTGACCGGAACAACGCGTCCATCGGCGTCCCACACTTGGGTCATGCCGAGTTTGCGACCAAGGAGGCCGCGGGCAGTCAATGTGCTGCTCATGATGTGCGTACTCCCCTCAGAGCTTGATCTCGATATCGACACCAGCCGGCAGATCGAGGCGCATGAGCGAGTCGACCGTCTTCGGCGTGGGATCGATGATGTCAATGAGCCGCTTGTGAGTGCGCATTTCAAAATGCTCGCGGCTGTCTTTGTACTTGTGCGGCGAACGGATCACACAGAACACGTTCTTCTCCGTTGGCAATGGCACTGGGCCAGCCACACGGGCGCCGGTACGGGTCACGGTGTCGACGATCTTTTTCGCCGAAGAGTCAATGACCTCGTGGTCGTAGGCCTTGAGCCGGATACGGATTTTCTGTCCCGCCATGCTCTCGCTCGTCCTTTACGGTTCGTCTTCGCTTCACTGCCGCCCGGTTGGGAGACAGTCATTGCTCCCAAACGCACCCCGAGGTCGGGCGTGTCGCGCTGCACGCGCAAAGGTCACACACATCTCGAGTTAGGTGGTTGGACCGGCTCCGGATAATCATGAGATTCACTCCGGTTGGCCGGACAGCATGCTCTCGGGTTCGGCGTCTGCGTTGAGCTCGGTGTGAGATTCCGAACCGCAGCCGCCACCGCGATCATGCCGGGGCAACCTGTCTATTCTGACAGATGGCCCGAGCGTCATGCAAATCGGGTCTAGCATGACCTGCCTAACATCAAAAGCGGGAGCCCATTGACCGCGATAAAGGCACTACTCCAGTCGAGCCCTAGCCCTAAATCAGCCTGCAAACTGAAGCATCCAATGCTAGGGGTGAGTTTCGGGTTCGGCCTCAGCATGATCAATGGGTTCAAACTGAAAGGTTGAGTGTTTCACATCGAAATGTTCACTCAAGCAAGCATCGAGGTGGTCCAGAATCATGTGGGCTTGGGACATCGTCGTGATGTGCTCATCAACTACGACGTGCGCGCTCAATACGGGCAATTGCGAAGTAAGCGTCCAGACATGCAAATCATGCACATCAACTACCCCGTGTACCCCCAGAATGTGGCCTCGCAGTTCCTCAAGGTTCATGCCACGCGGAGTAGCTTGAAGTAGCACTTCCCCTACTTCCTTGAGCAACGACAGTGCCCGAGGCAAGATCAGTGCAGCGATTACTAGCGAGGCAATTGGGTCTAGGATGTGCCAGCCCTTGAGCAAGATGGCGGTTGCGGAAATGATGACAGCAACCGAACCAAGCGCATCACCGAGCACCTCCATGTAAGCACCCTTCATATTGATGTTTTGACTCGCACCTTCACGAAGCAAAATCAAACCGACGAGGTTGACCGCCAACCCAATAGCGCCAGCGCCAAGCACCAAGGGCGCTTCGATAACCGGAGGTTCCCCCAACCTCCTGACTGCAGAGACGACAATGCCAATACACATGCCGAGCAACATAAGCCCATTGGCTCCGGCAGCTAAAACCTCACCCCGATGTAGGCCGAAGGTCCGCCGGTCTGTACTCGGCAATTGAGCCAAGCCCGAAGCGATAAGAGCCAACAGCAGGCCAGTCGAATCGCTCAATACATGAACGGCATCCGACAACAACGCCAGACTGCCAGTAATCAGACCAACGACAAGTTGCAAAACAAAAACTGAAAGCGAGAGCGCTAGGACGATGGCTAAGCGTCCACGGTGTTGCGTCCCATGCGAATGATCATGACCCACGCTCACAGCCTACGTTGGTATCCGAAGTAGGTTGAACGACCAGCATTTTAGGGATGCCGTGTCAGGAATGTTGACCGAGTATTCGCTGCACTCGCCTCGGTTGAGAACCCATCACGGCGAACCGGCCCGGTGCAGAAACAATGGCTAGGTTCTGTTTGGCTAGTGCTAACGACAGGCGGATTCGCCGGTGAATTGGCATTTGCGGAAGCAAGTACGAGGGAACAATGACGAGATCGGATGGCGAGAGCAGGGCCAAAAGTTCTTCTCCCGGTTTCTCGGAGCGAACGAACTGATATGGAATCCGCGTGATGGCATCCTCTTTCACTTGCATCTCATCCGCAGCAATCACAAGCAGCGGCAAAGGTGGCCCACCTCGAACCGCGAGGCGCGAGGCTACATCCATGGTGAGTTGAACGTCTTCACTTTGCCAAGAACTGTGGCCAGCTCCTGGCACCACAACAACTCGATCCCATTGACTTGTCACATGCGCCGCCACGGTTGGCACCGACGTCGACATTCCGATAATGTCGAGTTCATTTCCAAAAAACTGATCCAAGCCGAGGCGAGGTCCATCCCAAGCAAGCACCAGCAGACTCGCTTCGAGTTCTTCAGCGAGCTCAATCGTGCCATCGGCAAACGACCCTGAAAGTCGCAGCACGCCAGACGAGTCATACCCGGCAGCTTCAGCAGCTTTCTCAGCTTCGGTGAGTCGTTGCTGGGCAGGCAATTTGTCTTCGCGGCTCGCCACTACATAGGGAATCTCGACGCCATCGTCTCCGTGGGCAATCCGACCGGCGAGATGAATCACGGGCGCAATTTCAGTGTCACTCGCGCTCACATCAACCAGAACTCGACCACCAATTGCAGTGGTGGCAGCTGTCTCTTTCGGCATCCGTCTCATGAAACGTTGGGTACCGAAACTTGTCAACAATGCCGCCAAGACAATTGTCAAGATCGACGCATTGACGACTTGCGGCTCAAACAACCCCAGTTCCAGTCCGATTTGTCCCACTGCCAATGTTGATGCCGCTTGGCCGATACTCAGCGAACCAATCAATCCCCGTTCCGCAGAAGAGTATTTGAAGAACATCGCTGCGACGAGCACGGCGAGCCCCTTACCGACAATAACGATCGCCATGAAGGCAAAACCTAGGACAACCGTTTGGACATTAATCAAAGCCATCGGATCGATGCGCAGTCCGATCGAGACGAGGAACGCCGGGATAAACAAGCTAGTGCCAACAAAATCGACCCGATCCATGAGTTCACTGTCGCTTGGAACCAATCGGTTCAGTCCAATCCCAGCTAGGAACGCACCAATGATCCCAGCTACACCTCCGAGGACCGCGAGTGTTGCTCCGGCCGCCATTCCCGTAAGGATGAATAAGAGACGTTGCATTCGAGCATGTCCGACACGGACGAAAAACCAGCGGCCAATTCGCGGAAGAATCCACATGGTAAAAACAACCAGTAACGGAATACTGAGATACAACGGCAACGTAGGAACTTCACCAAGTTCGGGGTTCTTGGGGTCTAGTGTTTCGACGACCGCATACGTGGTCGCTACGGCTAAAACCAATAGCGACAACATGTCTGCGACCACGCCCCCTGACATCGCATCACGGACTGCGCGTGTCTGTTCCAAGCCTGCCGCCCGCACATCGGGGTACGCCACCAAGGTGTTCGATGCCCACATGGAACCCAACATGGCGGCACCGAGAATTCCTGCTTCGATCCACGTTATTCCGACAAAAACACTTAAGACGAACGGAAACACAAACGATAGAACCCCAAAACCCAAGGCACTCGTCCGGTTCGCGTTGAAGGCATTGAGGTTAAACCCAAGCCCCGCCAAAAACATCAAGTAAAGAATCCCAATTGCACCCAAGTCGAAAACAAGATCAACCCTGCCGAGCCACTGCAAGCCAAAGGGGCCAAACAACATGCCCAGAAAGATCAGCGCCAAAAGCCCCGGCAGCCTAAAACGTTCCCCGAGAATTGGTCCAGCCAAGATTGCTGCGAAGAGAACGAAGACGGTCATCTCCACCGTAGAAAGCAGCGCAGTCATAGCTGAATGCTACGTGTCGATCTAGATCGCTTTGTGTACAAAACCGCCCAGGGATCCAGCCGAATTAATGCACGAAGACTTTGAGAGCGATCAGCACCACACCAAGCGTTGCCGTAAATGCAGCGCCGAGCCATTTTCGCGACAACGCCGAAGACCACGCCGCCACGCCCACCCAGCCTAGAACTGCCAAGACACCTACCGACATCCACAGAGTTCCCCAGATTGCTTGCTGGTAATTGAGCACCCCAAGTACACCCAGAAACAGAACCGTCACAGGAATAACAGCGGCTAACATCATGCCCCAAGAATGCGCAAAAGCTAACCGAACAGCGCCCTCTATTCGCTCGACCGGGCCGACATCTTCAGGCACCCGATCACCAAGATGGGAAACGACGGAAGCATAGATATGTGCAATCCAGAACACGGCGAGCGTTGCGAATGCTTTCACGAGCACGAGCCACAGTTCCTCGGCTTCGACAATGACGACCAGTCCGGCTACGAGAATGACTCCATAAATCGCCGGTTCGCTGACACGTTGAAACAGCAAAGACCGATCTCGTGTTGTGGCCATTCATTACCCCCAGCCGTCGTCAACCTGTCCTTGAGGTATATACGAATACCGTACCTTGACGGTTGCTTACTCACGTTTCTCACTTGAGAGTTCTATACGGTTCTCGTTCCTCCTGCGAGCCTAGCCGCGCTAGAGGTCTGGTCGTCCTCGCGCCAACCTTGTCGGTGCGCCATGCCCTTAACGTGAACCGCACTCTTTCCCAATGAACAATGAGAGAAGAGATTCCCGCGATACATGTCCCTCATCCAGCCAAATTTAAGTGGCGCCTACCGGTATCCACAAAAAATTGCCGGTGTTCGAACCAAGGTTTGATTCAATCACGGCGCGTTCGACCTGTCACGCAGAAGAGACAGGCTCAACTTCTATCGAAAGCAGTTTGTCTCAAACTCAAGCCCAACATGAGCCACCATTCGCGCACAAGCGCCACACTTAATCTGCGCGAGAAGGGGTAAATGCAAGAACCCCACCTTGCCGAAGCAGGGTGGGGTTCTTGACGATCAGTGAGTCAGAGATTCACTTGATGATCTTGGTGACGCGGCCAGCGCCGACCGTGCGTCCGCCTTCACGGATCGCGAAGCGCAGGCCTTCCTCCATGGCGATCGGCTGGATCAGCGTCACGCTCATTTCGGTGTTGTCGCCTGGCATAACCATCTCGACACCATCTGGCAGGCTCACAACACCGGTTACGTCGGTGGTGCGGAAGTAGAACTGCGGACGGTAGTTGTCGAAGAAAGGTGTGTGACGGCCGCCTTCATCCTTGGACAAGATGTAGACCTGACCCTCGAACTCCGTGTGTGGAGTCGTGGTGCCTGGCGCGATAACAACCATGCCGCGTTCAACATCTTCGCGCTTCGTGCCACGGAGCAAAAGACCGACATTTTCGCCAGCTTCGCCCTCGTCGAGCAACTTGCGGAACATTTCGATACCGGTAACCGTGGTGGTCTGCTTGTCTTCGCGGATACCAACGATGTCAACGGTGTCGTTAACGCGAACGATTCCACGCTCAATACGACCAGTGATAACAGTGCCACGACCGGTGATCGTAAACACGTCTTCCACTGGCATGAGGAATGGTTTGTCGGTCTCGCGTGGAGGCAACGGAATGTAGTCGTCTACTGCAGCCATCAATTCAACAATGGACTCAGCCCACTTGGCATCGCCAGTAAGAGCTGGGTGAGCTGCAACACGGACAACTGGAACGTTGTCGCCGTCGAAGTCCTGATCGCTCAAGAGTTCGCGAACTTCCATTTCAACGAGCTCGAGAATTTCCTCGTCGTCAACCATGTCGCACTTGTTGAGAGCAACGACCATGGCAGGAACGCCAACTTGGCGAGCAAGCAAAACGTGCTCACGCGTCTGAGGCATTGGGCCGTCGGTAGCAGCAACCACGAGGATTGCGCCGTCCATCTGGGCCGCGCCAGTGATCATGTTCTTTACGTAGTCGGCGTGCCCTGGGCAGTCGACGTGCGCATAGTGACGGTTTTCTGTCTGGTACTCGACGTGCGAGATCGAGATCGTAATGCCGCGCTGACGCTCTTCTGGAGCCTTGTCGACATCCTCGAACTTGTAATCGTCGTTCAAGTCTGGGTACTTGTCGTGAAGCACCTTGGTGATCGCCGCGGTCAAGGTGGTCTTGCCGTGGTCGATGTGACCGATGGTGCCGATGTTCATGTGCGGTTTAGTCCGCTCGAACTTCGCCTTAGCCACTGTGGGCCCCTCCTAGGTTGATAATTTTTTGACGCCGTGGCTCCGGAAAGAGAACCTCAGGTCATCTTATGACGAAGGTGCTAACGATTACTCGCCGCGTACCTTCTTGATGATCTCTTCCGCGACGTTCCGTGGAACCTCGGCATAGGAATCGAACTGCATCGAGTATGACGCACGACCGGAAGTCTTAGACCGCAGGTCACCCACATACCCGAACATCTCTGACAACGGAACCAGTGCCTTGATCAACTTGGCACCGCCGAAGCCTTCGTCCATGGACTGAACTTGTCCACGGCGAGAGTTTAGATCGCCAATCACGTCGCCCATATAATCCTCTGGGGTTGTGACTTCAACAGCGAACATCGGCTCGAGCAAGACTGGATCAGCCTTGCGCGCAACTTCTTTGAACGCCATCGTTCCGGCAATTTTGAAGGCCATCTCCGAGGAATCGACGTCGTGGTAGGCGCCGTCTTCGAGCGTGACCTTGATGTCGACCATCGGATAACCTGCGAGAACGCCTACCTGCATCGCATTCTGGGCTCCCGCGTCGACCGAAGGAATGTATTCACGTGGCACGCGTCCGCCGGTAACTTCATTGACGAATTCGTATCCGCCTTCACCGCCGACAATTGGGCCGGTAGGTGCAAGGCCGATAATGACCTTAGCGAACTGACCGGAGCCGCCCGTCTGCTTCTTGTGCGTGTAGCTGTGGTGTTCGACCGTTTTCTTGATCGTTTCGCGATAAGCAACCTGTGGCTTGCCCACGTTTGCTTCAACACGGAACTCGCGACGCATGCGGTCAACGAGAACGTCCAAGTGAAGTTCGCCCATGCCAGCGATGATTGTCTGGCCGGTCTCTTCGTCGGTATGGACCTGGAAGGTCGGGTCTTCTTCAGCAAGACGCTGGATAGCAACACCGAGCTTTTCCTGGTCGCTCTTGGTTTTTGGTTCGATAGCAACCTGAATCACAGGATCCGGGAAGGTCATCGATTCAAGAACGATCGGATCGGAAATGTCAGCCAGAGTTTCACCAGTTGTGGTGTCTTTGAGACCCATTACCGCGACGATTTGGCCCGCGCCGACCGAAGAGATTTCTTCACGCTTATTGGCATGCATCTGGTAGATCTTGCCAATGCGCTCTTTGCGGCCCTTGGTGACGTTGAGTACCTGAGTGCCAGAGTCGAGGCGTCCAGAGTAGACACGCACGAAGGTCAATTTGCCCAAGTGCGGATCAGCAGCAATCTTGAATGCCAAGCCAGCAAATGGTTCGGTGTCAGAAGGCTCACGCGTAAGCTCGACAGATTCGTCATTCGCCTTGGTACCCGTGATCGCATCGATATCGAGAGGCGAAGGCAGGTAATCGACTACAGCGTCGAGCAAAGGCTGAACGCCCTTGTTCTTAAAAGCAGTTCCACACAACGTGGGGTTAACGACCGCAGCCAAAGTCGCACGACGGATACCAGCTTTGAGCTGATCAACGCTGATCTCTTCACCTTCGAGGTACAGCTCGGCAATTTCGTCATCAACGTCAGACAGAGTCTCAAGTAGATTCTCGCGAGCTTCCTCAGCGAGGTCGACCATGTCGGCTGGAATCTCTTCAACTTCGTAGTCTTCGCCAACAGCCGTTTCGCCACGCCACGTTAGGGCGCGCATCTGGACCAAGTCGACGACACCGAGGAAGTCGCCTTCAGCACCGATCGGCAGCTGCATAACTAAGGGAGTCGCACCGAGGCGCTCGCGAATCGTACTGACTGCGAAGTCAAAGGAAGCACCAGTGCGGTCAAGCTTATTGACGAAACACATACGCGGAACGCCGTACTTGTCGGCTTGACGCCATACGGTTTCAGACTGAGGTTCAACAC
The DNA here is from genome assembly GCA_040394025.1 of Aeromicrobium sp. Taxonomy (GTDB): domain Bacteria; phylum Actinomycetota; class Actinomycetes; order Propionibacteriales; family Nocardioidaceae; genus Aeromicrobium. The sequence continues at coordinate 58,418 of JBEBSZ010000002.1, forward strand.
CGGCGACGCCATCAAACACTGCGACCGCACCATCAAGTACGCGGAGCGAACGCTCAACTTCAACCGTGAAGTCAACGTGACCGGGCGTGTCGATGATGTTGATCTGGTGATCGTGCCACCAGCAGGTTGTCGCAGCCGAGGTGATCGTGATGCCACGCTCTTGTTCTTGTTCCATCCAGTCCATGGTGGCCGAACCCTCATGGGTGTCACCGATCTTGTAGTTAATACCGGTGTAGAACAGAATGCGCTCGGTGGTCGTCGTCTTACCAGCATCGATGTGAGCCATGATGCCGATATTGCGAACGCGATTTAGGTCGGTGGTGATCTCAGTTGCCATGGGGCTTCAATACGCTTTCAGGAAGTCGGGAACACAACGGGTTACGGTGTGGCTCCCAAAAAATAATTACCAGCGGTAGTGGGCGAATGCCTTGTTGGCTTCAGCCATCTTGTGGGTATCTTCGCGCTTCTTCACACTCGCACCCAAACCGTTGCTTGCGTCGAGAAGTTCGTTCATCAAACGTTCGGCCATGGAGCGCTCGCGACGTTCGGCGCTGTACTTAACCAGCCAGCGCAACGCGAGAGTGGTCTGACGACCAGGACGGACATCGACAGGAACCTGGTAAGTGGCGCCACCAACACGACGACTCTTCACCTCAAGCGCAGGCTTGACATTGTCGAGTGCACGCTTCAACGTGATAACCGGGTCAGTTCCAGTCTTTTCACGGGTACCTTCGAGCGCCGTGTAAACGATGCTCTGGGCAACCTGCTTCTTACCGTCAACGAGGACTTTATTAATCAACTGGGTTACCAGTTGGCTGCCATAAACCGGATCGGCTTCAATGGCACGTTTGGGAGCGGGACCCTTTCGAGGCATCAGCTCTTCTCCTTCTTCGCGCCATAACGGCTGCGAGCCTGCTTGCGTCCCTTAACACCCTGGGTGTCCAAGGAACCGCGAATGATCTTGTAACGCACGCCCGGCAAGTCCTTTACACGACCACCGCGTACCAACACGATGGAGTGCTCTTGAAGGTTGTGACCTTCACCAGGAATGTAGGCCGTAACTTCGATGCCGCTGGAAAGCTTGACACGAGCAACCTTACGCAACGCGGAGTTCGGCTTCTTTGGGGTCGTCGTGTACACGCGCGTGCACACGCCACGACGTTGGGGCGAGCCCTTGAGCGCTGGCGTGCTGGTCTGGGCCACCTTCGTCTGGCGACCCTTACGAACCAACTGGTTGATTGTGGGCACTACACAACTTCTTTCTGCTGATAAATGTTGCCGGGGGCGATCCGGCCGAACCTTAGAAAGGACGGGATTGGTCGCCTAGGCCTGCATGACAGGCACAGCAGCCAAGCCTACCGGAGGACCTTGCGACTCGCAAAATCCCCCCTTGCTTAACCGCCTCAGACACGGGATTTGTTAATGCTTTTGTTGAGCAATTCTGCTAGGTGTATTGCCCTTACGTCAACCAGATCATCGAGCTGCGTACGACAGCTAAATCCATCAGCCAAGACAATCGTATCGGGCTTTGCCTCCGCAATTGCAGGCAATAATTGCAACTCAGCGACTTGGACAGAGACCTCGTAATGACCTTTCTCCACACCGAAATTCCCCGCGAGGCCGCAGCAACCGCCTAAACGCTGGATTTCAGCACCCGTCGACGTGAGCAATTCCATATCAGCTTCAAAACCAATGACGGCGTTTTGATGACAGTGTGGCTGCACAATGATCGACGTACCAGTCAGGTCAGGAGCTTCCCACTCTTCGTCAGCCGCTAGCAATTCGGCCAAAGTGAATACTCCTTGAGCCACTTGAGCCGCTCTGGGATCATCCACGAGCTCAAGCGAATCATGGCGTAAAACTGCTAGACACGAGGGTTCCAAACCGAGAACTGGAATTTGCTGTTCCACAAAAGGATGCAACTGTTCTATAGCCGCCTGAACCATCTCGCGAGCCGTATCGAGTTGCCCCGTCGAGATCCAGGTCAAGCCACAGCATTGTGGCCGGTTCAGAATTTCGACGGCATAGCCTGCATCCGCCAAGAGTGTCAGCGCCGCTTTTCCGGCTGCTGTTGAAAAATACTCAGTAAAAGTGTCGGCCCAAATTACGACAGGTTTGCCCTCACGCCCTTGAGGGAGTTCCTGACTTGCCGTAAATCGTTTTTGAGCGAACCTAGGCAAACTTCGTCGCTGGTCGACTCCCGCCACCCAGCGAGCAAGGTGGACAACGCCGGGAATCTTCAGACTGAGATTTGCCAGCCACGCGAATTTCGATCCGACAGTCAAACGCGCCCACAGCGGCAGGCGTCCGAGAATGTAATGACTGCGCGGCCGGAGCCGTCCCCGGTACGTCTGGTGTAGCACTTCTGACTTGTACGTCGCCATATCGACGCCCGTCGGACAATCGCTCGCGCAACCTTTACACGAGAGACAAAGGTCTAAAGCTTCATGAACCTCCGGGCTACTCCAGCCCTGATCGATGAGGTTCCCATCGACAAGTTCTTGAAGCGCGCGGGCACGGCCTCGTGTCGAGTTTTTCTCGTCCCGTGTGGCTTGATACGAAGGGCACATAACGCCGACTCCGGGCGCAGCAATGCACTTGCCAACCCCCGTACAACGATGAACGGCTGCACCAAAACTGCCACCGTCTTGATAAAGCGTTAAGCCCTTGCGCACATCGGCTAGACCAGCTGGCCACGCCGCACCCATACCGCGCAGATCGGCGTCCACGGGACTCGGATCGACAAGCACACCCGGATTAAGCAGATTCTCGGGATCAAAAATATCCTTGACGCCCGCAAACAGCGACATCGCTGCTTGTGAGTACATGAGCGGCAAAAGTTCAGAGCGTGCCCGCCCGTCACCGTGTTCACCAGAGAAGGAACCGCCATAAGAGGCAGCTAAACGAGCGGCCGCATTTAGAAACTCACGGAACCGAGCGTGCCCATTATCGCCATCCAGTTCAAATGTGATTCTCACGTGAACACATCCGTCGCCAAAGTGACCAAACGGTTCGCCGTCAACATTGTGCTCGTCCATCAGCGCCACAAACTCGCGAAGATAAGCGCCCAGATTTTCTGGCGGCACGGCTGCGTCTTCCCAGCCCGCCAATGCTGGCCGCTCAAGAGCACGGGCAGCCAAGCCCGCCCCTTCTTCACGCACACGCCATAGGACAGCTTGAACAGTTCGATCACTCACCTGGACTGCGTCCAAGGCACCGCTCGCGGCCGCGACACGCTCGCCGATGGCGAACAACTCTAAGGGATCGTCACCCACCAACTCGACGTAAAGGAAGCCGCCACCGGGCGGTAATTCAGGCACCGCAGACCGGCCGTGTTTCGCGCGATAGACATCAACAATGCGCACTCCGAGCCCCTCACAGGCCACCGGCCCGAACGGCAGAATAAGCGGGACGTGATCGGCCGCTTCCATCATCGTCGGGTAACCCAATACGACGAGGTGTCGATATGCAGGAGCTTGAACCAAATCCACAGTGGCACCCAAAATAATGGCCAGCGTGCCTTCGGTGCCAGCCATAAAGGATCCGACATCGAAGCCGTTCTCCGGGAGCAAGTGTTCCAAGCTGTATCCAGACACTTGTCTGCCAAAGCGACCAAATTCTGTGCGAACGGTGGCGAGGTTTCGATCAATAAGTCCTCGTAAACCCGCTAAGCGATCCGAGCGGACCGCAACATCACGGCCTACCTGAAGTCGTTCGCCGTCAATGGTCAAAAGATCGAGGGCCGTGATGTTGTCTGAACTGCGTCCGTAGCCCAGAGCACGGTTGCCACAAGCGTTGTTAGCGATCATGCCGCCGACTGTGCAACGCGTGTGGGTCGACGGGTCGGGACCATAACGCAATCCAGAAGGTTGCGCTGCCGCTTGCAGCTGGGCATGCACGACCCCCGGCTGGACTTGGGCTGTAGCGGTCGGTTCGTCAATCGCTAGAACCTGATTCATGTGTTTGGCAAAATCTAGAACGACACCCGTACCGATGGCATTGCCAGCAATCGACGTTCCCGCACCACGAGCCGTTAATGGAGTCTTTGTTTCAGCACAAGCCGCGGCCACGGCCTGAATCTCGTCAATATCTCGCGGACGCACCACAACTTGGGGAATCACCCGATACAGAGAAGCGTCCGTGCTGTAGATAGCACGAGTGAGAGTTGAGTCGTCAATATCGCTCACATGATTGCGTTTGAGCGCCGCAACAATGTCGGCATTCAACTCGCTCATGGTCACCGCAATTCGCTGGATTCAGTCAATCCCTCGTGGCATTGACACGTTCTAACTACAAGACGATTCTGCCAAGAAGCGCCGCGCTTCGAGCGTACCCTCCCGGTGAAGTGTTGAGGTGTGCCACATGGCTGATCCCATGACCTATCCGGCTTGCAATGAGGACCAGTCTCACGCGAACCGACGACAACTCCGTTAGGTTCTTGTGAGAACAATAGTGACCAGCAGCACTGTCGTTCTCTTAAGGTTTTCTCATTTTTTGTAGCTAAGGTGGGAATTCAGACCTTTTTGTCACCAAGGAATTCATGCGCACATCTGTAATTGCTCTGTTTGGCAGCGCTGCCCTCACACTCAGTCTCGCTGCATGCACGCCCTCGATTGAACCGATAATTTCGGACCCCGCGGGCGAAACCGGTGACCCTGCTGCCGTACACGAGTCAGCTCCGGCAAGTCCAATTGCTTTCGGAATTTCTGTGCCACACGGAGCCGTTCAGTTAGGTCCGCTCGTACGGTGGCGCAGCCCGGAACTCATCAAGTCTTACAAAGTCGACCTCGATGCGATCGAAGCTGAAGAAGAAGCAGAACGCATCAGAGAAATCGAAGAACGCCAAGCCGAAGATCCAGAGTGGACTCCCCCAACGCCTACTCCTACGCCAACGGGGGCTCCCGAAAGCCGCCGCGATTCCTTCGCCAAGCTTGAGGAGCAACCTCGGGCAGACACATTCGTTTCGCTCATGCGAATCACCGGCAAACCAACTCCGGTCATCCGGTCTCTCCTCGCACAGTTGTCGGTGCTGTTACCCGAAGAAGAGATCGTGACGGATGATCTCTCGGCATACTGCACGGCTAAAAACCGGCGTATTCAGCAGTGCTCACTCTCAGTGACAGGGGAAACTCCGGCCGGTCGCACGCTATCGATCAAGCTCACGGTAGATCCAGGTGATGTCGCCGAACGTACTGGCCTCGTTGCCGCACAAGAACGTCCCGTCATGGTGCTCTATATCCAAGACATCGGAGACCCGCGCGAGTCCCAAGCCAACCGTGATCCCGAACGACTCCAAAGTCCCGAAGATATTTCCACCGTCACCGAAAAGACCGGCTGGATTTGGCCACGTATGGACGAGTCAGCCTCTGAGACAGGGCCGATCATCGGAGACTGGGCACCGCCTGCCAGCGCCACGATCCTGCTCACCGGCACAAAACCCGCCTTTGCAACGATGAGCACGTATCGCACCTCGATCTCGAACGAGATCGCAGAGAAGTTCACCCGCACCAAACTCGGAGATGTAGAACCACGTTACGACTCCATTGCCGACCTCAATGAATCTGTCATCAGCGGTTATGGAGAAACCGAATCTGGTGAACAGATTCGTGCCGTACGGATCGCTTCTGCTCGGGGCAACTTCGTCACAGTTTTCGTACTACCCAAAGGCTGGTAGAACTCCCGCTACGCCTCATTCCACATCGCGAATATGCAGAAAGTCATTGAGGTTCCTCGCTAGAGTCACAACTAATGAGTTCATTAGACCCACTGCGGCGTGAGTCGCCCAAGTCACCCGGGCGGATTGCCTATTTAGATAACGCTCGCTACTGGATCATGCTGCTTGTCGTCCTGGGACATTTCCTTACCGAACTTGTGGTGATGGAATCAGCTCGTGGAGTCTACACCTGGGTGTACGCCTTCCACATGCCGTTTTTTGTGCTGATTTCGGGATACACCGCTAGGAATTATGTCGGTAGTTATTCGCAAGTACGACGCATTGTCTCCACCTTGATTGTGCCGTATCTTTTGGTCGAGACCAGCCTGCAAATGATTACCCGGCATTACGACAACGAGCCGGCGCATTTAATGATTCTTTCGCCACAGTGGCTCGGCTGGTTCCTCATTGCTCTCGTGGTGTGGCGCCTCTCGACCCCGCTATGGCGCGCTTTGCGCTACCCCATCTCAGTCTCGGTGATCATCTCCCTGACCGCAGGACTCATTGAGATCCCGAATGTGCTCGCCCTACCGAAAATTCTTGGCCTGCTCCCCTTTTATGTTTTAGGCTTGCATTTCTCCAAGGATCTGTTTGAACAACTCACCCAACTTCGCATCCGAATCATTAGTTGGGCTGTATTGATTTCTACCTTCATTGCGAGTTTGATTTGGTCCGAAGAGTGGAGCGAACGCTGGCCTATTTCTTGGCTGTTGTGGAAGCACCGCTATGACGAACCGCCCCTCTCAGTAGGCGCAATAGAGGGGATGATCACTCGCGGCTGGTTCCTCACAATCGCCTTTGTGTTGACAATGGCCGCGCTTTCAATCATTCCAAAAACTCGTTCATGGACCAGCTCGTTCGGCGAACGCACGCTATATGCCTACCTCTTGCACGGCTATGTGATTTTATTTCTTGATCGCGAATTCCATCTTTGGGAAAAAATTGAACCTTACGGCGCACCAGCCGTGCTTGCCTGCATCATTGCCGGTCTGATTGTCGCAAATCTCCTCATGACACGCCTCACGATGAAAATCTTCCAACCACTGTTCGAACCAAACCTAAACTGGCTATTCCGTAAAGCGCCTGAGTAAACCCCGCACAACTTTTGGGCGGTTTACCCCGTGAAATCGACGAAAACAGGGGCCAAATCGCCCAAAAGTTGTGCAGAAAGCAGTGAGGGCTCTCCTAGGAGAGCCCTCACTGCTTTCTGATCGATCAGCTATCGAAACGGAAGCCTTCGATATCGTCCAGAGCCACTGGCGTCTGATCTGGAGTACCAAAGGAACCGTAATCGAAATCGTCATAACCGGTGAATGCGTAAGCGTTCTGTCGAGCCTCTTCAGTTGGCTCAACCCGGATGTTGCGGTAGCGCTCCAAGCCGGTGCCGGCCGGGATGAGCTTACCGATGATGATGTTCTCTTTGAGGCCACGAAGTGCATCCGACTTGCCGTTGATGGCTGCTTCGGTAAGCACTCGAGTGGTCTCCTGGAAAGAAGCTGCCGACAGCCACGATTCAACCGCCAAGGATGCCTTAGTGATACCCATCAGTACCGGACGTCCGGAAGCTGGCGTTCCACCTTCTGACACCACACGACGGTTTTCTTCTTCGAATGTTGTGCGGTCCGCGAGATCACCGGGGATCAAGTTGGAATCACCCTGCTCGATCACGGTAACGCGACGCAACATCTGACGCACGATGATTTCGATGTGCTTATCGTGAATCGCCACGCCCTGGCTGCGGTACACCTCTTGAACTTCATCAACGAGGTGCTCTTGCGCCTTTCGGACACCGAGGATGCGCAAAACTTCTTGCGGATCTGGAGTACCGTGCGTGAGCTGCTGACCGACGTCAATCGACTCACCTTCATCGACCAGGAGACGTGAACGCTTCGTGATCGGGTATTCGATGGGGTCCGAACCGTCATCAGGAGTGATGACGATCTTGCGGGCCTTGTCCGTGGTATCGATGGTCACGCGGCCAGCTACCTCAGAGATCGGCGCCTTGCCCTTTGGCTGACGAGCTTCGAAAAGCTCGACAACACGAGGCAGACCGTGAGTGATGTCGTCACCAGCCACACCACCGGTGTGGAAGGTACGCATCGTCAACTGGGTGCCAGGCTCACCAATGGACTGAGCAGCAATCGTGCCAACAGCCTCACCGATATCGACGAGCAAGCCGGTTGCCAAGGAGCGACCATAGCAACGAGCGCAAGTTCCAGTTTTGGCTTCACAAGTCAAAACGGTACGGATTCGGATGGATTCCACACCGGATGCAACCAGCTTGGAAATTTCCACGTCACCCACGTCGGCGCCGGCTGGGACGAGCACCTCACCGGTTTCTGGATGAACGATGTCTTCCGAAGCACAGCGTGCATACGCGGACGTTTCGACGTTCTCGGTAGCAACGAGCGTGCCGTCTGGACGACGTTCCGCGATCTGCTTGGGCAAACCGCGTTCCGTGCCACAGTCTTCTTCACGGATGATGACATCTTGGCTCACGTCCACGAGGCGACGAGTCAAGTAACCGGAGTCAGCGGTACGCAAAGCGGTATCAGCCAGACCCTTACGAGCACCGTGTGTCGCGATAAAGTACTCAACCACCGAAAGTCCTTCACGGTAGTTGGCCTTAATCGGTCGTGGGATGATCTCGCCCTTTGGATTTGCCACCAGACCACGCATCGCGGCAATCTGACGCAACTGCATCATGTTGCCTCGAGCGCCGGACTTCACCATCATGAAGATGGAGTTGTCATCGTCGAAGGTCTCTTCCATCTTGTCTGAGACTTTGTTCGTCGCTTGAGTCCAAATCTCAATGAGTTCCTGACGGCGCTCATCTTCAGTGATCAAACCACGGTCGTACTGCTTCTGAACCTTCGCAGCAAGTTCCTCGTACTCAGCAAGAATCTCTGGCTTTTCAGCTGGACTCTCGACGTCATCGATCGAAATCGTGACACCAGAACGGGTCGCCCAGTGGAAACCAGCGTCCTTCAACTTGTCGAGGGCAACAGCGACATCAACTTTGCTGTATCGCTCGGCCAGATCGTTGACAATAATGCCCAATTGCTTCTTGTCTACTTGGACATTCACATAGGGGTAGTCCTCAGGCAAGGTGTCGTTGAAGATCGTCTTACCGAGCGTTGTGTCGATCAGCTTGCCATCACGGACGATCTTCACTTTGCTCTGCAGCGTAATTTCGCCAAGGTCGAATGCCATGCGCGCTTCAGCGGCAGAACTGAAGACACGTCCTTCACCCGGATGACCATCGCGATCAAGAGTAAGGAAGAACAGGCCAATGATCATGTCTTGAGTAGGCATGGTCACAGGGCGTCCATCAGCTGGCTTCAGAATATTGTTCGTGGACAACATCAAGATGCGTGCTTCGGCTTGCGCTTCAGCAGACAACGGCAAGTGCACAGCCATCTGGTCACCGTCGAAGTCAGCGTTAAAGGCTGAACACACGAGTGGGTGAATCTGAATCGCCTTACCTTCAATAAGCTGCGGCTCGAAGGCTTGGATGCCCAAACGGTGCAGCGTAGGTGCACGGTTCAGCAGCACTGGGTGCTCGGTGATGACCTCTTCGAGGACATCCCACACCACTGGACGAGCACGCTCAACCATGCGCTTGGCGCTCTTGATGTTCTGAGCATGGTTGAGGTCAACCAGGCGCTTCATCACAAACGGCTTAAACAGTTCAAGAGCCATCTGCTTTGGCAGACCACACTGGTGCAACTTGAGCTGCGGGCCAACAACGATGACCGAACGTCCCGAGTAATCGACGCGCTTACCGAGCAAGTTCTGACGGAAGCGGCCCTGCTTGCCCTTGAGCATGTCAGAAATCGACTTGAGCGGACGGTTACCTGGGCCGGTAACTGGACGGCCGCGACGACCATTATCGAAGAGCGAATCAACAGCTTCTTGCAGCATGCGCTTTTCGTTGTTGACAATAATCTCAGGCGCGCCAAGGCTCAACAAGCGCTGCAAGCGGTTGTTCCGGTTAATCACGCGACGGTAGAGATCGTTGAGGTCGGAGGTAGCAAAACGGCCACCATCAAGCTGAACCATCGGACGCAGTTCTGGCGGGATCACCGGAACAACGTCGAGGACCATGCCTTCTGGCTTGTTTCCGCCGCTGAGGAACGCCGATACGACCTTGAGGCGCTTGAGCGCACGGGTCTTCTTCTGGCCCTTGCCGGTGGCAATCAGTTCACGCAGGGACTCTGCTTCGGCCTCAAGGTCGAAGTCTTGGAGACGGCGCTGAATAGCAGCCGCGCCCATGTAGCCCTCGAAATACTTGCCGAAACGGTATTCCATTTCACGGTAAAGCATCTCGTCGCCTTCAAGGTCTTGTACCTTGAGGTTCTTAAAGCGATCCCACACCTGTTCGAGGCGATCGATTTCACGCTGAACACGGTCACGACGCTGCTTTGCTTCACGCTCCGCGCCGTCCTTAACCTTGCGGATTTCAGCCGCCTTAGCACCTGATGCTTCGAGTTCCTTGAGATCTTCTTCGAGCTTGGTCATGCGCTCGTTGACCTCGTTATCACGACGGTTTTCGAGTTGCTCGCGTTCCATCGAGATCTTGGCTTCGAGGCTCGACAAATCGCGGTGACGTGCTTCCTCGTCAACTCGAGTCACCATGTAAGCAGCGAAGTAAATGACCTTTTCAAGGTCTTTCGGCGCAAGGTCAAGCAGGTAACCCAAGCGGCTTGGAACACCCTTGAAGTACCAAATGTGAGTGACTGGAGCAGCCAATTCGATATGGCCCATCCGCTCACGGCGGACCTTGCTGCGCGTGACTTCTACACCACAGCGTTCACAGATGATGCCCTTGAAGCGGACACGCTTGTACTTACCGCAGGAGCATTCCCAGTCCCGGGTGGGACCGAAAATCTTCTCGCAGAAGAGTCCGTCACGCTCAGGCTTAAGCGTGCGGTAGTTAATGGTCTCTGGCTTCTTTACTTCGCCATGCGACCATTCACGGATGTCGTCGGCGGTCGCGAGACCGATCTTAATTTGATCGAAGAAGTTTACGTCTAGCACGCGGTCTTCTTTCCCTTCAGAAAATTCAGTGGTCGCTGGTCTTAGAGCTCGTCAACGGATGACGGCTCACGGCGGGACAAATCGATGCCGAGCTCCTCAGCTGCACGGAACAGCTCTTCTTCGGAGTCGCGCATCTCCACGGCAGTTCCGTCCGCAGAGAGCACTTCGACGTTGAGACACAGAGACTGCATCTCCTTAACGAGAACCTTGAAGGATTCAGGAATACCTGGTTCAGGCACGTTCTCGCCCTTGACGATGGCCTCATAGACCTTGACTCGGCCGACAATGTCGTCTGACTTGATCGTGAGCAGCTCTTGCAGCGCGTACGCAGCACCATAAGCTTCGAGAGCCCACACTTCCATCTCACCGAAACGCTGGCCACCGAACTGAGCTTTACCGCCCAGAGGCTGTTGCGTGATCATCGAGTATGGACCGGTCGAACGAGCGTGGATCTTGTCATCTACCAAGTGGTGGAGCTTCAGCATGTACATGTAACCCACGCTGATTGGATCCGGGAATGGCTCGCCGGTACGGCCGTCAAGGAGACGAGCCTTTCCGTCCCGGCCGATGATGCGCTGGCCATCGCGGTTAGGCAAAGTCGACTCAAGCAAGCCAGTGATCTCATCTTCACGAGCACCGTCGAATACGGGCGTTGCCACATTGGTGTCTGGCGCAGATTCAGCCGCGTCAATCGAACGCAGGCGCTCAGCCCATTCGTCCTTGACCTCATCTGGAATCTTCCAGCCAGTCTTAGCGATCCAACCGAGGTGGGTCTCCAAGATCTGGCCGATGTTCATTCGACCCGGCACACCGAGCGGGTTGAGCACGATGTCAACCGGGGTGCCATCTTCGAGGAATGGCATGTCTTCAACCGGCAAAATCTTGGCGATAACGCCCTTGTTGCCGTGACGACCAGCGAGTTTGTCACCGGGACTGATCTTGCGCTTCTGGGCCACATAGACGCGAACCATCTGGTTTACGCCAGGGCTCAGATCGGAGCTGTCTTCGGAGTCAAATACGCGAACACCAATCACTGTTCCTGATTCGCCGTGAGGCACCCGCAATGAGGTATCGCGTACTTCTTTGGCCTTTTCGCCAAAGATCGCACGGAGCAAGCGCTCTTCTGGAGTCAGTTCGGTTTCACCCTTTGGAGTCACCTTGCCGACCAGAATGTCACCGTTACCGACTTCAGCGCCGATACGGATGATGCCACGCTCATCGAGATTCGCGAGCATTTCATCGCTCACATTCGGCACATCACGCGTGATCTCTTCTGGACCAAGCTTGGTGTCGCGGGCATCGACTTCGTGCTCTTCGATGTGGATCGAGGTGAGCATATCGTCTTGAACGATTCGCTGCGACAGGATGATGGCATCTTCGTAGTTGTGTCCCTGCCAAGGCATGAACGCTACGAGCAAGTTGGTACCGAGGGCCATTTCGCCGTTTTCAGTACATGGACCGTCGGCCAGTGGAGTGCCAGCTTCAACACGATCACCGGCGCGAACCAGAGGACGCTGGTTAGTGCAGGTGCCTTGGTTGGAGCGGTGGAACTTCGCAAATCGGTATGTCGAGTAAGTGCCTTCGTCTTCCATGATTTCGACTGCATCAGCCGAAACCTCGGTGACAACTCCGGACTTCTTCGCCACCGTGACATCGCCGGCGTCCACGGCAGCGCGGAACTCCATACCGGTACCAACCAGTGGAGCATCACTACGCAGCAATGGCACAGCCTGACGCTGCATGTTCGAGCCCATGAGCGCGCGGTTTGCGTCGTCATGCTCAAGGAACGGAATCAAAGCGGTTGCAACCGACACCATCTGACGTGGCGAAACGTCCATGTGAGTCACTTCCGCAGCTGGACGAAGCTCAGCTTCACCGCCGCGCTGGCGAACCAAAACCTGCTCTTCAGCGAAGTGGTTGTCGTCAGTGAGCACACTATTTGCCTGAGCCACAACATAACGGTCTTCATCGGTCGCGGTGAGGTAATCGATGTCGTTCGTGACGACACCATCGACCACGCGCCGGTATGGCGTCTCGACAAAACCGAAGGCATTAATTCGGCCGTAAGTCGCCAAGGAGCCGATCAAACCGATGTTTGGACCTTCTGGCGTTTCGATCGGGCACATCCGGCCGTAGTGCGTTGGGTGCACGTCACGGACTTCATAACCGGCGCGTTCACGCGACAAACCGCCTGGGCCGAGAGCCGACAAACGACGTTTGTGCGTCAAACCTGCGAGCGGGTTGTTCTGATCCATGAACTGCGACAGCTGGCTCGTGCCGAAGAATTCCTTCAATGCCGCCGTGATCGGACGAATGTTGATCAGCGTCTGGGGCGTGATCGCCTCGACGTCTTGCGTCGTCATGCGCTCACGTACCACTCGTTCCATACGAGCCAATCCGGTGCGCAGCTGGTTCTGGATGAGTTCACCCACAGTGCGCATACGACGGTTACCGAAGTGATCAATATCGTCTGGTTCGACGACAATCTCACCGGCAGGCGTCTCAAGAGTCTTATCGCCATTGTGAAGCGCGACGATGTACTTGATCGTGGCGACAATATCTTCGATGGTCAACGTCTGCTGATCGAAAGCTTCGACGGTACCGATCTTCTTGTTGATCTTGTAGCGACCAACCTTCGCCGTGTCATAACGCTTCGGCGTGAAGAAGTAGTTCTCCAAAAGCGTACGAGCCGCTTCAGCCGACGGTGGTTCACCCGGGCGCAATTTGCGGTAGATGTCGAGGAGTGCTTCGTCTTGAGTCTGGACGGTGTCCTTCTCAAGGGTGAGCATCATCGATTCGTACTCGCCAAACTCTTCACGGATCTCTTCTGCGCTGAGGCCAAGCGCCTTGAGCAGAACAGTTACGGACTGCTTACGCTTCCGATCCAAACGAACGCCGACGGCATCGCGCTTATCGACTTCAAACTCCAGCCAGGCACCACGCGACGGAATAATGCGTGCCGAGTAAATGTCTTTATCGGATGTCTTATCTGGGGTGCGTTCAAAGTACACACCTGGCGAGCGCACGAGTTGGGAAACGACGACACGCTCAGTGCCGTTGATGATGAACGTTCCCTTTTCAGTCATGAGTGGAAAATCGCCCATGAATACGGTCTGGCTCTTAATTTCGCCAGTTTCGTTATTCATGAACTCTGCCGTCACATACAGCGGTGCAGAGTAGGTGAGGTCGCGATCCTTGCAATCCTCAACCGAATACTTCGCGGGCTCAAAACGATGGTCGTGGAACGACAGACTCATCGTTTCGTTGAAATCTTCAATCGGAGAAATTTCCTCAAAAATTTCTTCCAGTCCCGATTTGGTGTTTACCCCAACTTCACCCGCAGCGACCGAGGCGTCGACGCGAGCTTGCCAGATTTCGTTACCAAGCAACCAATCGAAACTGTACGTCTGTAGTGATAAAAGTTCTGGCACCTCAAGAGGCTCAGAAATTTTCGCAAACGAAATACGATGAGGAGCCAAAGGATTCGGGGTGTTTGCGGCAGTGCGCGTGGCGGCCAAGAGAAGTCCTTCCAAAAGACTCGCAGCCCAGGGTTTCCGGGTCTGAGCGATTCAGTTTTTTGCGCACGTCAAACCAACCATGTCAAATTGACGGCACAGCATCAATGGAAACAAGGCATGACAAAACGGGCGCGAACATTCATTCTAACCTCATCGACACGCGTGTTTCAATACCGGGTCTTGACTTTGCGGTCATGATAAGGCACGATTTTTAGCTTTCTATGCAAGTTTAGGCACGTAATACAACAAAAAGAGAAGGCACGTGACTATAGTCACGTGCCTTCTCTTGAAAGCTGGTTAGCCGAAAATCACTTAAGCGTGACGGTGGCGCCGGCAGCCTCGAGGGCTTCCTTAGCCTTATCGGCAGCTTCCTTGTTTGCGCCTTCGAGGATAGCCTTAGGAGCGCTCTCGACGAGCTCCTTGGCTTCTTTGAGTCCGAGGCTGGTAAGCGTACGAACTTCCTTGATGACCTGAATCTTCTTGTCGCCAGCCGATTCGAGGACAACATCGAATTCGTCCTTTTCAGCTGCTGCGCCAGCGTCGCCACCGGCAGCAGCAGGAGCGCCTGCTGCGGCAACGGCCACTGGAGCCGCTGCGGTAACTTCGAAGGTATCTTCGAAGAGCTTCACGAACTCGCTGAGTTCAATGAGGGTCATTTCCTTGAATGCGTCCAACAGTTCGTCGGTGCTGAGCTTCGCCATGTGAAGCGTCCTTTCTGATGTGAGACCCCGAGGGGGTCCCGATTGATAATCGGGCGGTTTAGCCCTCGGTGTCGGCGTCGGTGGACGCCTGGTCAGCTGCGGCTTCAGCGGGTGCTTCAGTAGCAGCTTCTGGTGTTTCTTCGGCCTCAGCAGTAGCTTCGGCTGGTTGTGCTGCAGCTTCGTCTTCGACTACTTCTGCAGCTGGTTCTTCGGTGACAACCTCTGCGGCTGGTTCTCCAGCAGCAAGAACCGATGGATCGGCTTCGGCCTTGGCCTGCAAAGCTGCGATGGTACGTGCAGCCTGCGAAAGCGGGGCGTTGAATAGCCCTGCCGCCTTGGCGAGGTTTGCCTTGAGGCCACCCGCGAGCTTGGCGAGGAGAACCTCACGCGACTCGAGGTCAGCCAGTTTCTTGATCTCATCGGCAGAGAGGACTTTCCCATCGAGGAAGCCTCCCTTGATGACGAGAGGGGAATTATCCTTCGCAAAGTCACGCAAGCTCTTTGCTGCCTCAACCGCGTCGCCCTTGATAAAGGCGATAGCGGTAGGACCGGTGAGCAACGAGTCATCCAACTCGATGCCTGCATCCTTAGCGGCAATCTTGGTCAACGTGTTCTTGGCGACGAAATAGCTCGCAGCTTCGCCAAGCGAGCGCCGCAAATCTTGCAGCTGCTTGACGCTGAGGCCGCGGTACTCGGTGAGTACAGCACCGTTGGACTCGCGGAAGTTAGTAGCGAGTTCAGCAACAGCTGCTGCCTTGTCCGGGCGTGCCATAGGTCTCCTTCCAGCACTGGGTCAATGCCGCAAACCGATGTGAGCCCAATAAAAAACGTCCCATGCGTAAGCACAGGACGAAAATCGTAAACGATTAAGCTCTGAACCTACGCGGGCCGCCCTAAGGCATTTGAGGATTTCGTGGGAAACCCACCAGCGGTCTTTGGCCTTTGAGAGTCTACGGCAAGGCCCTTACAGTTTCCAAATCGGCTCGGCACATGTCACATATGGAGCCCGCGAGGTTACTTAAGAGCCGCCCAAAGGCCCAGCAAGTTCGCTCAAGTCCACGATCCGGCTATTGCTAGGCGCAACAATGTTGGTTTGTGTGCCCCAGTCGCTCCACGACTGCACCAACGTGCCATTTTCAACCTCAGCCTGCAACTTTCTCAGGAGGAGGTCGTCACCAATCCACAAGGTCATGTCGAGATCTTGTTTAAGCCGAATGGCATTGCCAAGCGACGGCACGTCTTTAGCGTCGACCCGGATCTTCCAACGAGTGGTCTTCACGCCGTCCACGACCTCACCATCACCGGCCGCCGTTATCTCGGGCGAGCTTTTGTCTAATTGGTCGAGGAAGCCCACAGGCGAGAACTGGTCGGCAAAGAACTCGCCTTGCTTAAACATTTGATTCAAGGGATCGTTCATATCGAACTTGAGGAACTTATCGGTCGGCACACCCGCCCGACCTTGGAGATACAAGGCATTGCCGACCAAGATCATCCGAATGTCAGTGGAGTTATCAGAATTGCTTGAAGTGATATCGACGGCCGTGTCTTCGGGTTGATCACCCCACTGCACAGGACCTTGCATTTGCAACGTTCGGCCAGACTCTTCGATCGTGAACGTCGATATGACGGACGACTGAGCACGATGCGCCTCACCCACACGCTCCAGAAAGTTCGTTTCTGTGAGCATTGACGACTCGGAGGATTCCCGACCCTTCTGAGTCGTATTACGATCTGTAGCTGCCGTCTCGCCGCCATCACTTGAACCAGAGGCGGCAGTTCCACAAGCTGACAACAACAACGTCAAGACAACAGTTAACGCAGCAGCCAATACCTTCATAGCCGACAGGTTAGCCGGTAGGTCCAGCTCACGGGCTCTTCTCACAAAAGAGTGTGCCCCAGCAACAAAAGTCACTGGGGCACACTATGAAATGTGATCAGGCTTCGTCAGCCTGAGCGAAGTTCCGGGTGCGAGTTGGATCCACCGGAACCCCGGGGCCAGTTGTCGCCGAAACCGTAATCTTCTTGATGTAGCGTCCCTTTGAGCTAGATGGCTTCAAACGGAGCACTTCATCAATGGCAGCGCCGTAATTCTCAGCCAATTGCTCGGCAGTGAACGAGGCCTTGCCGATGATGAACTGCAAGTTTGCGTGACGATCCACGCGGAACTCGATCTTTCCGCCCTTGATATCGCTAACAGCTTTGGCCACGTCGGTGGTCACAGTGCCCGTCTTAGGGTTTGGCATCAAGTTACGAGGACCAAGCACACGGCCGAGACGGCCGACTTTGCCCATCATGTCTGGGGTGGCGACGACCGAGTCAAAGTCGAGCCAACCTTCGTTGACCTTGTCTACCAATTCATCGGCGCCGACGAAATCAGCTCCGGCTTCACGAGCAGCATCGGCGTTGGCGCCAGTTGCAAAGACCAGGACCCGGGAGGTCTTGCCTGTGCCGTGCGGAAGGTTCACAGTGCCACGCACCATCTGATCAGCCTTACGCGGATCAACACCCAAACGCACTGAGACGTCAATGCTGGAGTCGTACTTTTTGCTACCGCCTTCGCGGGCCAAGCCCACAGCTTCAATGGGCGAGTAGAGCTTGTCGCGGTCAATTTTTTCGGCAACCGCGCGGTATGCCTTGCTTCGCTGTGTCATATCTGGTTTCTCTTTCTTTAGACCAGTTCGTGGTGCGGGCCCAGCTGGCCCTTCCACTTGGGGGATTGGATCAGTCGACCGTTACGCCCATGGAGCGGGCTGTACCTTCAACGATCTTGGCGGCACCTTCGATGTCATTGGCGTTAAGATCTGGGAGCTTAGTCTGCGCGATTTCGCGAACCTGTTCCTTAGTGATCTTGCCAACTTTGTCGGTGTGCGGAGTTCCTGAACCCTTGGAAAGGCCAGCAGCCTTCTTGATGAGTTCAGCCGCAGGTGGCGTCTTGGTGATGAAATCAAAAGAACGATCTTCATAGATCGTGATTTCGACAGGGATGACGTTGCCACGCATGGATTCCGTCTGGGCGTTGTACGCCTTGCAGAAGTCCATGATGTTAACGCCGTGGGGGCCGAGGGCGGTACCAACCGGCGGAGCCGGATTGGCCTGACCGGCCTGCAACTGCACTTTTACGACAGCTGCGACTTTCTTCTTGGGAGGCATTAGTGGGTCCTTGTTTGTCTTGTTGTTACGGGTGCCAGTTAATTCGAACTAATTCAGAGCTTGTCGATCTGGTTAAAGCTCAATTCAACTGGCGTTTCGCGACCGAAGATCTCGACGAGAGCCTTGACTCGCTGGGCTTCGACGTTGATCTCGGTGATGGTCGCATGCATCGTCGCGAATGGGCCATCGACAACCATGACGGAATCTCCGACTTCGAAGTCGCTGAACTCGACCCGAGGGGCCGCCTTCGCTTGTTGCGGTTCTGAGGTTTCAGCTGCTTCTTCTGCAGCAACTTCAGCCTCAACGGCCGGAGCGAGCATTTTCTCGACTTCGGCCAAACTCAGGGGGAAAGGTTGGTGCGCATTACCGACAAAGCCAGTAACCGACGGAGTGTGGCGGACAACCATCCACGTCTCGTCAGTCATTTCCATGCGCACAAGAACATATCCTGGCAATACGGTTCGTTTGACCAGTTTGCGCTGGCCGTTCTTGATTTCGGCAACTTCTTCGGTCGGCACCACGATCTCGTAGATGTCATCTTCAACATCAAGCGAGATCAACCGGTTTTCAAGGTTTTGCTTAACACGATTTTCCATGCCGGCATAGGTGTGAATGACATACCAATCACCTGGCTGGTTGTAAAGCCGATCACGGAACTCCGCCAGAGCGTCAGACACCTCTTCTTCAGGTGTGGCTTCATCAGCAACGGCTTCGTCAGCTTCAGCAGCTTCAGCGCTGGTTTCATCAACAACGTCGACAGCAACGTCGCTTTCGGAATCGGTCGCTTCGCCTGACACAGCGTCAACTTCCTGTTCTTCAAATTCTGAGGTCACGGAATACAGTCCTTGCTTAAGCGAAGATCCAGAACATGGCCTTACCGAACCCGTAGTCCAGACCAGCCACGATCCCCATCATGATGAGCACAAAAACCAAGACAACAAAGAAGTAATTGACCAACTGGGGACGGGTAGGCCAAATGACTTTGCGCAGCTCGGCCACGCTTTGCCGGTAAAACGTGATCGGAGACGTGCGTCCGGCTCTCTTGCCGGACAATTCGTGATTGTCGCTCACGTTCGCTCCTTCGTTATTATTCGATAGATCATTCGGTTGAATGACCTGTCTCGCAGGGCAGGAGGGACTTGAACCCCCAACCTCCGGTTTTGGAGACCGATGCGCTGCCAGTTGCGCCACTGCCCTTTAAAACACGATGATTGGCTGTCCTTTTCTGGGCACAGCAAAACACCATATTTTGGTTGGTTTCGTCAAGTGTACGTGCTGAGCCCTAGGAAAGTCGAACCGGCCACCCGCTGCGAGACGCGGGCTGCTCAGATTTACCGTCGTTGCCAAGACATCACGGATACAAGCCACGTAATTCATGAGCCTCAGCCACACGTTTGACTGCAAGGCAGGTCGCTGCCAACCGCAGTGACACACCAAGTTCACGCGAGTGTGTGCGCACTTCTTGCCATGCGCTGACCATGCGGTTCTCAAGACGTTCCTCGACTTCAGCTTCACTCCACCAATACGACTGATTGGCTTGCACCCATTCGAAATAGGACACAATCACGCCACCCGCGTTCGCCAAAATGTCTGGGACAACCGTGGTGTCTCGCTCGGCCAAAATACGGTCAGCGGCTGCCGTGGTTGGACCGTTTGCAGCCTCCACGATGAGTCGAGCCCGAATTCGTTCGGCATTGTGTTCGCCGATAACCCCTTCGATCGCTGCAGGAATCAAAAGGTCTACGTCGAGTTCCAGTAAATCTTCATTCGAGATCGCTGTTGAATTCGCGAAGTCAACGACGGAGCCGGTTTCTTCAAAGTGACGCTCAAGCTGCTTGAGGTCGAGACCCTCGGGCGCATGAACTCCGCCATATTCGTCGCTAACCGCGACAACGCGCAAGCCAGTTTCGGCAAGAAAGCGGGCGGCCCGACGACCGACCTTTCCAAAACCTTGCACGGCTGCTGTCGCACCGTTTTCATTAATCCCGTATTCCGCCATGGCCGACCGCGCCACGTGGACGACGCCACGCGACGTTGCCAGAGCCCGACCCCGAGATCCGCCTAGGCTCATGGGTTTTCCGGTAACCACACCGAGCACGGTATGGCCGACCGCAACCGAATAGGTGTCCATCATCCAAGCCATGGTTTGTTCGTCAGTACCAATATCTGGCGCGGGAATATCGTGATTAGGTCCGATGAGCGGAATAATTTCAGAGGTGTACCTGCGAGTGATGCGCTCAAGTTCAGCGGTTGAATAATCCCTTGGATCAATCGCGACCCCTCCTTTCGCGCCGCCATAGGGAACATCCATCAACGCGCATTTCCATGTCATCCACATGGCGAGTGCTCTCATCTCATCCATGTCGACATGTGGGCTGAAGCGAATTCCGCCTTTGCCAGGCCCGCGAGAGAAGTTGTGTTGGACGCGATAGCCGGTGACGACTTCGATATGTCCATCGTCGCGCCGCAGTGGAATCGCGACTGTGGCTTCTCGGCGTGGTGCAGCCAACATGGCATACATTCCTTGATCCAAGCCAAGGATCTTCACCGCGTCGGCTAACTGTTCATGAGCATCAAGCAATGGTTTTGTCATCTACTGCTCTCGATTCACAAGACAGGAACCCATCAGATGAAGCACGAAAAACTCCTTTAACCACACAGAACACATGAACTACTTCTTTCCACACTGACATGCGGACCAACACTTATCACGGCACCATCGGGTCAGAGCAACAGAATGTCGGAAAACACACTCGCTCAAAGCACTACCGTTTCGGCTCGTCAGCACCGATCATCCATGCGCCCCTCACCTACGCACTAAACCCGCGATCTGACACAAAAGTGACACGATAGTGCTGTGCGGCAGATTCTTGACCTCCCCAAAGCTCATCTACACCTGCACTTTGCAGGCTCGATGCGGCACACAACCTTGCTCGAGTTGGCAGACCGTGATGGCATCAACCTTCCACCCGGATTGGCCGAAAACTGGCCGCCCCAACTTTCGGCTGCTGACGAAAAAGGCTGGTTCCGTTTTCAACGCCTGTACGACGTTGGCAGATCGGTACTAAATACGGAAGAAGATGTGCGTCGACTTGTGTTGGAAGCCGCACAAGACGACCGCGAGGATGGCTCGGTCTGGACGGAAATGCAAGTTGATCCTTCGGGTTACGCAGCGAAGTTTGGCGGGATCACCTCGTTTACAGAACTGGTCTTAGACGCCGTCGAAGAAGCAAAAGCAGCGACAGGCCTCGGCATGAGCATCGTTATTGCCGCAAACCGCACGCGCCACCCCTTAGACGCTCGCACGCTAGCTCGTTTGGCCGCACAGTTCGCTGGACGCGGAGTACACGGCTTCGGACTTTCAAACGACGAACGCCGTGGAGACACGTCAGAGTTTGCTCCAGCATTTGCGATTGCGGCACGAGCAGGTCTCAAGCTTGTCCCACATGGGGGTGAACTGCGCGGACCAGCTCACATTCGTACCGTTCTCGAACATCTGAATCCAGACCGGCTAGGCCACGGTGTACGTCTTGCTGAGGACACCGAGCTCCTCAAACGGGCAGTTGATCTGGGTGTGACTTTGGAGGTATGCCCGGCATCAAACGTCTCGCTCGGCGTATATCCCACGATCAATGAAGTACCCGTACGCACATTGACATCTGCTGGTGCACGCGTCGCGCTCGGATCTGACGACCCACTCCTCTTTGGTACTCGACTCGCGGGCCAATACGCGCTCTTGCGCGCCGCCCAAGACTTCAGTGACCAAGAACTCGCTGCCTTGGCGCGTGACTCAATTGACGGTTCCTACGCCCCTGCCGACGTCAAAAAGTTAGCCAATGCCAACATCGATAACTGGCTAGGCAAACCCGATTCGAACACCTAAGCAAACCGTTGCTTAACGTCGAGCGGACTCCAGTTCACATACCGTTGTGAATTCAATTACAAGAAAATATCTCGAGTTGAGTTGGTGCTACCGGTATGGCATGGAAAGATACCAATCATGACTGATGTACCTCCAGGCAACGAGCCACCTCCATACCCAGGCCAGCAGCCGAATCCAGAGCCGCAGCCGTATCAGCCTCAGGGTCAGCAATATCCACCTGCAGCCTCACAGCCCGCCTACGGTGGCGGATTCAAGCCCAAGCACCCACAGGCCGTCACGGTCCTCGTTTTGGGCATTATCGGCATACTTTTCTGCCAAATCCTTGGCCCCTTCGCTTGGGTCATGGGCAACAAGGGCATCAAGGAAGTTGACGCCAACCCGAATCAATACGACGGCCGCACCGAACTCTTGGTGGGTAAAATTCTCGGCATTGTCGCGACCGTACTCTTGGTCTTGTCAATCGTTGCCTTAGTTTTCTTCATCGGAATTTTCGTAATTGCCGCGTCTAGCGATCCTGATTTCTGGAACGATCTCGAGTCCGAAACCTACTCAAGCCTGCTTTCAGTGTTCTGAGCCAAAGCCAAAAATCAGCAATTTAACTGCGGGCTTCTTCGTTACGGCGAGGAAGCCCGCAGTAATTTTCTTGCCTGAAGCAAGCGCGCAAGCAATCATCTGCCAATTCGATAGAAGTCATGGCACTATTAGGCCGTGACTGAGAATCCCCCGAGCGAAAGTAATCCCAGCGATTCATCGCCTTCGCAAGAGCCGCACAACGCGAGCCTTGGCGAACCTAACCCGCCTCCCTTTAGCAATCCAACTCCACCGGCGTATCCGGGCGATCAGCCCTATCCTCAAGGCGGCTGGGCAAACAGCTATCCCACCTACGATCCGAATGTCGTCCATCCTCAAGGCTATGGCCCGACTCCGCACCCCAATGCGCAAACCGCGTACGTCTTGGGCATTGTCGGCGTTGTCGGAACACTGTGCTGTTGCCTGTTGTTTTTTCTACCACCTATTGCTTGGGTCCTCGGCCACAGCACCATCAAAGCGATCGACGCTCAGCCACATCTTTACTCGGGGCGGGACCAAGCTCGCGCCGGAATGATCTTCGGTATGGTCGGAACAGCGGCAGCTGTTATCGGCATTATTTCCTTCATCGGATTTACTGCTTTAGACCTGTTTCTTACAGATTGGTGAGATCAGAGAGTCACCCCGACCAAGACCGGCTCGGGCACGAGTTCGATCCCGTAGGCGTCCTGCACGCCAGCCCGCACTTCTCGGGCAAGAGCGATCAGCGCTGCAGTGCTGGCTGAACCACGGTTCGTCAACGCCAAGGGATGTTTTGTAGAAAGACTCACGCCATCTCCCGCATAACCTTTGGCGAAACCAGCGTTATCGATCAGCCAAGCAGCGCTTGTTTTGATCGTCCCATCAACTTGCGGATGCCGGGGCGCATCAGCCGGAAGATTCGCAGCCTGTTCAGTGCTGAGAATGGGATTCATAAAAAACGAGCCTGCACTCCATGTGTCATGATCGTCAGGATCTAACACCATGCCTTTTTCTCGACGTAGAGCGAGCACCTGATCGCGCACAGCCCCGGCGGAGGCGCGCTGACCAATCTCGATCCCCAAGCGGTCAGCGAGTTCGCGGTACCGCACCGGCGCGCTTAACGCACCCAGTTCGAACTGAAATGTCACCGTAAGTACGACAAAGCGAGTCGGCTCTCGTTTGAAACGACTCATTCGATAAGCGAAATCACAATCCGAATGCATAAAAGTACGAACTATGCCTTCGTTGCGGTCCCAGACGCGAACACGAACGATGGTGTCTGCCACTTCCTGACCATAGGCGCCCACGTTCTGGATGGGCGTGGCACCAACCGAGCCGGGCACGCCAGAAAGAGCTTCTAGGCCGACCCACTCGTTCTTGATAGCGAGTTGCACAAGGTGATCAAAGTTCTCGCCTGCCGCAACCGTCACTGTCGCGCCGCTGCAAGCATCTTGGTCGACCTCAATTCCCGCAGAACGAATGAGTACGAGGCGGCCAGCAAATCCCTCATCGGCCACCACCAGGTTGCTTCCACCTGCAACCAGCAGTAACGGTTCACCATCGGCATCGGCTTGTGCCACAGCATCAATAAGCTCAGCTTCATTGCTGGCGGTGGTGACGTGGAGTGCAGGACCACCCAAACGCAAGGTGGTCACTTCGGAAAGCCTCATAACCGAGACGCTACCGAAAACACAAAACCTCCGGACCCAATGGGCCGGAGGTTTTGCAAAAAAGTAATCAGCGGGTTTCGCGATGAACTTGATGCGTCTTGCAACGCGGGCAAAACTTTTTCACGTCAAGACGATCTGGGTTGTTGCGACGATTCTTCTTGGTGATGTAGTTGCGTTCCTTGCACTCGGTGCAGGCCAAAGTGATCTTGGGACGGAGAACTGAACTCTTGCTGGCCACGGTGTGCCTCTTCTTAAATCGGTCGATATTGCATTTAGTTGTGTTGTAGCTGGGGCGGGACTCGAACCCGCGACCTCACGATTATGAGTCGTGCGCTCTGACCACCTGAGCTACCCAGCCGGGAAGGGACGGGTCGCCCCGCCTTCAGAGCCCCTTTACGGAATCGAACCGTAGACCTTTTCCTTACCATGGAAACGCTCTGCCGACTGAGCTAAAGGGGCAAGCCGACAAGCAAAGATACCCCTTTACAGTGCCTCGACTCAAATCGGGGTCCCTTTGGCGGTATTTTTTGTGGTCACGAAGCCGCAATTGCGGCCTTTGCCATCCGCGACGGCCAGGCTGGACCTTCATAAATAAAAGCCGAGTATCCCTGAACTAAATCAGCGCCCGCAGCAAGCCGTTCGGCGACATCGGACTCAGTGACGACTCCGCCAACGCCGATGATCGTCAGCCGATCGTCGACTTGAGC
This sequence comes from Aeromicrobium sp., assembly GCA_040394025.1. Lineage (GTDB taxonomy): Bacteria > Actinomycetota > Actinomycetes > Propionibacteriales > Nocardioidaceae > Aeromicrobium. Next base: position 83,349 of record JBEBSZ010000002.1, read on the forward strand.
ACGAATGTTTCGCACAATCTCGACAGCGCGATCGCGCAAGATCGGACCAGAAAGCCCACCGGCACCAATCTGTTCGATGAGTTCACGCGAAGAATGCAGGCTCTCTGGGCGCCCAACCGTCGTGTTCGCAGCACTTATGCCATCGAGCCCCAGATCGAGCGCGAGCGCGGTCACAGCGTCGATATCGTCATCGCTGAGATCGGGAGCGATCTTGACCACTAGGGGCACGCGTTTGCGCTGTTGCTCAGCAATATCTTTAACTCGAGTCAGAATCGGTTCGAGCGATTCGACAGCCTGCAAATCACGCAAGCCTGGCGTATTCGGCGAAGACACATTCACGACGAGATAGTCAGCAAACGGAGCTAGCAGTCGCGCACTCATCGCGTAATCGTCGACGGCCTTGTCCGCCGGAACAATCTTTGTCTTCCCAATGTTGACTCCAATGACTGCTTGTGCTCCGGCTTTGGTATTTCGCAGTCGATGCAAACGCGAGGCCGCCTCAGCCGCACCCACATTGTTGAAGCCCATACGATTGATAATGCATGCGTCATCAACGAGTCGGAACAAGCGTGGCGTCGGGTTACCCGGCTGAGCATGGCCCGTGATCGTGCCAACCTCGACGTGACCGAACCCGAGGTTCAGCAGCGGAACCACGCCCTGAACATTCTTGTCGAATCCTGCAGCTAATCCGAAACGGTGCGGGAATTCGATACCCATGATGTTTACCGGCTGGCGTTGAACCGGAAACAAAGCCGGGGTAACGAACCGTCCGGCTCGGATCGCCCGGAAGGCGCCGTGATGCGCGCGTTCGGGATCAGTCTTGGTGAGGGCTTTGTCAAAGAAGGTGCGATAAACCACGATAAAATCGTAGTTCATGCCGGAATCTGCTCAAGCTAGCGCAATGCATGACACAATCGGTCCATGCTCGCGCAGTGGACGTGGCCTGCCTACGTGGCGGTGCTGTTGGGCACCATCTTGTTCACGGTCGCGTTCACGCCATTGTTGATCGTGCAATCACGGCGCTTTGGTCGGCTCACCTGGCGTCGCACACTGGCTGATGTCATGTTGTCCATCTACCTGACGGCACTCGTGGCGTACACCCTGTTGCCTTTCCCGCCTATGGACTACTGCCTCGACCGAGAGAGTGTCCAGCCGATGTTGCGGCCGTTCCACTCAATCAACGACATTCTTGAGGCAGGCACCGCGCGCACCACCGCCGTCTTGCAAGTGGTGTTCAATGTCGTGTTGTTTGTTCCGCTCGGTGCTTTTCTTCGTCGACATATCGGCACGTCGATCAGCTTGGCCATCACCATCGGTTTTGGAATATCGCTACTTGTCGAAATCACACAGGGCACGGGCATTTTCGGGCTCTATGACTGCGCCTACCGAGTGGCAGATGTTGACGATCTCATCACCAACACGACGGGTGGTGTCGTGGGAGCATTCCTAGCTCCGGTGCTTTTGGGCTGGCTGCCTTCGCCTCACGTTGAGAAAGCCCGCAGGGGCGAGGCGCGACCGATCACCCGAACCCGTCGGCTCATCGGAATGGTCATTGACTTTGGTCTACTTTTCTTGACTACCGGCGTTTTTATCGTGACCTATCGAGCGATTGCGCACTATGGCTTTGGCCAAGAATTCACCGCAATAGATGCATCATGGTGGCAATGGGCAATCGGACCGGCAACGTGGCTCGTGTTGTTTCTTGCTCCAATGATTGACGGTTCGGCGACCCCCGGCCAGAAAGCGGTCTGGCTAAAACCAGATCCGAATATGCCACGAGCTCGATCGAGGCTACAAAGGTTTCTCGGCGGACTCGGTGTCTGGGTTCTCTTGAGTTCGATTGCCGCCGCTCCCCCACTTGCGTCAACGCCGTCGGCAGAGTTCATGGACGCCCTCGCCACGACCTGGCTGATATTGTGTGGACTGGCGGTCGTTTTCGACAAACAGGCACGAGGTCTTTCTCTTCGATTCGCCAACATGACGTGGCAGGACAGCCGCACATAGCCGACTCTCCAGATATCAACGGGGATTACCTGAATAAGTCGTGAGCTTTTTTGGTTGGGCCGTTTCGGATCCGTCCAAGAACCTAGCTTCACCCACCTTTTTGGGTTCACGCGTACCTATCAGGTGTTCTTGACTCCCAATTCCGACGGTCTCGTGGGAATCAGGAGACGGGAGAGCCACAAACCCCCGGTGTCACAAAACTAGAAGCGGCCCGGTGCCTAAGCACTCGGGCCGCTTGTCAGTGGCAGATGAAGGATTCGAACCTTCGAAGTCGATGACGGCTGATTTACAGTCAGCTCCCTTTGGCCGCTCGGGCAATCTGCCAACGTCTCCCCAAAAGGGGGGACGGCAAGCAAGATTACCGCACCAACGTATGGTGGTGTCACCCAGTCCCTGCCGAGAGCCTAGGAGTTGCCATGGCTGATTCTTCCTTCGACATCGTCAGCAAGATTGACCGGCAAGAAGCCGACAATGCCGTGAACCAAACCCAGCGAGAAATCGCTACCCGGTACGACTTTAAAAACACCGGAGCCGCGATCGACTGGAGCGGTGAGTGGGGCATTGAAATCACGGCGAATGCTGAAGAACGAGCCCGCGCCGTGCTCGATGTTTTCAAAGAAAAGCTCATCAAACGCGAAATCTCGTTGAAGTCGCTGGACGCTGGCGACCCGCGCCAATCAGGCAAAGACACCAAAATAAACGCCACCCTCGGTCAAGGCATCAGCACCGAACAAGCAAAGAAGCTCAGCAAGCTGATTCGCGATGACGGCCCCAAAGGCGTGAAGGTTCAAATCCAAGGCGACGAACTTCGCGTCACAAGCAAAAAACGGGACGATTTGCAGGCCGTGATCGCATTGGTGAAGGGCGCCGATCTCGACTTCGCCGTGCAATTCACGAACTATCGGTGAGCACCGCAACCGGTTCAGAGCGTGCCAGATGGCTTATCGAAGGTTAAGCCGCCAATAGGCGAAGTTCTGGGTTCCAGCGCTGGTACCGATCTGGTGTTCTGTGTAGTCAACTCGGCCCCGACAAAAGCTGATCGGTTCACGAAAATCCGGCGAGTTCCATGCGAAGGAGTGATACTCCCCGTTTTCTCCGCAAGGATCACACCCTCGTGGCAGCCGCGCCAGAAAAGCCGAATCAATCCTTTGTCCTAGTTCCTCCTGGCCGAGGATTGCAGCGTCAACAATCACCGTCAGACTTTCGATCCCAGATTCGACATAAGCACTCATACATTCATCGGCTGACAGTCCGGCGAGTGGAAACACCACCTCAAGTCCGACAGGTTCACACAAATCAATCCGAAAGTGATGAGTTCCTGAGTGGTCAAGATCTCCGAAAGCAAAGGCCTCAACACCCTCTGACCGCAACTGCTCGGCACAGGCACCTAACTTTTCGGTGTAGTCGGCGAGTTCGGGTGACTGGAGCCAAACGGCATGTAATGGAACCCCCAAAGCATCTGCCTGCTGCTGTAACAAATGTTCAGGCAACCCATGAACCGTTGACATCGACTGCGTTCCGGAAAAGGTCGTGACGAGGTACGCCAGCTCGTATCGGCCGTCAGCTAGAAGGCGATTGACGGCATGCGCCGAGTCTTTTCCACCGCTCCAATGAAATGCCACACGCACAGGTTTCATACCCACCCAGCCTGACACACGCTTCCCTCGTGTTGCGTCCCGTGTCATCGGACACGGATTCGCTTTTGTCACGCCCCGTGACGTTCCTTGAGACCCACGGCGTAACCTCAGTCTGTGGGAGAGAACCGCAGCGGATACCTTTACGGTCTCATCGCGTATTTGTCATGGGGATTTTTCCCGCTGTACTGGCCCCTGCTTGCACCAGCTACCTCGGATGAAGTCCTAGCCCACAGATTCGTCTGGTCGCTTGCAGTATGTATTGCCCTGATGAGTTTTGCTCGACTATGGCCCCAGTTTTGGCTCATCGTTCGTAGCCCCCGCAAGCTCCTCATCATGACGTCAGCAACATTAGTGATTGCGATCAACTGGGGTGGCTTCATTTGGGGCGTCACCCACGGGTACGTCATCGAAGCCTCACTCGGATACTTCATCAATCCACTCATCACCGTCGCTTTCGGCGTGATTTTCCTACGTGAAAACATGCGGCCAGCTCAATGGACAGCATTAACGGTCGCGGGTGTCGCTGTGGTGATACTCACCGTTAGTTCAGGACGACCTCCTTGGCTGGCTCTCGCTTTAGCTGGCTCGTTTGCCACATATGGATTAATCAAAAAGAAAGCAAATCTCGGGGCCATTGAATCACTCTCGGCAGAAACTTTGATCGCCTTTCCCATAGCATTGGGCTACCTATTTTTGTTGGATTTCCAAGGAAATCTCACTTTTGGTCACGCGAGCACATTAAATACAGTCTTGCTTATTGGCACCGGTATTATCACTGCATTTCCGCTGCTGATGTTCGGTGCAGCTGCCACCAGAATTTCATTAACGTCTATCGGCATGTTGCAATACATAGTGCCGATTGTGCAGTTCATTCTTGGGGTCACAGTTTTTCGCGAACATATGGACCCAAATCGTTGGTTTGGTTTTGTCATGGTTTGGCTGGCTTTGTGCATCTTCACCTATGACGCAATTCGCCACCACCGCCGCACGCTCGCCGATGCCGCAGACTCCACAGCCCTCTAGCTCCCACTCCAACCCCACAACTTTTGGTCGGTTTGCCCCCTGATTTCAGAGAAATCGGGGACCAAACCGACCAAAAGTTGAGCGTGTATGGGGGTTTAGGTCACTCGGTTTACTACGCGATCACACAGTTCGTCTAACGCGCTACGAGCTGGCCCTGTCGGCAGGTCGGCAAGCAACGTTCGGGCTGCTTCTGCTTCGCCCCGCACGTAGTCACGCGCCTGCTCCATCGCAGAGTGTTTTCGCAATTCAGCCAGAGTCTTGTCAACGAGCAACTCATCGGTGATCGGTTCACGTAACCGGGCTTTGAGATCCGCGTCAGCCGAGTCCTCGCTACGCAATACGTAAAGCGTTGGCAAGGTCAAGACGCCTTCTCGAAGATCGGTGCCCGGAGTCTTGCCAGAATCTTCAGATTCGCTCATGATGTCGATAATGTCGTCGGCCAATTGGAAGGCCACGCCAATACGCTCACCGTATTCCAATAAAGTGTTTTGAATGTCCTCGTCAGCGCCCGACATTTTTGCGCCAAATAAAGCCGACGTGGCGATAAGCGAACCGGTCTTATCTGCCACGACTTTGAGATAGTGATCCAGCAAATCTTCACCCTCGCGTGGCCCGACAGTCTCCTTGATCTGACCATGCACCAACCGAGCAAACGTCTCAGCCTGAATACGGACCGCTTCGGTGCCCAAATCAGCTACCAACGAGGAAGCGCGAGCGAAGAGGAAGTCACCCACAAGGATGGCTACCGAGTTATCCCAACGTGAGTTCGCACTCGGCGCACCTCGACGACGAGGCGCCTCGTCCATAACATCATCGTGATAGAGCGTCGCCAAATGGGTGAGTTCAACCACCACGCCGGCCTTCACGACGTCGTCGTTTTCCGAATCACCAAATTGAGCTGTCAACATCGTGAGCAAAGGCCGAAAACGCTTACCCCCCGCCTCTAAGAGATGTTGGGCAGCCTCAGTGACCATGCCGTCATTGCTTTGGGTGCGCTCCAGCAAAAGATCTTCAATACGGCGCACACCCGATTCGACACGCTCTTGTAGCTCTTCGAGCCCACGGTCTGCCTCGGTTGTCACCTAGAAGCTCCTTCGGTTGAGGTCAACTAGCGCACGAAAGCGCCAGCGTGCTGAATGACATCGATCGCCAAACCAGGTACGACACCCAAGACGATGGTTCCGATCACAGTCAACGCAATAACTACCGTAGTCAAGACGCTCGGCAACGCTACCGTCGGCCCTTCACCTACCGGTTCAGTGAAGTACATCAGCACGATGACGCGCAGATAGAACACCGCCGCGACCGCACTCAGCAGAACTGCGATCACCACGAGTTGCCAAGTGCCACCGGCCCACGCCGCAGTAAACACCGCCCACTTGCCGATGAAGCCAGCGGTAAGCGGAATGCCCATGAACGAAAGCATGTAAATAGTTACGGCACCGGCCAACATGGGTGACTGCTTTCCGAGACCAGCCCAACGACGCATATCCGTCGTTTCGCCAGACGAATCACGCACCACCATGACCACAGCAAATGCGCCGATCGTAGCGAGGCCATAAGCCAGCATGTAGAAGAGCACAGACGATACCGAAGTCACGACGTCCGAACCGGCTTCACCCATGTAGGCGCCAGAGAATCCCACGAGCGCAAAACCGGCGTGAGCCACCGACGAATAAGCCAACATGCGCTTGATGTCGGTTTGTGCGAGTGCAATAACCGAACCCACGATCATCGTCAGAACGGCAATAATCCAGATCATCGGACGCCAGTCCCACGCGGCGCCGCCATAAGCTACAAAGAAGACCCGCATCAACGCGACGAAAGCTGCGACCTTGGTGGCCGAAGCCATGAAGGCAGTGACAGGCGTTGGTGCGCCTTGATAGACGTCGGGAGTCCAGCTGTGGAATGGCGCAGCACCAATCTTGAACAGCAAACCAACCGCGAGCAAAGCTAGCGATCCCAAAATGAGCGCTTGTGCATCGTCACGCGCAGAAATAGCCAAGTTGATTTCGGTGAGACGCAAGCTGCCCGAGAAACCATAGGCCAGAGCGGCACCATAGAGGAAGAATGCCGAAGCAAAAGCACCCAAAAGGAAGTACTTAAGGGCTGCTTCCTGACTGATCAGACGACGTCGGCGAGCAACGCCAGCCATGACATAGAGCGGCAGCGACAAGACTTCGAGTGCTACGAACATTGTGATGAGGTCGTGAGATACCGCAAACAGCATCATGCCGACGACGGCAAAACTTGCAAGCGGGAAAATCTCCGTGTGCTCAAGACGAGCCTTGGTGGCTTCTGCTTCGCTTTCGGATCCCGGTGCGTCTGCAGCACGACCAGTGAAGGCACTCAAACCACCTTCATAGCTGCGATCTGCGAACAATAAGAAACTCAAGATCGCAAAGACAAGGATCAGTCCCCAGGTAATGACACCTGGACCATCGACAGCAACCGAACCAACGCCACGAATAGCACCACGAGCCGTAAACTCGCCTTCGACTTCCGGCAGGTCGAGGTAGACCAAAACCGTGGAAATGAGTGCAGCGATCATGCCTGCCACGGCAACGACCGCTTGTGGCACGAAACGCTTGCCTTGCGGAAGCACAATCTCGACAACCAAGCCGATCATGGCGACAGCAAACACCACGATCAGTGGCATGAGCGGACCATACTCGATATTTGGCGCCAAAATATCTGGGCGCTCTACTAAGGGGAGCACACGATCGAGGGCGATCATTCGTGAGTTCCTTCCGTCGTCGAGCCCAAGTCGATTGAGGCTCGAGGTGCGGGATCTTCAACTCCCACGTGGGTAAGAACCGGCTCTACTGCCGGATCAATAACTGTGAGCAATATCTGTGGCATGAAGCCCAGCGCGATGATGAGAATCACGGCTGGAGTCAACGCTGCAGTTTCGCGCGACTTCAAGTCAGTGACCACTTCTGCACCTGGCTTCAGCGGCCCGTTCATTGTTCGCTGGTACATCACCAAGATGTAGAGCGCCGCGAGAATCATCGCGACTGCAGCTATTGCTGCCAACCATGCCGAACGCGAGTAGGTGCCAACGAATACTAAGTACTCCGAGACAAACGGCGCGAGGCCCGGCAGCGAGAGGCTCGACAAACCGCCAATGAGGAAAATGCCCGATAAAACCGGAGCGATCTTCTGTACACCACCGAAATCACTGATGAGTCCCGAACCTCGGCGAGAGATCATAATGCCGGTGATGAGGAACAACACCGCCGTAGACAGACCGTGGTTAAACATATACAGGATCGAGCCAGACATCGAGGTCGAGGTGAAGGCGAAGATTCCGAGCACAATGAATCCGAAGTGCGAAACGGACGTAAAAGCGATCAATCGACGCATATCATTCTGGCCCATCGCGAGCAATGCGCCGTAGATGATCGAAATCACTGCGAGCACCATGACGACCGGGCTTGCCCACTGCGAGGCGTTGGGGAAAATCTCCAGGCACCAGCGGATCATCGCGAAGGTTCCCACCTTGTCGATGATGCTCACCATCAATACTGAGGAGCCCGGCTTGGCTGCTTCAGCTGCGTCTGGCAACCAGGTGTGAAGTGGCCACATTGGCGCCTTAATCGCAAACGCGATGAAGAACCCAAGGAAGAGCAGCTTCTCCATGCCCTCGCCGATCTCAAGTCCAGCCAGATCAGCATGCAGGAACGAAGCTCCGCCCTGTTCCACAGACAGCACATAGAGGCCAACGATGGAGGCCAGCATGACCAAACCACCAACGAGGTTATAGATCAGGAACTTAACGGCTGCCTTGCTCCGACCTGCACCGCCGTGAGCGCCGATAAGAAAATACAACGGCACTAGCGTGGCTTCAAAGAAGACGTAGAACAAGAACACGTCTGTCGCAGCAAAAACGCCGATGGCTAAAGCTTGCAGGACCAGCATCCACGCGAAATATGCATGGGTGCGGGACTGGTCAGGCAACTCGTCATCCCACGAAGCAAGAATCACGATCGGAGTCAAGATCGTCGTGAGCAGGATCAGCACCAGTCCGGTGCCATTAATGCCTAGTGCGTACCAAGCGCCAATGAAAGAAATCCATTCATGCTTTTCCACGAGTTGCATGCCGCCTGAGTCAAGGTCGAAGGCCGCAATCATGGCCAACGACATCACCAAGGTCAGCAGGGAGGTACCCAGAGCAACGATTTTGACCGTACGGAAACCTTGAGTTTTCGGTACGAACATCACCGCGAGCGCTCCCAAGAGGGGAACCAAGATCAGGGATGTGAGCATCATCCGAGCGTCACCACCAAGAGTGCTAGTACGACGAACACTGCGCCGCCGAGAATTGCCAATGCATAAGAGCGCACAAAGCCGGTCTGCCACGTTCGCAGAATTTGCGCTAGTTCACCAAAGCCACCCGCGACACCCCGCACTGCTCCATCCACGACCTTGTCGTCGGCCCAGGTGAGTGTCCTCGTGAGCCAACCGACGGGCTTGACGGCGATGATGTCGTTGAGCTGGTTGCCATACAGTTCGGCTCGACCAGCCCGAGTGAAGAAGGAAACGTCTTCGTCCGCAGGAGCTTCATCTGCAATCGGTCTTGTGCCATAGGTGAACCAAGCAAGCACTACGCCGGCGGCAACCGTAATCAAGACGATCGTGGTAATAACCCAGATCGGTAAGGGTGGCTCCGGGTGTGCAAGCGGACCAGTCGCAGGCTCAAGCCATTCTTCGATCCAACCGCCGAGGCTGACCAAACCAGCGAATAGTGACAGCGCTGCCAAAACGATGAGCGAAGTGGTCATGACATGTGGTGATTCGTGTGGTTCCACATTTTCGCGCCAACGCTTTTCACCCCAGAAGGTCATGAGCATCATGCGCGTCATGTAGAACGCTGTTACGCCTGCACCGATCAAAGCGCCGATGCCGACCCACACGTTGTGGGCCAAGGCAGCCTCAATGATTTTGTCCTTCGAGAAAAAGCCTGAGGTTCCTGGGAAACCAAGGATCGCCAAATAACCGGCCGCGAACGTGAAGAAGGTAATCGGCATCGCTTTGCTCAGCGCACCGTAGTGACGCATATCAACGTCATCGTTCATACCGTGCATGACCGAACCGGCACCAAGGAACATATTGGCCTTGAAGAAACCATGGGTCAGCAAGTGGAAGATAGCAAAGGCGTAACCAGCCGGGCCAAGTCCAGCGGCCAACATCATGTAGCCGATCTGGCTCATCGTTGAGCCAGCGAGCGCCTTCTTGATGTCATCTTTCGTACAACCAATCCAAGCACCAGCGAGCAAAGTAATCAGACCGACGGCGATGACCACATTCCGAGCAACCGGCGAAGCGTCAAAGATATAGTGCGAGCGCACAACGAGATAAACGCCAGCAGTAACCATGGTCGCGGCGTGGATCAGCGCCGACACTGGCGTTGGACCTTCCATAGCGTCCAAGAGCCAGGCCTGTAATGGGAACTGCGCGGACTTTGCGCAAGCGCCGAGCAAGAGGAATAAGCCCAAGCCTGTTGCTACGCCGGTCGAGACCGAGCCGATGTTTTGGTTGACTGCGGCAATCGATGTGGTGCCAAAGAAAGCGAACATGGTCATGAGCGCCAGCATCATCCCGACGTCACCGACGCGGTTAATGATGAAAGCTTTAGTACCGGCTTGGGCAGCGCTTTCCTTGTGCTGCCAAAAACCGATGAGCAGGTAGGACGCCAAACCGACGCCTTCCCAGCCGAGGAACAAGACCACATAGTCGCCAGCGAGCACCAAGGTAAGCATCGCGGCAACGAACAAGTTTAAATAAGCAAAAAAACGGCGGCGACGGGGATCATGTTCCATGTAGCCGATCGAATAAATGTGGATCAGAGTTCCGACGCCAGTAATGAGCAACACGAACATCGACGAGAGTGTGTCGAAGGTGAAGGTGAAGTCCACTTGGTAGGAACCTGCTTGGAACCACGTCCCCAACGTCGAGTCAACCGAACGGTCGCCAGCATCGCGACCCAAAAGTTGAATGAAATAGAACGTTCCCAGCAGGAATGATGCAGCTGAGGCAGCGGTGGCGATCAGATGGCCGAACTTATCGGATTCTTTACCCCACGTGAGTAGGAGTGCAGCACCAGCAAGCGGGATGGCAATGAGCAGCCAAGATTGGTCGAGCAACATATTTCCTCCCCTCAGGCCTGCAATAGGTTCGCTTCGTCCACCGAAGTGGAACGTCGCGTTCGGTAAATGGACACAATGATTGCCAAGCCAATGACGACTTCAGCAGCAGCTACGACCATCACAAAGAAGGCAGCAGCTTGGCCGTCTAGGTTTCCGTGTTGGCGAGCAAAACTCACGAAAGCAAGGTTGGTTGAGTTCAACATGAGCTCGACACACATGAACACGATGATCGCGTTACGACGTACGAGCACACCAACTGCTCCGATGGAGAACAGAATCAGCGAGAGCGTGATGTATTCGGTCATGCGTCCTCCTGCTCATCAGAGCCCTGATCAACGCCAATTTGTGGGGCCGAAGTGCTGTCCAAGTCGGGGTCCTCAATCTGCGAGAGCGTGTCGGCAACATCGTGACGACCACGGGTCGGCAAACTCTGCTGACGATTACGGATAACGGCTGAAACCGAGTCCTCCAGCGGAGTCCCATCTGGCAACAGGGCTGGCATATCGACCGCATTGTGGCGAGCGTAAACACCAGGAGTAGCTCCAACGCCAGGGTGCTTGCCTTGTTCGGCGAAATCGCGGATACGTTCTTCCGAACGAACTTTCTGAGTCTTCGGTACGATCAAGATTTCCTTGTGCGCTAGCACCATCGCACCAAGTACAGCCACGATCATGAGTGCCGCAGTGAATTGAAATGCGACCACATAGTCGGAGAAAAGCAGTTCAGCGATGCCATAGACGTTGCCATATTGATTGGCCACATCAAGGCCAACAACTGACGTTGACACAGCTTGACCAATGCCGAGCGTGAGCAGCAAGGCGAAAGCTAAGCCAACAATGGCCGAGGCGAGTCGCTGTCCCTTGATCACTTCGACAACCGATTCGCGTGATTCAACACCGACCAGCATGAGAACGAACAAGAACAGCATCATGATTGCGCCGGTGTACACGATGATCTGCACCGCGAACAGGAAAGTCGCGTCTTGTGCCGCGTACAAAACCGCGAGGCTGATCATCACCACAGCTAGGCAGAGTGCAGCGTGAACTGCCTTACGGGCAAAAATCAGACCCAATGCAGCGACCACCATCAGTGGAGCGAGGATCCAAAACGTAATCATGAGCTCGTCTCCTGCGCTGTTGGCATCTGAGCGCCACGGTAGTAATCCTTAGCGTTCTTGCTGATGAGCTGTTCGTGTGGCGGTTCGGTCATGCCTGGCAACAACGGTGCCAGTAGGTCCGACTTTTCGTAAATGAGATCTTGGCGACTGCTGTCAGCAAGTTCGTACTCATTCGTCATCGTCAGTGCGCGCGTCGGGCATGCCTCGATACACAAGCCACACAGGATGCAGCGCGTGTAGTTAATTTGGTAGACCCGCCCGTAGCGTTCACCTGGACTAAAGCGCTCATCTTCAGTGTTTTCAGCGCCTTCGACATAGATCGCGTCTGCCGGGCATGCCCAAGCACAGAGTTCGCAACCAATGCACTTCTCGAGTCCGTCAGGCCAGCGGTTGAGCTGGTGCCTTCCGTGGAATCGAGGTGCGGTTGGCACCTTTTCAAAGGGGTATTGTTCCGTGACTGGCTTACGGAACATCGTGCGGAACGTCACGCCGAAACCGGCGATCGGGTCCCACAATGACTCCTTAATCGTTGCCATCAGCGGTTCACCTCCGTTGGGTTGGAGTCAGTGCGTTGATGCGGGAGCGGCGGCACTGGGTAGCCGTCAGCAAAAGCGTCGAACTCTTCTGCTGGAACAAGATCAGAATCGTCGTCGTCATCCGACCCGCCGGGCCAGAACAAGCTGACCAAGAGGAAGAGAGCCAGGACGGCGGCAGCGATGAGCAGCGTTTGTGTGGTGATCATGCCATCGAGTTGTGCCTTGCGGATGAAGGCCAAGACCACAATCCAAGCTAACGAAGCCGGGATGAGTATCTTCCAACCGAAGTGCATGAACTGGTCGTAACGCAGACGTGGAAGGGTTCCACGCAACCAGATGTACATAAAGATGAACATCAGCGTCTTGCCTAGGAACCACAGCACTGGCCAGTAGCCTTCGTTTGCACCGGGCCAGAACTGAGCGATACCGAATGGTGCGCGCCAACCACCAAGGAACATTGTGGTGGCGAGAGCCGATACGGTCACCATGTTGATGTACTCCGCGAGGAAGAACATGGCAAATTTGAATGACGAGTATTCGGTGTGGAAACCGCCAACAAGTTCACCTTCCGCTTCGGGAAGGTCAAAGGGTGCACGGTTTGTTTCGCCGACCATGGCGATCACGTAAATGATGAACGACGGCAAGAGCGGCAGGAAGAACCATATGTCTTTCTGTGCTTCGACGATTTGTGACGTCGACATCGAACCGGCGTAAATAAACACGGCAACGAGCGACAGGCCCATGGCAACTTCGTAGGAAATAACCTGCGCACTGGAACGCAAACCGCCGAGCAGTGAATACACCGAGCCAGACGACCAACCTGCGAGCACCAGACCGTAAACACCAACCGAAGTTACGGCGAGGATGTAGAGCACGGCCACTTCGAGATCGGTGACCTGGAGTTGGGTCTCAATATCCGTGAAGGGAATACGAACATTCGGGCCGAACGGGATTACCGCCCAAGCCAGAAACGCCGGAACTACTGCCAAAATCGGGGCAATAAAATAAACAACTTTGTCTGCCGCCTTCGGGAAGATTTCTTCCTTGAGCGCAAGCTTCATGCCGTCGGCGAGACTCTGCAAGAGACCAAAGGGGCCGTTGACGTTCGGGCCGACGCGGTGTTGCATGCGCGCCACGACACGTCGTTCAAACCAAATGTTGAACAAGGTGTACAGCACCAAGATCAGGAAGACCAAGACCACCTTGAGGATGACGACCCATAGTGGGTCGTTCCCAAACAGTTCGCTGAGATTCATGCTTCACCCCCAGCTAGTCGCACGCGATCCATAGCGTGAGCTCCAATCGTGTCGACCAGACGCAATCCGGCCGAATTTTCTGGCATCCAGACGACGCCGTCAACAATCTTGGCGACTTCGGCAGTCACCGAGATGCTGCCTGCCGGACCAATCACGGTCACTTGGCCGCCGTTTTCAATGCCGTGCTCAGCCAAGGTTGCGGCAGAGGCGCGCAGGACGAAATCACGGGCGGTTGCTAGGTAACTGATCGCACCTTGCTGACCACGACCATCGTCGATCATGGAGCGCCAAGTGTCGAGGATTACCGTCCCGGTCTTGGCAGTAGCTTTAGCTTGTTTGCGGGCACGGAATGCGGGACGCTTTCCATCCCATCGGCCGAGTTCTTCGATTTCGGAAGCGGCCTGCTGCACCGTGCGAATGCCGATTGGACGACCGAGCTCTTCGGCAATTCCGGCCAGTGCGCGTAGATCTGGAATTACGTTCTGGTTTGCCAAGACGGTTTCGAATGGACGCAAACGACCTTCCCAGTTGACGAAGGTTCCAGACTTTTCGACGGGTGGTGCTACCGGGAGCACGACATCGGCAAGCGCCGACACTTCGCTGCCACGTACTTCGAGGCTGACAAGGAAACCAACTTCTCCAAGCGCAGCACGAGCCGCCACTGGATCTGGCAAGTCAGCAACCTCAACACCGGCTACGACGAGTGCATCAACCTGATGCGCGGAAGCCGCAGCCAAAATGCCTTCAGTATCCAATCCAGCAGTATTTGGAATCGAATCGATTCCCCACGCTGCAGCGAGATCAGCACGGGCCTCGGCCAAGGTGACGGGCCGACCGCCAGGCAGGAGATTTGACACCGCACCGGCGTCAACCGCTGTGCGGTCGCCAGCACGACGTGGAATCCAAGCGAAGCGGGCACCTGATGTTTCGGCTTTAGCTACGACAGCCGAATAACCACCAGCAACCGCACCAAGTCGTTCACCCACCAGAATCACGGCGTTCGCGTCAAGCTCCAATGCCTCGATAGCTTCTGGCTCGGAACCTGGCTCAACAGCAATGAGCTCGGCGTGCATCTTGTGCGAACCGCGCGTCTCGTGGCTGGCAATCGTGACGATCTTGACGCCCTTACGCGCTGCTTTGCGTAGGCGTAAGAACAGCACCGGGGCTTCGTCTTCGGCGTCGAGGCCAACCAAAACGATCGTGGAAGCACGCTCAAGACCAGCAAATGACACGTCCACGGGAGTACCTGCCACATGCGCGGCGAGGAACTCATTCTCTTCCTTCGCTGAAGCACGGGTACGGAAGTCAATGTTGTTTGTCCCGAGCGCGACACGTGCGAACTTCGAATATGCGTAGGCGTCTTCGAGAGTCAAACGGCCACCGGTAAGGACTGCCGGGTTGTTTGCGGCAGCTAGTCCGCGCGCTGCAATTGCGAGCGCTGCCGGCCATGAAGCGGGTTCAAGTTCGCCACTTTCCGGATCGCGCACGAGCGGCGTAGTAAGACGGTCATCTTGAGTCGACCAGTAAAAAGCGAAGCGGTCTTTATCGCTAATCCACTCTTCGTTGACTTCTGGATCGTCACCCGCGAGACGGCGCATGACACGTCCTCGTCGGTGATCGACTCGAATCGCCGAACCACAGGAATCGTGTTCCGCAATCGAAGGCGAAGAAACCAAGTCGAACGGACGCGAACGGAAACGGTAGTCCTCGCTGGTGAGCGCGCCCACCGGGCAAATCTGGATCGTGTTGCCAGAGAAATAAGAACCGAATGGCTCACCCTCGGCGATACCGATCTGTTGCTTAGCGCCGCGTTCGAGCAAACCAATGAAGCGATCGCCCGCGATTTCATCGGAGAATCGGGTACAGCGCTGGCACAACACACAGCGTTCGCGGTCAAGCAGGATCTGTGCCGAAAGGTTGATTGGCTTCGGGAAGAGACGCTTTTCTTCAATGAAGCGTGATTCACCGTAGCCATGGGAGAGCGACTGGTTTTGCAGCGGGCATTCGCCGCCCTTGTCGCAGGTCGGGCAATCCAGCGGGTGATTTGCCAACAGGTACTCAAGCTGCCCTTTTTGGGCTTTGTCAGCCATTTCAGAGGTGACTTGAGTGCGGACCACCATACCCGGCGCGGCCTCCAAGGTGCAGGAGGTTTGCGGCTTCGGCATCGGGCGGCCGTTGCCTGCATCTGGAACTTCCACCATGCATTGGCGGCATGCGCCAACGGGTTTAAGTAGCGGATGATCGCAGAAGCGCGGAATGTCGACGCCAACAAGCTCGGACGCCCTGATCACAAGCGTTCCCTTAGGGACGGTGACGTCTACGTCGTCGATAGTGAGGGTGATCATCTCTACGGGTGGTTCACCCTGGGCTGCTGTTTCGGCTGCGGCCGAAGTATCGGTGCTCATTGGGCGACCTCCTTCGCGAACAGTGTGGAGTTCGCAGGCGGGAACAACTCCCACGACGGCGTATGCATGGCCGCTTCGAACTCTTGAGGAAAGTACTTGATTGCAGACATGATGGGGCTTGTCGCACCGTCGCCCAAGGCACAGAAGGAACGTCCGAGCAGGTTGTCGCACAGATCGAGGAGCAACTCGACATCGCCGGGCTGACCCTTTCCTTCATTGAGGCGGGTGAGCGTTTGCGTCATCCACCAGGTGCCTTCACGGCAGGGGGTGCACTTGCCACAGGACTCGTGCTTGTAGAACTCGGTCCAGCGCAAAACCGCCCGGACGACCGAGGTGGTTTGGTCGAAAACCTGAATGGCTTTAGTTCCGAGCATCGAACCGACAGCTCCCACCGATTCGTAGTCGAGTGGAACATCGAGGTGTTCTGCAGTGAGCAGTGGGGTCGAGGATCCACCCGGAGTCCAAAACTTGAGTTCACTGCCGTCACGCATCCCGCCGCCAAGGTCTAGCAGTTGGCGAAGCGTGATTCCTAGCGGCGCTTCATACTGACCTGGCTTAGCGACATGGCCTGAGAGCGAGAACAGGGTGTAGCCCTTGCTCTTTTCCGTTCCCATCGAACTAAACCATCCCGTGCCACCTTCGATGATCGATGGCACTGAGGCGATCGATTCCACGTTATTGACCACGGTTGGCGAAGCGTAGAGACCTTCGACCGCAGGGAAAGGCGGACGCAAACGTGGTTGTCCACGACGACCTTCAAGCGAATCAAGCAAGGCGGTTTCTTCACCACAAATGTAGGCGCCGGCGCCAGTGTGAATTACCAAATCAAGGTTCTGACCACTGCCGTGGATATTTTGACCGAGGTGGCCCGCTTCATAGGCTTCACGAACTGCGGCACGCAAGCGACGGATCACATGTAGCACTTCGCCTCGGATGTAAACGAAGGCTCGTTCTGCTCGGATGGCACGACTCGAAATGATGATTCCTTCAACCAGCGTGTGTGGTGAGGCCATCATGAGCGGAATGTCTTTGCAGGTGCCCGGTTCGGCTTCGTCTGCGTTAACGACCAAATACTTGGGTTTGGGATTGTCTTGTGGAATGAAACTCCACTTCATACCCGTGGGGAAACCTGCACCACCACGACCGCGTAGGCCCTCGTCCTTGACCATCGTGATGATGTCATCTGGATTCATTGTCAGCGCTTTGCGCAAAGCTTGATATCCGCCGCCTGCCTCATAGGCTTCGAGCGTCCACGAGCGTTCCTGGTCCCAGTTCGCGCTGAGTACCGGAGTCAAGGTGTCAGTCACCGTCGGTCTCCTTCTCAACCGCACCAGCGGCCGAAATCTCTGGTGCTTTCCAACCCTGTTCGGAGGCGATCTCGAGCCCAACCAGGGACGCTGGTCCAGCGGAAGGTCCTTGATCCGCGAGCCCATCTTCAAAACCAGCGATCACCCGTTCGGCTTCACGCCACGACGTAATTTCTGCGCCTCGTGTTGAAACAACCTTTTCGCCAGCGCGCAGTTTTTCCGTAACCTCGACCGCAGATTCTGGAGTCTGGTTGTCAAAGAACTCCCAGTTGACCATCATGACCGGCGCGAAATCACAGGCCGCATTGCATTCGACGCGCTCCAGCGTGATCTGTCCGTCGTCAGTCGTCTCATCGTTTCCGACGCCGAGACGGTCACAAAGCGTGTCAAAAATTTCATCGCCACCCATCACCGCACACAAGGTATTGGTGCATACGCCAACATGATGTTTACCCATTGGCTGACGCTTGTACATGGTGTAAAACGTGGCAACACCCGAAACCTCAGCAGCACTAAGCTCCAAAAGTTCAGCGCACGTGTTAATCGCTTCAGTTGTGATCCGACCTTGGGCCGACTGCGCCAAATGCAGCATCGGCAACAGTGCGCTGCGAGCTTCTGGGTAACGCGCCATGAGTTCGCGCATTTCTTCTACGGTTTGGTCGCTCAAGAGTTCATCGCTCATCGATCGACACCTCCCATAACCGGGTCAATCGAAGCCACGGCCACAACGACGTCTGAAAGCATCGAGCCTTCAGCCATCACAGATACGCCCTGGAGATTGACGAAGGACGGTTCTCTAAAGTGCACACGGTAGGGGCGCGTCCCGCCGTCCGACACCGCGTGGCAGGCGATTTCGCCCTTAGGCGATTCGACTGCGAAGTATGCCTGTCCGGGCGGAACCCGGAAGCCTTCCGTGACGATTTTGAAGTGATGAATGAGCGCTTCCATGGATTCACCCATAATGTGTTTGATGTGCTCAGGTGAGTTACCTTGACCATCGGCACCCACCGTGAGCTGAGCCGGCCATGCGATCTTCTTATCGTCGATCATGACTGGCTGACCTTCAGTAGCGACAAGCCGTTCGATGCATTGTTCGACGATCCTGAGCGACTCCCACATTTCATCCAGCCGGATCCGGAAACGACCGTAGGCGTCTGGCTCATCACGGGTGACAACATCGAAATCATAGGTTTCGTAATCCCAGTACGGCTGCTTCTTACGCAAGTCCCAGTCGAGGCCGGTCGAGCGCAAAATCGGGCCAGTGATTCCAAGAGCCATCGCACCCGCGAGGTTCAAGTGGCCAATGCCCTTGAGTCGAGCCTTAAAGATCGGATTCTCATTACAGAGCGCCGCATATTCAGGCAGGCGCTTCTTAAGAAGTGCAACGCCATCGCGCAATTGCTGCAGGGTGCCTTCAGGCAGGTCGAGCGGTACACCACCGGGCCGGAAGAACGCATGGTTCATGCGCAGGCCCGTGATGGCTTCAAAAATATTGAGCACGATTTCACGATCACGGAAACCGCAGGTCATCACCGTTAAGGCACCAAGCTCCATGCCACCGGTCGCAATAGCGATGAGGTGAGACGAGATGCGGTTGAGTTCAAGCAAGAGAACCCGAATGATTTTGGCGCGCTCAGTGATTTGGTCTTCGATGCCGAGCAGCCGTTCAACAGCACCGACATAAGCGGCTTCAGTCGAGAACGGGGCAACGTAATCCATCCGCGTACAGAAAGTCACACCTTGGGTCCAGGTACGGAACTCCATGTTCTTTTCGATGCCGGTATGCAGGTACCCAATACCTGCACGAGCGTCATGAACTTGTTCACCGTCAAGTTCGAGGATGAGACGCAGCACGCCGTGCGTAGATGGGTGCTGAGGCCCCATGTTGATGACAATCCGATCGCCGTCAACACCGCTTGGCTGGATCGTGTCCCAGTCACCGCCAGTCACATTAAAGACGGGCCCGTCAATGGTCTCCGAAGTGCCCGCATAGGGGTCGTCGTAGTTGAGTGTGTCGCTCATCAGTTGTAAGACCTCCGCTGATCAGGGGCTGGAATGACTCCGCCCTTGAACTCCACGTCGATACCGCCCAAGGGGTAGTCCTTGCGTTGCGGATGGCCCGGCCAATCGTCGGGCATGAGAATTCGGGTGAGACCTGGGTGGCCATCGAATTCGATGCCGAACATGTCCCAGGTCTCGCGTTCATGCCAATCGGCTGTCGGGTAAACCGAGACGACACTAGGAATGTGTGGATCGCTATCAGGGCAAGTCACTTCGAGCCGAATCCGACGGTTGTGCGTCATCGAAAGTAGATGGTAGACCGCGTGAAGCTCACGGCCAGTTTCGTCAGGAAAATGAACTCCACTGACACCGCTACATGATTCGAACCGCAAGGTGGGATCGTCACGCAGGTGCTTCACCGTTTCGACGATCTTCTCGCGGCGAATATAGAAGGTAATTTCACCGCGATCAACGACGACTTTTTCGATGGCAGTTTCGAGACCTGGACCGCCAGCTAAGCCTTCGGCGACTTCATCAAACCAGCCACCATAGGGCGCACGCGATGGGCCGGGCATAACGACGGGACGACGAACCGTGCCGTAACCACTTGTGTCGCCCGTGCCATGAACACCGAAAGCGCCTTCGCGGACCTGAACAATTTCCAGTTCAGTGGCCGAACCTGGAACGAGTCCCTGCTCGGTTGGCTCTGAAGGATCTTGCGTGTTGGTCATCGCATGAGTCCCTTCTGCGAAACGAGGGGCAGAGCCGACAGCGCTTCACGCTCTTGCTCTGAAATTTCGGCCAGACGATGAGCACCGAGTTTGGTGGTCTGAATCTGCGTGTGCAGCTTCCTAACAGCGTCAATCAGCATCTCTGGGCGCGGCGGACAACCAGGCAAGTACATGTCAACGGGAACGACGTGGTCAACACCTTGCACGATGGCGTAGTTGTTGAACATGCCGCCCGAGCTCGCGCAGACGCCCATCGCCATAACCCATTTGGGACCAGGCATTTGGTCATAGATTTGGCGCAGCACGGGAGCCATCTTCTGGCTCACGCGGCCAGCGACGATCATCAAGTCGGCTTGGCGCGGCGAAGGACGGAACACTTCCATGCCGTAACGCGAGGCGTCAAAGCGTGGAGCACCGAAGGCCATCATTTCGATAGCGCAACACGCCAAGCCGAAAGTCGCTGGCCAGAAGGAGGCTTTACGAAAGTATCCGGCGAGGCCCTCGACGGTCGAGAGCAATACGCCGCTGGGAAGTTTTTCTTCGAGTCCCATCAGGTCCAATCCATTCCACCGCGACGCCATTCATAGACGTACGCGATCGTGATGTTTACCAAGAAGAGCATGACGGCAAAGAATGCGAACCAACTGAGTTGATCGAACGCCACGGCAAAGGGATAAAGGAAGACGATCTCGATATCGAAGATGATGAACATCATCGCCGTGAAGAAGTATTTGATCGAGATTCGGCCACCGCCATCCGGCAGGGGGCTGGGCTCGATGCCCGATTCATAACGATCCATCTTGGCGCGGTTATAACGCGCTGGACCGGTGAACGGCGCGATACCCACACTAAAAAGTGCAAAAGCCACAGCTAATGCACCCAAAATCAAGATTGGAATGTACTCGTTCACGGCACCTCCATCCACGAATTAAAACACCTTGTGAAATCGTTCACAGGCTCGTAGGTACCAGCCTATGCCTCACGCGGATCATTTGGATACTAAGGGCACACTAAGTAAAGCCTAGAAAAAGGACCTGCTGAGTCAGCTTTTCTTCGCGTAATGCAGCGCCACAATCCCTGCACTGAGATTGCGCCACTCGACTTTGCCCCACCCTGCTTCGGCCATACGAATGGCCAAGCCACGCTGATCTGGC
Organism: Aeromicrobium sp.; assembly: GCA_040394025.1. Taxonomy (GTDB): domain Bacteria; phylum Actinomycetota; class Actinomycetes; order Propionibacteriales; family Nocardioidaceae; genus Aeromicrobium. The sequence goes on from JBEBSZ010000002.1 coordinate 104,669, forward strand.
CAGGAGCGAATCGACTCAGCCAAATACACATAGGAATCCGGGTTAGAGGAAACCTTTTTCGCCACCGCTGGCAAGGCCCGCATGAGGTAGTTGGAATAGACCAGATCAAAGGGTCGCCACGTAGGCGTGCTGAACTCGCAGACCACAACGCGTCCACCCGGCTTCGTCACACGATGCAATTCCGCAAGGCCTGCAATCGGATCGTGAAAATTGCGCAACCCAAAAGAGATCGTGACGGCGTCGAAAACGTCGTTGGCAAAGGGCAGTTTCATGCCATCAGCGGCAGTGAACGGGAGCTCGGCATGAGCAGCTTTGCCCACTTCCAACATGCCGGTCGAAAAGTCACAAGGAACGACAGTGGCTCCAGCCTGCGCAAAGGGAACGCTTGATACCCCGGTACCCGCAGCCAGGTCGAGAATCAGTTCACCTGGCCTAGGACCGATCAACTTGACGGTGGCTTTTCGCCAACGCCGGTCTTGGGCCATCGAGATGACGGTATTAGTCACGTCATATTTTTCGGCTACGGTGTCGAACATTTTGGCGACATCGTGTGGTTCTTTATCTAGTCCAGCGCGGCTCACTTGCACCACTCTGCCATGAACTGTTCAACATGCGGAGTAGGGTTGCTCCTTGTGAGTACCCCTGCGCACGACGAGGCGCCTACGCCACTCGTGGTCAGGACCCGCATGATCGACGACCCCGATAATCTCATCGGGCTACTCCCCCAAACCTCCGACGCTCTCGCGTGGTTGCACGCTGGCGAAGGGATCGTAGCTTGGGGCACAGCGCGAGTATTTGACAGCGAAGGCGACGAACGTTTCGCCTCTGCACAAGCGTGGTGGCAAGACATCGTCGAACATGCGGTAGTTCGCGACGAAGTTGGTAGGCGCGGTTCAGGTCTCATTGCTTTTGGCACCTTTACTTTCGCGGGCGAGCCCGGCTCGACGCTCGTGATTCCTGAAGTAATTGTGGGTCGTCGCGATGGCGAGTGTTGGATCACCACGATTCGTCCAGCGCTTGACCGGGATGTGGAACTGACACACACTCCGATCGAAGATCCGCAAGTGCTGGGTTTTCATGACGGCGACGTTGATTCGCAGCAGTGGATGGAGACTGTCGCTGGCGCGATTACGCGAATTCAGGCCGGTGAACTCGACAAGGTGGTTTTGGCCCGAGTAGTCGAAGCGCAGTTGAGCAAGAAACTTGATGTTCGTGCTCCCCTGAGCCGCTTGGCCGAAAACTACCCGAGTTGCTGGACTTTCCTCGTAGACGGCTTCTTTGGTTCCACTCCCGAGATGCTCGTGCGTCTCGACGGCGGGCTGGTCACTTCACGCGTCCTGGCGGGAACGATCCAACGCACCGGCGATAAAGAACGCGATATGGCACTCGCTGGAACGCTTGCTCACTCTTCAAAGGATCTAGAGGAGCACGAATATGCGGTGCGCTCGGTGGCGGACGCTTTGGCGTCTCATTGCACGGGTATGAACGTGCCAGATGCGCCATTCGTTTTGCATTTGCCGAATGTGATGCACCTAGCCACGGACGTCACCGGCGTATTGCGGGATCGTTCGGGGATTTTGTCTCTCGTCGAGTCGCTGCACCCTTCAGCAGCTGTAGGTGGCACCCCGACCGAAGACGCGAAGAAGATGATCGCCGAGATCGAAGGTTTCGAGCGCGGACGCTATGCCGGACCTGTGGGTTGGATCAGCGCATCGGGTGATGGCGAATGGGGCATCGGCCTGCGCTCAGCGCAAGTGATGGAACCAGGCGATCGAGTCCAGTTATTTGCTGGTTGCGGCATCGTGGCCGACTCGGTTCCAAGCGAAGAACTCGCCGAATCCAACGCAAAGCTAGTCCCGATACACGACTCCCTCTCCTAACCCAGTCCCGTACCCAACTTTTGGTCGGTTTGACCCCTGGTTTCAGCGAAATCGGGGGTCAAACCGACCAAATCTCGGGCGACAAGATTAGCGGATTGTGATGCCGGAGATGATCCAGGCAGAGCCTTTACGCTTGGCTTCGATTCCTAGTTGCGCTGCGGAAATGGAACGTTCCTCGTCACCGGCGCGTTCAGAGTACTGATCAACAAACACGAGCATTTCGGCTTTGTCTTCAGTTAACGCCTTCACTCCGACAGCTCGTACTGTGGCCGAAAGTTCGAGCTTTTGCCCCTCCGCGCTCGCCAAAAGGTCTTTGAACAAACGATCGAACTCTTTACTTGCGTCCCCCGTCAACAGTTCATCAGCAGCCGACTGAGTCGCTCCGGGTTCGGTGTGACTAAAACTCAACAAACGCGTCAATGCTTGGGAGACATGCGCTTGAACGGTCTTGGTTGCCGTCGCATCTATGACGGCAATATTGCTTTTAGCTTCCGCCGAATCCGCATACCACTGCCACCAACCGATGGCTCCCACCGCAAAAAGCCCTAGCGTCACGATATAAACGGCTACCCGCTGCCAACTCATAAATCCACCGCCACTTGTTGCAAAGTTTCGAGTAACCATTCACCTTTGACAAGGACAACATCAGCACTAAATCGGTTACGTTTCACAGAAGTCTCGCCTTTGTCGTCAGTGACATGTACTTCTACCGCAGCAATCACCGTTGCCACGCCACGATTCGTGTCCAGATCTAGGACGGCAGCATCGACGACTTTGCCCTCCGTCACCTTTTTGGCAGCCGCAAGTGCCTCTTTATCTGTCTCGGGTACCGAACTGACCTGGTCGTGTAAGACCCCGGTTGTTGCTGCCGCCCAACTCTTGAGACCGCCATCAATATCACGGTGGTCGAGTGTGTTGAGTGTTTCGATGTGGGTGCTCGCGACCTCAAGCACAGTCTCGCGGCTTTGCGCCAGTTGCAAGGTTTCTGACTGCGACGCCAACCACCAAGCAACTGCCCCGCTCGCAGCGAAGAGCAGTGCAACAATTAGCAGCAAGCCTGTGCGGCTTCGCACCACGCCCCACAACCGTTGCAGGCGGCCAGGAACCTCGACTTCCGGCTCATCTACCAAAGCTAAATTCATGAGCCTCCCCCGAATAAGTCATCCAAGCTTGTTGCAGTAGTCACGCGTGCTGTAGCGCCAGAACGTTTGGGCATCGGCACCGCCTTGGGGCCACGCGCATTAGATTTCTTGTCTGCGGTCACACAGCCTGCCTTGAGGTTGAGCGGTTCCCCACCACTGGTTTGTAATCCATCACGAACTTTGGTGCCACCATAGCCAGTTGTGCAGGGCCATGGGTTGAAATATGTCTGAGCAAGTCCGAGGTTGAGCCCTTTCGAGCCGTTCACAGCCCAGCCAATGCTCATCGCTTCAGGAACTCGAATGAGCGCGTCCTCCACACCGTTGTGGTTGATACTGAAAATTTCTGCGGGAGTAATGAGGTTCGACATCAGTAAGCCAAGTGGCACACCGACCGTGTCGAACAAGTTCCTTATCTCATGTGCAGCAGCAGGTGAGTTGCTAATGAGATCACGCAGGTTTGCGTCAGAATCGGCCAATGTTTCGGCAACGAACGCTAGATCTCGGCTGAAATTCTGAATGTTCTGCGAGGTTTCCACCTGGGTATCGAGCACTGTTGCTGAATTCTCGATCAGACCCTGTGTCACTAAGAAATTGCTTTCAGCGGTCTGCACGAATTGATTAGACGTATCAATGAGTCGGCGCACATGCTGGCTAGCACCGCGCGAGGCCTCATAGGCTTCATCGATCACGATACCGAGGTCGTCTTCCGGCACGCTCGCTGCAAAATCCCGACCGCTGCGCAAGACTTCAAATAAGTCCGGTGGTAAAGAATCACCCGAACCCACTAGCCTTTCTCCCCCTCGCAGATGCGGTCCGGCTGTGCCTTCACCACGCAAATCTATATATTGTTCGCCAATACTGGACCGGTTCGCCACAAACACCTGTGAGTTAGCGGGAATTGCCGGCGCAGATGCATCGATTCGCAGGCGTGCTTCCATACCGTTCTCAGTGGGCGTGAGCTTTTCGACCCTGCCCACTGGAACGCCGCGATAGGTCACTTCACCGTTTTCGAATAGCCCTCCCGCGTCAGCCAAGGCAACCGTCACCTTGAAGTCACGTCCGAGCGGATTGAATCCGAGGTATTGAGTGGCAACAAAGGCGGTTGCGAGGAGACCACCGATAACGAAAACCGTGAGCTTAATGAAAATGCTTCGACTCATTTCGCGTTCCCATCAGTAGCACCCGAACCAGACGAAGGTCGCGACGTCGGGACAGGCAACGTTTTCGTTGGAGTTGGTTCTTGGGTTGGTCGGTCTGTGGGTGGCGCTGTTGGGGTACGGGGTACTTCCGTCGGCACAGTAATCGTGGGCCGTGGATCGGTCGGCGTGACCGAGTCGGTAGGCGGCAGCAATGTGGGAGGCGAATCATCAACCAAAGGCCATGAGGAGCCCCGGGCAACAACACCGTCACCCGTTGGCTGCATCCACATACCGCCTGGCGTGCGGAAATTGGTGGTGATGAACACGTTCATGTAGTCACCCTTGATTGCTCCCAGGACCGAATCCGGGAAGGGATACGTGAGTAGGATTTCAAGGCTTTGCGGCAAATCCTCACCCGCTGCCGCCAACTGTTCGAGAATTGGGGCTAATGATTCGAGGCTCGCCACGATGTCATCTTGAGAGGCGTTAAGTGTCTCGACTGAAACTGCCGAGAGTCGATCTAGCGCTTCAAGCATTTCTACGAGATCTCGGCGTTGATCAGCCATCACTTTCATTCCTGGGCTGAGATCCTCGAGCGCATTGGAAATCTTGTCGCGATCATTATCAAGAGTGCGCGAAAGCGAATCCAGTTCGTCAATCGCGTTTGTAATTGCTTCCGAACGTTCATCAATCGTGGATACGAAATCATCCATCGTCCGTAAAAAGCCCTTAATTTCCTCGGGACGGCCTTCACTAACGGCCTGCAGTTCCCGCGAAATTTCTTGGAACTGGCCGATCCCACCACCATTGAGCACCATAGAGAGCGCACCTAGAACTTCTTCAACTTCAGCAGCTTGGCTGGTGTCACCAGCAGCGATGTGGTCGCCATCTTTGAGGTCCGGGCCTGCTTCTGGTTCGCTGGGTTTTACAAAGGCCACATACTTCTCGCCAAGCAGCGTGGTCTGTTGAATTCGCGCCGTGGTTCCAGCAGGTAGCTCTACGTCGCCGTTGATCGATGTGGTGACGATAGCTGAGCGTCGGTCTTTGCTCAGTTTTATGTTTGTCACTTTGCCGACAGCAACATTGTCAACTTTGACGCTGGACTGCGGCACTAAATCGAGCACATCATCAAACTCCGCGCTCAAGGAATAGGGATTCTTACCAAGGTCTGCGCCGCCTGGTAGCGGTGTGTCGTAGAAGCCATCACCTAGGACGCCACAACCACTCAGTCCGATAAGCGCGACACCCGTGATGAGAATTCTGGCCCAGGCTTTGCTCGGCGCTGACTCTCCCTTGCGGCTTGGTGGTAAGTACAGCATCACTGGCCTCCTTCACTACCCGGGAATAGCACTGGCGGCGCATTACCGGAGGTACTTCCGGAGAGTCCGTCTGTGCTCCAGATCGACAATTCGTTGAGATTGCCTCGCCCGTCGAGTGTGTTAGTTTCGGGGTTGTAGGCCCGAATAAAGTTCTGTAAGGCCAAGGGAATCAGTCGTACGGCTTCTTCGAGTGATTCCTGCTGATCCACCAACGTCTGGGTGGGGCCGACGAGATTTTCGACGCTAGTTTGCAAGTTTTGGCGATTGTCGGCGAGGAAGTCGTCGAGTACCGCCATTGCCGCCGCGAGTTCGGTGATTGCCGAGGCCATCTCGTCACGATCATCGGCGAGGAACCCAGCGACGACATCGAGTTGACGATTAAGTTGCGCCAATTCGCTGTCGTTTTCAACCAACATGTCGTTGAATTCTTTGAGATTAGCGATCGTACCGAAGAACGCTTCATCACTGTCTGCGAGCGTTGCGGTGGCTTTACCAAACTCTTTCAGTGTCTCGTTAATGGCCTCACCATTGCCGTCAAGGTTTTCGGCTGCCACAGTGAGCAGGTCGCTTAAAGCGCCCGCTGAGTTTGCGCCGTCAGGCCCGAGTTTTGTCGCGATGTCGGTAAGGCTCGCGTACAGCTGGTCAATTTCGACGGGAACGGCCGTGCGGTCGAGCCCGAGGTTGATGCCCGATGCGAGTTCTGGCCCTGACACGTGTGGCTCGGTAAGTTGCACGAATCTATCGCTCACGAGTGTTGGTGCAACGATGACCGCACCGGTGGAGGCGGCTGCCTTGTAGCCACGATCGAGTTTCATCGTGACTCGCACAGTTGCGCCTTGGGGTTCCACTTTGGTTACTTTGCCTACCGCTACGCCGAGCATTTGCACGTCTGATCCGGGAAACAACCCCACGGTGGATTCAAAGTCGGCAGTGAACTCTTTGGTCGTTGCATTAGCGATGGCTACCGTTGCCGCCCAAACACCAGCAAACAACGCTACGGCGATGACTGCGGTAATAACCCGCTTAGTGCTGATACTCATTTTCCGCCGCCTTTCTTGGGCGCGCAGTTACGTTCGATATCGGCTTCCAAAATGGGCCGGTTCGTGGCGTCGAACATGCCGCAGATATAAGAGTCGATCCAGTGACCATTGCCCATCGTGGAGGCAACCATGCGGTAGTAGGGCCCGAGTGCCGCAATGGATCGATCGAGATCGGCTTGATTTTCTGTGAGGATGCGGGAAACTTCGTCGAGCCGTTCCAAAGCTGGAGCGAGTGTGGCTTCATTGTCAGCAACCAATCCTTGGAGTTCCTTGCCGAGCCTCGCGCTGCCTTCGAGGAGGTCGTGGATCGCAGTGCGTCGGCGCTCTAGTTCGTCCACAAGTTGCCCACTATTGGTGATGATGCCTTCGAATTCTTGATTTCGAGCAGCTAGTGTTCCCGTAATGGTTTCGCTCGAATCAAGCAACGCCGCTAGTTCTTCGTCTCGTGTCGAGATGGTGCGTGAGAGAGCAGTGAGGCCTTCGAGCATGGTTTGCACGGATTCTGGCGTGTCACGGAATGCTTCTGAAAGTGCCTCAAAACTCGCTTCCATCTGTGCGGTATCGATCTCGTCCACTGTGGTGGAGAGGTCAGATAACGCAGCATTTACGTCATATGGCGTGGTGGTTTGACTGAGCGGTATGGGACCTTTGAGGGTTTCTCTGCCTAGTGGATCAATAGCTAGATACTTCTGTCCCAACAGAGTTTTCACTCGAACAGCGGCAGTGCTTTGAGCACCTAACCGAGTGTCTTTAATCCGAAATTTCACGACGACGGTGTTACCAGCGAGATCAATATCGGTCACCTTGCCGACTTTCACTCCGGCAACTCTGACTTCATTGCCCTCCTTCAAGCCGCCGGCTTCAGCAAAGACGGCTTTATGCACTTTGCCACCACCAATCACTGGCAGCGCTTCAACCCGAAGCGTCAGCGTGAACACCACTGCAATCGCGATAAGGCACACAATGGCAATTGCAACCGTGTTGTGTTCGGCGAATGATCGCCTAAATCGACTGGTCATCGACATCTCCCCGCTGGATTGTTAGCTCCAAGATCACCCATATAGCCCTCAGGCATCGGGATACTTCCTTCGATGGAGCACAAGTAGAAGTTGAACCACGAGCCATAACTTGCCGTGCGGCCAATACGGTCGAGTTTCGTCGGCAAGGTTTGCAGGAACTTGTCGATATCAGCCTCACCGTCAGACAAGTTTTGGGAAAGATCGCCGAGCCCCGTGATGGAATCTTTCAGAGGTTTACGACCGTCCTCAAGCAATCCAGACACGCTGTCGGTGAGAGCGCCCATTCCTTCGATCGTGGAACCGATTGTTTTCCGGTCTTCCGCAAGTCCGGTGACCAACTCATCAAGGGTGATGAGTGTCGTATCAAGTTGATCTGAACGGTCGTTCACGGTGGTGAGAACCGATTCCAGATTGACGATAAGTTCGCCGATGACTTGGTCCTTTTCCGCGATGGTCGAGGTGAGACTGGCTGTGCTCGAAATGAGACTCTCGACAGTCGCGCCTTCGCCTTGGAAAACGGCAATTATTTGAGCACTCAGATTATTGACGTCCTCCGGATTGAGGAACTGAAACAGTGGCTGGAAGCCATTGAAAAGCAAAGTCAGGTCAAGCGCTTCTTGAGTTTGGTTGAGCGTAAAGGTGTGCCCCGGCTTAATGAGAATGGGAGCAGGCGAACTGGAAAGTTCGATGAGGTCGCTTTCTCCGTCGTCGGTCGTCACTTCGGTCTTCGAGGTACTCTCGCTCGACTCAGAATCCTCGGCTTGCGGATATTCCAAGGCGATATAGCGCTGGCCGACGAGGTTTCGGAATTTGAGTCGAGGCCGTACGCCCTCCTCGAGTCGCACGTCACGATCGACAGTGAACTCAACCGCCGCAATGCGCTCATCCACCACTTTGATCGAATTCACTGTGCCGACGCGCACGCCCGCCATTCGCACATCGTCGCCCTTGTTGAGGCTCGTGACATCGCTAAATTGCGCCGTGTACCGGAATCCGCCATCAGCCGTTTGGTTACGAATTGTGGCAGCTAATAGTGAGGTCGCCAACAGAGTAATCACAATAAATATGACGCTTTTAATAAAGACGCCTTTGCGGAGGATCGCCCAACCGCGAGTAAAGTCGCTCATGACAATGACACCTCAGTTCCTCGGAGTGCCGGACCAACAAGAAGTGAGCCCCAACTGGGATAGTCAGCTGGCGCTAGATCTGCATTAGGCGCAAAAAGTTCAGCAATCAGCTGATTTTCGGCTGGTGAGTTTGCCAGTCCGAGTCCGGCAGCTGCTTGCTGTGCAACCACGGGGAGTCGCGGCGCACCAATGCTGGTTGGCGCCGTGCTCGTGCCGGATTTGGCGCTTGCCGCACCAGTAGTTTTTGGTTTCTGCGTTCCGGTTTGCCCTGTTGTGTAGGGACAGCGCGGTTTCCCACCGCTTTCAAATTTTGGTGCGTCTTTCCCTGGCTGGTACGCACCTCGCTGAGCCGTAATTTTCATATTGACGTGAATTCCCGGTCGACCCGTGTCCTTGCCTAGGGTCTTATCCATCACGTCAATGAACTTGTTGGCTGAAGACAGCAAGCATGGGAATTGGCTAGCATAGGGCCGAACCGCTTTGAGTCCCTGGCTGCTGTGATCAGAAAGCACAATGATTGTTTCTTGGTTTTTCGATACCCAATCTTCAGTTTCATTGGCGCTAGCAACAACACTGGCGTAAACATCGATGAGATCGGTTCGGCGATCGACTAGGGTCGCCGAGGTCGTACGCATTTCATCTAAAGCGTCGAGCAGATCTGGTGCAGCTTCGTTGTAACCTGCAGCCACGATAGCGAGCTTCTCGAAGTCCTCAACCATGGTCGGCACACTGGGGTTGAGCTTCTCGAGGTATGAGTTCCAGGCTTCCATTGACTCACCAATATCGTCACCTTGGCCGCGCAACATTGTGGCAAGTTCAGACAGTGTTGCTTGCAGCTTGTGTGGCTTGAGTGCCTTAAGTACCGGCAAAAGTTCATCGAAAACTTGCTCAAGTTCCACAGCCTGATCGGAGTCATCTTGATAGATAGTGTCACCGTTGCGAAGAGTGCCGCCACTATTGACGGCGGGAGTGATAAGCGAAACGTATCGCTCACCAAATAGCGTTTTCGGTAATAGCCGGGCGGTAGTGGCTGTTGGTAGTTGTTTTGCGATGTCTGGTGTGAGCGCTAGGCGAACTTCGGCTCCGTCTCGCGATGCCTTTACCGAGCGCACTTCGCCTACGGGCACCCCATGCAATTTCACGTCCGAACCCTTTTGCAAGGCATTCCCGACTGAATCAGTGGTGAGCGTGATGTCGGTCGATGGGGTGAATGCTTTGGCATATACCGCGAATGCAACGAAAACAAAGACGGCAATGACTCCAAGCGCTACGAGACCCATGAGCGCGTCAACCACGGTAGTGGATTTGCGTACATTGTGCCGAGGCGTGTTGGTTGACGTGCTCATCCGGCGATCCTCACTGTCGTGGTGGCGCCCCACATCGCCATGGACAAAACCAGATCGAGCAGCGCCACACTCACGATGCTCATCCGGACTGCGCGCCCGACCGCAATACCGACGCCGGCTGGCCCGCCGCTGGCTTTATAACCTTCACGACAATGCACGAGAATCACCATGACGGCAAAAATGAGCACCTTGAGAAAACTCAAGAGGATGTCGATCGGCGGCAAAAACAGGTTGAAATAGTGATCGTAGGTGCCCGCTGATTGGCCGTGCATATAGACAGTCACGAGCCGAGAGCCGGTGTACGAGGCCAAAAGGCCAATCACATAGAGCGGGATGATGGCGATAAAGCCTGCAATCACCCGAGTCGTGACGAGAAATGGGACTGCAGGAACTGCCATGACAGTGAGCGCATCAATTTCCTCGTTGATCCGCATAGCGCCAAGCTGTGCGGTGAATCCCGATCCAACGGTTGCGCTCAACGCGAGTGCTGCGACGAGTGGCGCAATCTCTCGAGTGTTGAAATACGCGCTAATAAAGCCGTTGAGGGCTGACGTACCAATCTGGTCGAGCGCCGAATAGCCTTGCATGCCCACCACGGTGCCGACGAAGAGCGTCATGCCGACCATCACGCCGACAGTTCCGCCGATCACTGCCAGCGCGCCCGAGCCAAAACTCACTTCGCTGAGCAGCCGCAGAATGTCTTTCGGGTACCGCACAAGAGTGCGCGGTATCCAGGCCAGCACTTTCCCGTGGAAACGCAAGTCTTGGCCCAGTTCCGCTAATCGCAAAATGATCTGGGTGGACCATCGTTTTTGCGTGGCGATGTCGCTCTCAAGCTTTGATGTCACGCTCATGTCATGCGCCCTTTCCGGGAACGAGCTGGAGGTACAGCAAGGTGATCACTGCATTGACGAAAAACAGCAGCAGGAAGGTGATAACCACCGACTGGTTCACTGAGTCACCAACACCTTTCGGGCCTGGCGCAGTGTTGAGCCCCCGATAGCAGGCAACAATGCCGGTGATGAAACCGAAAATGACCGCCTTGATTTCGCCCACGACGAGGTCAGAGGTTTGAGCCAGTGCAGTGAAACTGGCCAAATAGGCACCAGGGGTGCCGCCTTGAACAATCACGTTGAAGAAGTAGCCACCGAGCACACCGACGAATGAGACGAGGCCGTTGAGCAATACAGCGGCTAGCACGCAGGCGAGCACTCGAGGGACTACCAGTCGCTGCACAGGCGAAACGCCCATAACTTTCATGGCGTCGATCTCGTCGCGAATCTTGCGAGAACCGAGGTCAGCACAAATTGCCGCACCACCCGCCCCAGCAATCGCAAGCGTGGTGACAATTGGTGCCGCTTGTTGAACCACGGCAAGAACGCTGGCTGCGCCCGTAAAGGATTGTGCGCCTACTTGCACTGTGAGTGTGCCCAGTTGCAAGGCAATCACGGCACCAAAAGGCACTGCCACCAAAATGGCCGGCAGCACTGACACTGAAATGACAAACCAAAACTGTTCTACGAATTCAACGCCTGCGAAAGGTCGCTTGAAGGTCGCTCGGATAGTGTCCAGTCCGAGCGCGAACATGCGTCCGGTGTTATCTAGAGCATTTTTGAGTGGACCAATTCCGCGATAGCCATCGGCTCGTTCACGATCCTCATCATCGTCAGTTCGTAAGGTCGCGCTTCCAGAACGCACACGCTCGCGATGGCGTTCCGCACTTGCACGCGGCATCCCTGTCGACGGCATCAGCTGCCGCGGCAACACTTCGATTGGACGCGCGCCAGCATGGCGGGTCATCACTCGCGTGCCACCAGGATGGCTGGTCGCAACATCAACTTCGGGAGCATCGGTGCTGCGGTGGTCGGTCTCTTCGCTCATCCCGATGGGGCCATCGGGGTCGCCGCTCATGAACTGGCTGACGACCGGATGGTCAGTGAGCAAGAACTCTTCGCGCGGCCCAAACATGACCAGCCTGCGGCGATAAAGCATTCCGAGATTGTCGGGCAGAGTACGGGCAAGCTCAATATTGTGTGTCACCACGAGCATGGTGGCATCGGTAGCGGCATTGACGTCCATCAACAGTTGCGCCAGGTTCGAGGTGCGCACCGGATCGAGCCCCGAGTCAGGCTCGTCAATAAGGATAATTTCAGGATTTGTTACGAGTGAGCGGGCCAAACCAGCTCGCTTTTTCATGCCGCCCGAGATTTCACCCGGCAGTTTGTGTTCTTGACCGAGAAGTCCGACCATGTCGAGTTTTTCCAGTACGACCGGCCGAATCTCCTCTTCAGTCATGCGCGTGTGTTCACGCAGAGGAAATGCCACATTGTCGTAGACGTTCATGGAACCGAACAGCGCCCCATCTTGAAACAGCACACCAAATTTCTTGCGTAGTTCAAGACGTTGGGACTCTGGAGCCGTGACCATGTCCACCCCGTTGATGAGGATGTCACCGTATTCGGGCTCGGTAATTCCCATGAGCGACTTGAGAAACACCGACTTTCCGGTGCCTGATGGCCCTAAAAGTGCCGTGATCTCACCCGGCGGCAGGGTGAGGGACACCTCGTGCCAGATGTTTTGGCGACCGTAACTCTTGCTAAGGCCATTGACCTCGACAGTTCCGCCCATCGGGGATTTCCCTTCGTCATGAGACAGGCGATGATGCCTGCCACTCGTATGCGGCGCCCCGTGCCAGCCCCCTACGGTGACCGGTAGCGCCTGGTCCCTGACCGTAGAGAATGTCGAGGCCCAATGCCAGTGGCTTTGCAAAGGTTGGGGTGAATTTTTGGATTTCTTGTTATGCGCATCACAAGAAATTCATTTTGTGAGGACTTATCTGGTCAAAAACTTGAGTCTCGGGGCACTTGTTTGGCTCAATCGATATGTCGCCCCCTACGACATCCCAGATCCGGTGCTGCGCAGTGCCGCGTCCTTAGGAGGTTCACGTATGACCATCAACGCGATCAGTCCATCGCCGTTGTCGGCCCGAGCGCCGCTCTATGCCCTGTCTGGAGCAGCCATGGACTTGCCCGAAGAAATTTTCGCCAAAGGCCGGGTGGAGTTCGTCAGAAATCAGATTGTTAAGGCCATCGCACAGGCACAGCCTGGCCCGACCGATTTGAGATTGCGCACCCTTGTCACCACCTTGGTGTCAAACTTCTTGCATTCCGGTGCTTCGGTAGAAACAGCTAGTCATATTTCTCGTCCACTTTTGAAAAAGGTAGGCGCAGATCGGTATCACGCTGGCTGGACAGTGCGGGAACTCGATCACGTGTTTACGGCAGTTCATCAGTCGGTTTTCAACTCCTTGCATCATGTAGTGGGGAATTCCTTTTGCGGGATCCCTATGCAAGAGTTCAAAGTTCGGATTAAGCAGTTTTTGAACGCCGTGTTCATGAGTTTGGTGGGCAGCATGCAAGCTGAGCATCGGCGTACCCAGCAAGCTCAGGCATGGAGCCATGCAGCTGCAAAGGGCAATGTGAATGGCCTAGAAAATTATGACGGCATGGTGCGCGTTTTGGTCGCGGTACGGGAACAGTTCCCACAAAATTTGGAGTACGACTCTCGCTATGTGACCCGGCGTTCAGACTTTGAGCTCGTGATTGCCGATCATATTCCTGTTGAAGATCTTGAGACTTTTGTAACGGTGCAGACTGTTGTTGGCCCGTCTGCTTCGTGTAGTGATATTGCCGATAGTTCCACGTTGACGTGGCGGGCAGCTCGATTAGTGCGTGATGGACTGCTGCACGATTCGCGTTTGCTGGTGCCATTTTCTGATCTGGCCGGAGCGGTCTTGCTGGCGGGCAGCAAAGTGTTGACCTCTTTACTAGTGCAGAAACACCTAAGCGTGTTCGAGGGGATGTTGCCCTCACGTCGTAACCCTTTGGCGACCGCCTTGTTGCATTGGCTGGAATTGCGCATTCCTTCGAACCAGTTGGCACGGTTTTTGGGCATCGCGCCACAAACCTTCCATGGACGGTTGGCTCGCTTGCGTGAGTTGTTCGGTGAGACTTTGGATGACCCGATCCAACGCTTGGAGATCATTGTTGCCTTGCGTAGTGCCTTGCCCGAGTGGGGCTGCTCCGTAGACACGCCCCTCCCCTAGTGGTTTCGCAACTTTTGGTCGGTTTACCCCCTGAAATCCGAGATTTCGGGGGTCAAACCGACCAAATCTTGTTTGAGGGTGGGATATGGGTGCGCCAGGTTGCGCCAAAGGTGGGACTCGCGCCTCGATAGCTTCGTGACCGCAGGGCTTCAAAGACTCTGAGGGGCACTTTCGTCACTTCGTCCAAGTCACTTTCGTAGATGGTCACGACATGCCATCCCAAGCGTTCCAACTTTTCTCGTCGGTCGCGATCATAGGCCCGTTGCTCGGGCGATCTTTCGTGCCATTTTCCGTCATACTCAATCGCAATCTTCCACGAGATGTAGGCCAGATCGACGCGCGCGACAAACGTCCCCTGATCAAAGACTTCATATTGCGTTGCAGGTTCGGGTAATCCTGCCATCTGGATAAGTAATCGAGTTACCGATTCCATCGGGGATTCTGCGCCGTGCCTGATCCATTTCATTGCTTCGCGTAGTCGCTGAACTCCGTGCAGATGTCGTAGCTGTGCATATTCACTCAGGAGATCGGTTTTTGTTAGTCTCTTTTGGAGGAGAAAGTCACCCGCTGCCACTACCCACGGGAGCGACCTGATGGACGCTACGTCTACGAGCGTTCTCTCGGGGCCAGTTATTGACAGCCCTGCGAGATGTCGGCGTGAAATGTCATAAATCCTACGGTGACCTTTTATTCCTTGCACCCGCGTAACCCATCCTTCGTTGGTCGATACGTGAATGCATCGTTTTCCGGGTAAGTCCAGGCCGTAGATCGCGAGTGCCGTGGTGTGGCTGATGAGTGCATCGGGTGGGGCCAGCAACAGTGCCGCAGCCGCGCGAGTGTGTAAGGAGTGGCCGGGGTTGATGCTGTGAGACGGGTTAGCCAGTGTTTGGCTCTGGCGTTGTGCCCCGTTAGTGGTGTGGGATCTCGTTTTGAGCCCAGTTTCGATGTAGACACCACGGAATATCCGCTCAAAACGTGGCCCTTCCAACTGTTTGGCGGTAATTCCGGCAGCGAATGCTTGTTCCCTTGTAAAGGGTCGCGGATGCGAGAGGTTTTCAGTAAATCTGGCCATTCACTGAGGTTGCTTGAATGGCCGCCATGAGCGCCACCGTGACTTCTAGGTCTGTGGACAAACTGGCTTACCCAACTTTTGGTGGATTACCCGCCTTGCCCAACCCCCGCCACCAACTTTTGGTCGGTTTACCCCCTGTTTTCGCTGAAATCGCGGGGTAAACCGACCAAAAGTCGTGAAAGGTGATCAGAGTACGCGTGGACCGGCTTGACGTGGAGATGAAGGGCCCGGTGTTGCTTGTGCTAATTCATAAACGCGCTGGTCGATCATGTCTAGGCGAGAATCAATGCGCCCTAAGTCTTCACGAAGTTCGATTCTCGTGCGTTCGATTTGCGAACCAAGTTTGGTTTCTAAACGGTCAAACTTCGCGTCAACCTCTGCAAACTTCCCATCAAATTTCGACTCAAGGCAATCAATTTTTGAATCAATTTTGATGTCAAGCTTGCCGACCGCACGCGACATGAACGCCACGATCGCAATCGCGGCCGCGAGAATCGCCGCAATATTTGCCCAGCCCTGCAAATCCATGAACCCCACCCCTATATTGTGCCCCAGATAGCCGAATACCTCCATCACAATTCCACATCGTCCACCCCGCGAGCAGCGTGAATTCGCGCGCTTGTGGATGTATATGGGGAGGCACCCAACTGTGCACAAATCCCACCGTGGATTCGCAACTTGACCTAGCTCACAGCTTTTGAGCCGCCCACAACGAGTTGACTCAATTCATAGACTCGTTGATCAATCGTGGTCACCCGATCATAAATCCGGCCAAGATCTTCCCTGAGTTGATCATGCGAATGCCGTATCTCGTCCCTGAGCTTGGTTTCTAGCCCATCCAACTTTGCCTCAAAGCCTGTCTGAACACCGTCAAGCTTCAACTCAACACCGTCGATCCTCGCACCAAGCCTTGACTCAACTCCATCGATCCTCGCGTTCAGGCTCGACTCGACACTGTCTATCTTGACCTCAAGCCTCGACTCAACACCGTCGATCCTCGCGTTCAGGCTCGACTCAACACCATCAATCTTTCTATCTAGGGCGTCGAACCGCGCTGCAAACTTTGCGTCCTGTGCGCCGAACCGCGCTTCAAACTTTGCGTCCTGCGCATCGAACCGTGAATCCATTTTCGCGTCAAGCGCATCTATGCGGTTGCCAAGTTTCCCCACCGAACGCGACATAAAAGCAACCGCCGCAATCGCCGCAGCGACGATCGTGGCGGAGTTCGCCCAAACCTGCAAATCCACTATGTCCACCCTTATATTGTGCCCCAGAAAACCAGATACCTCCATCACAATCCCCGAAGTCTCGGTCCTCATCCAGCTCGCAGCGGCTGCTTGTGGATTAAGCCGACGCGCAATCCTCCTGTGCACAACACCCCCAAAAAACTCTTGGTCGGTTTGACCCCCGATTTCGCAGAAAAGAGGGGGAAAACCGACCAAAAGTCGTGGGGGTGGGGGTGGGGGATCCAAGCGGATCCTCCCACCCCCGGTAGCCGAACGAGGCTCTAGTTCGTCCGGCGCCTCGCAATCACGAGAGCTCCGAAGCCCAGGGCAAGGAGTGCTGCACCGATAGGCAAGGCAACCTTGCCG
Organism: Aeromicrobium sp.; assembly: GCA_040394025.1. Lineage (GTDB taxonomy): Bacteria > Actinomycetota > Actinomycetes > Propionibacteriales > Nocardioidaceae > Aeromicrobium. The sequence goes on from JBEBSZ010000002.1 coordinate 121,450, forward strand.
ATCTCAACGCCGGTTCGGGTCAACGAACCTGGCTTGCCAGCACCGGAGCCTGAACCGGATGATCCAGAGCCCTTGCCTCCCCCGCCGCTTCCATCAGCAGCAACCACGGTGATGCCTTGGAACCCGATGAGGGCTCCGGCTTCGTCGTAGGCTGCGATGGTGTGCTCGCCGAGTTCGGCGTTGGCGGGGATCGTCACGCGAATCGTGCCGTCTGTGGACACGGTTCCCGAGCCGATCATGCGCGGTGTTGAGAACATCCAGATCTCAACTTCTTGGCCGGCATAGGCTGTGCCCACATTGACCGTGACGGTTTCACCGGCACGCACGGTTTCTTTCAGCGTGATTTTGCCTTCGAAGTCACCGTCGGGTGTGGCTGGCACTACGGCAGCGCTGGCTGCGGAGACCGATTCTTTCGTGTCGTCGCCACGGGTGGCAGTGGACACGAAGGTGATGCGCTTGCCTACGAGATCGTCGGTCAGTTCGAGCGTGAGCCCGGTCGCACCGCTGATCACGTCGCCGTCGGCGAACCACTGGTTGGTGATGGTGGCCGTGGAGTCGTTGAACTCTGCTGGCGTTCCGGTGAGGGTTTCACCTACCTGTGCGGTGCCGCTGATGCTGGCGTCGCTCGTGGCTTTGAGGGCTTTGAGCTTGACTGCATCGGTGGCGTCCGAGGTGGATTCGGCTGTGTCGCTACCTCGCGTCGCTGTGGACTTGAAGGTAATAACCGCACCGAGGTGATCAGCAGTGAGTTCGAGGCTGTCGCCTGTTGCTCCGCTGATTGCCACACCATCCGCGAACCACTGGTTGGTGATCACGGCCGCATCGTTGAACACGGCTGGCGTTCCGGTGAGGGTTTTGCCCACTTCGGCTGTGCCGGAAATGCTTGGCTTGGTTGTCACGCCCAGCACCACGAGCACTGGTCCGACTGGATCGGATACGGATGGCAGCGAGTTTTCGCCACGTACCGCAGTGGAGCGGAAGGTGATGGTTTTGCCGACGTGTGCGGAGGTGAGCTCTAGGCTCGTTCCGCTCGCACCGGACAGAACCGTTCCGTCTGCAAGCCATTCGTGGGTGACGCTATCAATGTCACCGCCGAATTCGGCTTCGGTTGCGGTGAGTGTCTGGCCAACTCGTGGAGTTCCACTCAGCGCGGAAGGTGTCTGAATGGACAGTTCAATGTCGGCTCGTACGACTGGTCCGAATGGCCCGGAGGTCGAGTCGAGGGTGTCATCACCGCGTACTGCTGTGGACTTGAAGGTGATGTCTTTTCCAACGTGATCTGCCGTGAGTTCCAGGCTGTTGCCTGTTTCGCCCGTGAGTTCAACTTCATCCGCGAACCACTGGTTAGTGACAGTTGCGGTCGGGTCGTTGAACACTGCGGGCGTGCCGGCGAGGGTGTGGCCCTCTTGTGGCGTACCCGAGATGACGGGTACCGAAGTGACAGCGAGGTCAGCTGCGGCTACTTCGGCTGTTTCCTCTGAGGTGGCCGAAGCGCTGTTGTAGCCGGTTTTGCTCGCTGTTACACGGACGCTGATCTTCGCACCTTGATCGGCGGCAACGAGTTCGTAGCTATCGCTGGTAGCGCTGCCGATGGGGTTGCCATCGCGGAGCCACTGGTACGCAAAATTGGCGTCGGATGGTGTCCATTCGCCTGTGCTTGCGTTGAGCGTTTCGCCGACTTTTGCCGTGCCGGTGATGGCTGGCTTGGTGTCGTTGACGACGTCCTCGACGGGTGCTGCCTGCACTGTTTCGGTCTCTGCCGAGGTGGCGCTGACCGAGTCGAGATCATCGTGGCTGGCGGTTACTCGGACGGAGATCCGGGCACCTTCATCATCACTAGTGAGCTCATAACTCGAGTCTGTCGCATCGGCGATTTCCTCGCTATCGCGCAGCCACTGGTGTGCCAACGTAACTTCTTCAGGCGCCCACGTGCCATCGGATGCAGTGAGGGTTTCGCCTACCTGCGGTGTACCCGTGATGGTTGGTGGGGTTGTGTTAATAATTTCGGCAGTTGGTGCTGCCTCAATCGGGCCGTAAGTAAGGCTGAAATCAACAACATTTGACTGGCCTTCCTTAAACGCCGTGGTTCGTAGCATTACGTAACTGTCGATCATGTCCTCAGTCAAGGTGAGCCGCAATGGGTCATCTGAATCACCATCAACATCTGTTAAGACTCTGTTCTTGGCGAGAATCCACTGGTTTTCAACACGATCAAGCGTGCCACTAAACGTCGCGGGAATTCCCTGAAGTGTCTCTCCGACCACGAAATCTCCGGTTACCGTAGCTTGTGTCAATTGGGCGACCGGTGTGTCATCGTCTTCAGCAGCCCCAACAATCGCTCGGAAAGTCGAACCGCCACCGTCAATATGGTGGACATATGCATTGGCTACCTCGTCAGGAACTTCCATAGCTGACGGAAGTATTGAAGAAGGTGAGGTATTGTTCCAAGCCACGAGATTGCCACGGTCTGTTCTGGCTACTGCAAAATCAGAATCGGACTGCGCAACTTGAACGATCTTCTCGCCAGCTTTAAGTTGGTCTTTCGGGAAAGCATCGCTCTTCGTGCTGCCCCTATATGAATTACCCGAAGCCGTGACGGCAACTAAACTATTGGTATTGCTTTGATACCCTAAATCGAAATCAACAATTGGATCTAATGGATCGGCTTCGATCAGGGTGGTCCACCCGTCAACTGGATCTAGACGAGCCACACTACCGTCTGCACGTAGAGCAGCGCCGTGCAAGTTGATCAATCCTGCATTTACCTTGACCACATCTGTCAAGAGTTCACCAGAGTCATAGTTCTCGACTTTCTCCATGTAGCCGGTGGTGATGACCACAACCTCACCAGTATCCAGTTGCACAAGACCAACGGTCGTACTGTTCGAAACGCCAACGGCCTTGCCACCTAACTGCTCTGGCGTCCAAGAGCCATTGGGAAGTCCGCGTGTGCCACCCCATTTAAACGCAGTGCCGTCTTCCGTTGCCGCCATAGCGTGGCCCTGGATGCTCGAGATGGATATCGCACGCTTGCCACTGAGGCCTGCTGGGATATTTTCAACATCTGCATTAACCACTCCAGGCATCGCCTGAACCGAACCGTCCTCGCGGATGGCAAGCAATGTATTTACGTTCTGCCGCGAGGCCGTTGCTGTCCACGGGCCATCATCGGCGGAGTATGAAGTTCGGATGGGGTCACTTAACGGGCCGCCCCACAGTTCAATTCCACCTGCCGTGTCGGACACTGTGGGAGGAGCAGCGAAGGTCGGAATCAAGACTAAGGCGCCCAAAGTGACCACTGCCGCACTCACCCCCAATAACTTACGTCCCAAAGTAGACATGGATCCTCCAAACTCTGATCACGAGACCTCCCCGCGATGTGATGGAGATTACGTACTAGATAGAACCATTTGCCAGAAATTTTAAATTTCGCGCCTTTTTTCGGATGGCCATCCGAATAACTACCTTGTTTCCTCCTTTTCGTTGCGCGCGCCTGTGAGATGGGACACATTTTTGTGCATGGGCACAGACAATCGGTGTTTGAACCCATTAGTTAAAACAAGAAGGGAAAGGCACGATGAAACTCAGATCAAAAGTCGCCACAACGCTGACGGCAACGTTTGCAGTCCTTGGGTTGACCTTGGCAAGTGCAAGCGCATTTAACCATACCGAAACTGAAGTTGGGGGTGACAAGACACAAGTAGCAATACCGGTGGTCGGGAGCAATGACGGCAAGATCAAGTTTATGACCGACTGGGGAGTTCCAGCGGAATGCATCAACTCCAGCATTGAGGGCGAGTTCTACCCGGGTAAACCGGTAGTAGTCGGTTCGCCAACACCGCCACCGCTCCCTTACGATCCATACGAGCCTCCAGTACCACCTAATCCACCGAATCCAGGTTCCCCAGGCACTATTGACGATGGCGTGGTTGGCTCGATTGAGGACTTCACGCTGACCAATTGCACCGTTAACAGCATGCCGGTGACAATCACGATGGCGCCCAACGCGAACACCAAGTTCATTGTGAGGGAACACCCCGCCAATGCTGGTGATCCCGTCAAGGTTTGGATCGCTGATATCGACGCGAACATCACTGACACGGCAGGCAACTGTAATTTCGACGCTGATGGAAGATTAAAGGCAACTATCTATCCAGCATCGTCCGGAAATAACGGTGTTGTTGTCATCGAGCCAGATCTTGATCTCAACATTTCAGTTGGTGGCACCGGCATGACTTGCGCCACCCAGATTCAAGACGGTGACAAGGCCGAAATGGAAGGCACGTTCGAAATGGACACTCTCGGCAAGGGGGATATCGACCACAGCTAAGCATTAAGCGAGTGCGGCCCGGAAGCAGATGACCGGGCCTCTGGGCCGCACCCTCGCCACCGCCATCGGGCAAACATTCACTTCAACATTCTCGTTTGAACCTAGGACATAGAACACGATGCTTAGCTGGAAGAAACCACTATCGCTCGGAGCAGCGATAACTCTTGGCGCACTACTCATGGGCAGCGCGCTCACCTCAAGTGCCCATACTCCATCGCCATATCCGGAGAATCCTCAACATCCCGGACTGCCCCAAGGCCTTGGGTATATCCAACCGCGAGCCACCACCATCACTGAAACAACTGCCGCCAAACAATGGCTACGCATGCCGGCGCTACAAACAATTAGCATCATTCCGCCTTCTCAACCGATCCCGGCTGATCCCGTTTGCAGGCGAGGCGACTACTCAAGGGGCTCGCAATATACCGGTGAACTCTATGCCGTTTCGCCACCCGGTTCGCCCGAACCATTCGGCTTCATCGGACCCCATAAAGCACGAACCGTCGCCTTCGGATCTATACCAGTTGAAGCCACAGTGGTCGTCTCACAACTACGTGATGACCGCAATCTCCCCATCCCATTGCGGTACAGCCAACTCCAAGTCACCTATTGCGAACACACCACCCCATTCCCTCCCTTACCAAGACCAGGCGGAGGCAACGTCTACGAATCGTGGAAAGAAGCCACGGTATCTGGCCCAGTAAACGTCCGAATCACGCAACTACAAGTCGACGGCGTAGAGGTTCGCTTGTCAGGGCAATGCCGTACGAAGCAACCAAGTGAGCTACTGCTCACAGGACCCGAGGTCCACAACAGTGACCCAGACTTGCGCCCGGGCATCGACTACGGGGCAGACTCACTCGATATGGACGCCCGCATGGAGGCTCGAGTCTTTACCGGAACATTCGGCGGATTGCTGACCGGAAACATCGATATCGCTGACTTCACCGGCTGCACCACTACTGATGGTGACGACATATCGGCCTTACTTACATCTGCAGTCAGTGGACCAGAGAACGCCATCCACATTCGCTCCGAAGGAATCGCAGGTGAACCCTACGAAGAATCCTGTGCATGGACCACCAGTTGTGAACCCATGCCCGATATGCCACTCCCCACCCGGGGCTAAACACAGCCGCCAATCACAAACACAAACACAACATCACGAGAGAAGGGATAAAAGCAAACACTGATCGAAAATCTCACAGAATCTTCCACACAGGAAAGGGAAAGACCATGAAACGAAAACAACAGATTGTTACAACGTTCGCGGCTGCCGGAACACTACTGATGTTGGCAACATCAAGCACCGTCGCACTATCGCACACCAGTGTGACCGTGGACGGATCAACTTCACCCTCATCCGTAGCGGTGACGGGAGACAACATTAATTCTGTCGTCTTCACAACGGACTGGAACATTGTTACCTCATGCGCCGATTCGACCATCAGTGGCAACGTGTTCCCAGGTACGCCTGTTACGCCAGGAAACGTTGTTGGTGAACTCACAGGATTCACATTCAGCAACTGCTTCGTCGCTGGTGGTATGCCCGTCATCATCGAGATGAACCCATCAGCCACCATCGACTTCGAGGTGAACGCACATCCTGCTGCAGCCGGAGATCCAGTTGATGTCGTCATCACAGGTATCGATGCACATCTGCACTCGACCACACCAGCAATTCCAACATCAAGCAATCGCTGGGCATGTGAACTGAACGCGAAAGGAACGCTCAATGCAACGATCCATCCGGGTGACAGCACCAACGATGGTTATGTCGAGATCCACCCAGGATTCACGCTCAACGATCTACGTGCTCTAGATGGCACCAACACCAACACTGATGCCTCAAGTTCCGGGACGGGAAACCCCACAACCTGTGCGGGTCAACTGCAAACCGGTGACATCGCCGAAATGACAGGTGAATTCACGATGGATACAAATGGGGCCGGAATCATCAGCCACGGCTGATCCTCAAGCTGGTGGTGGTTCCGGCTGTAAACCGGTCAGCCGGAACCACCACCAAATCAAAGATAAACCCAAGTATAAAAATACAACAAAGGAGAATCCCATGGCACAATATACTGTGCTTTCGCGATTTGCGAAAGTCTTTGCGATTATCGGGGCAACTGCAGCTCTCATGCTGAGCGGAGTCGCCGCTCATGCTGACGACAATATCCGGTACAACTACGATGTAAATGGCACGACTCACATTGCGTCCACCGGATCCAACATCACGATCGGGCCAGCCACAATGTACACGGCTGTCAACCCTTTAGGTGAATTTACGGGAACGATGGCACTTCCGGGAACGCGCACGGAATTCAAGTTGCTCGGGTTCATTCCCGTGACAGCCGACGTCAATTTCGAACCGGTTGGACCGACGACTGGCACGCTTGCCCGCACACCCGACCGTCGCCAAGAGCTGAAATCCACGACTCAGTACTATGTTCGGCTCAGTAATATCAAGGCTGGTATCCTCCCGCTATTCGCTGGCTCGAACTGCCGTACCAGCAGTCCTGTGACCATCAACGCGAATACACCCGCAGGTGAGACCTTCCACTTCATTGATGGCGGACGGGTCGTTGGCGACTACTCCATCGGCAACTTCCAGAACTGTGGACTCAACACATGGTTGATCAATTCGATCATCCCAGGCGGTGGCAACACCATCGAGTTGAACCTCACAAACGGTGTCTGGGCCGGTTAATAAGTAAGACCTAGTTGTGGGGGCGCGCCGAAATTTCGGTGCGCCCCCACCTAGTTTGCGCAAAATCAATTCTTGTCTAAACATAGGAGGTTCAAAATGGAGAGTTGGGATCTAAGAGGCCTAGAAAACAGTATCGAAAACGCCCGCAAAACAGTCGAAGACACTGCATATTTTATTGTGACCGCAAAAAAACGTGACGACTGGAAGTCACATCAACCTGGGGTTGAACTGATTTTCTACCTCGCGCAAATTGATTATGAAACAAAAGTCCTAATACATCGCCTATTTGAATCCCCTAGGGACAGATTTGTCTGGGAAAAATATTTAGCTTTACACCTATACGAAGCTTTGGAACAAGCGCCAAAGGCCATTGGTAAAGCCATACGCGAAATGAAGAAGCCAAATACAGCTTCAATGGCTGACCCTGACCTATATGTCAAAGCGTCACGCAAGTTTCGCGAGAGCCTCAAACCAATACGCAACGATAAAGAACTTATGCGAGCTCTCGAAATAATCCGTAACGGGGTAGCAGCACACCACTTTGACAAAGGGAACGCGAATATGGATCCAACTATCTCCTGGATGCTCACCTCAGCAACGAGCAACAGGACGGGCAAAACTCCTTTCACGAGCCAAATTGCGGAATACTCTATGACAACCTCACGGGCAATTCAGGACTTTAGCGCGAACATCCACTCATGAGACACTCGCCGCCTCACGCATATACATAGCCCTCCACGTAAGCTCGTGGACTCAAGCAACTTTTGGGCGGTTTGCCCCCTGAATTCGACGGAAACAGGGGCAAAACCACCAAACCTTAGGGTTCAATAAATATCGTCCGATCTAGTGGCTAGATCGTAAACTCAGTCGTGAGAGATCGTCCCGGGACTGAAACCGGCTGTCGAAAGTTCAAAATCTCCCGTAATTGAGAATAGGTCTCCGTCGTAAATCTGTCCGCCACACGTAGCCCCACTCGAAGAAGGAGTCCTAGTACCAGAGCCATCAAAGGCCGTAACCTCTAGGGCAAAACCACCATCAAACTCAATCCAGCCGTCAACGCCACCCGAGCCGGGCACGAAAGTGCCCTCTACGTCAACTCCTTCCGCAAGGAACTCGCAAGGCGCTCCCGCAGTATGAACATAGAAACCAACATCACGCGCAACGATGCTGAAAGGAACACCTAGCGCCGTGGGTGTTTCGTTCGCATAGATCTCCCACCCAGAAGCACCAACCTGAGCTTCAACATCAGCGGGAACACTACCGAAAGTGCAAACAAAATCATCCACCTTGTCGATCACGCCGATTTTTGAAGTCGGAACCACGATCGCGCCACGGGCAATCCGTGTCTCTAATTCAATAGGAGGCGGACACACAGCCTGCACACCCCAATTGCTCTGCAACACAATCGGGCTCGTGGTAGCGCCATCGACACTGACAATCCCGATAGTCGTGTCGCCGTCGACCGACATATAGCTCGGCGGAAACGCATAAGCCGCCGGAACCACAACGAGTGTCAACAGGGCGGCAAACACTGTTGCAATACGGCAAACTTGTTTCATCGTGACTCCTTGAACTCACGCGGACACCGTGCCCGCCTTGTTTGAACGCTTACACAAACCAGTTGCCTGGGTGAGAGAACGCCGATGATTGGGCGAATGCCCGTACGGGCATCCGAAAAATCCCGGTTTCAGGCTGATTTTTCTTGAGAGAAGCTTGAGGGGCGCCCATTGGGACCGCAAGCCGGGGCCGTGTGATTTGAATGATGTTTAGGGGCCAACGGTCTGCACCAAACTTGCGCGTCAAAGACTTCAAGGGTTGCACACCTTCCTCATGCTTTAGGCTTCTGCAGTACTCTTCCCCGCATTCCCGCCCTGATGCTGTTTCACATCCATCAAAATGCACAATATAATGTGCTGACATTGTCTTACGCCTAGCCCAAAGTTGCTGGCGTGAGTGAATTACACCTGCCGCCAGACTATGCGGCTCGGATGCGACTTGTCGCCACTCGCGTTAGGGAAGTCCGCAAATCCAGAGGGATGACCCAAGAAGAACTTTGGCAGCGGGCAGGCGTCTCGCGTGGGACCGTTCAGAATCTTGAAGCAGGGCGTTTCGACACCGTCCCAAACTTTACGATTGACAGCATTCACGCGATCGCTTATGCGCTGGAGATTGAGCTGTCGGAGCTTTTTGCTTAGTGCTACGCTCGCCTTCGATCTCGGACAGATCTATGCGAGAGGGGATGCTTATTTCGAAAGCTGCCGCAAGTCACCATAGTTAGATTCGATGCTGCGTACGCACTGTGGGATTCTTGAGGCCGATCTGTCAATTCAGCCACGTGTCAAGTTATCCGTCGGAATTTTGGGCCGAACTCGAAACCGCCTGCTTCGAATAAGTACGGTGGTAAAATAACATGTATTTGGCTAGAGCCAACTCATCATGAGGCCAACATCTAAAAACAATGTTACTCACACGTTGAACATGTCATTTATTCGACAGCAGGCTCAAACTCTAAATCGTTACATACTCGATACCTGAAACTTCAAATTCACGGAATATCTATTCCAAAACCGCATTTTTGTTGACGCATGTACGAAATCAAGGGCGCGAAATGACAAGCTCAAGCAACTCACGTTCTTCTGGTGAGACACTCTGTTCGTGGACACACTCGCAACCGAAGTCCTTGCAGGGACTATTTCCAATTTATTTCTCCGCGGTTTGGAATTCATTTCGCGAATCACAAACGGCGCACCACCCCAGGGTTCTTCTCTCTACCACATACCTGTCACTGGAATTGACGGTGATATTGAGCTCATCCTGTCTAACAAACATATTGACCAAATAAGGTCAGTTACAGAGTCACAAGAAGCCATTTATTACAGTCAGGCTTACGCGATTAGCAAACTAACGTTGACTGGGTCAGAAGTTGAGGAAGCCGCTGGCGCTATCGCTGATGCATTTGCTGAGTATGCACTTGGATTCGATTCTGACCTGCCCCGTGAATCTTGGATTCTCGTTTGGGAAACACTCTGTTTGAATTATGATGAGTACTTCAAGTTCAACCAAATCAGGGAAATAATTAGCCCTCTCACGGCTTCACGTCTTCAAAGCAAGATTTCCCCAAGCGAAATTACTCCAAATAGTTCAAATCATCTTCCAGTATGGCTTCGCGACCTTCTTGAGCTCGTAGGCGACAACAAGCTGGTAGCCATTGCACAAGAGTTGGTGCTTGATGTCCAGAGCGCGGCTCGCAAAGCAGCTGAGAATCTTAAGTTCGATCACGTGCTTGACGACGTAGAGCGACCGATAAGTGACCTTTACATCGACCGGACCCTTCGATCGCCTGACGGTGCAACTCTCAACAGTACTGAACTAGATCTCATGAGCCGGGTAAGGCATATTGTGGTAACCGGCGACCCGGGAGCAGGAAAAACTACGCTCACACAACACCTAATTGCAGAAATGGCCGAACAGGGCATGCCAATTAGAGTTATTGCTCGGGATGTTGACCATTCGTCTGAACTACTTTTGTCTGAATTGGTTACCGCATTGCACCGAAACCTTCAGCTCGAACACGTAAACGAGCAAAATGTGAAGGCCATACTTACTCTCGGGCGAGCTGTTCTGATAATTGACGGGATTGACGAAATAACCGACGAAGGAGCACGGCGCAAGTTCGTTCAAAAAATCGAGGGGTTTGCGAATAGGTATCCACTCATTTCCGTACTTGTGACGGCCCGAAATACAGGTTATGAACGTGCCCCTTTGTCCGCAAACATGTTTGAAAGGTACAAAATCGAGGCATTCAGCGACGCACAGGTAGAGGAATACGCCGAAAAATGGTTTAACAGCAGAAAAAGCACTGAGCTCCTCATACCTTTCATGCGTGATATTAATCCATTACCCGATATCCGGCGAAATCCCTTGATGCTTTCCCTGATTTGCACACTTTACAAATCCCGTCGGCAAATCCCTAGAAATCGACGTGAAGTTTATAACCAATGTGCTGATCTCCTCTTCATGAGGTGGGACTCGCTGCGAAGCATTGATCAGCCTGTCGACCATATTCATCACGGACATGACCTGATCCAAGACATCGCACTTTTCTATTACAAATCCTCAAATGCACAGCAAGGTGTTGAACGAAACCAACTTATCCATATAGTTGCTCAGTATCTAAGTGACAGCGCCGGTGTAATGCCTGCCGAAGCCCGCCACCGGGCATCGAACTTTGTCGAATTTTGCTCAAACCGCGCTTGGTTACTTGGACGCAGCGGGACTAGTCCTGGTGGAGCAGACCTATTTGTTTTTACACACAGAACTTTTATGGAGTTCTACGCAGCCGAGCGCATGGCTAGAGAAAACACGGACCCACAAGAGTTGGCCGACGTAATGCGGCACGAATACACGCGCAACCCCGCATCTGTGATGCCTGAATTAGTGCTCGCCTCAGCAGAGCACGTTCGGAGGGACGCCTCACGCGAGATACTTAGAGCCCTTAGGGATCGCGAAGTTCTGCCAAATGGCCGGGGACTTGGGCGCTACCTTCCACTAAGCCTACGGGCCGTCTGTGTTTTACCAATCCGTCCTAGTTTGCAAAACGAAATACTGGAGCAAGCATTAGAGCTAATTGCGGCGGAACGCACCAATCAAGATGATGTTCGAGAATCAATATTTATTGAAATGCTAGAACTCGGTAGAGACCCACGAGCACGCCTTGAAGCCCACCTTTTTGATCGCAATTCAATCAGCCTTTCCCCCCACCCTGACCAGAAAAAATGGCAAACCGCATTCCTAAGACTTTGGTGCGTGCTTTCCATGCGCGGTGAAGTCAAGTTTTACGAAAGTGACTGGGGAGGCCTAGTCGAAAAATTGTGGTCAGAACTAGAGTTTGACCAGATTCTTAATTCGTCCGAGTACCGGGCATATGCAATCGAGGTACGTAAAGATCACACAATTCCGATCGATTTGCTTGACTTAGAACTTTGGAAACAATCACAGTTAGGTGCAGGTTTCCCTTCCGCCGCATTGCATACTATCCGCCGATTTCTTGCAGGCAGCACACTTGGCAGCATTGATGACAAATTATTGAGATTAATAATTACAAATGCGTCCAAGTTTGCAGCACCCCAAGAGGAAGCACTAGAAATTTCTCGTTTTATATCTGAATCTATATGGAATCAAAGAGAACTTGAGCACTTCCCAACGCCAATTGGAGTGATTTCGATCCTCATGACACTCGAAATGCTGGGAGTCGATCACGTCGATGAGAATGCCACAGAAGTTTTGCTCGGTTTCTCACCGAGACGCGCAGTTGAAACTCGTGAATTTAATATTACTAAACAAAACGGCTACGTGGCAGACCCGGAAATCGAGGAACCCTATTCCACTTCTGAAATGCGGGAACTTGCGAAGTCATTGCCTAACTGGTTCAAACACTGGGCTAAGGGAAAACTTAGCTTTATTAAGAATGAAATCCAAAAGTAGAAATATAGATTGACAGTCTGAGTCATCTTTGAATTGCTCTGGGTTTAGTTCCTACCTGATTTCCTGTGAAACGGGTGTTTCACAGTTTGCTTGTTTGACAGCGTAATAGGCCGTTTCGATTTCTGTTGGTGTGTGCATGTCGAGTTCGCCGTGCAGGCGCATAGTGTTCCACCACCAGACCCAATCAAGGGTGGCGATTTCGAGTTGCTCGACGGTACGCCATGAGCCTTTTCTGCGGATGAGTTCGGTTTTATAGAGTCCGTTGACGGCTTCGGCCAGCGCATTGTCGTAACTGTCGCCAACCGTTCCAGTCGATGGTGTGATGCTCAGTTCGGTGATTCAGTCGGTATAGACCACGGACAGGTAGTTCGAGCTGTGGTCAGCGTGGTGAACCAGCCCGGCCAGATCAGCGCCGTAGCGGGTTGCGTCCCAGACAGCCATGTCAAGTGCTTGCAGAGAAAGAATGTCAGCCTGCAGGGTCGTGGCGATAGTCCAACCCTGACGTTTCATCAGGGCATGTATTTTACAGACTCCGTACACGCCATAGTTTTCCCGATGGAGCCGGGTGAATTCGGGAACAAGAACGCTGTCTCGCAGCATCCGTGCCGAGACTGGCCAGGTCTTTGCTGCCCGATAGCCACGCGAGCTAACAAATTCCACCCCGCTGTCACGCATGACGCGATAGACGAGCTCGACCCCGAACTGATCTCGATGCATGTCAATGAACCGGATCATTTCGACGAGGGGCGGCCGAGCTCCGTTGCGAAAACACGCTCGCTGACCGCAAAATCACGTTCGTTTGTTCCAATTCCCTGATCTGCTTCTTCAAACGTTTGATCTCAGCCTGAGCCGTTGAGGACACACCCGGCGAAAGCCCCTGATCACCATCGGCACGCTGAAGCCAAACACGTAACGTTTCAGGAGTCACACCCAGTTTGCTCGCAATATGAGTTGTCGCGGCCCAATCACTACGATTATCCGGACGCACCTCACGCTACAACCGGACCGCACGCTCTTTGAACTTGTTCGGATAACGATTCGCCATAATTGCCATTCTCCCTAAAAGAAAGAGCGGAACTAAACCCAGAGCGATTCACATTAATCCTACAGATCGGGAAATAATTATGTACAGTTACGTTCGTTAACCTAAATTCAGCGGGGTACTAGATGATGGACTTGTACAGCATACTAAGTCTTCAACGGACGAAAAACTCTAAAGAAGCGGGCATACTGACAGTGACTGAATCTAATGAGACTGTCGATCGCAATTATGTCGCGTCCAACCAATTTTATTCAGCACTTCCCATAAGTTGATCCATGAGAACGAATTCAAAATCGGACCTCTACGACCGTTTAAGTACGCCGATGAAATCAGATCTGAAATCCTTCGGGTTGGGTACACTTACACACGCTCAAGAGTCGAGTGACCGGCAAGAACACACCCAACAAGCGGTAGGAACGCCCGCAAGGTGACTCAACCTGTTGGGTCAGCGCCAGCGCAAATCTGTGTAAATCGGGATCTCTACGTGGGGCTTGCGATTCAAGTGTCCACACCGAGGCACAATCACATCAATCTCGGAACTGAAACTCGGGTAACAAACGAAACTTCAGATTCAGAAATCTTGCATTTAGTTAGTCACCCCTCAGACTTGCCAATTCGATAGTCCACCCTGATCCCTAAACCCTCGATATGATCCAATTATGAGAAGATTTGATACCGTGCGAATGTCTGATCTCTACGACAAGCTGGCGTCGGCACCAACGTGGAGGCACGTGAAACTAAGTGAAAGCGCTACTTCGACCTTTTCCCAGGAAACAGTCGACGAAGATCGCGTGGTAGGTAGAAACCACGACTTGCCACTCAGATGACCAATTCATCAGACATCCTTATAATCGGTGATCGTGCTGATCCACACGTTGTCGCAGTCACTAAGCATCTTGATCCGCGTCGTGTCGTCATTATCGACGCAGCGACCATCACCGACACAAACTACCTCTTAACGAATGAGCACCTAGAAGTCACAGACGGTCAAATAGGTTTCCGCTCAGGCAGTGCACGTGGATGGATCCGACGCTTGGCACCACCAAATTGGGGGCAGGGCCACATTGCTGGTTCCAGACAAGCTGCCGCTCAAGCAGCAACTATTTCACTCATTGCCGGGATCACTCGAACTCAAGGAATCACTTGGCTAACTAATGTCGATCCGCTCCTCATTGCTGAAAGTAAACTCTTACAAATACGCACAGCAACCGCACTTGGCATTCGCACTCCCCGCACCGTCGTTACCGGAAACAATGCTCATGCCCAAGAATATCTTGGGAACCACGTAGTAATCAAACCACTCGGACCAGGGCATTTCACCAACCACGAAGGCACTGGAGCTGTTGTCTTTGCGTCAGCCGTAGACCTCAAAGATCCGGAATTCGCAGACCTAGGCCCGACACCATTTCTCATTCAAGAACAAGTTCCTGCCCAAACACACCTTAGGGTTGTCACGGTCAATGAACGCTGCTGGATCGCCGAACTGAATGCAGAGGGGCGGCCCATGGATTGGCGCGCACAGGAGTCAGCACATTGGTCATTTACAGCCTCCTATAAAGATCGACAATCGCTCAAGTCAGCCGCCACAGCGCTGGCGCTCAAACTGGGCCTCGGATATAGCAGTCAGGATTGGATCCTAGCCCCGGATCGCTCTGAGATTCTTCTCGATGTTAATCCAGCGGGCCAATGGTTATTCCTACCAGACTCAATTGGAGTTGAGGTATCTCACGCTCTTGCAACCTGGCTGGGAGACAGATGACAAAATGACAAACCTTCCTCCTCATACGAACGTGACAAATTCGACAGAACCGAAAAAGAAAGAACTCAAAGAATGGCAGCTTTATCTGTGCCAGATTCCCGGACTTTGGGCTGGACGTAAAGTTCCCGTCGCAGACATCAAGAGGCCAAAGCCTGCAGATATCTCACTCGCGAGTGAGGACGAGCTAACACTTCTCATCGACCTTGCAAAGCACCAACTCATTTCCCTAACCACTCAGCTGGAACAAATCAGACAGCGCGCGCAGTTTTTGTTCTCCACGCAATTACTTATTATGAGCGCAAACTTCGCTCTATTACCTACCATCGCAACGGAGGGAAACAGTTGGTCAATTGTAAGTTGGTTGATCTTCTTTGCGGTCATCATATTGTCAGTGCTTGGGGCTGCAGGAATTATCCTGAACCGAAAAGTTATGGGAGTCGTAGATTCTGGTTGGGTCACACACCAAAGCCGACCTTGGTTGCTGGCGATTGCACAAGATTATGTCGACTCTGTACAACCATCTTGGGCGACGGTAGCTACACAGGTCACTCTCCTGCGTGACAGCGCGCTACTTACACTCATAGCATTTATGGGAATATGCGCGACTTGGCTTTATACCGTAGTTTAGGCCCGAATGCTGAATTGATTGGTGCGAGCGCGCTATTGACATCGATTGAGTCCAGATTCAAAATTGAAAATTGGTTCTGCAATTCAACCTATGCCTTGCGGCCTTGACGGTCGGTAGCGAACAATGACAAACGGCGAATCGAAATTATGAGGAATCAGTGTCGGATACGAACTTGTAGTATTCGAACTGATGCGCTAGGAATAGAAGAACCTCGGTGTTTTCCATTCAGTACGCATGTCTGGAGACTCAAGCTCGGGAAACTACGCATTATTCAAATATGGGCAGACCCGTAACTGTGCGAAGCTTCGTTGAAGAGTTCGCCGAAATCGTTAGACCGCTGCATCCTCAAATTCGCCAATAACAAAAAGCACGTCTTCTACGACTTGAAGTCGGACACGAGTAGCAAACAACATCAGTCGCTTTACGTCGGCGTCAGGTGCCTACGAAAGGTTCTACTTATTGTGTTGCCCTTTCCTAAGTCAGTGCAACCAATCGACGGAACAGAAGAGGTCCTGCATCACTTCACTTTTGCCACCTGAGGAACGAATACTCCCTTAACGCGTGTCAGCTACACGATCGGCTCCGCTTTCAGCCACAAGTACTCCCACGTCCATGTTGTCGACGGGCACCAACTGGGGTTCGACTTAAGCAATTCGCAAGTTATGCCATTTGCTGAGTTCATCGAGGTGTCGCTTGCTCACTCCAAGATCCATTGCTACCTGTCGTGAGCCGCCATTCACAGCTATCAGCCTGTTCATTAGTTCGCCATACACAGGGACGAATGACGCCGGTTCATTCCGACGCCACTTCGACATCTGAATCTGCAGCGACCGATAACGGCGGTCATCGATGTAGCCAATCTCGTGGGCTCGGTAAACCAGCGCAGCCACCGAGACACCCCACGACGACTTGAGATTGACGAAGTCTCGCAGTTGGAGGCTGCCTGGCACAAGGTCATCGAACTCATCTGCAGGAAATAGAAGCGTTGACGCGAAAAGATTTGCTTCCGATTCCGAGGCCTCAGTCGTTTTTCTGTGGTGCAGAAGATGTGCAAGTTCGTGGGCGAGAGTAAGTCGAAACCGGTCACCAGGAACTGTTGGGTTGAGGCCAATGACTGGAACGTCATCCACCCAAGCAGATAAACCGTCAACCCCCTCAACGGAAATAGGCACAATGCAGGCACCTGCCCGCTCAGCCACAGCGGTGAGGTTCCGAATAGGACCGGATTCCTCGACCATCAGAGCGTGGCGAAGATCCCGTGCAAAGTCGTCAATGTCTCCAACGTCCATAAACGGCTCGCCACGGCGCAGGGCCAAAACCGGAGCACCATCGGTCTTACGCCTAAGTTCTTCGAATACTTCTCCGGCGAGACGAAGAAGCTCCTTCGCACGTTTACGTGCTGCGACCTTCGTAGACGCACGGGAGCGGTGCAATGGCTCGGACATGTCAGGAATATTAAGACGATCTTCCGAGTAGCCCAGAATTGTGAGGTCTCCGGCGAATGGCCGGGAACCCTTCTCAATTGCAGAAACCATCTGTGCGGACAGCCCTAATTGCTGACCAAGTTGGGCCTGCGAAAGACCTTCAATCTCGCGAATGGACTGCAGCCTATTCATCACCGGTCATCACTGCCTTCCTCGTTTTCACCACCGAGTTCATCGAACCGATCTCGCACGTCTTGGTCGAATAAAGTGGTTTCACCAATATCAGCCTCTTCAATCGGCCAACGCCCCGCATGGACGAGTTGACCGACAACGCGAACCTGTTTCTTGCTGCCTACCTCCATGGCTGGCGCAGTTGCAAATGTTAGTTCTGTTCGCCCGAGGTCAAAAACAATGATTTGCAAATCAGCGACGAGTGAGGGTGCGGGGACGGGAAAGAACGCCAACTGGCCCCCCATTTCCATCTGCTGTTCGATGGCGAATGCGGCCGAGCTCTTCAGCAAGAATCGCATGTTCAGGTCGCGATCAGTAAATTCGATACGACCAAACTCGACGCGGCGGGCACTGAGCTCGTAGGCGTCATCTCTCGCCAACTTGGCTTGCAGGACAGACCGCAAATAGTGCCTTTGCGACATCACAGTCGGCGGCATGTCATGCTTCAATTTGAATTCAAGACTGAATTCTTTGGTGTCGTGCGCGCTGCTGAGCAGATATTTTGCGACAGGATCTAGAGTCTCGTGGCTCACACCCTCAGTATTACATAAGTTGTGGAATTTCCACAACTTATGTAATACTGAGGGCAGGTGTCTATTCTAATTATTCGCAAAAATGGATTTTTACAAAGCCCAATTTTCACCGATCCGTCTTGTCCGCAACAAAACCAAATTGAGCCTTGACGTTCGACCGATCCAAGTCTTTTAGAACCCTTCGCAAACTAACTCTCGAGAACAAGGGCAAATTATCAGACTTTAGCGAAGGATCCTTTTTGGAAATAATTGCAAATTCAACCCGGAACGTTCGCTCTTTGATCGATGCTTTTACGTTTTCGCCAAACTTTTCACCTGCCGACCTCGCCGCTTCTATTTCATCAGCACTACCTGAAGCCTTTTCAACCGCTTTCCTACGCCGATCTGCAATAGCCGCAACAAGTCGATCTCGTGAAGCAGGCTCATCAATTAACAGATCAGCACTGTTTGAACCTTGATTAAACAGATGACTCAACGTAGCTGAGGATGTTCCTATTTTCACGTGCGTAAGAACAGGAATGTCATTGCTCATCCACAATATGTCGCACGGCTCAATTTGAGTTTGCTTACGCAACGAGATATTCGTCGTATCTAGGCAGGTGCCTTCTTCAAGGGCTTTTGCAGCTTGAGCATTATAATCAGCTTCTAGGTGTTTCGCGCATTCAGGCAATTCCAAATCTTTGCAACGTCGATTCAGAAAATTCCGTAGATTCTCTACATATGATTCCTCGACCTTGTACCACTGCCCCTCGTTTAAGTGGTAACTTGAATTGTTTTCGATTGCACTCTCAAAAATTAGTGATTTATAAATCGAGAACGACTTGGTGGGACCACTTTCTGGAACAAGCTTGAGCTGATGGCGCCGAAGATCCGCAATGGTGAGCGCTGAAATTTCCGTACCCCTGCTTTTGAGATAAGAACGATAGTTATCAAAATCAGCATCTTCGAAAGGATCGCTATGCCCAACTCCCACATACTTCACTGCAAAGCCATCAACAAAGTCGACGATTGCCGGAATAGTTAATGAAACGCTTTCAGTATCTTCCGCGTGAATAGCAGCCAACAACTTGTCATTAAGTTCTTGCTGAACGACCGGATCCTTTATTGGCACAATATTTTGTAGGCCAGGAAATGCGTCTTTGAAAGTCTCCAAGTCATAGATGGCTTTTATTTTTCGCAGAAGCTCCTGCATCTCATCAGTTGACACAGAAACGCTCAATCGCAGGTTGCTCGAACCTGTCGCGTGCTTAAACAAGTCTGAGTATTCTGCTTTAACGCTTCCCGTCAACGCCCGGAGCACTGTACTGTCTTGATCTATATCAAAGTAGGAGAGTTCTGAGCGAAGTGGAAGCTGCACTCGTCGTCTCCTGGAGGTATCCGGCTCAACGATGTCGGTGTTTCGAATTTCTTCTGGGTTGACACTGTTGAGAGTGACACGGAGTCCAAAATCATATTCATAACAGTCATCTTGCAGACTGTGATAGCCCATCCCAAAGGATAGAGCAAAGATCCGACCATCAACTGGGACAAAAACTAGTGCACCTTGAACAGCCTGCTTCAAATCTTCAGTAATGCCAAAGTGTGATTTCCACCAAGGATCCCTCGGGGGGCGCTCCGTCACATAGGTGAGCCAGTCCTTTGGAGCCTTCGTAGCTGAAACCTTTTCTAGTTTGTGGTCTTGTTTCAATACGCTCTCGATGTCAAGGGATGACATTTCAAACTGTTCCTTGAGCAAGAACACTGAGTAAGAACGAGACTTTTGACTCATGCGGAATCCTCGATTTCTTTTTGTCAAGCCCCAAACCGGATTTCCACCATCGAGACTTGCTCATTAGTACCTACCAGCCACAAGAGTCACATTTACTACAAGCAACCGCGTCGTTTCTTGAAATTCGTATGCGGAACTAGACGGGCGTCCCAAAACTCTCGATAATTGCCCAATATAACTGGCGAGTTCTAGCTTGTGCTCAACTCAAAAGACGCGAGTGAATTGCTGAAGTTGTTTCGGTGAACCACCGCCATCGGCTCTCTTGGCCGGTAAGGTTCTTAGTAGGTTCCAAGCGGAACTAGGCATCGATCCAATTTCGTGGCAGATCACGGCTGATCACCGCCTGCCTCAACTGGGGCTGCCTTCGCAAGTTGGCAACCCGCATGAAGCACATTTTGCATGGACTCGAAGCCGATGCTGGGGTGTGAGCTTTTAGCTCACACCCCAGCATTTATCTAATGGCAAAGGAGGCTCTGGTGTGGTGGCAGCTTGAAGATCGGATTCGCGATACCTCGGTCCGTCTCATCAAGGAACACGAAACTTATGCAAAGTCGGTGTATGACGAAAACGCTAGGCGTCGCCGACGAAGTTCAGGTACGCCAGACTTACTTCCAGTTCACCGTCCAGCTACATGGAGTCTCGATCCAGGATTCAACCCTTATCTAGTCCGCTCACGTCACCACCGAATCGCACATGCGGTTACTGAACGTTTGCGCGACCGCAGCTACACACCCAGGCCTCCCGCCGGTTTCAGCATCCCCAAGCCTTCTGGCGGCGAGCGCATCGTTAGTACGTTTCAGATCGCAGATGAGGTCATTTCCAATACTCTACTTCGATCTCTAACACGTAAAAATCTCCCACGATTAAGCGCCCGTGCATACGCATATCGCCCGGATCTGGGCCCCCACGATGCAATCTCCTACGTCGCAACAGAATTCTTACGCGAACACCGATTGTTCGTCGCCGAATATGACTTCAGCAAGTTCTTCGACACCGTGAATCACGATTTTCTACTCAGCACTCTCGACACAATGGGGATCACAAGAACTCCACTTGAACAGTATGTAATCGAGCGCTTCCTTGAAACTCCGGAACCTTATTTCACAGCAACAGAAAAAGTCATTGCAAAGTCACCACGTGAGCATGGCGTTCCACAGGGCACGTCCCTCAGTTTATTCCTCGCAAACGTGGCTGCATCAAATCTGGATCGAGCGCTGGAGAGGCTCGGCGTGGGCTTCGTGCGCTACGCAGATGACACCCTCATATGGAGCACTGACTACGGACGTATCAGCGAGGCGGTCTCAGCACTCCATGAGGCATCAAGCCAAATCGGTTCGCCCATCAATTCCGAAAAGAGTCTTGGCATTCGGCTTCTCACCAAAGAAGAGACCCTTCACGTCGAAATGTCCTCTACAAAATATGTTGAATACCTAGGACACCGTATGGGGCTACGCAATATTTATATGAAATCGGCCTCAGTCAAGCGAATCAAGGAGAGAGTGGGACAACTAATTTTCACGAACCTCCTGTTGGAGCCACTCAATGGAACCCAAGAACCAAACCGATTGAGTGACGTTGACCGCGACTATGCGACCTTAATTTGGCAACTCCGTCGCTATCTATACGGCCCCTTAACTGAAAGCGAGATCCGAAGGTTCCAAAACGGCTCTGTTCCTCCGATGTCGTTTGAAGGAGTTATGTCGTTCTTTCCCTTGGTCGATAGTGAAGACGACCTCAGGGAATTGGACGAATGGATTGCATCACGCATTTGGTTGGCAATGCGGAAACGTACAGACCTGCTCCAGTCGGCAAGGTTGAAAACTCCGCCACCTCATTCCTTAACGAAGGCAAAACTGATCGGATTCAGATCACAATCATCACGCACGGGGGACCTCGTTGATCTTCGGATGCCGAGTGTCCGGAAGATCGCGAACGCGATACGTATAGCTGTATCTACACATGGCTTGGGCGTCGTTTCTGGGCTGGCGCCGCTTTATCTCTATGGGGACGACTAACTCCGCCTGCACGACGCGTGGTACCTCTGAAGGGGTCTAAATCAATGAGCGGGCCTAGATGTGGTCCGGCGAAAGTGTCCGCGTGCTGGGCAGATGCGGCTTCGTGCCGTTCTTTGGGCCTGTGGCCAAAGACGGTTGGCGACTGCCGTGCGCCCGACATGTGACAATCTCCAGCAAGCACGCCGCTGGGGTTGACCGACCCGCCGGAGCACACATATGCCGCATGCCCCTCCCTGTGCCTTGGTATTCACACAGTTGCAACCCCTTCCTCGTAATTAGCGAAAGAACTCGACTTACGACCGAAACCTATGAGACTTCTAGCTCAACTGAATGGACTTCTTACCGAGGAAGATAATCGTGCATACCGCCCCGGTGAAAATACGAGCATTATTTCCAGAATACGCGTAGAACAACGTCAAATTCCTGCCCTATTAGAGTAGAATTCCGCCCTACTCAAAGAAAGCACCAGCGGCGAGCCTTGGGGTGGTCTGTAGCGGGCCAAGTGGGTCTCGGAAATGTGCGGTCGCCAACATGTCAGCCGGTTCCCACTCATCGAGTAGCCGAGCTTCCAGGTCGGCAACATGCTCTCGGATCCTATCTAGAGGTACCGCTCCAAGCCCGACACGAACAAGCGCACCTTCAGCAGGCGTGTAACAGTCAATAAAGATGCCATACACGGCACTGTTTGAAGATTTCGCGACGACTACTGAAATGCGAGGCTTCGCAAAAGTCACGAAGCCATCGACGTGCCATTACCGCCAAGGCGAAATTTTTGAAGCTTGCCTGCACGATTGTCAGGCGCGTGAGACGAACCGCTATTTCATGTCCCGCGTACGTACGAGCAACTCGCCCACTTCCATGCCGAAAGATCGTTCCAGTGCGAAGATAACATCCACAGTCGGATTAGCCGTGTGGCCATCACGATTGCTGCCGCGATTGTTTTCCAGATTCTGGATGTAGTTAGTGCTAATGCCAGCAAATTCGGCAATTTCTTCTTGAGTCATATCCCGCATCAGTCGCTCTCGTTGAATTACGAGACCTAATCGACGGGTAACATCGGCCGTTTCCGGGCTTGGGGTTCTTTTTGCCACGGCACTAAGCGTGAAACAGGGCCCAATAAAAGACCACACATTATATTGGGTGCAAATTCGTTTGCCAAGCGGAATTGGGAAATGGGTTTGGTTTCGGATGGTTGTCCGAGATCACCGGCACGTGAGAATTCATCGTTATGGTCCCGAATGCATTGTCGCGGGAAGCGGAGAATAAACCTCTAGCGAAAAGCATGTCAAGATTTCGAGATTACAAATACGACCTGATCCGATATGCGCCGATTGAGCACGGGAGCAAAATCCAAATCTGCAGATCAGAACGTCACCTCCTTCTTCAGCAGAACGCGGCGGGTCGTGAATGTCGGTGGCGAAAGAGAGAGTTGGGCTATGACCCTTTTGCCAGACACGGACTACACCCGCGTCGCATCCATGCTCGATGACATTGCTGTCGAACAATCCCGCTACCGACGCCGTCGCTTGGCACGAGAAATATTGCTTGAGTCCCATCTAAGTAACACTCCCGATAACGAGAGTGAAGATCCTCTCGAAGATCCTGAGGACCACACTGGAGACCGGCTGCCGCTGGCAGAAAAGGCTGGTTGGTGGGCCATGCGATACCACCTCCAGATCGAAGGTGCACCGAGAAAAGAGCGTGCCACCATGGAGCCCGAATCCGAAGGCTCGAACGAGGAGACACAACCCCCTCGGGTCACAGACGTCGCCCCCGAGGTAGTCGAAGCTTGGGCGCAGCTGGCAGCACTTGTAACCACCCCGTCAGCTATCGCAACGTTACGACATTTGCTCTTCCAAGCACGCCATGGGAATGTTCCCGAGAACGCACGTCAAGCTGCTGACGCTTACTGCGACCTTGCAAACACCGAGTCCCGCCTGTTCGATGCCGTGTTCGCAGCGCGGGCTGCAGTCCGACTCGCGCGTGCAGTGGACGACAAGGAGCGGCATGAAGTCGCACTAAAGTGCCTAGCCGAAGTCACGCGACGGGCGACGGATGGTGGCCCCTCACAGTCATTCGGTGCAGTGATGCGTGGGCTAGAGACTCTCCTCGCTGAGAAGGCTCCGGCAGCATCCGAACTACTCGACCGTGCCCATTCGATCTGGCCCATCGGCGAACAAGCCGACCAACTCCTTGTCCTCGCCTTGTCAGCGGTCACCGACAGCAGCGAACGCAAGAAACTCTGGACCGACCGTGTCGAAAACTTTCTGACAATCGCCGGGCATACCGACAGCAACATCATCCGGGCCACGCGTCTTCGCCAAGCTGCCGAGATTGCCGAGTTGTCCGGGATAAAGGAGCTTCGCATTCGAGCAACAAAGCTTCTTCAAGATGTTCGGCACCTCGATCTAGAGATGATGCGCATCCACGTGTCCACACGGCGCTTCCAAGAGCAGTGGGAGGAGACGATCGCCATGGTTCTCGGCGACCTTTCAGCAGCAGACGGTCTTCAAATCAATACTTCTGACCCAGAGCACGAGGGCGAGTCACCAAAGGAGAAGAAGCAACCTACGTGGGCACTTCGACTGCGGGCATTCGGAAACTTCGAAGCACCGACTGGGGATCCCGAAACAAATCGCACAGTCGTGCGTGCACACCGTGCAGCGGCACCACTTCAAGCTCTGTTTCCATTGCAACTGCAGACCCCCGAAGGACTACCTCTGTTCACACCGAGCAACGACGACGAGCGCTTCGAACTCGACATGGTGCGTTGGGAAACCCAGCTACTCGAACAGTGGGTCTACATCCTGAGTGACGCTCTCCAGCGCATCGGCGCCGAGGGCACGCCCGCTAGGACTGAGGTGGAACGGTTCTTCCTCGTCGGACACGCTGTAACCGCGAACGAGGCTGGCATGCTGTCCCGAGCTCTGGAGCGGTACTGGTCCGGTGACGCTGAAGCAGCAGCCTTCACCGCGTTCCCACTCATCGAGGCACTCCTGCGCAATGCGGCACTGGCCGCGGGCCAAGGTATTTACCGCCTCCAGAAGAAGCAGAGCCCAGGGCAGTACGTCGGAATCGGCGCACTGCTCGACCTCTTTGTGGAGTCTTATGACGTTAACGAACGAGATCGGCGGTTCTTCAATGCGCTACTGAATCATCCAGGCGGATGGAACGTACGCAACCTAATGGCACACGGATACGTTCTCCGCGCGGGATCTGCTCTTGCAGCTGTACTTATCTACGCTTCGATGAAGATCGTCCTACTCGCACTGGAGGGCCCGAGCGATACATCAGAGCAGCCCGAGCCGGAGTGACGCCAGAGGTTTCTATGTGGACGAGATCCAGCTGTCAACAACGAAATGATGTATTGGCATGATCGCGTTATATCTGATTGCACGACAGACGCACCCGCAACCATATTTTGCGAATGGTGCTGATGTCTGACGAGTTGGCATCCCGCGCTCCTCGTAAATTGGCGTAGTGGCCACCAATCGTTTCCCGGGCAAGACTTGTGTTCTCTGCCCGAATCAGTCGTTCGGAGTCGGCGAGCACATCTGGCCACGCTGGCTCATCGGCGACTTCAATGGAGAGGGACCTTTCCACACCGAAAGAGCCGGCGAGCCATACAAGAAGCGAGATGGCGTTACTGTCGCAGAATTCAACGCGGTGCAGGGCGTCCACGTTCCGATGTGCAAGCGATGCAATGGCATCTTGGGTCGGTCCATCGAAATACCGGCCAAGCCAGTGGTGCGCAAATCAATGCCAATAAGGCCTGCACGCGCTTGGCCCAAATTAACGGCGGATGAAACCTCGGCGCTCGCCCGATGGTTCCTCAAGATCGCACTATTTTTATCGCACCCAGATGCTACAAACAACAGTCGCCACCCGTCCAACGATGCTGCAAAAACAAGATTAAGAGACTTTCAGCCTGAATGGGTCGCATGGCTGCGAGGCGAGGTCGACCCGCCGAAAGAATTCACCGTTTACCTGACCCGGCGTAGTGCACGCAAAGAGCCGACTTTCCAAGGTGAACGCAAAGTCGTAATACTCCCCGGCAGTCTCGTGGTCGACGGCGATGAACAAGCATTTATGACTCGCTCCGTTGGCATCCGTGGCCTCCAAGCCACTATCGTTTGGCACCCGGGTTGGCCTATCCTACATCCATTGGTTGAGGCAGGACGGGCATCAAAGTTATGGCCAAACCCGACTGATGTCGACCTCAAAAGGCTTCCTGAGGTCCACCCGCGAGAGTTTACGTTCGCCTTAGACCCTTCCGCTGTCCACCTCACAGCAGAGCAGCACTCTCAATTGCCAAGGACACCATTGCAGGTTGGGCTAATCCCAGGGATGGTGAGTTTCACTCAAGCTCGATAGCCAGCCGCCGCAGGATCCGGAGCCACTTTCGAGGAAAACGGTAAATTACGACTTTGTTCCACGTCAACAACTTGGTGAATTTTCCGTTATGCGGTAAATGAACTTTACGCTGTCAGTTCTTGGGGCCGCAAAACTGTTTTGCTGCATATCCGCCCAAAAGATACAATAGACACATGACTGCTGAGACCCAGGGATTTCATGGCTACATTGCATTGCAGCGCCGTGGCGTCTTTTCACTGCCCGCCGAATTGCGTCAGCGCCTGCATCTAGACGAACCCGGTGCGCAGCTTGAGATCACCGAACGGGCCGATGGGGTCATCGAATTGCGCCCTGCCCTTCCCGTTCCCGCTGACCAAGCGTGGTTCTGGACTGAGCATTGGCAGCAACGCGAGCGAGAAGTCGACGAGCACATCGTGGCCGGACGAGTCTCCGTTCACGAAAGCGGCGAGGATTTCCTGGCCCACCTCGACGAACTCGACGCCAAGTGAGATTCGTAACCACCCCAGCCTTCGATAGTGACTACCGGCGCCTCAAGGCGGAGCATGCAACCGAGTTCAAGAACGTTGTACGAGAAAAGTTCGTACCCGCGTGCGATGCCTACGCCAAAAATCCAGCAACCCCGTGGCCTTCTTCACTCCGAGTTAAGTCGGTCCGATCAGCCCACGGCGTCCTCGAGATGACCTGGTCGTTCTCCAGCCCCGACGGCCGTGCAACGTTCGAGTTCGTCACCTTCGACAACGAACTCGCCATTCAGTGGCGCCGCGTCGGCGACCACGACGTCTTCAAAAACCCGTGACCGTCCGACTTCCTCCTCAGTTAAACATCACCCAAAGCCGGAAGATCGAAACCGGATCAACCCACCACGATCGATACAGCCGTTAGGTCTTTCTCGGAAATTGGCGACTTCATTCACCCAAGCGGTGCCCTTGGTAAGGGTCTCGTCAAGTGAAAGAGTAACGCCAGTCGATTCGGCCGCCCGCACGGACTATCCCGTCCAGCGCGGGTGCGTGATCACAACTATCGGCAGCCCCGTCGCTTATACAAGCACCAAACGCGTCCATATTCGCCGCGACGATGAGCATTCTGTTTGCACAGCGCACTCGACCAACTGCCGGTCGTCAACTTTCCCACCTATAGCAAACAATAATTAGCACCTAATTGAACTCGGTTTTGTTCTAGCGAGTCACAAAGGAGCTTTTCTTTCAGACATTGACTTTTCCTCCATCATCCTGAAATGCTCAATTTGCCCAGTGACCTCGAAGACTTTTTCAAAAACCTCAAAGTATTTTTCGATCGGGAGGCTGTTCGGGTCAAAGTGGAATTCATCTTCTACATGGTGAGAACCGTCGTTAGCCCAAGACATCAAGTGTTTGAATGCATGGCGTTCACTCGGGGACGTCAAGTTTGGAAGTACTTGGTCGAGACTCCCGACACCCGACAAGACAAAGTATGATTCAAGAATTCTTCGCATGCAGTTCTGAACGCCCAAAACATTATGGGGATTCGTATCCTCTCGTGCATTAACAAATGAAAGCCACAACCATGCATAGGAACTCTTGATCGGATTATTTTCGTGACGTACTAAAACGTTGGGAGCACCAAATCGCTTCTCAAGCGTAAAATAGCTCGGTTTGTTACCCCGACTACCCAACTTGTATGTCAGTTCTTTATGAAAGTAAATATTGTGCGTGAATACAAGAACCTGACTCGCCGCAGCTTTCGGTGAATTGATTAGTTCAATCAATTTCCTCGTCAGAATGCTCACCGAGAACAGCGCGTCGCTATCCAGACTCGAGATTGGATCGTCGACGACCAACACTTTCTCTAGACCTGAGCCAATCGCCTGAGCTTCGTAATAGAAGTACAAGAAGGTTACAAAAGCTTGCTCGCCCTCACTTAAAGTGTCCTCGTTTAATATGCCTTCATCTCGAACCAATACATAGCCTTTACCGGTTCGCTCACTGGCAATCGAAAACGAGTGGAATCCAACCGATTCCAAAACCTCATTAAAATATTCCACGACGCCTTGATCCGAACCAATACTTTTTTCGATCTCACGTAGCTCACTGACCTGTTTTTCAAGCTGCTCGCGCTTCGCAGCAAGCGCGAGTACTACGCCGTCGATTTTCTTTTGTAATGGGCCGACCCGAGCCTTCAGCGACTCAAGAACCTCCCGCGATTTAACCTGCGCTAAATAAGATCGCGCGTCGTCCGTCAAACGCTGGCGCTCTATCCTAAGTGAAGCTATCTTTGCATTTTCAGAACGAATATCACTATTTACGGATTGAATTACATCAATAATTTTCCTTAACAGAACATTCAAATCCGGCAACTGAACAACGACAGCTGGCGCTTGCAACTTCGCTTCGATTCTCGTAACAATTTCTTGCGATAAACCACGGAACTCGGCTGCCAGACTTGAAAAATTGCGATCTCCTAATCGATGATTGCGCTCAAGAGCAACAATTAGCTCGTTGAGAGAAGTAATTTTTTCATGAGTGCGCGAAGCGAGATTTCCTAGTGCACCTACTTGGACTTCGTAAGACTCATCGAAGGCAGCCTCAACTTGAGCTTCAAAATTATCCGGCAATGTTTGTTGACAAAAAGGGCATTTGCCATCGTTCAGATGGGCGTGTTCAAGCCCAGCCGTAAACCAATCCGCATTCCGTAGCCGTTCAAAAACCTGCGTCAGCTCAGACTTGCCTCGGGGAACAATCGGAGTCTGCATCAGTTGCCAATCTTCGTCCGATTCAAAATCAGGCAAGACGGGCAGAATGAGAAGTTCAGAAGGTGCAGGCGAGTCTTGATAAAGCAGTGTTGCCCTCTCAACGAGTGACTCAAGAGTCAAATCCTGCAGGCTATCCACCGGCTGTAGATTCAACATCGCGTCTAAGAGCTTTCGCTTGCTGTTCTTCAAACCTTTAAAGCAGTTATCACTGATAATCAGAGGAAGTTCACGAAACAATCGCCAAACCTGCTCACCAGCATCTGCGAACGCCATCGATAGTTCTTCCCTCGCACCATCGTTGTAGGGAGCCTCACCACCAAGTTGCTTGCGAAGAGATTTAATGTTCTTTCGGTCGTCTTGGATTTTTTCAATCAACTCTTCGCGACGAGCCAACAACTCCGGCCGATCTTCGCCAAGCAAAAACACGCCTGGTTTCGTTGTGGCTGCAAAAAAGTTCTCTTTATAGTGCCGGTCGAAGACTTTGACTTCCACCTCAGTCGCTGTCGGCTCACACTCCGCTTTACCGTCACGTAATCGAGCTGCAATTGTCGACTTCCCCGAACCATTTGGCCCATAGAGAACCACCACCTTCGAAAGGTCATCCATCACGACTTGATCGGGCAGGAAAGGTGGTGAGTCATCGACAATTATTTTGGTAAACACGTGTCAAGATCTTTCTTGGGAAGTTTGGGCTCGCATGCAACTGAGCAATTGCTCGATGGGACAATTTCTACGAAGATTCGGTGTGGCTCACGTGTTGCTCACAAACCACGCCGAGCAGTCGCTGAAGTTGGAAGCCTCTCACTGGGTGGCAAGTTCCAGCGCGATACTAGCTATTTACATGCTGCGGCACTGGTCGCAAAGGCGATGACCATTTGTGCCATTACGGCGGTTGTATGCCGGAATCTGCTTACCCGTCGGGCAGTTGTCGTACACATGATGCACGTGAGGGTCGGAATTATTTGCTGAATGGTACGGACTAACTCGCATTGCCTTCTTCTTTTCAATTGCTCGCTTTATCTACCGCCTAATTACATGCATGCAATTAGCCAAATAACTCAGAATCAGTAAAGTTTCCGCACTAACGAATGGTTTGTGAGTGAAAGTTGTGATCCAGGTGATAACTTTTCTGGGCTGGAGAGATTCAGATAGCCCTCCGAGTAATCAAGTGAGCTTCGCAATTTTCGCCTAATTTATTGGGCTTTTATCGACTTCCGGCTCAAGTTCACGCCCCTGTCGAACTTGCTGCAAACGATCATGATCGTGCGCCACAATCAATTCGAGGCAGCCGGCCAACTGAACCGCAGTGTTCGTCCGGCGAATCCCTCAGCGCCCGACCCAATCAAACACATCAGGATCCGGACCAATACGCCGATTCTCGTCAAGCGCATCAATCGCAGCCATCTGCTCGGGCGTCAACTCCCAGCCGAACACGTCAGAGTTTTCGGCCATCCGAGCAGGCGAAGAAGCCTTCGGGAAAATAATGTCGCCACGCTGAATCGCCCAACGCAAAACCACCTGCGAAACCGGCCGACCCACAGCACTCGCGAGCACCTGCAAACGCTCATCATCAAATACTTGCCCCTGCGCGAGCGGCGACCAAGCCTCAGTAGCAATACCGAGCTCACGATGCTTTTCGCGAAGCGGGCCCTGCGAAAAATAAGGATGTATCTCAATCTGATTCACCGCAGGAACCACATCAGCCACTTCCAACAACGTATCCAAATGCGCCGCCGTGAAATTCGAGGTCCCAATCGCCCGCGCATAGCCACGTTCGAGCACGTCCTGCATACCTAACCAGGTCTGCACAAAATCAAACTCAGTCGTCGGCAGGGGCCAGTGAATCAAATACAGATCCATCTGCTCGACACCCAATTCGCGCAAGGAATCCTCGGCAGCAGCAACCACCCGATCATGATTCCGGTTGTGGAGCTTCGAGGTCACGAACACATTTTCACGAGCAAGCCCGGACGCGGCGATAGCCCGACCAACACCCGCCTCGTTCTCATAACTTTGCGCCGTATCAATATGGCGATAGCCCGCCTCAAGCGCTTCGGCGACGCGAACTTCAGTTTCTGCGGGCGGAATCTGCCACGTACCGAACCCGAACTGCGGAATCTCAACCTGATTATTAAGTCTGACGCTAGGAATACTCACAACCCCTACCCTACCCTCAACTTTTGGGCGGTTTGCACCCCGATTTCGCAGAAAACAGGGGTCAAACCGCCCAAAAGTCGGGAAACAGTTAGTGGCCGCGAGCGATCCACTCGTCGAGGTTCGGAGCCTCAGCACCGATACTCGTGGCATCACCGTGACCGGTGTTCACCACCGTCTCAGCAGGCAGCGTGAGCAGGCGTTCGCGAATCGATTCGATGATCGTCTCGAAACTCGAATAACTACGCCCAGTCGCTCCTGGCCCGCCGTTAAACAGTGTGTCGCCAGAAAACAGCGTGCCCAAATCCTCAGCATAGAAACACGTTGATCCAGGCGAATGGCCCGGCGTGTGAATCGCACGAAGTGTGGATCCGGCAACCTCAAATGTGTCACCATCGCTGATCTCATGATCCGCTGCGGTGCCGGGGTAAATGTCTTCCCACAACATTTGGTCTGCGGGATTCAAATACACCGGCGCACTCACTGCCTGGGCAAACTGGCGGGCGTGACGAATGTGATCGTCATGCCCGTGCGTGAGCAACACAGCTTTGACAGTGCGCTCACCCACCACGGCCTGAATTTTCTCTGGCTCGTGCGCCGGATCGATCACGAAAACTTCGCGATCGTCCCCGATGATCCACACGTTGTTGTCTACGTCCCACGTTCCGCCGTCGAGGCTGAACGTACCCGAAGTAACAACGTTTTGAATCTGTGCAGCCATCAGATTTCCACCACCGAACGAAGAACTTTGCCTTCACCCATCTTGTCGAACGCTGCCTCAACGTCGTTCAACCCGATGCGTTCAGTCACGAAAGCATCCAGATTCAGCCGCCCGAGTTTGTATTGCTCCACGAGCATCGGGAAGTCCCGGGAAGGCAAGCAATCGCCATACCAAGAAGACTTCAACGAACCGCCGTGACCAAACACATCAAGCAAAGGCAACTCGAGCTTCATATCTGGTGTGGGCACGCCCACCAACACGACACGGCCGGCAAGATCGCGGCCATAGAATGCCTGCTTGTAGGTTTCCGGCAGACCAACCGCTTCAACAACCACATCAGCACCAAAGCCACCCGTGGCAGCTTTAATACCCTCGACAGCGTCCTCGTTCTTCGAGTTCACCGTGTGGGTTGCGCCTAAGGATTTGGCCATTTCAAGCTTGTCATCGTCAATGTCAACTGCGATGATCGTGGTGGCGCCAGCCAATTCAGCTCCGGCGATCGCGGCAATACCTACACCGCCACAACCAATCACGGCCACCGATTCACCGCGCTTGACTTCACCGGTGTTGATCGAAGCGCCGATACCTGCCATCAGGCCGCAACCAAGCAGGCCGACGGCCGCTGGATCAACATCTTCGTCAACCTTGGTGCACTGCCCCGCAGCAACCAGAGTCTTTTCGGCAAAGGCACCGATCCCTAGGGCTGGGGAAAGCTCTGTGCCGTCTTCGAGAGTCATCTTCTGGGTGGCGTTCGCTGTATCGAAACAATATTGCGGCTCACCCTTGACGCATGCGCGACACTGGCCACACACGGCACGCCAGTTCAGGATCACCCGATCGCCAACAGCAATAGTGTCGACGTTTTCGCCGATAGCCGAGACAACACCGGTGGCTTCATGTCCGAGTAAGTACGGGAACTCGTCGCCGATTCCGCCAAGTTTGTAATGCAAATCTGTATGGCAAACTCCGCAGGTGAGCACATCAACCACGGCTTCGCCCGGCCCTGGGTCAGGGACGATGATGGTCACTGTTTCAACCGGGGCGTCTTTGGCTCTAGCAATGACACCTTTTACTTTTTGGGACACGACACTCCTCACATTCGAGTCTCATTCGTGGCGCACCATTGCG
Source organism: Aeromicrobium sp. (assembly GCA_040394025.1). Taxonomy (GTDB): domain Bacteria; phylum Actinomycetota; class Actinomycetes; order Propionibacteriales; family Nocardioidaceae; genus Aeromicrobium. Next base: position 154,479 of record JBEBSZ010000002.1, read on the forward strand.
ATCACGAATCTCGATTCAACTACGAGTCTGCACTAGCCCGACTAACTCTGCCTCACACCCCTTCCCGACATTTGGGCGGTTTGACGCCCGATTTCGCTGAAATCAGGGGGTAAACCGCCCAAAAGTCGGGCGGAAGAGAGACACGGGTGCCGTAAATGCGTCCACCCGTCTCAACAAATCAAAAACAGCCCAATACGGTGTGTCGTCTTTTATTGGGCCTTCGCCCACGCTTAATTTCGTGGCAAAAAGGACCCCTAGCGCGAGAACGGCCGAAACCACGGCCCGCCTTGGCCAGTGGATCCAAAAAGCCCGCGAAGAGAGAAACTGGACCCAAGAAAAACTTGCCGAAGTATCCGGCTTGAGTCGCAATCACATCCAGAACCTCGAAAACAATCGCAACAACAGCCCCAATAAGGGCACCGCCAACCCAAGTCTCGACACCCTATTTGCACTCGAAGATGCTTTCCAACTCGAACTCGGCGAACTCCTCGTAAGAGTTCGTAAAGAAACTCGGCCTCCCAAGCCCTGAACTTTTGGGTGATTTGGCCACCGATTTCACCGAATTCAGGGGATAAACCCACCAAAAGTCGGGACAGGCATCCGAAAAAATCCCAGATTCCCCAACGCCACTTGCCACGACGCCTCACCACCTGCTCTCGTGGAATATAAGTGACTGCCGCGCCCCCATTCACCCTCGAAGGCCGAACGGCTGCTCACCGCATTCTGCAAAACAGGCCCAAGGAAGGCGTGTGACTAGTACGGTGACTCAACATGGATCCGAGAACAATAAAGACGACGAACTCTCACACTCTCGTGCCACGTTCAAGGCAGCCATGATGCACCTCCGCGCACAACAGTCTGAGGACCCCGCAATCGGCCAATTTGCCGCCTCACTCGAAAGCAACCTCGGCCATATCAATCTGGCTCTCACGAGCGCAATTACAAAAAAGGTCACCGCATACACCGACCCAAAAGCTACTCCCTTGCTATCGAACGCAACGGCAGGCGCCCTCAAAGCATTTACCGAAAGCCTTCGTGGCCCATCCGATACCGGGCCTCGGGTCGATGAATACTTCCGCAACCTCGGCCACAATGAGGCACTCCGCGACCAAGAACTCATCGACTTGCATCAAGCTATCCAAACTGGTGTGCGCGAATCCTGGAAGGTGCTCAGCGAAGCCGCCCTGATCTACGGGCTCGGAACAGCTGATCTGGCACATCTCGGCAATTCCATCTTCACCTTCGCTGACCATCTACTCCAGAAGGTCGACGACGGCCGAGCCAGCGCACTCCGACGCACCGCGAATCACCATCACGCCTTACTCACCGCAATACGCGAAGGCACGTCGCCCGAACGACTCACCCGATTAGCCGGCGACGCCAACTGGCAGTTTCCCCAGTATGTGGTTGCCATTGCGCTCCAGCATGAAGGAATCCCGCAGTCGTTCCCACTACCGAACGGCGTCTTAACGAGCGCCGATGGCACGCTCCTGCTAGCACCATTGGCGCTTCGAGACCTCGCTCTATCGGCTGCCACAAAAGTCTCGCCGGCTGGACCTGTAAGTGTCTCCTGGCCGGTGACCATGGACCACGCGAGTCAAGCAATTTCATGGACTGAACGCGTGCTTAACCTGGTAGAAAGAAAAGTTATCCTTCCGGCACCTGTCATTTGGTGCGAGGAATATCGGACCGAAATTTGGCTGCACGCAGAGCCCGCCCTACGGCAAAGATTGTGCCAAGATCTATTACTTCCCTTGCTAGCTGAAACTCCGAACTCCCGTGAAATCCTTTCGGAGACCTTGCTCGCCTGGCTCGAAACACGCGATTCAGCACCCGCTATCGCTTCGTTTTTAGGAGTACACCCACAAACCGTTCGCTACCGCTGGAAACGCATCAATGAGCTCTTTGGCGAACACCTGCACGACCCTGAATTTATTGTGCAAATTACGATGCTACTCAAAGCAAGCTTGCCACTGTGGAGGGCGGGCGATCAGAGCGATTTTGAGCGATTTGTCGCTGAGCAGGAGGGCACATCATGACTCTCCTTGCAGCATCCCTGCTCATTGGCGTTCTCACAGTTTTGGCTCTTGTTTTGAGCCCAATCTTGGTACGCACTTTCGCGCGTATGCAACTACGCCGAGCAGGTTTTCATCTCGAGGCGTTAGGCCACATCTCAGACATCGCTGGAATCGAAACGTTGACGTTCTACAAACATCGCACCATCACGACCGGAAATCTAGTGGTTGTTTCGGTCGATCCATTCACGAAGGAAGACGAACAGGACCTGCGATGGTTCGCTGGCGCGCTGGAGCACCATGCGGCGCACCCGATCGGTCGGGCGATCTCAAAACTTGCTGGCCGAGGCAATGTGTCGAATGTCCTCGAGCTACCTCAAGGAATTAGCGGTTCCGTGGACAGGCATCCCGTTCGAGTCGGCCAACCACAATGGCTAGGTTGCACTTCATGCGAGACAGATTTCAAGACCGTCGCGGTAGAAGTGGACCAACGCACCATGGGCACGATTACCGTTGCCGACGAAATCGCATCGACTTCTAAAAAACACTTGGCACAACTTCGCGATACCGGTGTAACACCAAAGTTGGTGTCCACGGAGCCGGAATCGGTCGCAAAAGATCTGGCCTCACGTGTAGGGATTGACCTAGTTCACGACGATCAAAATATGACGTCGACAGCCGCCACCACCTGCATGAGAATGAACGAATCTAGTGACGAAGTTGCTATCGATCAGCTGCGATTTACGCTGGGAGATTCCCACCCGCTCGACATCGTGATTCGTGCAATTCAGATTTCTCGTGCGGTTCCAAAAAGGGTCATGATGACTCAAGTTACTATTGCGGTCGTCGCTGCCCTTGCCTTCGCGACGGCAATCCTACTCTTCTAGTTTTGGGCGGTTTACTCCCCTATTTCAACGAAATCAGGGGGCAAACCCACCAAAAGTTGGGATGGGTGTCCGGTTTCTCGACGGATTTATGGGAATGCAAAGTTTGCGAAAAGTCCCTGTGTTTATCTGGAGATAGAACCTCACTTACCCGAGTGTGATTCTGCGTTACCAGTAGTGGCTGGGACGTCATCCCCTACGTCCACTACACCATCTTTTGGTCGGTTTTCGCCCCTAAACCCCCGAATCTGGGGT
>JBEBSZ010000003.1:0-111071 GCA_040394025.1 Aeromicrobium sp.
AGCACGTTTCAAGATGAGGTTTCCCACTGGTTTACCAGGTAAGGCCCCCAGCAGATCACTGGGTTGATAGGCCGGAAGTAGAAGTGTGGCAACACATGGAGCTGACCGGTACTAATAGGCCGAGGGCTTGTTTCTTACAAAGATGACTGCGCGTCCACTGTGAGGTTCCCGAGATATGATCGGGAACCAAGTAAAACTTGGTTTTGATATCTCAATAGAGTTTCGGCGACCATGGCGAAGGGGAAATACCCGGCTACATTCCGAACCCGGAAGTCAAGCCCTTCTGCGCCGATGGTACTGCACTGGAGACGGTGTGGGAGAGTAGGACGTCGCCGGACTAACTTTGCGCAAGGCCGCTCCTTTTTGGGGCGGCCTTGCTGCATTTCTGACTGTATTTGCATGTTTGCTCACATGCAGCGAGGATTGAACATTATGTCTGAGAATTCTGGTTCACGTGAAAGTCGCGGTTCGGGACGTCCAAGGTCTAATTCACGGAGAACCGCCGGTAATCAAGGCGGACAGCGTCGGGGTGGCCAGCGAAGCGGTGATGGCTATGCTGGCCGCGGAAATACTGGCGAACGCCAAGGCCGGGGCCGGGGCGCGCCGGAGGACCGCAATAAGGGAGCGCGAGGCGAGTCACGAGGTCGTGACGGAGGCAATCGTGGTGGTCGGTCCGGCAGTTCACGTGATCAAGGCTACGATCGCAGAAATGATCGTCGATCCGAGCGAACTCCCGAGCAGCAAATTTACGACGGTCCTCCCATACCTGATGACATCAGTGCGAAAGACCTCGACAAGTTTACTCGGATAGAACTGCAGGGATTGCCCGAGAAGCTTGCAGACAAAGTAGCACGCCATCTTGTCATGGCCGGTCTATTACTGCATGAAGATCCTGAAGCTGCTCATAAGCATGCGTTAGCTGCGAGAGCTCGCGCACTTCGAACCGGAATCGTGCGTGAAGCCGTAGGTGAGACTGCGTACGCACGAGGATCGTGGGCTGAAGCATTGAGTGAGTTTCGTGCCGCCCGTCGTATGACAGGTCGTCACATATATGCCCCCATGATGGCTGACTGTGAACGTGCCTTGAAACGACCTGAAAAGGCACTTGAATACGACACCTCCGAGATTCGCAACAAGCTCGACGATGCAGGGAATATCGAGTTGACAATTGTGATGGCCGGAGCCCGCCGTGATCTCGGTCAGGGCGAAGCTGCGTTGCAGTTACTTGAGACCGAGCCGCTCAACTCAAAGGGTCAGACAGACTGGTTGCCGCGCTTGCGTTATGCCTATGCAGACACACTGTTGGCTGTTGGCCGGAAAGCTGAGGCCATCCAATGGTTCCATCGGACGGTCGCGGCAGACGCTGAAAGACTCACCGACGCGGAGGAACGTTTAGCCGACTTAGGCGAATAATGTTCCAGGGTGAGACCCCGACGACCGTGGAAGCATGGGTTTTCCACAAGTGCGAGTTTGAGCCTCAGTTACTTCCATATCAAAGCTAGTTTGAATCTATGTTGAGTTCTATTGCGTCCACTGAAGTCCTAGACACGTTTCAAGCATTGTTTCTTGATTTGGACGGTGTTGTCTACCGTTCTGGTTTGGCTGTCGACCACGCTGTTGATTCGCTCAACGTGGCCCACCAACGTGGACTTGATCTACGGTTCCTCACCAACAACGCTTCACGCACCCCCGAGGCTGTGGCTGAAAACTTGATAGCGCTTGGAATTAGCGCTCGACCCGAGATGGTCATCACATCGGCGATGGCAGTTGCGGATCAGATACGAAGCGAACATTCACCTGGTTCCCACATTTTTGTCGTTGGTCATGAAGGCCTAGAACGGGCGATTGCGGATGTTGGGTTGGTGCCGACGAGAAACGCCAATGCTCGTGTTTCTGCTGTAGTTCAGGGATTTTCACCAGATACGTCATGGCGCGATCTGGCTGCCGCTGGTCAGTTGATTCGCCAAGGTACGCCGTGGTTTGCTAGCAATACCGATACCACGGTTCCTACAGCAGCGGGGTTAGCACCCGGAAACGGTGCTTTCGTGCAACTGCTCTCCGAGTTTACGGGGCGGGTTCCGAAGGTTGCCGGTAAACCTCATTCGCCGCTATTCGACACTGCACGTGACACTGTTGAAGGTCGGATATTGATGATTGGCGATCGCTTAGATACTGATATTGAAGGTGCGAGAACGGAAGGCATTGACTCTGCTTGGGTAGCTACCGGTGTCCACGGGATAGAAGATGTGATGAACGCCGACCCTGAACAGCGTCCGAACTTTCTGCTTGCGGATCTGTCTGGACTGAGCCGAACACAATCGGACGTGCTTGTTTCGGATAAGGAAGCCAGATGTGGCAGTGCAAAAGTCTTGCACGCAGACTCTTGCATTGCACTTACTCAGCGCGGAGAGAACGCAGAAGAGGAAATGCGCGCATTAGTTGGATTGGCGTGGCATGTTCGGGATGTTGTCGGCGTACCAAGCAGACTCAATGCGACACTTGAACCATGAGCAACCCCTCAATCGACGAGGCGTTGAATCGACTGCTCGATCTCGACGACCTCGAAGTGCGCGAGCATCGAGAAGTTTACGAACACATTCATACCGAACTGCGTCGACAGTTACAGTCACAAGACACTCCCTCTCGATGATCGGAATCACATGAGTCGCAGGGTTCGTCTTGATTCAGAACTTGTGCGCCGTGGTCTAGCACGATCACGTGACCAAGCCAGCGAACTAATAGCCGATGGCAAGGTGAAAGTTGCTGGAATGACTGCAAGGAAACCGGCTACTCAGATCACCACTGATCAAGCAATCGTGGTCAGTGAAGTAGAAAAGTCGCCGTGGGTCTCGCGCGGTGCTCACAAACTTCTCGGAGCACTTGAGGTGTTCGAACCCGAAGGCTTAAGCCTCCAAAGCCGTGTGGTTCTCGACGCCGGAGCTTCAACAGGGGGATTTACACAAGTTCTCTTGGACAAGAACGTTTGTAAGGTTTACGCCGTTGATGTGGGCTATGGGCAATTGGCTTGGCAACTGCAGCAAGATCCTCGGGTAATCCAGATGGATAGAACGAACGTCAGGAACCTCACAACTGAAGATACTGGCGAGCCGGTTGATCTGATTGTCTCTGACTTATCCTTCATTTCTTTAACGACCGTGTTACCGGCACTTTCACGGGTTTGTCAGATGTCCGGGGATATGGTGCTGATGATTAAACCCCAATTCGAGGTTGGTAAAGATAATCTCGGGAAGAATGGCGTTGTGCGTGATCCTGAGCTTCACGTCTATGCGGTGCAGAAAGTTACTGATGCCGCAAAAGCACACGGTTGGGGAACACGAGCATTGGCTCCGAGCCCTCTGCCCGGACCAGCAGGAAACGTTGAGTATTTTTGTTGGTTAAGGACAGACGTTGAAAAACCAAGTTTGGAGTCGATCCAGGCTGTTGTGGCGCAACGGCCACAGGGAACGGAAGGTGTAGCTTCATGAGGCAGGTCTTTCTGACACTGCATAGCGCACGGCCCCGCGCCATCAAGACTGCGGTTGACTTCCTTCAACAACTGCAAGCAGCCGGCATTATTGTGCACGCTTTGGCTGATGAACACAAAAAATTGCTGGCTGCCGGTGCCGAGCACGTGGTACCAGTTTCCCCAGACGGTGGACTTGAACGTAATTATGAACTCGCCGTCGTTTTTGGCGGGGACGGCACCATCCTGCGGGCGGCTGACCTTTGTCGTGGCACGAATATCCCCATTTTGGGCGTTAATCTTGGTCACGTCGGTTTCCTTGCCGAAGCGGAAGAAGACGATGTCCATGAAGTCGCTTCGCGAGTGATTGCTGGTGATTTGATCGTCGAGGAACGACTTACGATCGACGTTGACGTGTGGGTAAATGGTCGCATTGTGGCAACAAACTGGGCACTGAACGAAGCTGCTGTCGAAAAAGCTGAACGACGTCGCATGATTGAAGTTATCGTCGCTATTGACGAACGTCCGGTCTCTCGCTGGGGCTGTGACGGCGTCGTTTGCGCGACTCCAACGGGTTCAACGGCCTATAATTTTAGTGCCGGTGGTCCCGTGGTCTGGCCAGAAGTAGCCGCGCTGCTTATGGTGCCCATCAGTGCTCACGCTTTGTTTTCGCGTCCCATGGTCGTCTCACCAGACTCAAGAATGACGATTGAGGTGACGGGTGAGAACGCGACTGGAGTTTTGTGGTGTGACGGTCGGCGAGCATCAGAGTTGCCTCTCGGATCACGCGTTGAAGTACGTCGAGGTCTCGAACCGGTGCGCTTAGCCCGGCTGCATAAATCACCATTCGCAGACAGACTTGTACGTAAGTTCGATCTACCGGTCGACGGTTGGCGTGGAGCTGCAGCACGACGACAGGCCGAATAATGTGGCACAGTCTACGTTTGCAGTCCCTTGGAGTGATCTCGGAAGCCGAGGTTGAGTTTGGTTCCGGTTTCACCGTAATTACGGGTGAAACCGGAGCCGGAAAAACGATGGTCATTAGTGCTCTAGCGTTGCTTAGAGGCGAGCGTGCGAATACGAGCCTCATTCGTAAGGGCAGCAGTCAAGCTCGCATTGAGGCAACAGTAAATCTCGACGACGTTGATCTTGCTGAGTTAGTGAGAGAAGCCGGGGGAGAGGTTGATGATGAACTCATCCTTGCTCGAGTGCTGTCACCCCAAGGTCGTAGCCGAGCCATCGCCGGAGGCGCAAGTGTCCCGGCAGGTCTCCTCGCGAAAGTCACGGACCGGCTTGTGGCAGTTCATGGACAATCTGATCAACAAAGACTCGTTCACGTTGACCAACAACGGATTGCCCTTGACCGATTTGCTGGACCTGAACTAGCTGCCACGATGGAAACCTATTCGACGCAATGGCGCGAACTGCAGGAAGCGAAACGTCAGCTTGATGCGCTGAACTCAAACTCTGCCGAACGTCTCCAACGATTGGAGTTCTTACGGTTTGGGCTCGCTGAAGTTGCCGACCTTGCACCCGTCCGTGGTGAGGATCTCGAATTACAGACAGAAGAGAACCGCCTAGCGCACGCCGAGTCACTCGTTACGGCCGCAATGGGAGCTGCCCATCTACTGGCCGATGCAGATATCACTGCAACGTCCTTACTCAATGACGCCATGGCACATCTGCATGCGGCCGAGGGACACGATGAAACCTTGGACCTATTGGCAGCAAGACTCAAAGAGTTGAGTATCGACCTTGAAGACATCGCATCAGAGTTGCACAGTTATGGGACAGCAATAGACATTGATCCACAACGGCTTGGCGGAGTTCAAGAGCGTCGAGCGGCCCTGGGAATGCTGCAACGCAAATATGGTCCCACCTTGGACGAGGTGATTGATTGGGCTGAGTCTGCTGCGCGAGAGATCGCAGATCTTGATCTTGGTGAAGAAGGTCTTGCCCAACGTCAAGAGGATGTAAAGAATCAGACTGCAGCGGTCGAGGCAACTGCGGCACGAATCTCTCAACTTAGACGTGCGGCGGCCGGTCGGCTCGCTACCGCGATTGAGGCTGAATTAGCTGATCTCGCTCTTGACAAGGCGACAATGAACATTGAGATTGAAGCTAGTGAGATTGGGCCTCATGGTGCTGACCGAATCCGTTTTCTTTTCGCCGCAAATAGCGGCTCAGAAGCACAGCCCATCGGTCAAAGCGCGAGCGGGGGAGAACTATCGCGATTGATGCTCGCAATTGAAGTGGTGTTGGCGGATCGAGATCCCGTGCCGACTCTGGTTTTTGATGAAGTGGATGCAGGAATCGGAGGGCGTACTGCTGTTGAAGTCGGTAGGAAACTGGCACGGTTGGCTAAGAACGCGCAAATCATTGTGGTCACTCATCTTGCCCAAGTTGCGGCCTTTGCGGACCAACATTTTGTCGTGAGTAAAAACGATGATGGTGATGTGACCCACAGTAGCGTTTTTCAGGTTGATGGAGCCCAGAGAGTTGAAGAATTGGCTCGGATGCTTTCTGGCTTAGAAGACTCAGAAACGGCATTGGCTCATGCTCGTGAGTTACTTGAAACGTCGTTGGTTGTGTGAACAAGAGACACATTAGACACGGCGGCACGCCTCCCAAAATCACGCTTGGATCGTGTGAATATGGGAAATATCATGGCATTTTTCAAAAAGCGTAAAGCGCCGCAGGAAGAGGTTCCAGGACTCTCTGGGCCTGTGCGTCTGGTCACCTCGGTTAGTGACTTATCTGGTGTGAGAACCGGCGATATTGTCTTGATGGAACAAGAAGATTTGGATCTTGAATCGGCCCAGAAGCTTGTCAGCCTCAAGATTGCAGCTATCGTTAACTCGCATGCCACCGTGACCGGAATGGAACCAGTCCGTGGCGCAGCACATTTGGCTGAGCACAGTGTCGTCATTCTGGACGAGGTTGGCACCGGAGTTTGGGCTTCCTTACGGAATGGTGACGTTGTTCGAATCGACGGTAACTCCGTCTATCGTGATGACACAGTTCTTGCCACCGGGGTGCTGTTGACCCAAGAGAGAATTGCTGAGCGACAGGATGAAGCTACCTCAGGAGTCTCGAACCGGCTAGATGCTGTCGTATCGAATGCGGCACATCTTGTGCGGCGTGAGCGCGCCATGCTCATCGATGGTGAACGCATTCCACAATTGAGCCACCGAATTGCCAATCGTCCAGTTCTGATCGTCGTTGCAGGAACAGACACGCCACGTGAACTTCGAGCGTTACGTCGTTTTGTTATCGATCATGATCCCGTTTTAGTGGGAGTCGCTGATGGTGCCCATGAGTTGCTCAAGATCGGCTACGGGATCGACATTCTGGTTGGGCATGCCGAAGAATTAGAGCCGAAGGCCATCAACAAGGCCGATGAAATCGTATTAGTTTCATCTGACGGTCGTTGGGACCGTCCGGAACGTTTCGAAAAGCACGGCAAGCAACCCGTACTATTTACCGCACCAGGTGCGACACAGGATCTCGCCATTTTGATGATGGATCATCACGAGGCATCACTCATTGTCATTGCCGGCGCTCGTACCGGACTTGAAGATTTGACGTCTAGAGATCCGGTAGACGTGGCAGGTACGCTTGTCACACGATTGAGCGTATCGGCCCGAATAATGGATGCTGCTGCCGTCACATACTTCACTCGCCAGCGCATTGGAGTGTGGGCACCGTTGCTGCTACTAGCGACCGGGCTTCTTGCCGTGGCCATTGCCTTCAATTATGCGGCGCATGGGACGGGAATTTTGGATCTCATCTCTGCTCCTTTTAGTTCAGCTATCACTGCGATTCGAGGAACCAGCTCGTGATCAATTTTCGTTATCATCTCGTTTCCCTAGCCGCGGTGCTCTTCGCTCTTGCAGCGGGTGTGGCACTTGGCGCTGGTGTATTCAAGGAGACACTTGACGACACCGGCACAGACTCCAGCGCGGCAAGCGTGAGTCCCCAACTCGTCGGATTCGATGCCGGGTATGCTTCGTTGACTGCTGAGTCTTTGCTAAAGGGTGAGCTTAAGGGACGTACCGTGCTAGTCATGTCTCTGCCGAACGCGCGTGAAGCAGAAGTGAATAGCATCACCGAGTACCTACGGCTATCGGGCGCTGAAGTTACGGGTCAGATCCAACTAACGCCGAACTTTCTGTCTCCTGCCAAGAAACAATTTGTCGAAGGCATCGCCACGCAAGCTAACCCGGATGCGTCTTCACTTGGTGGTTCTTACGGTCTGATCGGCTCGACTTTGGCTGCAGGATACTTAGATAAGCAGTCCCGTGACGTGGGGGACGTTGGGTCAACGATTCGTGCGGCCTTTGTCGAAGGTGAATTGGTGCAAAACGTTAAGGAACCCGGTCGCAAGGCGGAACTCGCAGTCCTCGTGAGTGGGGCACCACGTGCAAGTGATGATGATTTCGGTGATGTGCTCTCGCTCATTGTCACCGAATTGGACAATGGCTCGAATGGTGTCGTTATTGCCGGACCAGTCGCATCGGGTGAGGACGGCATCGTGAGGGATATACGTGCCAGCGATGCCGCTTCCCAAGTGAGCACGGTAGATGTGACGGATCTGGCGACCGGTCGCGTCACGACGGTGTTGGCTTTAGTGCATGAGGCTCAAGGTAAGAGTGGATCTTGGGGCACCTCAAGGTCCACGGACGGCCCCGTTCCGAATTAGCTCGTGTGACGGCTGCGCCACGCCAGAATTTTTCGAGAGCGGTCGACCCTTTTCGAGGCGGGCTTGGTAGGCTGGAATCCCGTGGAGCACAGTTTGCTTCAGCCGTTCTAAGAACGCGTTGTGCGATGGGTTCTGCACCATTTCGATACCACGGGAGTCACCTTGGCAACACGAGCAGTCAGCAAACACGTTTTCGTCACCGGTGGCGTTGTCTCTTCATTAGGTAAGGGATTAACTGCGTCCAGTTTGGGAAGACTTCTCAAGTCGCGTGGACTGCGCGTCACAATGCAAAAGCTCGATCCGTATCTCAACGTGGATCCAGGGACGATGAATCCGTTCCAGCACGGCGAAGTTTTTGTCACCAATGATGGTGGCGAGACTGACCTCGATATTGGACATTATGAGCGCTTCCTCGACGAAGAACTCGTGTCCCGCGCAAATGTGACCACGGGACAGGTTTACTCCGAAGTGATTGCTCGTGAACGCCGAGGGGATTATCTCGGCGACACGGTTCAGGTCATTCCACACATCACAAATGAAATTAAAGACCGGATGTACTCAATGGAGTCACCCGAGATTGATGTTGTGATTCATGAAATTGGTGGAACTGTTGGCGATATCGAAAGCCAACCTTTTTTAGAAGCTGCACGGCAGGTTCGACACGAAATTGGTCGAGATAACAGTTTCTTCCTGCATGTTTCACTTGTTCCTTACATTGGTCCCTCAGGTGAGCTCAAAACGAAACCCACGCAACACTCCGTGGCGGCGCTGCGCTCCATTGGTATTCAACCTGATGCGATCGTGTGTCGCTCTGATCGTGAGATTCCAGAGAACGTCAAGCGCAAGATCTCACTTATGTGCGATGTCGAGGAAGAAGCAGTGGTCACAGCAAGTGATTCGCCGTCGATCTACGACATTCCGAAGGTGCTGCATTCTGAAGGTCTTGACGCCTATGTTGTGCGCCGCCTAGATCTGCCATTTCGTGATGTCGACTGGACTGAATGGAATAGTCTTCTGCAGCGGGTGAAACACCCTGAGCATGATGTAACCGTGGCCTTGGTCGGGAAGTACATCGATTTACCGGATGCTTATCTATCAGTAGCTGAGGCTATTCGGGCCGGCGGATTCGCGACGAACGCCAAAGTCCATTTGAGATGGGTCTCGTCTGATGAATGTGACACTCCTGAAGGTGCAGCCAAGAACCTAGCCGACGTTGATGGAATCTGCGTTCCAGGTGGCTTCGGTATTCGCGGTATCGATGGAAAGATCGGCGCGCTCACTTATGCTCGCGAACACAAGATTCCAGTGCTCGGTTTATGTCTTGGACTGCAATGCATGGTCATTGAATACGCGAGAAACGTCGCCGGAATCGAGAACGCAAGTTCCACCGAATTTGACCCAGACGCGAGTGACCCAGTCATCGCAACGATGGAAGAGCAAGAAGCCTTCGTCGACGGTGCTGGCGACCTTGGCGGAACCATGCGTTTGGGTTCATATGTTGCGAAGTTAACGCCTGACAGCGTTGTTGCCCAGTTGTATGGCACGTCCACTGTCGAAGAACGCCACCGCCATCGTTATGAAGTGAATAATTCCTATCGTCCTCAGTTGGAAGCGGCTGGTTTAGTTTTCAGCGGCACGTCACCTGACGGAAACCTGGTTGAGTTCGTTGAACTGCCGAAGGACGTTCATCCCTTTTACCTCTCGACTCAGGCACACCCGGAGTTGAAGTCACGTCCAACACGTCCACACCCGCTTTTCGCAGGCCTCGTCGCCGCAAGTCTCGAACGGAAGCTAGAAATGCAGCTACCCGTGGAGGCTGTGTGACCCCGCATCCTCAATTCACTGGGACGGTGACCGAGGAGATAGCTAATGAGCCCGGCTATTGGCCTCAGCTTGGTTCCGACGTCGGTTTCGCGAACGATTATCTTCGGGTCACAGTGGATACCATTGAAGATCCCGGCGGGGCAAACCATTCACGTGTCGTCGTGCGGCCCCGGGGAGCTGTTGGCGTCGCCGCAGTTGATGATGAGAATCGGATCTTGTTGGTCCAACAGTTTCGCCACGCAGTTCAGCAGTACACCATTGAGATCCCTGCGGGCATTCTTGATGTTCCTGGCGAATCCGAAGAAGAAGCTGTAGCACGAGAACTCGCAGAGGAAGCTGACGTGTTCGCGGATTCTTGGGAGCGCTTGTACACGATTAATCCCACTCCTGGTTTCTGCGCGGAGGAAATCACACTTTTCCTCGCTCGTTCATTACACCCAGTACCATTAACTGAGCGAACACCGCGGGAAGCCGAGGAAGCTCACATGCGTCACTGGTGGGTGCCAATCGATCGCGCCGTAGCGACCGTATTAGCTGGCAAGATCAGTGATGCTAAGACAATCACCGCGATCTTGACTGTGGCGGCACGATAACGGGGGACCTATGAATGTGATTGAGCATTGCGTCGCCGATTACATGTCTCATCTCTCCGTGGAACGTGGTCTGTCGGACAACACCCTTAACTCCTACCGGCGCGACTTAAATCGTTATGTGGCTTATCTCATCGAACGTGGCCGGACAGATCCGAATGAGATCACAGAAGACGACATTATCGAGTTTGGTAGCTATCTCAAGGTTGGTGATGAACACCATCCCGGTTTGGGAAAGGCTAGTGTCGCTCGAGCGCTAGTCACTGTGCGAGGCCTGCATAAATTCCTCGTTCGTGAACACGCTGTTAACACCGACGTATCGCATATGGTGAAACCACCGCGACCAGACGCACGGCTTCCAAAAGCACTGTCGGTGTCCGATATTGAAAAAATTCTCGAAGCGGCAAGTGCGCCGCAAACACCGCTGTCGATCCGTGATCGGGCATTACTCGAACTGCTCTATGGGACAGGCGCTCGCATTTCTGAAGCGGTCGGGCTCGATGTTGACGATCTCGACTTAGAGCAAGCGGCAGTGAAATTGACTGGCAAAGGCAGCAAGCAACGCATCGTTCCACTCGGCAAATTCGCGCTTGAAGCACTAACGTCATATTTGGATATGGCTCGATCACTATTTGTGACAGGCGGTAGTGATCAGGCAGCAGTTTTCCTTAATTCAAGGGGCGGTCGACTCTCTCGTCAAAGCGCTTGGGCGGTGTTGACCAAGGCTGCAGCAGATGCAGAGATTGATGCGGACGTTTCTCCCCACGTTTTAAGGCATTCATTTGCAACTCATCTGCTTGAAGGAGGAGCAGATGTGCGAGTTGTCCAAGAACTCTTAGGTCATGCATCTGTGACGACCACCCAGATTTATACCATGGTGACAATCGACCGTTTGCGCGAAACATATGCGACGTCCCACCCACGAGCACGTCGTTGACCGGTAGAGTGTCCGACAAGGTTCAATCCGCCAACCAAATGGCGGTTTCTACCCACCATTGACCCGCGAAGGACTGCGATGAGCGAAGAAATCGGACCAACCGGCCGACCTGTTCAGGTACTCCCAGAACCGTCTCCGCGCACGAGCAATGGTCCAGCTGTCGTTATCGCGATGTGTAACCAAAAAGGTGGAGTAGGAAAGACCACAACAACGATCAATTTGGGTGCTGCTCTGGCCGAAGCTGGCCGTCGAGTTTTGCTCGTCGACTTCGATCCGCAAGGGTCCATGACTGTTGGGCTTGGCTATAACGCTCATGAACTTGACCAGAGTATTTATCACGTTTTGATGGATACCGAAACCTCAATTAAAGACATTATTTTGCCGACAACAGTTGATGGATTGGATCTGGTTCCGTCCAATATCGATTTGTCGGCAGCTGAGATGAGGCTCGTTAGTGAGGTCGGTCGTGAGCAGGCTTTGGCGCGTGTGATTCACCCGGTGAGCCGTGATTACGACATTATTTTGATTGATTGCCAGCCCTCGCTTGGACTGCTGACGGTCAACGCTCTTACCGCCGCAAACGGGGTCATTATTCCTTTGGAATGTGAATACTTTGCGCTACGTGGGGTCGCGCTTTTGCATGAGACCATCGAGAAGGTGCGCGAGCGCACGAACTTCGGCCTCGAAGTGATTGGCCTTGTCGGCACTATGTTTGACGGTCGTACCTTGCATGGTCGTGAAGTATTACGGACTCTTGTCGATGGCTGGGGTGACAAAGTGTTTCATACGGTCATCCGACGCACGGTGAAATTCTCGGATTCCACTGTCGCTGGCGAACCAATTACCTCGTTCGCACCGAAGTCCCCGGGGGCTACGTCTTATCGTGATCTTGCCAAAGAGGTGCTACACCGGTGTCCCGACGCGTAAACCTGCCTGGTGCAGATGAGCTCTTCCGGCCGACAGCTCCCGCTAGAGGTGCTCAAGGAAAAGCCAAAGATCCTGAATCCGGTTCTACCGGCGCGAACCCGCCGTCAGCAAGCGGTCGGGTCAAGCACGACGAAAAGATGACTGTTTACCTCACCTCCGAAGAGCTTTTAGCATTGGAACAGGCGCGTTTAACTCTCAAGAAGATGCTCGGTCGAAAGATTGATCGCGGCCGTATCGTTCGCGCGGCGCTGGAGGCGGCTCTGGAAGATCTCGATGCTAACGGCGTCGATAGTGACGTGTTTGGTCGACTCAGTGAGTGACGTGGAAACTGTTGCAGACGATGGGGTGAGTGACGTTGGCGAGTTTTCAGTCACCTTAGGAAACTTTGAAGGCCCATTTGATCTACTGCTCCAATTGATTTCAAAACATCAACTGGACATCACTGAAGTTGCGCTTTCTGTCGTCACATCAGATTTCATCGCGTTTACCCGCACCTTGGAAGACAACCTTGAGCAGACGACCCACTTTCTTTTAGTTGCTGCCACCTTGCTTGACCTCAAAACTGCACGGTTACTGCCGCAGACTGAGGTCGAGGATGAAGAAGATTTGGCACTTCTTGAAGCACGAGACCTACTCTTTGCTCGGCTTATGCAATATCGGGCATTCAAACAGGTTGCTGCCATTCTTGAGCAACGTTGGGAAACCCAAGGCGCACGACATCCGCGTGCGGCACGGCTCGAAGAAC
Source organism: Aeromicrobium sp. (assembly GCA_040394025.1). GTDB lineage: Bacteria > Actinomycetota > Actinomycetes > Propionibacteriales > Nocardioidaceae > Aeromicrobium. The sequence continues at coordinate 13,189 of JBEBSZ010000003.1, forward strand.
GCTTTGCTACTGCATTGCCTGAAATAGAGATCAATATTTCAGTTGATCGGTTGGCGGATATTACGGCGGCTGCACTTGCGCCAAAACTTCCTCCGGTGTTGTCTTTGGCGCATTTGCATGCGCCAGCCGTCAGTGTGAGAGAGCAGGCACATCTCGTCGTGGACCGGCTACGGCGGCAACGGGTCATGTCCTTTAGAGCTTTGACCGCTGATGCTCCCGATGTGATGACAAAGGTGGCGCGCTTCTTGGCTATTTTGGAGCTGTTCCGCGAAAGCGTGATCTCTTTCGATCAAGTAACACCGCTTGGTGAGTTGACGATCCAATGGACTGGCTCTGATGAGGGTGATATTGACGTCGGCGATGAGTTTGACGAGGCTGCTGGTGGTGAGGGCACCGAATCGCACGAAGTGAGTGACCACCGCGACCATGGCGGAAGTGATGTAGACCAGACTGTTGCGGATGAGGAACACGTTGATGATGAACAATGAAACGTTTGAAATGGACGAGTCGTCGGCCGAGCAATCCGAGGCGCTAGTAGAAACCTTGGTCGACATTCCCGGTGAGGAATCACCGGTCATTGTTGAACCTGATCGGCTCGCTAGTGCGCTCGAAGCGATTTTGATGGTTGTTGAGGAACCTGTAGCGGCAATTAATTTGGCCCAAGGAGTGGGCCATCCGACTGAGGTGGTTGAGCAGGTTCTATACGATTTAGCTGCCGAATATCGAAATCAACGTCGAGGTTTTGAATTGCGGGAGTTGGCCGGAGGCTGGCGTTTTTACAGTTCTGTGGAGTTTGACTCCGTCGTCACGGCGTTCGTGCTTGAAGGCCAACAGGCGCGCCTAAGCCAGGCGGCCTTAGAAACCTTGGCAGTCGTGGCGTATCGCCAGCCCATCAGTCGCTCGCGAATTTCCGCTATTCGCGGTGTCAACGTGGACGGAGTCGTACGTACTCTCGTCACGAGAGGACTGCTCGAAGAGTTGGGCAACGAAGCCCAATCGGGTGCGATTCTTTACGGAACAAGTAGTTACTTCTTAGAGAGGATGGGCCTCACCTCACTCGATGAGCTTCCTGAGTTAGCACCGATGTTGCCCGAGATAGATGAACTCGATGGTGAACTCGAACGCGTGGCGACACGGATCAAGGAAACTGCCGATGTCACGATTGCTGAATCTGGTAATGACGATGTGCTTTCAGTGAACGCTAGCGACGAGAACTCGGTACAAAATACCGATGTTGAAGCACGGCCGAGTGAGGATATCGAGCTTGACTGAGGAAGCAGTTCGACTGCAGAAAGTACTAGCGCAAGCTGGTCTGGGCAGCCGTCGCAAGTGTGAAGAACTGATGGCGATGGGTCGGGTAGAGGTCAACGGTGATGTTGTCGATCGAATGGGAGTGCGGGTCAACCCGGTAACCGATGTGATCCGGGTCGACGGCAAACGAATACCGCCCCCCTCAGAGCATGCGTACGTTATGTTAAACAAACCGCGGGGGATTGTTACGAGCATGTCTGATGAGCAAGGTCGTTCTGATCTTTCTGGTCTGTTGCGAGGAAGGAATGACCGTCTCTTTCACGTCGGACGTCTGGATACGGACACCTCAGGTCTCCTGATTTTGACGAACGACGGAGATTTGGCGCATCGTTTGGCGCACCCTTCCTTTGAAGTTACGAAAACATACGTTGCTCTCGTTTCGGGGGACGTCGCTGAGTCACTCGGGCCGCGTTTATTGGCTGGGGTTGAGCTCGAAGATGGCCGGGTTCAAGTCGACCGCTTCAAGATCAGGGATCGTCATCAAGGTCGGAGCCTGATTGAACTCGATATCCATATTGGACGAAATCGAATTGTCCGACGACTTCTTGCTGCCGTAGAACATCCTGTCCTGGAGCTCACCCGGACTCGCTTCGGGCCACTCAAATTGGGTGATTTGCGCAGTGGAGCAATGCGGGACCTGACCCGTGATGAACTCGGATCACTATTCGATAGCGTTGCCTCATGAATAATCCACCCGCGTCAGTGGCCTCGCCTGCTTTGGTGATTGGCACTGGACTCATCGGCACATCCGTTGCTTTAGGCTTAGTCGAAGCTGGTGTGACGGTGTATTTGCGGGACGCTGATCCAAAGAACGTCGAACTCGCGGCATCAGTCGGAGCTGGGAAAGCTCATTGTGACGAACTGCCTGAGTTGGTAGTGGTCGCGGTGCCACCAAGTGCCGTTGAAGCCGAGGTCCGAGGAGCGTTGTCTGAGTTTGATCAAGCTGTTGTTACTGATGTGGCAAGCGTGAAGTCTTCGCTCTGTGCGTCAGTGGACGATCCTCGATTTGTGGGCGGTCACCCGATGGCGGGAAAGGAACGTTCTGGACCGCTAGCGGCTTCGGCCCGCCTGTTTGAAGGCCGCCCGTGGGCAATTGTGCCAGGCCAGAACTCTGCTGCCGATGCGGTTGCAGTCGTCGAAAACCTTGCATTAGTGCTCGGCGCCGTACCAATTTGGCTGGATCCGAGTGAACATGATGAAGCTGTTGCTCTCGTTTCCCACGTGCCACACCTTGTTTCGAACCTAACGGCGGGGTTACTCACTGACTCCAGTGATCGCCAAATGGCGTTGTCGGGCCAGGGTCTTCACGATGTCACCCGCATTGCGCGAAGTGACGCCGGACTTTGGATCGACATTATCCGCGCGAATTCTGTGCCTATTCTGGATGCTCTGCAGACGTTGCGCGAAAACTTGGATGAGCTGATTGAGATTGTTGGAACGGACTCTGACGCTCTTGAATCTGTACTTGCCAAGGGGCGCAAGGGAACCAGCAATATTCCAGGTAAGCATGGCCAGCCTTCAGATGAGGTCACCACGGTTTACGTCACGATTGACGATGAACCAGGTGAATTGGCACGCTTATTCGTTGACACGGGGGAAGCCCAGGTCAATATCGAAGACGTGCGAATTGATCACGAAGTTGGCCGACCGGTGGGCTTGGTGGAAATCTTAGTTTTGCCAGAACGCGCCGAATATTTGGTGCATGCATTGAACTCTCGCGGCTGGTCCGCCTATCTCTAGGAGTCTTACTGTGTCCAATCCAGTGGTAATCGCGATCGATGGGCCTTCGGGCTCAGGTAAATCCAGTACCTCGCGTGGAGTTGCTGATCGTTTGGGACTTGCATATCTCGATACCGGCTCAATGTATCGAGCAATGGCACTAGCGATGCTGCGCGGCCGGATTGATTTGGATAACTCAGAAGCGATAGCTGCTCAAGCCCCTACCGTGATGATCCATGCGGGAACTCATCCGCTGAACCCCACGATCGAACTTGGCGGTGAGGATGTAGCCGAGGAAATTCGCTCAGCTGAGGTGACTGCCGCAGTAAGTAAAGTTGCGGCCGTTCCTACTGTGCGCACGCTCCTAGTTGAGTCTCAGAAGCTAGCAATTGACACGGCAATCACAGGAATTGTGGTGGAAGGACGAGACATCGGAACAGTCGTTGCGCCTGATGCGACATTGAAGGTTTATCTTTATGCAGATCCTGTGGCGCGAGCACAACGGCGTGCTGCGGAGCTCGGTGTTGATGACGAAGTAGCCATGAAAGAGGCAATGGCTCTTCGCGATGCGATCGATTCCAATCGTGATGCATCGCCACTAACTCAGGCTGCCGATGCGGTGCTGGTTGATGGAACACATAAGACCTTGCCGGAAGTCATCGACGAGATCATTGGCTTATTGCCCGAGCCAAATGGGTGAATTGGCTGTTGACCGGTAGGATCACCACGTGTCCTCCCTGCCTGTAGTAGCGATCATCGGCCGACCTAATGTCGGCAAATCAACACTGGTGAACCGGATCCTCGGTCGTCGCGAGGCAGTGGTGGAAGATGTTCCGGGCGTTACTCGCGATCGAGTTTCCTACGACGCGAACTGGAACGGCCGGGCGTTCACTTTGCTTGACACCGGCGGTTGGGACCCCGAGGGCAAAGGAATGGCTGAGCGTATTTCGGAGCAAGCCGAAATCGCGATCGGTATCGCAGACGCGATCATTTTTGTGGTCGATGCGACTGTAGGTGGGACCGATATTGACGAACGCGTCGTTAAGCTTTTACGCAAGGCAAAGAAGCCTGTCGTGCTCGCAGCGAACAAGGTTGACGACCAGCGGGGTGAACTTGAATCGGCGAGCCTGTGGAGTCTCGGCCTCGGTCAGCCTTATCCCGTGTCGGCTCTTCATGGTCGGGGAAGTGGTGATCTCCTCGACGCTGTCTTAGACGCGCTGCCTGACGTGCCTGAAGAAGACTTTGACTCCATCGATCCGCGTCGCCGTATTGCCATCATTGGTAAGCCGAACGTCGGCAAATCGAGTCTGTTAAATTCCCTTGCTGGCGAACACCGGGTTGTCGTCGATGACGCCTCGGGAACGACAGTTGATCCTGTTGATGAGGTCATCGAGCTTGGCGGTGAGGAATGGATCTTCATCGATACGGCGGGTCTGAGGCGTAGGGTGCGTGAAGCGTCGGGTCATGAGTATTACGCAAGTTTGCGCACCTCTGTTGCCCTGGATCGCGCAGAGGTTGCAGTCATGGTGATTGACGCGAGCCAGCCATTAACGGAGCAGGACACGCGCATTATTTCTACTGCTGCTGAGGCTGGGCGTGCACTCGTTATCGCTTTCAATAAATGGGACAAAGTCGACGATGAGCGGCGCTATTACCTAGAACGTGAAATCGAACGAGAACTTGTCCAGGTGCAGTGGGCGCCACGAGTGAATGTTGCTGCCCGCACGGGATGGCATACGGATCGTTTGGTTCGAGCCTTGAACGCGGCGCTCGACGGTTGGGAGACCCGAGTGGGTACGGGTGCACTCAACTCGTTCCTCGGCAGAATTGTGGCGGAACATCCGCACCCAATTCGAGGCGGTAAGCAGCCGCGCATTCTGTTTGGCACCCAAGCTTCGACGGCTCCGCCCACATTTGTTCTGTTTACGTCTGGGAAGCTTGAGGCCGGATATTTGCGGTTCATTGAGCGGCGCTTGCGTGAAGATTTTGGTTTTGTAGGTACGCCAATTAGATTGCAGCAGCGGCCGCGCAAGAAGCGTTCCGAACAGTAATCTGTGCGTACCTTGGGCTCTGCTTTGACCAGATTCTCGGGTGGGTTGGCGCTGAGGTAAAGTAACGAAGGTTGTCACGGGCTGTGGCGCAGTTTGGTAGCGCACTGCACTGGGGGTGCAGGGGTCGTGGGTTCAAATCCCGCCAGCCCGACTCGCGAGATTTGGTCGGTTTGCCCCCTAAATTCTCGAAATTCAGGGGGCAAACCGACCAAACTATGTACGGGAAATATTCCGCCGGACTTTTTTGAATCCTTCCAAGAGCCTAGCTTCACCCACGTTTTTGGGTTCACACGTACCTAATAGGTGTTCTTGACTCAAACTTTCGACGGTCTCGTGGGAATCAGGGGGCGGGAGTAAGCAGGCTTTACCAGCCTGCGGCATTCTTTTCGATCAATGCGGCAGCGTAGTCCAGCCACGCGGCGTCTTCATTGAGGCAGGACAGAGTGTGGTACGTATCAGGATTCCCGCCGCCTTTCTCAAAGAGTTCCCGGCCACCGATGCTGAGTTCATGAAGGGTTTCCAAACAGTCGGTGGTGAACCCTGGCGACACGATCACAGGTGCAGCAACACCAGCATCGTGTAACTCCTCTAATCGCGGTTGAAGATACGGCTTGATCCACTCGGTTTTACCAAAGCGTGACTGGAAGGCCAATTCGATCTGTTCGGGAGCCCATCCGAGTTCCTTGCACAATAAATCCCGCGTGATATGACACTGGGCGAGATATGGGTCGCCCTCATCGATGAAGCGTTTCGGCAGGCCATGGAAACTGACAATGATCCGGTCTGGTTCGTAATCTAATTCAGACATTTGCTGTCGAATATTGTTCGCTAGAACACTGACGTAGTCGGGATCGTCAAAGTATGGGTGGATGAATCGTAGCGTCGGTGAAAACTTGATCTGTGGTAAACGCTTACGGTCCTTGCGGCCGAGAGCTGCGAAGGTGATGGCGTCGTAGATCGAAGCCGTCGTGCTATTCGCGTATTGCGGGAACAATGGCAACGCAATGATCTTCGTGATTCCGGCAACTTCAAGATTCTCAACCGCTGTGACCATGCCAGGCTCGCTGTAGGCCATGCCAAGTTCTACTTGATACTTATCGCCCAGCCGTTCTTGAATCCCGTCTCGTTGGGCTTCAGAAATCTTGAGCAGTGGAGACCCTTCGTCAGTCCAGATTTCACTGAAATGTTTGGCTACCATGTGCGGTCGTAAGGGTAAAACGAAGCCGTAGAGGATCGGCCACCAACGGTATTTGGGTAAATCGATAATGCGCTCATCTGAAAGAAATTCTTTAAGATAACGCCTTACCTCGCGCTTAGTGAGATTGAGTGGAGTGCCGACTTGGCCGAGGATAACGCCAATTTTTTCCGAACTATTGTTGCTGGATTCAAGGGGAGCCCGAGTCTCAGGTGAACTGCTTGTGAGCGACATGCTTACCTAGTTTCTGGACGGATTCAAACTAGGTTCTGTTCTATCACCACACTGAGATTCTTCTGTCATGAGGTTGTGAAGTTGCTGACGGAACTGACAAGTATGTAATAAAAAATTGTGCGAATATTTCGCGAATTTGCCTAGGTGCTCAAGGCTTACAACGCTATTTAGATACGGCGCGTGAACTTGCTGGACCGCTATTGTTGAAGGCAAGGTTGAAATTAATGTTGCGGACTGTTCACCTATACGGACGGAATCAAGATAGAGAGTGAGAAGCCCAATGGAATCTCGGAACGTTGCGCGACGAACTACCCAAGATCTTGTGCATGACATCCGTTTCGCCATACTCGATGAACTACGAGAGAACGGTTATCCCGGCGTCACTTTTGAAGGCGTGGCCAGACGCGCCCGAACGAGCAAACCCGTCATCTATCGACGCTATCGCTCGCGCGCGCATATGGCACTCGATGCGTGGACGTGGGACTCTCCGGTAAACATGCCCAAGCGTTCTCGAGGTTCACTTCGCAAAGACTTGATCGCAATTCTTGAAGCGTTACAGGACTACAATAAGAAAGCGGGTGTCGCCGCCTTTCGGCGAATGATTGCTGAAGCTGACGACGAACTCATGAAAGACATGACCGAATCGACCGCAGAAGTATCTCGTGCAGCAGTAAAGATGGCGCTTGAAGCAGCACATGAACGTGGCGAAATCAGACTCAAGTCGCTGAGGCCGGAACTAGAGCTCTTACCAATCGTCATGTTTCGCCACGATATTTTTTTCCGGCGGCCTTCATACGATTCCAAAGCAACCGCAGCCACAGTCGACGACGTCTTGCTGCCAATTATCCACGCGCTTAGCGCAAGTGCTGATCTGTCGGCAACTGATCTTTAGGCGGTAGGCTCGCTCGCCTGCTCTTGTATCCCGGCTACGATTCGAGAGTGTCGATAAAGCGCCGATTGTTGCATCGAGTTGTGCAATACGTACATCGGGTGGCAAAAACATACGGTTCCATTAGCCCTGATACCAGTTCTGCACAGGAATTTGGCTATCTAGGCTGGGGGACGCTGATTACCTTTCCCCAAGGCAGCATTTTTGGCCAACAGGCTATGTCCATAGGCGACAACACACTCATTAGCGAGCACGTCACTCTTTCTGTGGGTTACATGCCTGGTGTGTCGACTTTGCCAGAATCGGCTCTCATCATCGGTGATCGTTGCGTTGTCGGTGCACGCAGCACGCTAACCGCACATGGGCGGATAGAACTTGGCGACGATGTTTGGCTTGGGAAAGACGTCTTCATTTCCGATGCCAGCCACGGTTATCAAGATCCAGAGATTCCGGTCGGTAGGCAAATGGGCCAACATCAACCGATAAGCATCGGCGACGGTAGTTGGATTGGTCATGGCGCGGTGATCTTGCCCGGTACCCAGATTGGCCGCCACGTCGTGGTTGGGGCAAGTGCGGTGGTTCGTGGAAAAATACCAGATTTTGCGGTCGTTGCAGGGGTTCCGGCTCGTATTGTGCGTCATTTTGAACCTGATATTGGCTGGGTGGGGGAGCAGGGTGACGTCCGCCCGATCATCAATTTTGATGAAGCGATGGAAGCTCTTGCATCGATTGAAACAGCTGTGGAATCTTTCACTGGGCCGCGCCCACTAGCTTCCGAGGGTTAGGTTTCAGCGTCGGCCGCTTGCGCGCCGGTTTTAGATTCTGCGAAACAAAACGGACTGCCCTCAGCGTGTAAACCTCGAATGAGACGAACCTGACACGGGAATTATGGTGTCCGGCCATCGGCTGACAATCAATGCGCGGTAATCTCATTGAGTAGATTGCCCCAGTGACGTGGCCTCTTCTGGCTGCGCCGCTGCAAAATAACGCGAGCAGGTGCTCGAAGGAGAGGACGAAGGCATAGCAATGGTCGACGTTGACAAGGTCCTAGAAGAAGCAGGGCTGAACAACCCGCATGTACGTGAATATGTACGGCACTGGGCTGAGATTACGCAGCCTGATCGAATCGAAGTAGTCGATGCATCCGACGATGCACGGTTGATTCAAGAATCTCTCGATGCTGGCGAGATCCAGCCAGCTGGTGAAGGCCTGTACTACTCGCAGAGCTATTACAAGGACACCGCTCGTTCCGAAGAACGCACGATTGTCGCAACGAACGATCCAGCAGACAAAGGTATTTACAATAACTGGCGTCCAGCTTCCGAAATGAAGCCAATGCTTGTCGAGCGTATGACTGGCGCGTCCAAGGGCAAGACGATGTATGTCATTCCGTACCTCATGGCACCTCCGGGTTCACCACTTGAACCGTATGCAGCCGGTGTGGAGTTGACTGACCACCGCACGGTCGTACTTCATATGATTCGCATGTCCCGAGTTGGCGTGGACTTCATCGAAAACTTGCAGAACCCAGAAATGTTCGTGCGCGCCGTGCACGTAACGGGTGATTTGCCGAACCTCGGTCAGGGCACACCAGATGATCAGCGTTATTTCGTGACAGTGGCTGACGAACGCACTATTTTGCATTTTGGTTCCTCCTATGGTGGAAATGCTTTGCTCGGCAAGATTGCTCACGGTTTGCGCCAGGCCTGCTATGACGGTCACGCTTCGGGCAAATTCTTGGCCGAACAGTTCATGCTCATCGGTATTACCGATAAGCAAACAGGTAAGCGTTACCACATCTGTGGAGGCTTCCCAAGTGCCTCGGGCAAGACCAACCTCGCCATGACCTTGGCACCTGATGCCATGGGTGATCGTTACTCGGTTGACTTCTATGGCGATGACATTGCCTGGCTGTGGGTCAACGAAGAAGATGGCAAGATCTACGGGCTAAACCCTGAGTTCGGCGCCTTCGGCGTGGCTAAAGACACCAACGAAGCGACGAACCCAGTGGCACTGGATTCGGTTGCGCCGGGAACCGGAACCTTATTCACTAATGTGGCCTACAACCCGAAGACCGAAGAGGTTTGGTGGGAAGGTCGCACACCAGAGCCACCGGCTGATCTTGATGGCTGGTTGGACTGGAAGGGCAATGCCATTGCAGATCGTTCGGAAGCAGACAAGGATGAGCCGTGGGCACATCCAAACAGCCGCTTCACCACGACGATGGATAACATTCCAAACGCCGCACCTGACTACAACGATCCGAAGGGTGTTCCGATTGACGGCATCATCTTTGGTGGTCGTACTCGTGACCGCGAACCTTTGGTGCGCGCGATCGACGATGTGGCAGAAGGCGTATATGACGGTTTGACTCTCGGCGCTGAAGCAACATTTGCTGCTGAAGGTGTTGAAGGTCAATTGCGTTATGACCCAATGTCAATGCGCCCGTTTATGGCGTACGACGAAGCACGTTATGCACAACACTGGCTCGACATCATCGGTCAGGCAACGGATAAACCAGTCTTCGCGCACGTCAACTGGTTCCAGCGTGACCCTGAAGACGGACACTTCCTGTGGCCTGGCTACCGCGAGAATCTTCGCGCGCTCATCTGGCTCATGGAATACCGCAACGGTGATGTGACGGGCAACGTTACCCCTGTTGGCGTGATTCCAACGAAGGAAGAACTGAACCTTGAGGGCCTTGACATTGACGAGAGCGATCTCGAAAAGGTCTTGACCATTGATAATGCACGTTGGCGCCAAGAAATGGGCTTCCGTGAAACTCACCTTGAGCAGTTCGAAGGTCTGCCTGAGGAAATTTGGGAAGCTCATCGTCGAGTCGCAGCTGCACTCGATGAAGAAGCCTGATATTTGCTACTAGAAGCTGGGGTCGCGGGTCAAACCGCGGCCCCAGTTTCTTTGGCGGGGACATTGTAGGAACTTGCCATCGGTAAGGTGGAGACAGAAGTCTTAAGAAATTCGGAGTCAACGTGTTTAAGCGAATAACGCCAGCTGCAGTCCTCGTGCTTTTGTTAGGTGTATTCACGCTAGGTTTCGGCGCTTCGGCTTACGCTCATGCGAGTCTTACTGGCGTTAATCCAGAGTCAGGATCTGTGCTTACTGAGACACCTGAGAAAGTCGTCTTTACGTTTAATGAAGTGCTGAAAGAGCCAGGTTTTGCCGCAGTCAGCCACGATGGCAAAGAGGTCACCGATTGGTCGGTCAGTCTCGACGCGGAGCGCCTTATCGTCAGCCCCCCAGCGAACAGCTCAGTTCCCGCAGGTGAATACGTGATTTCCTTCCGGGTTGTATCCGCTGACGGACACCCCATCAAAGGGTCGACAGACTTCACCATTCAAGCCGAGGAATTAGCTGCAACTCCCAGTCCAGAGCCAACGCCCGAAGCTCCTGCCACTGACAGCGAAACTGAAAGCGACGAGCCGGGTGGCTTTGCAGCATTGCTTCGGGCTCCTTGGCTTTGGGGTGGAATCGTCATCATCGTGGCTGTCGTGGCTGTAGCCTTGCTACGTCGCAGCACCCGGAGCGATGACGATACCCCCCGTACATGATGACTCCTTCTGGCCGCACGTTATCGCTTGCGCTCGCATGGGCGTCTGGCGTCACTGTGATGGTGACTCTCATCGTGCTTGGTGCGCCAGAACGGCCGCCAGCAGGAATTCCAGACCCAGGGGCCTTTGTAGCGTGGGGTCTACCTATTTCTCGTGTGATCTACAACGTTGCTGCAATGGCATGCGTTGGGTTCCTTATGGTGGCAGTATTTTTATTGCCTAATGGTTCGTCGTTAGCCGGGCTTTCCGTTCAAGCCGTGCGGATAGCTGCGGGCTTTGCATGGCTCTGGTTTGCTAGTTCGTTCGCATTTTTTGCATTTTCAGTCGCTGACATATATGGCCGTCCAGTGTGGGACATTTCTTTCGGTCAAATGTGGTATTTCGTTCTCGAGTTTTCTAACGGCCGTGCAGTTCTTGTCCAACTCATTCTCGTTCTCGTCGTTGCTATCTGGGCCCGATGGTCGTTCACCCCTGCGCACGTGGCCATAATGTTTGGTTTGGCTGTGGGCGCGGTGGCGCCCATTGCGCTCACTGGGCATGCCGCGTCGGCGGGACCACACATGCTGGCGGTCTCAAGCCTGCTATTACACATGCTTGGCGCATTGCTGTGGATCGGCGGGCTGACTGCCTTGATTTGGGTTGGACTGCGTGGAAGTAAGCGCCTTGAGGAAGCAGTAGCTCGTTATTCGGCGCTCGCGGTGTGGTGTTTTGCATTTGTTGGAGTTTCGGGATTGATTAACGCGAGCGCACGAATCACCTCGATGGACGATGTGTTGTCGATCTATGGTTTGATGCTGTCGCTCAAAGTTGGAGCCTTCGTTGTTTTAGGAATTTTCGGGTGGCTTCAGCGTCGTCGCATCGTCAATCGCGGCGTTAGCTTTTTGAGGCTTTCGCTTTTTGAAATGGCCTTCATGTTGGCCACGATTGGTATTGCTGTTGTGTTGTCTCGTACTCCATTACCTGCGGGCGACGAGATATTTATCGGTCGAGCTGAAGTGTTGCTGAGCGGACCTGTCCCGCCCGAACCCACACTCAGGCTGCTGCTTTGGGGCTGGGAGCCGAATGGATTCGGCCTTCTCATCGTGGGCCTAGGTAGCGTGTTCTATCTCTATGGTGTTCTGAAAATGCGCAGGCGAGGTGACGCGTGGCCTATTGGCAGGACCATCTCTTGGCTCTTTGGCCTGGTGCTGGTTGGTTGGGCCACCTTTGGTGGTTTGGGCGACTATTCGGCAGTCATGTTCTCTCTCCACATGATCTCGCACATGTTGTTGGCTATGATCGCGCCGATTTTCTTGGTATTGGGCGCGCCTATGACGTTGGCTTTACGAACACTGCCTGGTCCACGGGTGCACGGGGAGATGTCACCGCGGAAGTTGCTCAATGATTTCTTACATTCAAAACTTTCACGCTTTTATACCCATCCTGCTGTAGCGTCGGTGCTGTTTATTGGCAGCTTGTACGCTGTGTATTTCTCGGATTTGTTCGAATTCCTTATGGGTAGCCATTTAGGCCACGCCGCGATGGAGTTTCATTTCCTATTTTCCGGTTTCTTGTTTTACTACGTCGTGGTCGGCATAGATCCATCACCTAGACAGCTTGCACCGATGATGCGAATGCTTGTCATCATGGTGGCACTGCCTTTCCACGCCTTCTTCTCGGTGGCCCTCATGTCGTCAATGAAAATCGTGGGGGAGGACTACTTTCTGATGATCAATCGCCCCTATGCCACTGACCTGCTTGTAGATCAGAACTTTGGTGCCAGTGTTTCTTGGGCAATGGGCGAAATACCGATGCTAATTGTCATTGGTGCCATCTTTTGGCAGTGGTTCTCTTCAGATCAACGCGAAGCTAAACGCAAAGACCGTGCGGCTGATCGAGACAACGATGCAGAACTTGAACAGTACAACGCATATTTGAAGTCCCTGAGCCAACGTCAAGATTTGTGACGCCCATAAACAACACTGTGGCGGCACCCAATCGGGTGCCGCCACAGTGTTGTTGTGTCCAGTCTCAGAAGAGAATCTGGCCACCTGCAGTTGCCGCTGTAAAGCGTTCTTGTGCGTCTGCCCAGTTTGCGATCTTCCAGAACGCCTTGGCGTAGTCGCCCTTGACGTTGAGGTAATCGAGATAGAAGGCGTGCTCCCACATGTCCAATTGGAGGATCGGGATGAGCGTTGCCGGGATATTTGATTGCTGATCGTAGAGTTGGACGGTCAACAATTTCTGTCCGAGCGTGTCCCAAGCGAGGATGGCCCAACCGGAGCCCTGAATTCCGAGTGCTGTTGCTTCGAATTGCGCGCGGAATAAATCGAACGATCCAAAGAATTCGTCGATCGCTGCCGCGAGATCGCCGGTCGGTTTGTCGCCACCTTCGGGGGAAAGGTTTTTCCAGAAAATCGAGTGGTTGATGTGTCCGCCGAGGTTAAACGCGAGGTTCTTCTCCAGCAGGTTGATCGTGGCAAACTGTTCATTTGCACGAGCTTCTTCAAGCTTCTCAAGAGCGAGATTTACTCCACCGACATACGCGGCATGGTGCTTGCTGTGGTGAAGTTCCATAATTTTTCCGGAGATATGCGGATCCAAAGCTCCGTAATCGTATGGCAAGTCCGGCAGTGTGTATTCAGCCACGCTTCCTCCAATGCGCTCAAGTGGTCCGGGACGAATTCCCAGATCTAAGGGTGTCTTTACTTCACAGTCTCTCAGTTGTGCCGCGAGAAGCAAGTGTCAGCCTCGTGAGCTTGCTTTCGTGGCTAAGATTAAGGGCGTGAATTCACCACGGGAGGTTGGCAGCAGGCGTAGAGCGGTGCCTCGCGCTGAACAAACGCCTTTCGATCCGAATTCGACACTCGAACATTTGGGCAAAAATGCTGCCACGTCAGCACAAAAACCTAGGGCAAAGTCAACAGGTGCGATAAAACCCAAACCGAGGCGAGCTCAAGGCTCAAAGCAGAGTGGAGCAGAATCTCTCCAGCCCGGTTCGCACGTGTGGACTGTTCCAAATGTTTTGAGTTTCTCGCGAATTTTTTTAGTTCCACTATTTCTTTGGCTGGTTTTGGTTCCCGAATACGACGGCCTCGCGATTCTCGTGTTGGTGGTTTCGGGACTTACCGATTATTTAGATGGCAAGATCGCCCGCGCAACGGGCCAGATCACTAACCTAGGTGTTTTACTCGATCCCATTGCCGACCGACTCTTCATCCTTGCCGTCGTGTTCGGTCTCGGTTTTCGGGAGATCATTCCTTGGTGGTTAGCTCTTTCGTTACCGCTACGTGACATCTTGTTGTTACTGGTCATCCCGTTCATTCGCACGCGCGGCTACAGTTCTCTACCAGTACATTTCCTTGGCAAGGCTGCGACTGCCGTGCTGCTGTATGCCTTCCCGTTGCTGCTATTGGGAGATGGCGTCGGCCCGCTAGCAAACTTAGCCCGCGTGTTCGGTTGGGCTTTCAGTATTTGGGGCGTCGCCCTTTACTGGTGGGCCGGATTGCTTTACGTCGTCCAGGTTCGTCGAGTCTTGGTCACCATGCCGAAACGGAGAGGCTGATGACAGATGACAATCGCCCTACCGAAAACAGGGCGCCGAGGCCCGCTGAATCGCTACTGGAACAACTCGCTGAGTCTTCGCTAGACAACGCCTACTACGAAGTCGATCGGGAAACCGAGCCTTCAGTGGTTATGCAGGCCATTACCCTCGTTTCGATTGTGATGTTGGGCTTCTTTTTAGCCGTTGTTGCCGTGCAGTCTCAAAACAACCGTCCGGCAACTGAAGCTGAACGTCAAGCACTGGTTGACAGTATTGAAGAGCGGCAAGCCACACTTGATTCGCGACGCTTAGCCGCAGCTTCATTGCAGGCGGAAATCGATACGCTTGAAAGTAACGTCATTGCGCCGAGCAAAAGCGCACAGCGTGATGTTTTGAATGCTGGAGCCCAAGCTGTCGTAGGTGACGGGGTAGAAATCCGTTTGTCTTCTGCAGCGGGCGAAAAAGCGGGGGGCTTAGTGACCGACTTAGACGTTCAGCTCGTAGTCAATGGCCTGTGGATGTCTGGAGCCGAAGCGGTAGATGTTGGCGGCAATCGACTGTCGTCGACGTCAGCAATCAGATCAGCGGGTGATGGAATAACCGTCAACTTTCAATCTATTGCCGAACCAATCGTGGTTCGAGCAATTGGTTCGCCGAGTTCCTTGGCGGAACAATTTAGGCTTAGTCCATCGGGACGTTATTTGGATGCCCGAAGTGAGAATTCAGGGATCGCGTGGAGCGTCAAAGAAGCGGATGAGATTTCTATGTCTGCCGCCCCGAACAAGCGGCTAGAGATACGGCACGCGAGTGCCATAAGGAGAGGTGGATCATGATCCCCGTTGTCGGACTGATTATCGGAATCGTCTTGGGATTGGTTTTCCAGCCCTCGATTCCTTTTGGTTTGCAGCCTTATGTGCCGATCGCGATCATTGCTGCCCTTGACGCAGTTGTCGGTGCCTTACGCGCCCTCTCGGAGAGCCGGTTTGATGACCGAGTATTTGTGATTTCTTTCTTGTCAAACGTCCTCATTGCAGGACTCATGGTGTATTTAGGTGATCAATTGGGTGTCGGTGCCCAGCTTTCCACCGGCGTCATCGTGGTGCTAGGAATCCGAATCTTTGCAAATGCGGCCGCAATCAGGCGGAGGTATTTGCATGCCTGATGAGAATGCTCAGCCCGGCAGCGGAGAATCTGTGGGCTCGGCGGATACACCAAACGAAAGTCGTGCGCCAGCTAGCGACGACGCTGTATCCGCAAGCATGACTGAAGACGTTCAAGTCGATGAATCCGCCATGACCGGGACGACTGATGCCGAGGCGGTCGACGGTTCGAAAGCGAAAGATGGCAAAAACAAGCGAAGTTTATCGATCGTCGCGGGGTTATTGGTGGCCCTCTTGGCGTTCGCCATTACGGTACAAGTGCGAAATGACGACAATGCCCAAGATTTCAGCAATGTTCGGGGAGTTGAACTTGCTGAAATGTTGAAATCTATTGATGCCACAAACCAGCGGTTAGCCGCTCAGATTCAAGATTTGACGGCAACTCGCGATCAGCTCAAAGCTGACTCGACTAATACCGCTAAGGCTGAAAAGACGGCGCGCGAGCGGGCAGATGCAATGGCGATTCTCGCCGGGTCTGCGGGCGCCAAAGGCCCGGGTAT
This sequence comes from Aeromicrobium sp., assembly GCA_040394025.1. GTDB lineage: Bacteria > Actinomycetota > Actinomycetes > Propionibacteriales > Nocardioidaceae > Aeromicrobium. Next base: position 29,340 of record JBEBSZ010000003.1, read on the forward strand.
TCAGATCACGGTAACGGCACCTGACGAGTCGATCACGGCTTCGGTTTTGCTCGACGCGGTTCAGGAAATGCGTGATGCGGGTGCCGAAGCGATTGTGATTAATGGTGTTGCTCGAGTCGTTGCTCATACTTGGTTTGCCGATGACTCAGCAGGCGTCCGTGTCGGTGGACGTATTCTTCAACCCCCATTTGTTATTGAAGTCATTGGCGATCCGCATACCTTAGAAAAGGCCGTAAACTTTCGTGGCGGCTTAGCTGATCGAGTGCAGGGCCGGGGTGGCAACGTAGATGTGATTCGACGTGAAACAATTTCCATCACAGCCTTGGCAGATGAAGTCCAAGGACAGTACGCTCGACCTGCACAGTGAGCAGCGCATAACCACTTAGGAGTAGCAGTGATTCCTGAAGACCTCATGTATAGCGAAGAACATGAATGGATTCGTATCGAGGACGATATTGCGGTCGTCGGAATTACCGACTTCGCCCAAGACCAGTTGGGCGATATCGTCTACGTTGATTTGCCGGATGAGGGTGATGACGTTACTGCTGGCAGCGTGATGGGCGAACTCGAATCGACCAAGTCTGTGTCCGATTTGTTCTGTCCGGTCGACGGTGTCATTCTTTCGGTCAACGCATCGCTCGATGGTTCACCAGAGGTCATTAATTCTGATCCTTACGGTGAGGGATGGCTTGTCAAGATCCGCTTGAGCGGCGACGGAGCAAGCGATGGCTTGCTGGATGCTGACGCATACGCAAAGATCGTGGCAGGCTGATTTGAACTAGGTGGGGTGGCTCACCCGAACCAAGTCGAAGTGACCGGCTACACAGGCTTTGGTTCCGGTGTTAGGTTGGTGTCACCCTGTAGTCGAACTTTAGACATTGAGGAGATGGTCGGGATGTCCACCTCGGACCAATCGGAAGAGACCAACTTCATCCCAGCAATTGATGCTGACACGGAAGAGTTGTCGAGTGCAGACCTGTCTGTCATCGAACATCTGCAGGTCGGCAGCGCCATGCTGCTGGTTCAACGCGGTCCTGATGCTGGCGCACGATTTTTGTTAGATCAAGACTCGATCTCGGTAGGTCGGCATCCTTCCAGCGATATTTTTCTCGACGACATTAGCGTGTCCCGGCGCCATGCAGTATTCACGAGACAAGATCAGGGTTATCAAGTATCGGACTTGGGAAGCCTCAATGGCACCTATGTCAATCGTGACCGGATTGATACCGATGTCCTGTTGACTGGCGGGGATGAAGTGCGATTCGGTAAGTACCGACTGATTTATTTTGCGGGCTCGGTGGCAGCGCCGGGAAGCGCCCAATGACTGCGCCGCAAACCAAGCCGACAAAGCTCGGCATCGGCCAAGTTATTAATGAATTAAGCGGAGAATTTCCAGATATTTCTTTGAGTAGAATTCGTTATTACAACGAACAGGGGCTCATTGAGCCAGAACGCACACCTTCTGGTTATCGCAAGTTCAGTTACGCCGATGTTGAGCGGTTGCGTTTCATTTTGCGCATGCAGAAGGATCGTTTCTGGCCATTGAGTCACATTCGCCAAGCACTCGATCAGATGGATCGCGGAGAGGTTCCGGAAACAGAAATTCGGGCAACACTGCGTGTCCCTCAGGTGACGCTAGCTGCGGACGGAATGCCCACCGCCCAAACCATGTTGGAGGGCACCGGCGCGACTCGGATGAGCCGCGAGGAGCTTGTGGATTCGGCCGGAATCGACGATGAACTGCTTGCTGATCTCGAAGAGTTTGGCTTGATTCCACGTCGGCCAGAACAGAAATATTATGACGCCGATGCACTCGTGATTGCTTCTCTTGCTGGCGAATTATCGAAACTCGGAATTGAACCACGGCATTTGCGCGGTTTTAAGACTGCTGCGGCCCGCGAAACTGCGTTAATTGAGCAAGTGGTTCCACACGCTTTGCGGCAAACCCCAGATGGTGCTGCCCAGGTGTCTGAGCTTGCTGCCCTAGCGGTTCGTCTGCATACAGTTCTTGTACGGAGTGGCCTGAAAGGTTGAATGATGCGGCACATGGAAATCCTGGGCGTTCGAGTCGAGGCACCGTCCAATCAGCCGCTTGTCTTGCTGCGTGAGACTGAAAGCGGCCGACTTTTACCTATTTGGGTGGGTGCGATTGAAGCTTCTGCCGTCGCTTTTGCTCATCAAGGGACTGAAACTGTTCGGCCGTTGACCCACGAACTTATGGCCGTGATTATTGAAACATTGGGTGAAACGCTGGAACAGGTCCACATCGTGCGTGTCGATGACGGTGTTTTCTACGCTGAGTTGCATTTTGGGTCCGGTCAGATCGTTGACGCTCGCCCATCTGATGCCATAGCACTTGCTCTTCGGGCAGGTGTGGAGGTGTGGTGTGCTGACGATGTGTTGCTAGAGGCAGGTTTCGAACCAGCTCCGGACGAAGAGGAAGAAGTGGCACAATTTCGGGAGTTTTTAGACCATATCGAGCCTGGTGATTTTGCCTAATGACAGTCTCAAGCGTCACTTGAAGGTTCGCGACACGCCGAAAAATTTAGGTTAACCAGCAAACCCTTACCCTCAGGCCAAACTTGAGACTATCCGAAAACACACGGATGTGGTTTTCTAGAGTTAAGTAAACGACTTGCCCAACAGGAGGGCGCATCATGATCGAACCCCGTGACGAATCGGCAGAAGTTGCTGCACTCGCTGGTGATCAAGGTCTGTTATTCAGCGATGACGTTTCGCCACTTCCTGAAGATTCGGGGTTCCGCGGTCCCACAGCATGTGCTGCGGCAGGTATCACTTACCGTCAACTTGATTATTGGGCTCGCACGGGGCTCGTGGAGCCTACGGTTCGCACCGCAACCGGTTCAGGCACAGCTCGTCTGTACTCATTCAAAGACGTCCTGCTGCTGAAGATCATCAAGCGACTTCTTGAAGCAGGAGTATCGCTCCAGCAAATCCGTACCGCCATCGAGCACTTGCGCGAACGAGGCACGGATGATTTGACGCAAGTGACACTCATGAGTGATGGTGCCAGCGTATATGAATGCCGTTCGGCATCGGAGGTCATTGACCTCCTTCAAGGCGGACAAGGCGTATTCGGCATCGCCATCGGTGGTGTTTGGAAGGAAATTGAAGGCACGCTGCACGAATTGCCCAGCGAACGCGCTGAAGCCATGCCAAACGTCGCTGACGAACTCGCCGCTCGTCGGGCACGCAAAGCCAACTGAGCGATCAACACGCGCACCGTCGCTGAACGATCTTTCGGCTCAACTTGGTAGGCTGTCATTGCTGTCGACGCCTACGGGAGAGTTCATTTCCGTAACGACATGACGCCGAAGGGGCAATTCCTCCCCGGAACCTCTCAGGCACCAGGACTGTAGGCACGAGGCACCTCTGAAGCGGTCATAAGATCACGACAGAGGGGGAGGTGCGCATTGTCGTCCACTCCGGAAGCTGAATTTTCATGTCGCAGCAATTCTCATCTTTTGTTGACCGTCATATCGGGCCACGTCGATCTGATCAAGAGTCGATGCTCAACCGTTTGGGCTATTCCTCCCTTGATGCCTTGATGAAGACGGCGGTTCCAGCTGGCATTCGTGATGATGCCGTGCTGGATCTCCCGGCTGCCCGGGCAGAACATCAAGTGCTGGCAGACTTGCGCGCCTTGGCAGATCGAAACAATCCGGGAATATCCATGATCGGCATGGGTTATCACCCCACAATTACGCCGAGCGTTATTCGGCGAAATGTTTTGGAGGATCCTTCTTGGTACACGGCGTACACGCCTTATCAGCCAGAGATTTCCCAAGGACGTTTAGAGGCTCTGCTTAACTTTCAAACGTTAATAGCCGAGTTGAGTGGTCTCGAAACGGCGAACTCTTCGCTCTTAGACGAGGGCACGGCAGCGGCAGAGTCGCTCACGCTCATGCGACGAGTTGCGCGCAGTAAGACAGAACTGCCAGTAGTCGTGGACTTGGGTCTATTGCCGCAGACTATCGCCGTTATTAGGACTCGGGCTGAGGCTGCAGGTATCCAGATTCTTGAGTGTGATCTCGCACAAGACGGCTTTGCCTCGGTCACTGAGTCTATTGCGGGTGCCGTCATTGCCCATCAGAACGCCAACGGCACGTTAAATGATGTAGAACCGCATATTGCTGCAGCCCATGCCCTCGGCGGTTTGGCTACCGTTGTGTCTGATCCGATGGCGTTGTTGCTCTTAACCTCGCCGGGCTCGCTAGGGGCCGATGTTGTCGTTGGTTCGACCCAGAGATTTGGTGTGCCCATGTTCTACGGCGGGCCACACGCCGGATTCATGGCTGTGCGGGCTGGCTTGGAACGCCATCTCCCTGGCCGGTTGGTCGGTGTGTCGATTGATGCTGCCGGAGCTCCCGCCCTACGTCTTGCTCTCCAGACACGCGAACAACACATTCGTCGAGAGAAGGCGACGTCCAATATTTGTACGGCACAGGTGTTGCTCGCTGTCGTCGCGTCAATGTACGCGGTCTATCACGGGCCAGAAGGGCTCCGTAGGATCGCGACGAACATTCAACGTAATGCGGCACGGCTAGCCGCTTCGATCCAGGCGGCGGGATTTGAGGTACTAAGCACTCAGGTATTCGATACCGTGCACGTGTCGGTGCCTAATCAGGCTGCGCATGTTGTCGCGCGTGCTCGCGAGCTCGGCATTCACCTGTGGCAAGTGGACACCGATCGGGTGCAGGTCGCGGTTTCAGAAGCAACGGAAGACGAGCATCTGCTGCAGGTGCTCACGGCATTCGGTGCGGAGTCTCAAGTTCTAATTGAGGGTTCTGCTCTGCCAGATTCACTGCTGCGTGATGATGAAATCTTGACACACCCCGTGTTCAACACTCATCACAGTGAAACGCAAATGCTTCGCTACCTTAAGAAGTTAAGCGACCGTGATTATGCGCTCGACCGTGGCATGATCCCGCTGGGTTCGTGCACCATGAAACTCAATGCCACCACCGAAATGGAGCCAATGAGTTGGCCAGGTTTCGCCGAACTGCATCCCTTTGTACCAGCTGAAGACGCGGCCGGGATCATTGAGCTTATTGAGACGCTAGAGGAATGGTTGGCCACGGTCACCGGCTACGCGGCAGTCTCAATCCAACCAAATGCCGGATCGCAAGGGGAGTTCGCCGGACTGCACGCCATTGCTGAATACCATCGCAGTCGCGGGGAAACGCACCGCGACATATGCCTCATTCCAAGCTCAGCACATGGCACCAACGCTGCTTCAGCCGTCATGGCTGGTATGCGTGTTGTCATCGTCAAAGCAAACGATTCAGGGGAAGTTGACATAGCAGACCTGCGTGAAAAGTGCGTCGAGCATGCTGACGATCTTGCCGCGATTATGGTTACCTATCCCTCAACGCACGGGGTGTACGAAGAGGGCATCAACGAACTGTGTCACATCGTGCATGAAGCGGGCGGACAGGTTTACGTTGACGGAGCGAACCTCAATGCCTTGCTGGGTCACGCGAGACCGGGAGCGTTTGGTGGCGATGTTTCCCATCTCAATCTGCATAAAACGTTTTGTATTCCACACGGTGGCGGTGGCCCAGGGGTTGGCCCGGTGGCGGTAGCCGAACATCTCAAGCCATTTCTGCCGAAGCACCCATTCCATCCGAACGAAGCATTGCGTGGAGAGCTCGGGACAATCAGTGCAGCTCCTTATGGCTCAGCCGGCATTCTGGCGATTCCCTACGCTTACGTCGCGCTTATGGGGGCTGAGGGTCTAACCCAAGCCACCTCTGTTGCGGTCTTGGCGGCAAACTATGTAGCGAGTCGGCTCGGCGACCATTTCCCTGTTCTCTATACCGGTGATTCCGGACTAGTTGCGCATGAGTGCATCCTCGATCTGCGTGAGATTTCGAAAGAGTCGGGGATAAGTGTCGACGATGTCGCGAAACGCCTCGTTGATTATGGCTTCCACGCGCCAACGATGAGTTTTCCAGTGGCGGGCACGCTCATGGTGGAACCGACTGAATCTGAAGATTTGGCTGAGTTGGATCGCTTCTGCGATGCCATGATTTCCATTCGAGAAGAAATTGATCAGGTCACTGCCGGAGCATTGCCATCGGACGACAACCCCTTGGTCAACGCTCCTCACACGGCAGCATCAGTAGCCGACTGGACACACGGGTACAGCATCACGCAAGGCGTATTCCCGAGTGGCAATACGCAAGATAAATATTGGCCACCAGTCGCCCGTATTGATCAGGCGCATGGTGATCGAAACTTGATGTGTTCCTGCCCGCCGATCGAGGAGCTAGCAGAAATCTGACTGCTCAACCGTCGCGTTTTGCTCGGCCCACCAGTCAACGATGTAATCGACGACTGGAGCCGGTTCACGCACCCAATGCACGTGATGTGTTGTGCCACCCGGGGGAGTGTCGCGCTTGAGGTAAGTCCACGTGGTCAGTGCGCTAGGAGCGAAGCTCGATCGCTCGAAATGTCGCACAGCAGGCTTAATTGAAAAAGAGTCCTTCTGTAAGTGAATCGAAAGAGTGGGTCTGTCAACGAGTTTCGGTACATCAAAGGGCATGTTGCCTGTGAGGATCATGTCGGCCCACTCCGTCATGAGGGTTCGAGCACCTGGCGCACCGAAAAAAGGTTTGCGCAGGTAGCCACGGCGACGTGCAATAGGTTTCACGATGGCAGCCAGCACAAGTAATCCCACGGCACGGATTCCGTAATAACGGTAGTGGGGTGTCGAGGTACCAATCGTGACTAAACCATCCGCAGGATTTTCACCGAGTTGCACCGCAGTCCCTAAGTGCCCACCTAAGCTGTGTCCGACGACGATAACTGGACGATCCGGATCTTCTTGCCGGGCTTCCACGACCGCGGCCTCGACCACCTGAGTTTCGTCTCCATAGGACCAGTCGTGCTCTGGCCCAGCGGTAGCTTCACCTCTTTCAAAACCGCGGCGAGGTAGAACTCTCGTCTCCCAGCCTTTGTTTTCAAAAGCTGAAACGAGTGGTGCATAAAACCAAGAGCCCACAGCCATAGCCGGCGAGATCAATACGATCGGAGAAGACACGACTCGATTATGCCACTAAGAGTGTCAAGGTTGGTTGCTGTGCGGTCACAATGCGTTTCATGGCAAACTTTGGGTGACATGACTTTCTTCGTGACCTCCGTGATCGTGGCTCTGGCAACTGGCGCCGCGGTATTTGCCTTTTGGCACGTCATTCGCGGCTACCAGTTCAGTAACCCGCTGTTTTACGCAGTCGCAGTTGTAGAAGGCGCGCTTGTGGTCGGCCTGATCGTCGCGATTACTAATTCCAACCGGGGGTTGGGCGACGCTGAGCCGGTTCTGTATTGGTCCTATTTTGCGACGACACTCATCATTGCGCCACTCGCGGTTATGTGGGGAGTTGGCGATAAGTCACGCTGGGGGACAGGTGTTGTAGCTATCGCAATGGTCACGATCGCGGTGTTAGTGATTCGGCTCGAACAGATTTGGCAAGGACATGGCTAAAACCCAACTCGGTTTCGGACGCTTATTAGTTGCTGTTTATGGCGTTTTTGCGATCTCGGCCACGGCACGTTCCGCCTATCAGGTATTCACCAAGTTCGAGGTTGCTCCAGTTGCCTACCTTTTATCGGTGATATCGGCCCTCGTTTATGTTCTGGCGACCTGGGCGCTGGCGACAGATCGTCGGCGCCTCGCTTGGATTGCTGTATGTTTCGAAATGCTTGGTGTTGTCGTCGTCGGGATAATCACGGTGTTACATCCAGAGTTTTTTGCTGACGAGACCGTATGGTCGGCATTTGGCGCTGGCTATGGTTACATCCCCTTGGTTTTACCGATCGTGGGTCTTTGGTGGCTCTGGCGCACCAAATCAGGCGTCGACTTAGATACGTCGTCCTAGGCGTCATCTGACTGCAGCGGATGCTCTTTGAGCAGTTCAAGAAGATGATCGCGTGTCGTCATAGCCAATGTCGGATTAGCGTCGGCGCTGACAGACAGGGTGAGTGCTCCTAGGTTTGCAACGGCTGGACGCCATGCCGTTGCCCCATCAGGATCGCCACCCTTGAAGCAAAAGATCTGTGCTGAATATGCTTCGTCAGCAATTGTGTCGTTCAGGGTTGGATCGTTTGTAGCAATTTGCACCAGCCAGCAGCCCTTGAGGTCACCACTCTGGTATTCGCGTCGGATCCAGATAAGGTCGCCTGCCGCGTGTAATTGGCTCAATCCATGAGTGATAGTTGGGGCCACGACGGTTACGACGGCGCCCGCACCAAGGAGGCTCTTCGCCCGTCGCTCAGCAAGTTCTCCGCCACCAACAACCAGAACTTTAAGTTCAGCAAGCCGTAGTGACGTCGGAAATATCGAACGCATGTCAGACAGGGGTGCGAATCGAGGATCCGGCCATACCAGCGGCAAGAGTCGAACCTAGCTGAGGATCGATCAGCAAGAAGGCGCCGTTACTGCGTGAGACGGCGTAGTCCTCAATCGGCAAAGCCTCGGCCAACTGAAGCGAAACTTCACCAATATCGTTCAGCTGGAGTTGCTTGCTTTCGATCAGAGCACCTGTGTCAAGATCAAGCTTTCCACCGATATCGTTGATAATTCCCAACACTGTCTTGGTGCCATGTTTGAGGAGCACCCGAGCGCCGATAGTTAAGGGTTGATCTCCTAACCAAGCTAGGGTTGCCAGCGCGGAGGAGTGCAATTGTGGAGCTCCAGCGCGCGCAGCAATAAGATCGCCGCGTGAAACGTCGATATCGTCGGCGAGTCGGATTGTCACAGATTCTCCATGATGAGCCTCGTCGAGTTCGCACCCAGCGAAGTCGATGCCTGTGATGGTCGAGGTCAAGCCGGAAGGCAGGACAACGATCTCGTCACCGACTCGTGCGGTGCCTCTGGTGATTTGACCCGCATATCCACGATAGTCACGGAACTCTGGCTTTGCTGCGCTCTGCGGTCGGATCACGAGTTGAACAGGAAGCGCGAAGGGCAACCGTGCATCGTTGCCACCGACTCGAAGGGTTTCCAAGAGCTCTAACAGGCTTGGTCCCGAATACCAGTCACTGTTGCTCGAACGCTCGACGATGTTGTCGCCAATCAGTGCGGACACTGGCAGCGCGTGTACATTCTCTAGCCCAAGGGCTGCCGTCACATCTTGCACTTCGTCCTGGACAGATTCAAAAGCTGCGCGGTCATAGTTGACGAGATCAATTTTGTTGATTGCCACGATGACATGGGGGACTCGCAGGAGACTCGCGATAGCCAAATGGCGGCGGGTTTGCTCCTGCACGCCCTTGCGAATATCCACAAGAACAACAAGCACATCAGCCGTGCTGGACCCAGTGACCGTATTTCGTGTGTACTGCACGTGTCCGGGACAGTCGGCGAGGATAAAACTCCTCTTTTCGGTTGCAAAATACCGATATGCGACATCAATCGTTATGCCTTGTTCACGCTCGGAACGCAAACCGTCGGTAATGAGCGCGAGATCCGTAGTCTCAAGCCCACGATCTTGGCTCACTCGTTCGACAGCCTCAAATTGGTCGGCCAGAATCGATTTGGAATCGAAGAGAAGTCTGCCCACCAATGTTGATTTGCCGTCGTCGACTGAACCCGCAGTCGCGAGGCGCAACACGCTACTCATTCTAGAAATATCCTTGCTTTTTGCGGTCTTCCATGGCGGCTTCGGAAAAGCGGTCGTCTGCTCGGGTGGCACCACGCTCAGTGATTCGCGAGACTGCGACCTCTGCAACGACTTTTTCGATTGTGTCTGCGTTGCTGACCACTGCGCCTGTACACGACATATCGCCGACCGTGCGGTAGCGAACGTGCTTAGCGAAGACCTGCTCGGTTTCACCTGCGGCCGAGTGCGGGCCGACCGCGACGAGCATGCCATCGCGCTCAAAAACCTCACGCTCGTGTGCATAGTAAAGGGAAGGAATTGCGATGTTCTCGGCCTCGATATAGCGCCAAATGTCGAGTTCAGTCCAGTTGCTGAGCGGGAACACACGGACATGTTCCCCAGGCTGATGGCGGCCGTTGTAGAGGTTCCATAGTTCGGGACGCTGATTACGTGGATTCCATTGTCCAAAGGCATCACGCAGGCTGTAGACGCGTTCTTTGGCACGGGCCTTGTCTTCGTCGCGTCGCCCGCCACCAAAGACGGCGTCAAACTTGTGTTCAGCAATGCCATCAAGAAGTGGCTGAGTTTGCAATTGATTGCGTGTGCCATCGGCACGTTCACTGAGGCGGCCATCATCGATATAGCTCTGTACGGATACAACACGGAGGTCGAGACCGAGCCGCTCGACCGTTTCGTCGCGAAACTGAAGTACTTCAGGGAAGTTGTGGCCTGTGTCGATGTGAAGTACGGGGAAGGGTACCTTTGCGGGCCAGAACGCCTTAGTGGCCAAATGCAGCATGACGACCGAGTCTTTGCCGCCTGAGAACAATAGGCCCGGGCGATCAAACTCGCCAACGACCTCACGAATGATGTGAATTGCTTCTGATTCGAGCCAACGCGATTGCGTGAGCTCCGTGTTTTCTGCAATGAGAGTAGTCATGTGTGTAGTCCGCATTCTGATTTATTGAAGCCAGCCCAGCGCCCTGCACGTGGGTCTTCTCCCGGTGTGACTTTGCGTGTACATGGCGCGCAGCCGATTGACGGATATCCCTGATCGATTAAGGGATTTGAGATGAGTTGGTGCTCGGTCGAATAATCAATAAGCTCTTGGAAACTCCACGTCGCGAGGGGATTCACCTTGACCAAGTGGTTTTTGGCATCCCACGTGACGAGCGGAGTGTGTGCGCGGAGTTCTGATTCATCACGTCTTACGCCAGTGATCCACACTTCATACTCGCCAAGTACCCGCGCGAGCGGCTCCACCTTGCGTAGCTGGCAGCACAAAGCAGGGTCGCGTTCGTACAGGTTCACGCCGTATTCGTGGTCCTGTTCTGCCACGGTTTGTCTTGGGAGCACGTCAATGATGCTGAGTTCCATCGATATCTCGGCCGCATCTCGGGTGCCGGTGGTCTCGGGAAAGTGATAGCCGGTCTCAAGAAAAAGTGTGTCAACCCACGGTAAGTGTTGGGCCACGACGTGGGGAAGCACGAGATCTGCCATCGAGCAAGCGACAGCGGTTCGGTAGCCGAACTCGGTGGCCACCCACCCGAGCACGTCATCCGCGGTGGCGTCTGTAGCAAAGTCTTGGTCGGCGGCTTCGGCTATCGCTTTGAGTTCGTACTTGTCGCGGCGTGGACGGTTGAGTAACTGTTCTCGTTGGGATTGATGCTCTGAGCGTGCTCTCTCATGGCGGAGGTGCTGTTCACGCCGTGCGGCTAGCGATAGTGAACTCATCAGCTGCTCCTTAGGCAAACACGACCAATATTTCAAATCTGATGCTAGGAACTTTGAGCAACGATCTGTTGCCTGTCCTTATCGTGGACACGTCACATCTGATCGCCAAAAATGTGTATGGATTGATCCTCGGCTTGTCACACAGTGCTTAGGCATTTAGCCTCAGGACATGGTCCGTTATATTGATGTGCACCCAGTTGACCCGCAAGCAAGAGCCCTCGAACAGATTACTGAGCTTCTGGATGCAGGTGGTTTGATCGCTTATCCCACGGATTCGGGCTACGCGCTTGGCGCAAAACTCGGTAATGCTGAAGCAATTGAGCGCATCAAAGCGATTCGCCAACTCGACGATAAGCATCATTTCACACTCGTATGTCGAGACTTTTCACAATTGGGACAAGTCGTCCATGTCGATAATGCTGTTTTTCGTGCCGTGAAAGCTGCGACGCCGGGCGCTTATACCTTCATTTTGCCTGCAACCAAAGAGGTGCCGAGGCGCCTTCTTCAAGCTAAAAAGAAAACTGTGGGCGTCCGAATTCCAAACCACAAGATTGCTTTGGCGCTCGTGGAAGCGTTGGGGGAGCCCTTGCTGTCGACGACCTTGATCTTGCCTGGTGAAGAAGAAACTAAGACACAAGCTTGGCAGATTGCTGAGGCTTTAGATGGTCGCATTGATGCCGTTATTGAATCCGGTGAGGAACTTATTCCCGAGCCCACGACGGTAGTTGACTTGACTGAAGGTCAAGCGGTTATCCGGCGTTACGGCGCGGGCGATCCGACCCCATTTGAGTGAGTTGTCTCACGTTTAGGGGTTAAAAAGTTAGGTTTGGCTTACCCAAGAGTTTTCACGGTCTGCCGTCTCGCTAATGTGAATCCATGGCGCGAAAAGGACGCAGAAGAAGTCCGGGCTGGATTCCCAATCAGCACGGTGCCTGGGCGATGGTCATTGCGCCGCTCGTTGTTGGTGCCATTGCTGGGGGACTGGCTTGGGTTCATCTGCCGCTTCTTGCTTTTTGGCTCAGTGGCTATTTTTTATTTTTTGCGGCCTCGCTTTGGCTGAAGTCGAAGCGAAAAGAACGATACTGGCCACCTGTTCGGGCCTATCTCATCAGTTCGACTATTTTGGGGCTAATTACGCTGGCTTTTGAGCCTAGGCTGATCATGTGGTCTCCGGCGTTTTTGCCGGCGGTGATTATTGGTTTCTGGGCCGCTGCTCAACGCCGTGATCGGGAACTGGAATCGGGGCTAGCTACTCTTGTAGGTTCAGCCCTGATGACGGTGGTGGCGTACGTTGCTGGTGACGGGTCGGATATGACGCGGGCGTGGTTGCTGGCCGCCGTACAATTCTTGTATTTTGCGGGCACGATTTTCTACGTCAAGACAGTAATCCGAGAACGAAACAATCCTGCCTTCTTTAGGTGGAGCATTGTTGTACATCTGGCCTCTGCCGTCCTTGTAGCCTTTATTTCACCCTGGATGGGAATTATCTTTGTGATCCTTGCGGTGCGAGCAGGGATCGTACCAAGATTCGCTCCGACACCGAAGGCGCTCGGAATTGGCGAGATTTTCTCAACGGTAATTGTCTCGGTTGCAAGCTTGATCTTCGTCTGAGGTGATGTGCAGGAGAGCGGGGGAAGAACACAGAATCTCTGAGCCGAGAATCAGCGAATAAGCCCGACGATTTTGTGGGCTGATAGCGACATGACGAGTGCTACGATCCAGCCGATGATCGTCCACCCCAGCAAGAGGTTGATCCAAAAAATGGTGCCGGTATTGGATTTGCCTCTCGTCGCGGCGATTGCCCAAGGAAGTAGATAGCCACCGGTAATGATCGTAAAGATCCACGCCAGAACTGTCTGCACTGGTCGTGCGTTGGAGTCGTCAACAAAATACGCCACGACAGTAGTCTACGAGACAGCGTGAAGGCTGTGGTACTTCAAACCGGCTTAACTTAAATAGTTTTGCCTTCGAGCTCAGCGGGCTCGTGCTGGAGCTTTGATGGCCACCAGATTTTTGGTCCGATGTCATAGCAGAGTGCAGGCACAAGCAGGGAGCGCACAATGATGGTGTCAAGCAGCACGCCAAAGGCGACGATGAAGGAAAGCTGAACCAAGAATAAGATTGGAATCACAGACAAAACTGCGAATGTTGCTGCCAACACGATGCCAGCCGAGGTGATGACGCCTCCAGTCACTACTAGGCCATGCAGAATGCCTGGTCGGGTACCTCGCGCGAGAGATTCTTCGCGCACTCGGGTCATGAGGAAAATGTTGTAATCGATTCCCAGCGCGACCAAAAAAACGAAGCCGTAGAGCGGCACGGCAGGGTCGGCTCCAGGGAAATCAAGGACTGTGTAAAAGACAAAGCCAGCCACACCTAACGCGGTGCCGAAGGACAGTACTGTCGTCGCTATCAAAAGTATTGGGGCTAGAACTGACCTCAACAGCACCATCAGGATAAGCATGATGACGATGAGCGCAATGGGAATGATCTTGTTGCGATCATCGATCGAGGCATCGCGGGTGTCGAGGGCAGTGGCCGTGACCCCGCCGACTTGGGCACTTTCTGAAACTTCACCGAGCGAACTGCGTAGCCCGCGGATGGTCTCCATTGCGGCGGTTGAGTCTGCCGTCTGGTTCAAAGTGGCCTGCAGCAGGACATGCCCGTCGACGACTGTCGGCGAGGGAGGAGTGTCGGTAGGTGGACCAGAGGGTTGTAACTCGCCATCTTTTATCGAAATGGTGCCGGCTGGAGTGTCCTGACTTGTGACAGAAACGTTGTCGATCGCTGCATCGGCCTGCAGAGTTGAGCTTGCGTTGAATAGGTCATCTTCGGGAACGATGACGTAAACAGGGCTACCTGATCCGCCTGGGAAGTGTTCTGCCAAAGCGTTTTGGCCGTCACGTGACTCAGACTTTCCGACAACGAGTTCTGATTGTGGAATACCGCTGGCTTTGAATCCGGGTGCAGCCAAAGCGCCAGCAAACAGCACGACTGCGGTAACAATCCAAATCAACCGATGGCGTTTCTGGATGAGAGTTGCGACTTTGGACCAGATGCCATGACCGCCAATCTCGCCAACGTTAGTGGCCGCTGAAGGATCGAATTGAGGTTTGCGTGGCCAGAAGGCGATACGACCAAGAAAAAGCAATATGGCCGGAAGAAACGTCAATGCGGCCAGCATCGAGAATGCAATACCGATGGAAGCGATCGGGCCAAGTGAACTATTGGACCTCATGTCACTTAGTAGGAGGCACATCAAGCCGACGATGACTGTTCCGCCCGAGGCAAGAATCGGCTCGATTGAACCCTGAATCGCATTCTTTGTGGCTTGGAACGTGTCGGCTTGCTGGTGTAACTCTTCTCGATAGCGCGCCACATACAGCAAGGAATAATCTGTGGCTGCTCCAATGACCAAGATAAATAAGATGCCTTGGGTTTGACCGCTTAACGTCAAAATTTCTGCTTTAGCAAGCCACCAGTTGCTCAGTAATGCGACCGTGAGCGCTGAAATGCTTGTCAGTAAGACTGCTATTGGCAGAATGGGTGAGCGGTAAACAATGATGAGGATAAGGTAAACGGCAAGTAGGGCCACGCCCAGTAGTAAGCCGTCCACGCCCGCGAATCCTGCTACGAGATCAGCAGAAAATCCTGCTGGCCCCGTGACGTACACGGCAGCCGAGTCGGGCGCAATTTTCGCTAGTTCGGCGCGCAAATCGCCCACGGCTTCTTGCAAACTTGCTTCCGTGGATATCGGAACAAATGCTTCAGCGGCGAGGCCATCGTCGGAAGGAATTAAGGGGGAGAGGTCTCCTTGGACCCAATCTTGGTCCGTTAATGATGCAAAATCTCGACTCAGAGTTGCAAGCTCGGCTTCAGAAAAGCGAGTTTCCTGAGTAAATACCACGATCGCAGGGATTGCATCACTCGGAATAAACTCGGAGAGTTGTTCTTGGACCTGAGTGGCCTCGGCCGAACTTGGTAGATAACTTCCCGGATCATTGTTGGACACCTCAGAGACCCGGCCGAAATAGGGTCCACCAATTGCCGCTCCGATAAACCACACCACAATGAGTGCCAATGGGATGAGCACACGTACGACGATGCTCGGGGAGTTTGTCACAATGGGGGATTTGCGAGAGCCGTTACTCATCTACCTGTCCTTTTAGCTGGTCCGCTGCGAGTTTAGTAGTAAAGGACGTGTAGGTGCGGGACATAGCCGGGTAAGTGTAAACAAGAGACTTTTTGAGGTAGAGAGCAAGCATGCTTTTCTCTGGACGGCGTTGCTTCCTCGGGCAAAAGAGTTGTCAGACTGGCCGGCACCTATGGGGGAATGTTCCTCTACTCATGAAATATAAAAATGACATAATGTACATTATCGGACATCTATTCAATGTTTGGATTGGCAAAGAGCGACAAGGTTTCGAAGCTAAATCTCAGCGTTCCGATTGATACTCGTATATCGGAACGCTCGTTCCACAGGCACTGTGTACAGATTCAACGTGAACGTCGAAAATATTTCGGGGTTGTGAAAAGGAAGGGAAATGCATGTAGAAGGAATCCCATTCAGGATCGCCTCTGAAATACGTTTGCACGGTGCCATAAACCCGGACGACGAGAGGTTCTTTTTCGAATGAGCAAAACATGAGGGTCATGCGGGGAAGGTCGAGAACATTGTCGGCGGTTGCATTCGATCCGCCACCGCCATTAATCCACAAAACTCGGTCTGGAGCCAGTACGCGCAGGCAATCGTGTCCCTTTGGTGACACATTGACGTGGCCGTCGCAGGCGGCGGTTGCGACGAAAAATACTTTCTGATGTTCGATGAAAGCTCGGATGTCGTCGGTAATTGACTTCTGGGTGGTGCCCACGTTGTTGATTTTAGCTAGGTGATGGTCCTCAATTGGAAATTTCGGCATGGGGTGTACCTTGTAGTTCTAGGTAACTAACACTGTGAGGTATCAATGCATATCGGAAAAGACCTGGTGGCGGCGTCTGCGACTCCCCTCGTTCTGGGGATTCTCGCTGAAGGTGAGTCCTACGGCTATGCCATCTTGCAACGTGTACGCGAACTGTCGGCTGGTGAACTGAACTGGTCCGATGGGATGCTTTACCCTCTTTTGCATCGTCTAGAGCGCCTTGCCTACGTGGAATCATCGTGGGTTGAATCAGACGCTGGACGCCGCCGAAAGCATTACCGGATCACCACACGTGGTTATGACGTTCTTGCTGAGTATCGCAATCAGTGGCAAGTCGTCAATCAGACTCTCACCCGGATTTGGAGTTTCGCATGAGCACGCGTGAAACGATGGAAGAGAAGATTAGCCAATGGCGAGAACTCATCGCTCGACGTGCTGCAATTGCGACTGCTGATGTTGATGAACTTGAGTCACACCTTCGCGAACAGATTGACGAGCTGCTACGGGCAGGCCTCAGTGAAGATGAGGCGCTACTCATTGCGATAACGAGACTTGGAGCGTTGGATGACATCTCACGTGAGTATGCTCAGGAGCACAACGATCGATTGTGGCGCCAGCTGGTTCTGGACAATGGTGCGCTGAACTCCCCCAGCAAATCTGGCGGCATCGTTGCATTGGTTATGGCCACAATCTCGGGCCTTGTACTGGTGGTTCCGTCGCTTGCAGGTGCACAAGAACACTCTTGGTTTTACCGGCTCTTTTTTGTGAGCATTTTGGCTTTTCTTGCGCTGTATTTCTTGCTTCGACGAAAATCGAACACGAAAATAGCTGCTGCCGTGGCGACCACAGTGTTGGTCGCCGGGCTCTTGCTAGCCCTGTACCCGTTCAAAGGTGAGATCACCCAAGTCTTAGCTACAGCGCATGCTGCTGTTGCTTTGTGGCTCATCGTCGGCGTGGCTTATTGCGACAGACAATGGATATCGACTCGACGTCGCATGGATTTCCTACGATTTACGGGCGAATGGTTCGTCTATATGGCGCTATTTGCGCTAGGCGGCGGAATCTTCATCGGGATTCTCGTGGCACTCTTCGGTGTGATCGGGATTGATGCTTCAGAGTTTGTCATGCTCGTGGCACTGCCCGGCGGATTTGCTGGAGCAACAGTTATCGCCGCATGGCTGGTCGAAGAAAAACAATCTGTTATTGAAAATATTGCGCCCGTATTGACGCTCGTCTTCACGCCACTCTTCGCGGTTCTACTTCTGGCACTAGTAGTCGCTGGAGCTATCCAGCGGGACATCGTTGGCTCGGATCGTGAACTACTGATCTTGTTCGACGCCGTACTTGTCATCGTTGTGGGACTCTTGCTGTACGCTTGGTCTGCACGTGGCCCGAACACCTCGGCGACTTGGTTCGAGGCCTTACAGTTGGCGATGGTTTCTGCCGCTCTCATTATTGATGTTTATGTTCTCATTGCGATGATTGGCCGCATTGCCGAATTTGGTGTCAGCCCCAATAAAGCTGCTTCGCTCGGGCTGAACCTGATTTTGTTGGTCAATCTCATCGGTGCGGCGATATTGCTGTGGAGGCTCCTGCGCAGCCAGGTGCGAATCTATGCTTTAGAACGATGGCAAACAGCATTCCTGCCGGTGTACTTTGTTTGGGCGGGTCTTGTCGTTGTGCTCTTTCCCCCGTTGTTTGCTTTTGTTTGAGCGAGCCATCAGCGTCGTCTCCGCGCTTGGATCTGAATGTCAATTCGCTTCTGATACTTCTGAGGTTTGATTATTAAGAGAGTCTGCGTGGTACATGCGGAATTGGAAATAGGCGGCTACCGCGCACAAAATATGCCAGAGAGCATGCCCTTGAATCAGGCTGTTTGGATCACACCAGGGGCCTTGATCTAGCAGCCAAATGGAAAAGGCTGCCGCCAAAGACCCGACGGTCAACATTCCGGCGCGGGCAACCGCTCGCGACGGATTACGGTGCCAAATACGTACTTCAAGAAGGACAGCAGTCACAATCCCAACAGCGAATACCGCATTGCCGCCGTGTAGCACGATCGGTACCGTAACCCCGGCAAAGAGAACGATCTCACCGGCCGCGAGCCACAGGAGAAATGTGGTGATGAACTGCGCCTTAGTCAGATCAAACCAGCGTTTCATGGCGTAGCTTGCCGCAAAACTGCTGATAAGAAACATGCTGGTTAAGTCAAGATTTTGACCGGTTGCTGTTCCGGTGGCATGCATAGCGGCACTTGCCGGACCCAACAGTACGACGACGCAAGCAAAGAATCCGACCATGCCATCCATTAATTCGGTTTGCTTCTGGCCTTGGTAGCCAATGATCAAGCCGACGAAAATGAAGCCAAGGTTCGACCAAGTGTTGGCAGGCTGGTTAATGAGGTCTCCCCTGAGCGCCTCACAGAATTTCGAGCCCTCCCCTATATCGGTGCCAAGCCAGCCGTACGTGATGGCTAAGCCCAATAATGTGCAGGACGTAATTGCTGTGATCACTGCTGCAAGAAAGGGATTCTTGCCTTTTGTGACCTGCGTCTCAGTCGCCATGTCCCCTATCGTGGCACGATAGAACCATGTTGATCACGCGATTTGGGCATTCTTGTGTACTAGTCGAACTCGAAGATGCACGGATCCTCATTGATCCGGGAATTTTTTCGGCGCCAGAAGCTTTTCGGCTCAAGGACTTGTCTGCGATAGTCGTTACACATCAGCATCCAGACCATATTGACCGAACGCGAATCGACGTGCTTGCGGCGACTAATCCGGATGCTTTACTAATCGCGGAGACTCAAACGCAAGTAAGTTTGCCTGGCTGGCTCGAGAATGCCGATGGTGTTACCTATTCCGTTGGTGGAGCAACGATTACCGGGGTTGGACGCATGCACGCGCCGATTCTTCCGGTGATTCCTCAAGTAGGAAATGTTGGAGTTCTCATTACCGCTCCAAGTTCCCCGATGTTTTTTCACCCCGGCGACAGTTATGAACACCGGCCCGAGGGTGTACATGTCTTGGCGCTCCCCCTCACTGCGCCGTGGGCAAGAATTAGCGACACACTTGATTTCGTACATGGCGTAAACGCGCCTATCGTGTTCCCAATCCACGACGCTGCCATCACCGAAGAGGCATATGACATTTATTACGGTCAGATCGCGACCCACGGAAAGATCCAAGATCTGAGGAAAATTGCTGCGAAAGGTCATCTCGAAATCGTTCCGAGTGATACTAACGACAATTGACCATCCTTGGTTTATCTCACATGTGAGATAGGCTGTAGTCCATGGTTGAGCAGACAAATTATCTTTCCCGAATCGGCGCCATCATCCGTGATGCACGACAAGATAGTGGACTGACTCAAACACAATTAGCCACACAATTAGGGACGAGCCAAAGCGCTATCAACCGCATCGAACAAGGCCAACAAAACTTGACCCTTGAGATGTTGGCACGCTTGGGAACCGCGTTGGATTCAGAGATCCTCTCGGTCCTGCCAACCGGCAGCCGCGGGCCAAGCCATTTGCGTGTTCAGGGCGGCACGACCCTATCGGGCGCCATTGATGTGAAGTCAAGCAAGAATGCTGGCGTCGCATTGCTGTGCGCGGCCTTACTCAATGCGGGAACCACGACTCTGCGCAAGGTGGCCCGAATTGAAGAAGTCAACCGCTTGCTCGAAGTACTTGAATCAATTGGAGTAAAGACGACGTGGCTTAACGAACAAAATGACCTGCAGATTGTGGTTCCCGAAAAGCTCGATTTGAGCAACATGGATGTCGAGGCCGCGCGCCGTACGCGCAGTATCATCATGTTCCTAGGCCCGCTGATGCACCGATTCACGGATTTTCATCTGCCTTATGCCGGTGGTTGTGATCTAGGTACCCGGACGATTGAGCCACATATGGTCGCATTACGTCCCTTCGGGCTGACCGTGGTGGCTACCGAAGGAAGCTACCAGGCGGCGGTCGATAGGGCAGTCTCCCCCACTCGCCCGATCGTTCTTACCGAACGTGGCGACACCGTAACCGAAAACGCTCTGTTGGCGGCGGCGAGGCGAAATGGCGTAACCATCATTCGCAATGCGAGTCCGAATTATATGGTGCAGGATTTGTGCTTCTTTTTGCAGAAGCTCGGTGTGGGAATCGATGGTATTGGAACCACAACACTCACTGTCACTGGGGTTCCTGAGATCTCGACTGACGTGGACTATGCGCCGAGCGAAGATCCCATCGAAGCGATGAGCTTGATCACCGCCGCGATCGTGACCGAGTCAGAAATTACGGTCCAGCGCGTGCCGATCGAATTTATGGAGATCGAACTCGCCCTGCTTGAAGAGATGGGCTTTGATTATGAGCGGTCCGAGGAATATCTTGCCGACAACGGTCACACTCGTCTCGTCGATATCGTGACTAAACCCTCGGAACTCCAAGCTCCAATCGACAAGATCCATCCCATGCCGTTTCCCGGCCTAAATATCGACAATCTGCCTTTTTTCGCTGTCATTGCAGCAACAGCCCAAGGCCAGACCAAGCTACACGATTGGGTATATGAAAATCGTGCTATCTATTTGACAGAGCTCAACAAACTGGGCGGTCGAGTAACTTTGTTGGACCCACATCGCGTCCTGATCGAAGGACCAACCCATTGGAGTGGCGCCGAACTCGTGTGTCCGCCGGCGTTGCGTCCTGCGGTTGTTGTACTCATCGCGATGCTCGCCGCGAAAGGTGAATCCGTCCTGCGCAATATTTACGTGATTCAGCGCGGTTATGAAGATTTGGCTGACCGTCTGAATGCGCTTGGTGCCCGGATCGAGTCTTTCCGTGACATTTGATTGACGGCACGCCTGTGACCTGCGTTACGACAACGTAGCTTATGGCCTATCTTGTGAGATGTGCGCACCTCTTCCTATCTTGATGCAGCTACGCCAATTGCTTTCGCGCATCGAGGCGGGGCCATGGTGTCATCAAATATAGGTATAGAAAACTCAGTCGCTGCTTTTTCACACGCTTTTTCTTTGGGGTACCGATACTTTGAAACAGATGTGCGGGCAACGAGCGATGGTGTGCCGGTTGCTTGTCATGACGAACGACTTGATCGCCTGTCTGGCGAGGATCGAGCGATTCGTGACGTGCACTCGGAACAACTTGCGGAATTGACTCTCGGAGGAACCGAGCAGATTGTGCCCTTTGCCGATTTGCTTGCAGCGTTTCCAGATGTGCGTTTCAACGTCGATATCAAATCGGACGACGCCGTCGAAGGGACAATTCAGGTAATTCGAGAGCGCGAACTCACCGATCATGTCTGTATTGCCTCTTTCAATCACGCACGCCTACTCAAAATCCGTACCATTGCGCCCGAAATAATGACTTCTTCGTCAACACGAGAGGTAGGCATGACGGTGAGTGGCCTGCTTATGCCAAAGGCCCCCAAGGTATTCCAAGTGCCCGTCAGGCACCGAGGTGTACCTATCGTCACGCGACGCTTTATTACCCAAGCTCACAAGCACGGCAAACAAGTACATGTGTGGACCATTGACGAACCATGTGAGATGCACCGACTCTTAGATCTGGGCGTCGACGGGATCATGACCGATCGAACTGACCTATTAAAAGACGTTCTTATTGAACGTGGCCAGTGGAAGGAACCAGTATGACAATTCAACAGCCGCCGGCAGGCATTGCTAACGCTGACAACCGAAAGGCTGTCGTGGCTTGGGGCATGTGGGACTGGGGTTCGGCCGCATTCAACGCAGTGATTGTGACCTTCATTTTCTCGGTCTACTTGGTTAACGGTGTTGGTGCTGATGTGCCAGGACCGTTGCGTGCCAGTAGCTGGTTGGGATTGTCGTCGGCTGCGGGCGCGGTGTTTATTGCGATTGCTGCGCCTGCGCTCGGTCGGCGTGCTGACGACAGCGGTAGCCGAAAAAAGACCCTGTTCTGGCTCACAATGGCTGTCATTGCCATCATGGTCTCGCTGTTTTTCGTGGAGAATGACTGGCACTTCCTGTGGTTCGGTTTAGTCATGTTGGCGGCGGGCTCGGTGGTATTCGAACTAGCCTCGGTTCCCTATTACGCTATGTTGCGCCAAGTCTCGACTCCACAAAACGTTGGCTGGGTCTCGGGATTTGGTTGGGCGCTGGGTTATCTCGGCGGCATTGTCTTGTTGCTGATCTGCTACTTCGGTTTTGTTGCTGGTGAAGGGCCCACTCGAGGCTTCCTGAGTATTACGACCGAGAATGGCATGAATATCCGACTCATCGCCTTGGTATCGGCGGTGTGGTTCCTTATTTTTGCGATTCCCTTGTTCAGAGCTGTGCCCGAAGTGCCAGCCGACCCGAATGCCGATACCTCGAAGGTTCCGCTTAGGGAGGCGTACCGACGCGTCTGGGCCGATGTCACGGATATGTGGCGGGATGATCGCAACACGCTCAAATTCTTGGTTGCGAGTGCTTTCTTTCGGGATGGTCTGGCTGGAGTTTTCGCCTACGGTGCAATTCTCGCGGTTTCTGTCTATCAGATTGCTGAAGATGACGTCATTTTGTTTGGTGTGGCAGCCAACGTGATTGCCGCTGCGGGTGCACTCCTCGCCGGCAAATTGGACGACAAGATCGGGCCGCGTGCTGTTATAACCGGCTCGCTGGTCTCGATGATGATCGCGGGTGTCATCTTGATCTTTGTCGAAGGCCCAACCATGTTCTGGGTTTTTGGCTTGGCATTGTGTATGTTCGTTGGCCCGGCGCAGTCGGCGTCGCGTACCTACCTCACTCGTATTACGAAACCAGGCCGCGAAGGGCAAAACTTTGGCCTGTACGCAATGACGGGCAGAGCGGTGTCATTTATGGCTCCCCTAGCGTTCGCTATTTGTATCTATGTAGGAAATTTGATCGCCGATACCGACACTGATCGCTGGGGAATCATTGGTATTCTCGCCATTCTTGGGATTGGCTTGGCTTTACTCATGACAGTCCCAGCCCAGATTCACGACAAGGCGGAAGACGTCCTCTAAGCAATCTTCTGATCAAAAAATATGGTGATTGGGGGAATCTTCACTGTATGCGATACGTTGAAAGAGGTAGGACCACTAGAAGGGGTTGATTATGGCAGAGCGCGCATTACGAGGAGCCCGGCTCGGAGGACAGAGTTTCGAGGACGAACGTGGCGTTGAAATGGCCCCACGGCAAGAAGTTGAATACGTGTGTGCTGATGGCGAACGATTCGTCGTCACCATGTCGACAGAGGCCGAGATTCCAGAAGAGTGGGAACACCCGAAGTCCGGCAAGATCGGCCGCTGGGTTGACGCAGGTGAAAATGAATCCAAGGAAGAGAAGCCAGTACGCAGCCATTGGGACATGCTGCTCGAACGTCGTTCTGTTCCTGAACTGGAAGAGATTCTGAAGGAACGTATTTCGCTGTTGCGAGGCGGAGAAATCGGTCCCCCGCATTTGCATCGCAAATCGAAGAAGAAGTCCGCCTCGTCCAGAGTCGAGACACGGGGCTGAGCGAGGACTAGGCGTGCTGAGGAAAAGGCACCATAGGTTAATATTTCAAGCCGCGGCCCGATAAACGGGCCATACCCCATAAACCAACTTTGACGAGCGCCTCACGCACGATGGAAAGACTCATCTTGGACTGGCCGTGAAGCCGCTCGACAAAAGTAATGGGCACTTCCCTCACCTCAAGGCCCGCTGCTGAAACGTGGCGAGTCATGTCGATTTGAAAGCAGTACCCTTCGGAAACCACATCATCGAGAGCAATGGTTTCTAAGGTTTCGCGCTGGAAAGCCCTAAATCCTGCGGTGGTGTCTTTGACTTTTAGGCCTAGGAGCGTGCGGGCATACAGCGATGCGCCACGTGACAGCCACTCGCGGCGTTTAGGCCAGTTGACGACACTACCGCCGGGTACCCAGCGGGATCCTAGCGTCAATGGTGTGCCTTGGGCGGCAGACGCTAAGAGTTTGCCGAGGTCTTCAGGACGATGGGAACCATCAGCGTCCATTTCGACGAGCACGTCATAGTCCCGTTCCAAACCCCAAGCGAAACCGGCCCGATATGCGGCGCCCAATCCTTCTTTGCCAGCGCGATGTAAGACAAAAACTCGTGAGTCTTCGGCCGCGAGTTTGTCAGCGATTTCGCCAGTGCCGTCGGGGGAATTGTCGTCCGCGACAAGGATATTAACGTCTGGTTGATGTTCGAGGATCGCATGTGTAATCCACTCGACATTTTCCGCCTCGTTGTATGTCGGAATAATTACCAGTGTCTTCACACTCGATCCTTTCGAACTTGGTGAATACCGGCAGCTAAACCGAAGAGCGCGAGTATTCCAATGAGCAACATTACTGGGATTGCGAGGCCTATAGCCCATGTTTGCTCAGATGCGAGGTCAATTGTTTGAATTGCGGTCCCGGCCTCGCGTACCGGCAGTCGTTCAATAACCTCGCCGTGCGGGTTTATGAACCCGCTAATACCGTTCGTTGAAGCTACGACAACCCAACGCCCGGTCTCTATCGCGCGTAGGCGTGAAATATCCCACTGTTGTTCCGGCTGGATTCCCCTTCCGAAGTCTGCGAACGTCGCATTACTTGTCTGTACGGCGATAAATGAAGCCTCAGCTTGTACCGAACCGCGGATCGCGAAATCTTGGGCAACATCCCAGCAGATCACGGTGCCGACAATCGTGTCTGCAATATGGATCGCGCCTGGTTCGCTTCCACCAATCATGTCTCGCGGGATCTCCCGATCAAACCGAGGCACGAGGTCACCCAAAAGTTGTCTGAATGGGACAAACTCCCCATAGGGAACGACAGCTTGCTTGATGTAAATATCGCTGCGCGGCCCATCGTCGGGAGTTACAGGCACACTCGCATTAAGAGCAGTATCAGGTGTAGGACCATTGAGGATGGCGCCAACTAAAATTGGTGCGCCTGCGTTTCGAGAAGCCTCGGTGACCTTGTCACGTAACGACGTGCGAACGACGATGTCTTGATCTGAAGCATTTTCTGGCCACAAAACCAAGTCAACGTTTTCAGTCAGATTCGCGGTTTCCTTGATGTGGAGATCAAGGATCTCACCGGCGGGCCAACTACCAAACGGTCCAGGCGTATTTCCTTGAACGGCAGCAATACGGATGTGCCCGGCTCCCCCAGCAAGCCCAGTCGGCAGTAGGACAGCGACCGCGATGAGTCCGACGGCAACAACGAGGGTTTGTGCTGATTTGTGCTCAAAGGTAGCGACAATCAGGCCCGAAAGGAGCACGAGGAGCCACGTCGTCCCATTGAGGCTGAGCCAGCGCACGACACCTTCGAACGGGGTATCCAATACGGTGTGTGAAATCCGTAGCCAAGGAAAGCCGTGAAACGGCACAGTGCTTCGAATGAGATCGAAAGTAGTCCATAAGGAAGCCAACCACAACGGCCACCACCGTAACGATATTACGTAATAGAATGACCAACCCATCGCAGCAAATAGCACGACGCTAAATAGCGTGAGCGCAAACCAAGCTGCTGGACTTACTGCGTTTAACCACCATGTACCTATGCCGTACAAAACTGCCGTAAAGCCTGCGAGATACCCCGCGAAAGATCCAGCACCAACGTCAGTCCGAAAATGTCGCAGCAAGAACAGCAGAGCAATCAGTGCGATGACAAAAGTCCCCGGCATCCGGATGGGGGCAAAACTTAAGCTAGCTAAAGCACCGAGAACTAAAGCGAAGGCTAGCGGTCTGAACCTTCTCACAAGAAACGGATATTTCGTTCGGTGTTGTTGACCGATTCGGCACCGTTTTCCGTACAGATGAGAATATCTTCAATACGAGCTCCGAAAAACCCTTGACGGTAGATACCCGGCTCGATTGAAAACGCCATTCCAGCTTCGAGAAGAAGATCGTTTCCGGCAACAATATAAGGCTCTTCATGCGTCTCGACACCTATGCCATGCCCTGTTCGATGGACAAACTGTGCACCAAAACCAGCTGCTTCGATAATGTCACGTCCAATGGCATCTAAGTCATGTGCTGTCACGCTAGGCGCAGCCGCTGCGCGTTGAGCGGTTTGGGCTTCGAGCAAAACCGCATACATCTCTCGATATTCAGGATCGACGTGATCGCCGACGACATAGTTGCGTGTTGAATCCGAACAGTAACCGGCTGCATTGGTACCGCCTATATCGACGACCACAGGATCCCCCGCTTCAATGACACGATTCGAGGTCTCGTGATGCGGCGAAGCACCGTTTGGCCCCGAAGCCACGATGACGAAGTCCACTTGTTCATGGCCCTCATCAAGGATCGCGCGGGCAATATCAGCACCGACCTCGCGTTCCGTTCGACCCGCACGCAACCATTCACCCATTCGGTTATGGACTCTATCGATGGCTGCTCCTGCGTCGCGTAGAGCAGCACGCTCTGAGGAGTCTTTACGAATCCGCAGGTGACTCAGTAACGCTCCCCCAATCGTGAGATGTGCCTCTGGCAGTGCTTCTTGAATAGCAAACAGACGAGCCGCCCACATATGATCGTTGACTGCCACCGTTTCTGCGTCCCCGAGCACTTCAGCGACAAGATCGAATGGATTTGCCGTCTCTGGCCAGGCCATGATGTCGCTGGTGACACCAGCCGCTAACGCAGCCGGCACTTCCAGTTCCGGTACAAGCATTACCGGATTGGCTTCGGCCGGGATAATAAGAGCAGTCAGGCGTTCGAGTGGCAATGCGTTGTAGCCAGTCAAATAACGGAAGTCTGGTCCGGGGGAAACGATTAAAGCGTCAACTCCATGACCAAGAATGAGTTCTTGGGCACGATCAATTCGAACAGTCACGCAATGAGCCTACTTCGCGGACCACCTTTAGGATCAAAGCTAGCCCCATAACCGACACGAAAAGGGCCTCACTATGGCAAACACACTCATGGCGTTGGACACTGCAACGATCTTCTATCGCGCCTTTCACGGAGTGCCAACCTCTTTGAAATCTCCCGATGGCACAGTCATCAATGCCGTGCGCGGGACGCTCGATGCGGTGGCGGTGCTGATCGAACAGTTTTCACCAGATTCTGTTGTTGCGGCATGGGATGAATCTTGGCGACCGCAATGGCGCGTGGACTTGATCGGCGAATACAAGAGCCACCGGGTCAAAGCCGGGACGGATAGTGAAGAAGATGTGCCCGAGGACTTGGCACCCCAGATTCCGCTTGTGCGAGAGGCCCTCACACTCTTGGGGATTCCTGTGTTGAGTCAAATTGATCAGGAGGCCGACGATCTCTTGGGTGTTCTGGCTCGCGACTGGTCAGGAAACGTGCTCGTCGTCAGTGGCGACAGGGATTTGTTTCAACTCGTGGATGATGCTGCGGGGGTGAGCGTTATCTATACGGGTGCTGGGATGAAGAAACTGCAGCACGTGACCTTCGACTGGCTCCTGCAAAAGTACGAGCTTCAGCCGGGACACTACTTAGACTTTGCGGCATTACGCGGGGATGCGTCTGATGGTTTGCCAGGCGTACCTGGAATTGGTGACAAGACTGCAGCTCGATTACTCACAGAGTTTGGCAATATCGAGGCGATCCTTGTTGCGGCACATTCTCCTGAATCTGCGTTATCTCCACGGGTTAGGGAAAATCTTTTGAATGCTGAGCACTATTTGGCTGCCGTGAAACAAGTCATTGCTGTTGGTCGTCATGCGAGGCCGCTTCCGAGCCCACGCATGGTTCCGCCACAGGTTGAACAGTTCAGTGAATTTGCCGCGCAGTACGGACTGGGACGGCCAGCTGAACGTGCTCTTGCTGCCGTGCAAGGCCTGTCGACGGGCGAATAACGTCGCGGATTTAGCCTACGAGAGACGACTGCTCAACGACCCCACGACGTAATCCGTCGAGAGCTTGGCGGGCGACCTTACGCACATTGTCAGAGTCGCTCGCACTCGCGATTTGAGCGACTAGGTCGATCAACTGCTTCATTGCTCGGACGAAGTCACCAGCGGCAATGTCTGCATTGCTGAGTGCTACATCGAGTGACGCACCTTCCACCCAAGACCAGACTGCTAACGCAAAACTGAAGTCTGGCTGCCTGCTTTCTCCGACCCGGTGTTGGCGTTCGAGTTGGTCAACACGTTCCCAGACATCAAGCATTCTTTCCGCTACTGCCACGGTTTTTTCGGTCGGCATTCTGACGGCGGCCTCTTCGCCGCGACGAGTTTCAAATGTCATGCCGCTGGCTACCGCCGCAAGTTCTGCGGGGTTAAGACCATCCCAAATTCCGTGATCAAGACACTCAGCGACGATCAAGTCGAGATCACCGTAAATTCGTTGCAGGCGTGTGCCTTTCGCAGTGATGTCGTCGCCTTGGAGGTAACCCAGTTCGTCAAGGACCGCACAGACACGATCAAACTGCCTTGCGATGGTATTGGTTCTTTCGCTAATCCGTCGACGGTCTGATGCGGTTTCGTTTTCGAGTTTGAACCAACGCTCCGCCCAACGGGCGTGGGATTCACGTTCCGGACAGGCATGACAAGGATGTGCAGTTAACTCGGCACGGATCTTGGCAATCTGGGGGTCTTCAGCGACATTTGCACGCGGATGTGAGTTCGTCTGTCGATCAGGTAAATCGCGTCCCTTAGTGATCAATACGGAGGCGAGATCTCGCCGTGATTGGGGAACCCTGGGATTGAAATTCTTAGGAATTTTCATCTGCCCGAGTGCCTCGACTGCGCGTGGAAAGTCAACGATTGATAGCCGCCGTGCATGCCGCCCTTCGGTGAGGACCATGGGCCTTGGTCCCGCAGGATCGTTAGGCGGTCCGGGGTCGAGGATGACGGCTAAACCGGACCAGCGACCAGCCGGAATGCGAATGATGTCGCCTCGTCGCAGTTCATGAAGAGAATTGATTGCCTGATCTTTGAGGGCTGCTCGCCGAAACTCAGCGCCACGAGATTCGGCTTTGCTGAGGTTACGCCGCAACATTGCGTATTCAAAAAAGTCACCAAGATCGCACTGGGCTGCCTCAAGATAACCGTCGAGTGCTTCGTCAGCTTTGGCCACTTTTCGTGCCGTGCCGACGACTGAACGATCTGCCTGGAACTGCGCAAACGACTGTTCCAGCAAACTACGCGCAGTTTCGCGACCTAATTGAGGGATGAGATTGACGGCCATGTTGTAAGACGGCTTGAAAGATGAGTTCAAGGGATAGGTTCGAGTCGAGGCGAGACCGGCCAAGTGAGTGGGATCGAGCCCCGGCTGCCAGAGCACGACGCCGTGACCTTCCACATCGATCCCCCGCCGCCCAGCTCGACCGGTCAGCTGGGTGTATTCGCCTGGAGACAGTGTTACGTGTGTTTCGCCGTTCCATTTCGTAAGCCGCTCAATGACGACCGATCGTGCCGGCATGTTGATTCCAAGCGCAAGTGTTTCGGTTGCAAAAACAATCTTGACTAATCCCTGGCTGAAGAGGTCTTCGACACATTCTTTGAAGGTGGGAAGCATACCCGCATGGTGTGCAGCGATTCCACGTCCGAGCGCTTCACGAAAACTGCCGTAGCCCAATACGACAAGGTCTTCTTGCGGTAAGTGGGAACAGGCCGCATCGACGTGAGCGAGGATCTGATCTCGTTCACTCGAAGAGGTGAGCCGTAGATTGGCGTTGAGGCATTGTTCGACAGCGGCCGCGCAACCGTTACGACTGAAAATGAAACAGATCGCAGGCAGTAGGCCTTCGGCATCCAGTTGCGCCACCATGTCGACCCGGTCTGGTGTGCGGTGTCGACTCCGTGGGCGTTTTCCACCTTTCCCACGCGTATGCGAACGGTTTTTATCGAATGCCTTGCTCCACTGGACGTCATCTCGCGCCATGCGTTCAAGTTGACGATTGACGCGCTTCTCCCCCGGTTTATCGCTCTCAAAAAGCGGAAACAGGTTCCGGCCGACAAGGACGTGCTGATGCAACGGTACTGGTCGTTTCTCTTCAAGGATTGTGACCGTGTCGCCGCGCACTGTGGAGAGCCATTCACCAAACTCTTCAACATTCGAAACGGTGGCTGAAAGCGAGGCGACCGCAACCGACTCAGGTAGCCCGATGATGACTTCTTCCCAAACGGCACCGCGAAAGCGATCAGCCAGATAATGGACTTCATCCATGACGACGTGACTCAAACCTTGCAGTGTGGATGATCCTGCATACAACATATTTCGCAACACTTCTGTCGTCATCACGACGATTGGCGCTTCGGAGTTGATGGAGTTGTCTCCCGTGAGGAGACCAACCTTGTCATTGCCGTATGTTTCGAGCAAATCGGAATATTTCTGATTTGAAAGCGCCTTGATTGGCGTTGTGTAGAAACACTTCTTGCCGGTGGTTAGCGCCAGATATACAGCGAACTCACCGACAATTGTTTTTCCCGCACCAGTTGGCGCGGCAACGAGAACCCCGTGCCCGTCTTCTAGAGCCTTGCAGGCTTGGACCTGAAAGTCATCAAGAGTGAAGGACAGCGAGTCCTTGAATGCCGCAAAATGCGGATGCTTTTGATCGGCCCGGAACTGGGCGTACCGTTCGGCAGGCGACGACATATCTCAACCCTAGTGTGTGGGTCTAATGGGCGTCTGCAGGCGCAGGCTAGATGGGCGCTGGGCCCTCGAGATCCGAAGCGGTGTCATCTTCCCAAACGCCAGTGGTGGGGGCCTTTTTCCGGTCGGTCCAGACAGCAATCCGTTCGGCTACCAGATGCATACCTGTCATCGGAATCCCGAGGAAGAGGAAAGTTACTGGATCGACGGTTGGAGTCGCGACAGCGGCAAATACAAAGATTCCGACAATGACCCAAGGACGAGCATGGATGAGTTGGTCAGACCGCACGATACCAAGACGATTGAGGGCTACGACAATAACGGGTAATTGTGCGCCCACCCCGAACAAAATCATCATCCGAAGTACAAAAGTGAGATAGTCGGCTGCGGTGAGTAGTGACCCTGATTCCATCGGAACAAAACCAATGAGAAGCAGCAGTGCTTTCGGGAATACCCAGTAACCAAGCCATGCACCGGCGGTAAAGAGCGGCAGACACAGCGCAGCTAGTCCAAGAGCAATCCGACGTTCGTGTTTGAACAAAGCGGGCACAACGAAGGCCCACAACTGCCATACCCATACGGGACTCGCCAAGATGAGGCCCGTAACCAGACTGACTTTGAGCCGAAACTGAAATCCCCCGCCGATTCCCATCATGACGAGTTGGGTATCGATGCCTGCGGCTTCGAGGGCAGGTCTCACATCCTCATAGGGCGCAGTGAGCCAGTCGTATATTTGTGGGTAGAAGTACCATGCCACTACGACACCGACGGCGATACCAATCAGCCCACGGATGAGCCGTGAACGAAGTTCACGAACGTGCTCCATTAAGGGCATGTGCCCTACGGCATCCGCAGGAGTCTTCTTCTTGCGAGCCACGTGATTTATGCGGACTCTTGTGTCGGCTTTTCTTCGTCGGTGTCTTTGTCTTCGACGTTTTCTAATGTGTCGTCGCTATCGATAGCTTTGACTTCCGACTTAAAAATGCGTAGCGCTCGGCCCGAACCGCGTGCCAACTCAGGCAACTTGCGCCCACCAAATAGCAGTAGGACTATTCCCAAAATAATGAGAATCTCTGTGGCACCCAAACTGGGCATGATCTCTCCTTGATTGGCTTTACTGGGTTCTATCGTACGCGTCTAATGCCAACGCGGCCGCGGCCCTGAGCCGTTGAGCCAGTGCATCGGGTTCGACAACACGAATGGCACCACCGCCAGACATGATGAGACGTACCATCCATTGCTCGTCCATTGCATGAACTCGGACACGAATGACTCCCCCGGGCGACTCGCTCATCCGCTCGGGTTGGCACGGTTCGACGATCCAACGCGCAATTGGATCTACGTCGAGAATTGCTTGGAATCCGTGCTCACCAAAATCGAATAGTTCCGGCGACGGTTCCATCGGATCCCGCGTAATCGGGGTGGTTAGCACGTCGGCTTCACTGATGCGATCAAGCCTGAATATGCGTTGTCCTTCGGCCAGGTGACACCAAGCGCTGAGGTACACCTGGGCACGTTCTACGGTCACCTTGTATGGATCGATTATGCGAACCGACTCGCTGTCTGAATGGTCTGAGACATAACGGACTTTGAGTTGGCGACCGAGCTCTATGGCTTCGTTGACACTGTGCCGGATGTCTTCTGCCGGAGTATTAAGGTGCACTGTGATGCTGGGGTCATGCTGCGGGCTCAACGCACTGTGAATCTTCGCTGTCACCTGATCAATGGTGTCAGTCTGGTCGGTTTTCGCGATCTGTCGCAAGACTCCAAGTGCGGCTACGAGTGATGCGCCTTCCAAGACGGTGAGTCGCAGTGGTCGGGCCATGAAATCGGCATTGCGGATAAAAGCTAGGCCCTCGTCAAGACCGGCATAGTCCAGATCGATCATTTCCCCGTGAGTCGGCCTAGTTCCGGTAAGCGCTAGGGTCATGATTTCACGCTGAATCAACTTTTGCGGCACGCCAAATCGCTGAGCAAGTTCAGCCACAGGGACGCCTTCGTTTACTTGGAGATAGGGCACAAGAGCAAGCATGCGCTCGAGTTGTCGGGTAGAAGAACTCATGCGATACCCGCAATCACGCGTAGTTTTGACTTTACCGCTTCACGCAGTTTGTCCGGTTCAATGACATACGCATCGACTCCAAATGCACACACCTCATTGGCTATGTCGTCAAGGTCTGAATACATGATTGTGAGCGTGTCTGTGTCTTCGCCTGCAATGTGTGAAACTGCCCGTTGACGCAAAGTGTGTGCGCGACCGTTGCGGACCTGAATGACGGCCTCGAAGCTGTCACCCGTTCCGAACATCTTGTTGGCAATCATCGTGAGGTCGACATCTGCAGGGATCTCGTATGAATCAGCATGTCCCATGAGTTTTGGCTTAGAAGCAATTCGCGAAAGCCGAAAAATCCGTGGCTCGTGTCGGTCGAGGTCAAATCCACCCACGTACCAGTGTTCTTGCCAATTCAATAGACCCCACGCTTGAAGTTTTCGCCTACTAGCCTGTCCTTGTGAATCGACATAGTCAAAGGTGATTGGGCGTTTTGTGTGACGAGCCTCAAGGATTTCCTGAATGAACGTACCCTCGGATTTAATGTGTGGGGAAAACACCGGGATTGCTTCAGTATCGACGTCGATACCAATAGTTTTGAGTTTTGTCAGACTTGTTGTGACGGCATCGCCCATCGACGAGTCCTGCCACACTTGACCGGCAAGGGCTACGATAGCGGCTTCGGCACGTGAGAGTGCGATATCCGGCAGCTCAATATCATTGCGATTAATACGGTATCCGTCGTCGTTGCCAAAGGGATCGTAGGTTCCGGTCTCGATAGGCAGACCAAGCGCTCGTAGTTCTTCTTTATCGCGTTCAAACTGACGTTCAAAAGCTTCATCGCTCAGCGGCTTGTAGGCCTCAATAATCTGACGAATGTGTTCTTTAGTCAGATAGCGCTCAGTTGACATAAGCGCGAACAACAGATTGAGAATCCGTTCGTTCTTGGGAAGTGCCATATGTCGATCATGTCAGATAGCACTGAGCAAATCGACGACAAAGATCAATGGCCCTTCGGGAGAACCTTGTTCAGCTGCCGAATCGCCATAAGCGTCCGCTTTAGTGCAGGCGATGATGACGCGGCTACCAATTGTTTGGCCAACGAGTTCGTTGTCCCAGCACGGGATAAGCCCACCGGATCCCACCGGGAACTGTTGCGGTGAGGATGTCCATGAGTTGTTGAACACTTCTCCGTCCGGAAAGAGCTGCCCGATGTAGTGGGCGGTAACGACTTGGCCGGCCTCAATCTTCGCGCCTTCGCCCTTAATGATGACCGCGCTTTGTGTCTTGCTGAGTTTCTTGTCGCTCGTCTTAGTGCTTTTGAACTTCTCTGGCTGTTTCTTGTCGTTGAACTGAAGTTCGGGTAGATTCGCGGGTGCTTTCTTGGCTTCGCCGGAGGCCTCGGAAGGTGTTTTCTCCAGAATGTCAAAGACAAACACGAGAGTGTCGTTTTCCTCAAGGCCCATCGCCTCGACTGAACCGAGATGAGCCACCCCGTCAGCTGGCGGAACCGTCACTAAAACCCGCGAACCAATATTTTGGCCTAGAAGTCCCTGATAAAAACCGGGCAATGCAGTCGATTCGCTAACTGACAAAGACATCGGGCTGTCAAGTTCGTGTGAATTGTCAAAAACTTCGCCAGTACGACCGTTGGCCGCAACATAATGGACCTGAACGGAGTCACCGTCGAGGATTTTGTCACCGTCGCCTTTTTTAATAACACGGCTTTCCGTCTTATCTGCTTCGAACCCCTTTTTGAATTCGATCGTCGGCACATCGCCCTTCGATACATCAATATCGTCGATGGTTTTGCCACCCATGCCACAACCGGCGAGTACAAGGGCAAAGGCAAACAAAAGTGAAGCGATAGCGGAACGACGCACAGTGCAGTCCTAGCAAAAGTAGTGACAGATTCTTCCCAAGACTAGCGATAGTCCGCAAGTAATGTAGATAGGCCGTGTCTGCAGCGTGATTAAAGCGCGTCCAGAATGCGATCGACGCGCTCGTCAACTGAGCGAAATGGATCTTTGCACAAGATAGTGCGCTGGGTGTTGTCGTTCAACTTGAGATGCACCCAGTCCACCGTAAAATCACGGTTCTTTTCTTCCGCTTTCGCAATAAAATCACCGCGAAGTTTGGCACGCGTTGTTTGTGGTGGAATTGTCTTGGCGCGAAAAACATCGAGATCGTTGGTGACCCTAGCTACGGCACCTTGCGCTTCGAGCAAATAAAACAAGCCGCGGTCCCGGCGAATATCGTGATATGCCAAGTCGATTTGTGCAATGCGTGGATCGGACCAACTGAGACCGCGTTGCGTGCGGTAACGCTCAAGTAAACGATATTTAATGACCCAATCGATCTCTCGCTCAACTAGCGAGTAGTCCTCTGAGTCGACTGCTTTGAGGACTCGTTCCCACAAGTCGAGAACCCGATCGACAATGGGCGTGTGGTAGCCATAACGGTCGACAAAGTCGTTGACTCGCATGAGGTATTCCGCTTGGATATCGAGAGCCGATAATTCCCGACCGTTAGCAAGGCGCACCGGTTTACGGCCGGAGAGGTCTTGCGAGATTTCCCGAATGGAACGAATCGGATTCTCGAGCGTCATATCACGCATCGGAAATCCAGCTTCAATCATGCGTAAAACCAAATCGGCTGAGCCAACTTTGAGTAGCGTCGTAGTCTCACTCATGTTGGAGTCACCGACGATAACGTGTAGGCGGCGATAGAGATCCGCGTCTGCGTGCGGTTCATCACGGGTATTGATGATCGGCCGTGATCGAGTTGTTGCGCTTGAAACTCCTTCCCAAATGTGCTCTGCTCGCTGACTTATTGAATATGTCGCACCACGATGAGATTGGTGGATTTTCCCGGCCCCGCACATGAGCTGGCGAGTGACAAGGAACGGGATGAACACATCTGTGAGCGAGGTGAGGTCGTTGCTGCGCGAGATCAGGAAGTTTTCGTGACAGCCATAGGAATTGCCCACAGAATCTGTGTTGTTTTTGAAAAGGTAGATCTCACCTTCGATGCCGTCAGCGAGCAGTCGTTCTTGGGCTTCGATCATGAGTCCTTCGAGAATACGTTCTCCAGCTCGATCTTGAGCGACTAATTCGACGAGATCATCGCATTCGGCCGTTGCATATTCAGGATGACTACCAACATCTAAATAAAGTCTTGATCCATTGCGCAGGAAGACATTACTACTTCTCCCCCATGCCACGACTCGCCGAAAGAGGTAACGAGCCACCTCGTCTGGCGACAGGCGGCGTCGACCGCGAAAAGTACAGGTGACTCCGTACTCATTCTCGATTCCAAAGATCCGACGCTCCATACTTCGAGACTAATCGCGAAACCCTAAGAAGGCGTGTTGTCGGTCCAATCTAGCTCGCGAGTCCTAGATCTTTATGGTTCTTTTCAAACCAGAGCACTCAGGATTTCTTCTGTCGAAATGCGCTTAAACTTTCGTGGCTGCATACGTGTTCGGTCCAAAACCGCGACTTCTAAGTCTTCGCCAGGAATTGTCCGGTGCGGCTCCGCATCAGCACCAAGGGCAGCGGCAGCAATCCTTATTGCTTGCGGGAGATCGAGTCCAGGTTCGTAGGCTTTTTTCAACTCCGGTTCGGTTTTCTCGCTGGAACCCCCCATGACACCGCATGAGTCGACGTCAATGACCGAACCGTCGTAGGTCAGTCGATAAATTTGATCGGATTCTGGGCTGACCCCAACCTCCGCGACAAACAGTTCGACCTCGAATGGTTTCTCTCCGCCGTTGGAGAAAATCGAGCCGAGCGTTTGCGCATAGGCGTTAGCCAAACCGCGACCGGTCACGTCCTTACGATCATAGGAATAGCCCCGCATATCGGCTAACCTGACGCCAGCAATGCGCAGATTTTCAAATTCGTTGTAGCGGCCGACAGCAGCAAATCCGATGTGATCGTAAATCTCGCTGATTTTGTGAAGAGCACGGGATGGGTTTTCCGCGACAAACAACACACCATCGGTGTATCGGACGACTGCGACACTTCGACCGCGCGCTATGCCCTTTCGAGCAAAATCTGCTCGATCCTTCATCAACTGTTCTGGAGAAACATAAAAAGGTTGTGTCATGGGTGTTCCGCCTAGGTCAAAGGAGCTGAAGGGCCATCGGGTTGAGTCATTCGAGCGTTAACAACCTGATCGGCGATGAGGGCTGTTTCGTCAACCGGCATTGCCCGGTAGCCATCCGCTGAAATTACCGAAACGAGCGGGAATATTCGGCGGGCGAGATCGGGGCCACCGGTGGCAGTGTCGTCGTCTGCTGCATCGTACAGAGCCTGAATAACGGCGGTCACGGCCTCCGTTTCGGTCATGTTCGGCCGATACAGCTTTTTCAGCGAACCGCGCGCGAAGGTAGAGCCTGAACCAACCGAATGGAATGTTCGCTCTTCGTTCTTATTGCCCGTGACATCGAACGCAAAAATTCGACCAGCTGCGAGATCCTGATCGTAAGCAGCAAAGAGCGGCACGACAGCAAGACCTTGCATTGCCAAACCGAGGTTGGACCGAATGAGAGTTGCTAGCCGGTTTGCTTTTCCATCAGTTGAAAGAGTCGTGCCTTCGATTTTTTCGTAGTGTTCAAGTTCAACTTGAAAAAGCCGAGTCATCTCAACAGCAATACCTGCTGTACCTGCGATACCTACGGCCGAGAACTCGTCGGTTGGGAAGACTTTTTGGATATCGCGCTGAGCGATAACATTGCCCATCGTGGCACGCCGATCACCAGCGATGACGACGCCATCAGCGTAGGTGGCAGCAACAATTGTGGTGCCGTGTGCAGCGGGCAAGGACGTCACATCGCTCGGCGCAATTTGAGGCAACAACGTTGAATCATGGGCAGCTAGGAAATCGGTGAATGATGAACTTCCCACTGCGCGGAATGCGCCATCGAGCCTCATTCGCCGCCCTTTTGCACGAACCCACGAACAAATTCTTCGGCATTCTCTTCAAGCACAGCATCGATGTCATCAAGAATTGCGTCGACGTCATCGTCAAGTTGGTCCTTATGGCTTGAGTCGATCTTTTCGGTCTCGATGAGTTCTTCCGACTCGTCCTTCTTACGTTGTGTTTTCCGCTGCTGTTCCGACATGCCACCAGATTAGCGTCAAATCTATTGATCGGTCAGTGCCGCCACGAAGGAGTCAACGGTGTCGTGTTCGTCGAAGAGAGCTTTTACATGATCTTGGGTACCGCGAAGGGGATCGATTGTGGGAATCCGAAGCAAAGAAGTACGTCCCGGTAGATCCATAATGACTGAATCCCATGATGCCGCTGAGATTGATGCTGAGAACTTTGCTAGGCATCGCCCACGAAAATATGCGCGAGTGTCTGTTGGCGGTTCACTCATTGCTGAGGTTATGTCGTTGTCTGAGACCAACGTTGGGATACGTCCGGCAGTCGCGAGCCGGTGAAATACGCCGCGATCTGGTCTGATGTCGTGATACTGCAGGTCGACAAGGTGCAATGTGGGGTCCGACCATTCAAGATTGTCGCGGTCCCGGTAGCGGTTCAAAAGATGAAGTTTTGTGATCCAGTCGATTTCGCCGAAACACTGGGCAGGATCTTGGCCTAATTTCGTCAGCAAATTTTCCCAGGTCGACATTGCCAGTTGAGTTTGCCAGTCCTGCTCTTGGTCTTTGAGGAACTCAGTTACTGCCTCAAAATGTGACCATTGCAGATCCAGCGCGGTGAGTTGACGTCCGTCACTGAGCGAGACCGTCGCACGGAGTTCTGGATCGTGGGAAATGTCGTGTACAGCTCGCACGGCATTGCCGAGCACGATCGGTTTGTAAGGCCGACCCGATTCAATGAGCGCCAACATCAGTGATGTTGTGGCGTGCTTGATGAAGATTGCCGTCTGGGCCATATTGGCGTCACCGATAATGAGGTGCAGCCGCCGGTATACGGCAGGATCAGCATGGGGTTCATCGCGAGTATTGACGATGGGTCGTTTCAAGGTGGTTTCAAGGCCGACCTCAGTTTCGATATAGTCGGCTCTTTGCGAAATCTGGAAGGCATGAACGGAGCCGTCCTGCTGTCGCCCAACCCGGCCTGAGCCACACAAAATCTGCCGTGAAACCAAGAATGGCATCAAGCCTGAGACAAGGGTTTGAAAGGGCACACTTCTGGCAACTAGGTAGTTCTCGTGAGACCCGTAAGACGCACCCTTGTTGTCGATGTTGTTTTTGTACAGCAGGATCGGTGCTGACGGCTCGGCCTGGCTGGCATAGATCGCGGCTTGTGCCATGATCCGCTCCCCCGCCTTCTCCCAACGAACGATATCGAGCGGAGAAGTGACTTCGGGGCTCGAATACTCGGGGTGCGCGTGATCAACGTAAAAGCGGGCACCGTTGGTCAAAATGACATTTGCAAGCCCTAGGTCTTCATCGGTGAGTTGACTCGGGTGGGCAGTTTCACGACCCATGGTGAAACCGCGTGCATCGTGAAGAGGAGTCTCTTCTTGATAATCCCAATGTGCTCGGCGGCTTAGTCCCCGTTCGTGGGCATAGGATTGCACGATTCGTGTCGACGCGACCATGGGATTGGCATGTGGTTGTCCTGAGACGGAGATGCCGTACTCGACTTCGCTTCCTTGGACCCGATGAACTGTCACTCGGCTAGATTACGTCGTTGAGCCGGCGGTGCGCTGTTCCCCCGGCGCAGGCTCATAGGTAATGGCCCGTATTCGCGACCGTGTCGATCGACTTTCCGGGTTCGTTTCCTTCTTTGCCAGAGATCAGAGTGCGAATGAAGACGATTCGTTCGCCCTTCTTTCCTGAAATCCGAGCCCAATCGTCTGGATTTGTCGTGTTCGGCAGATCTTCGTTCTCTTTGAATTCATCGGTGCAGGCTTGGAGTAGATGATGCATTCGAATTCCGTGCTCCCCGGTGTCTAGGAATGCTTTGATCGCCATCTTTTTCGCCCGGTCCACGATGTTCTGGATCATGGCGCCGGAGTTGAAGTCCTTGAAGTACAGCACTTCCTTGTCACCGCCGGCGTAGGTCACCTCAAGGAACTGGTTGTCGTCAGATTCTGCGTACATCCGTTCGACGGTGCGTTGAATCATCTGTTGAACGCATAACTCGCGATCATTTCCCCACTCGGCTAGGTCGTCTGCATGCAACGGTAGTTCTGTCGTGAGGTATTTTGCAAAGATATCGCGAGCCGATTCAGCATCCGGCCGTTCGATCTTGATTTTCACATCGAGCCGACCGGGACGAAGAATAGCGGGGTCAATCATGTCTTCACGGTTTGATGCGCCGATGACGAGGACGTTTTCGAGACTCTCAACGCCGTCGATTTCGCTCAGTAACTGCGGCACAATCGTATTTTCGACATCAGAGGAAACACCAGAACCACGAGTGCGGAATAACGAATCCATTTCGTCAAAGAAGATGATGACCGGAGTTCCTTCGTTGGCCTTTTCTCGTGCCCGCTGGAAAATGAGGCGAATGTGACGCTCGGTTTCGCCGACATACTTGTTGAGGAGTTCTGGTCCCTTGATATTGAGAAAGTAGGACTTGCCTTCCTCACCGGTGCGTTCGCTTACCTTCTTAGCTAGCGATGCTGCAACAGCTTTGGCAATCATTGTTTTTCCACAACCAGGTGGACCGTAAAGCAAGACACCTTTGGGTGGTTTCAGTTGGTGCTCAACGAACACTGTTGGATGTAAATAGGGCAATTCGACGGCATCACGGATGATTTCAATCTGCTTGCTTAAGCCACCGATCGATGCGTAATCAATATCTGGGACTTCTTCAAGGACGAGCTCTTCGACCTCAGCTTTAGGGATGCGTTCGAAGGCCACATTGGATTTTGGATCGTAGAGCAAGCTGTCGCCCGGCCGGAGCGTGATGTCAGTCAGATTTCCGGCAAGGTGGATAACTCGTTCTTCGTCGGTGTGCCCAGATACGAGAGCACGATTGCCGTCACTGAGTACTTCTTTGAGCAGCACTAGTTCACCAACCGAATCGAAATCGAGGGCTACGACGACATTCATAGCTTCGTTGATGAGAACTTCCTGGCCTCGATGTAATAGGGCCGGATCGACGTTCGGTGCTAGTCGGACGCGTAGTTTCCGTCCACCCGTGAAGACATCCGCAGTTTCATCGTCATTGTGTTGTAAGAAGACGCCGAAACCAGTCGGTGGCTGTGCCAAGCGATCGACGTCGTCCTTGAGTTTGACGATCTGCTCACGGGCTTGACGAACAGTCATGGTTAACCGTTCATTGTGATTATTTGCAGCCCCTAAACGTGCTTCGAGTTCGGCAATTGTCGCTTGGGTGGCACTGCTTTGTGCCAACTGTCGCCGCAAGTGTTCAATTTCGGCGCGCAGCTGAGCCCGTTCTTGCGCTTGATCGTTGTCGCTATGCGATTCGGTCACGAGAACCTCCCTAGGCTGTACTCGTGACACTACCCGGAAATGCCGCACGCGCAAGAACCAAAAATTCGGTGGCCCGATTTTCCTA
This sequence comes from Aeromicrobium sp., assembly GCA_040394025.1. Lineage (GTDB taxonomy): Bacteria > Actinomycetota > Actinomycetes > Propionibacteriales > Nocardioidaceae > Aeromicrobium. Next base: position 70,722 of record JBEBSZ010000003.1, read on the forward strand.
GATGGAACGCTCTGACAGTGTGCATTTGGGGCCAGAAGATTAGAGTTCTTCCGAATCGATGAGATCGTGTGGTCGAGGTCCCGTGTAATCGGGGCCGTAGGCTCCGGGGGCGGGCCGTCGAGTACGCGGCATTGCCTTATGCCCCGGAGCCAATTTTCGAGCCGTGACTAAAAAGGCCGTGTGGCCGTTCATCGAATGCTTAGGCCGTACGGCGAGTCCTTCTAGATGCCATTCGCGGACTAAGGTTTCCCATGCCGACGGTTCCGTAAAGGTACCTTCGGCGCGCAGTGTTTCCACGAAACGAGAAAGTTGGGTTGTCGTGGCGACGTAGGCGCAAACCACCCCACCAGAGACGAGTGTGCGTGCGGCTAAAGGAATACAGTTCCAAGGATCGACCATGTCAAGGATGAGTCGATCGACTTCGAGATCGTCTGGCGCGTCCTTTACGTCACCAATGCGGAGTGACCAGTTCTCTGGAATTTCCCCGGTGGATTGAGCGACATTACGTCTCGCGTTCTCGGCAAACTCTTCGCGTAGTTCATAGGAAATGAGTTGGCCTTTCTCCCCAATCGCTCGGAGCAAGTAGCTACTGAGACTGCCCGAACCGGCACCGGCCTCAAGGACTCGTGCCCCGGGAAAAATGTCTGCCATAACAAGGATTTGCGCTGTATCTTTCGGATAGATAATGGCGGCGCCACGTGGCATTGAGACCACATACTCGAACTGCAAGGGACGAAAGACCTGATACGGGAAGTCCATCGAAGTGGTGATGATGATGCCCTCAGGCTGGCCAATGATGTCGTCGTGACGAACTTGGCCCTTCTTTGTCGAAAACTCGGCTTGGTTTTCAAGCTGGATATTGTGTTTACGTCCTTTCGGGTCCGTAAGCCGAACCCAGTCGCCCGCACGAAAAGGCCCGGTATCGACAGTCATGTGGCCTCCAAATATGCCCGGTCAACATCTTCAGCTAGCAGGCTACCGATCAGTTGACCTTGCGCGTCGATGAGGGCATAAATCGGAGCTGGATTCTCAGCCATCGCTTTAAGTAATTGGCTTCCCGACAGGTCTGCACGAATTGCTATTGCTCCTGCAGCAAGTTCAGGTTCACGCATGAGTCCGCGCGCGTCGAGACTGTCGATGCGGGCTAACCGCGTGTCGTAAATGGCTGCCTGTCCGGAACTGCGCCACATGTAGGCGGCAAGAAACCACAAGATTGCTACCCGCGCATAATCGAACGGGTCGAGGTACGTGACTAAGAAAGGGGCAGCAATAGCGAGCGCTACAGCTGATAAGCGCCCGGTGAATGTCGCTAGTTTGACGCCTTTGATTTCTGAACCTGTTATTCCCCAAACGACCGCTTTAATCATGCGTCCGCCATCGAGGGGCGGGCTGGGGAAAGTGTTAAAGATCGCGAGAAATACGTTGATGACTCCGACCGACCAAAACAAGGTTCCCCAAAACCCGGTCATCATTGTGTGAGTCAAGAGCAGTGAGGTTCCCAGTGCAGCAGACACGAGCGGACCAATGATCGCGATAAGAAACTCTTGGCTGGCGTACTTTGAACGGCCTTCGATGACGGTGTGTCCGCCCATCAAGTGAAGCTCAATGGTGGGTACGTTGAAACCAAAGAGCCGTGCAACCGCCATGTGTCCAAACTCGTGCAATAAGATCGATAGGTAGAGCACGACCACGAAGATCGTGGCCAACAAGATGCCGTTCTGGTCATGTAAAGCGGTGAATTGTGGGCTGAAGACAAGAACGAGTAGGGCCGCCATGACGAGCAAGGTCGGGCGCACGTACACATTGGCTTCACCAAGCTTCATGATCCGCCAACGTGGCGTTTGCCCCATGCTCACTACTCCAATCTAGTGTGTCGTGCGTTAACGGGTTGCTTGCTAGGTAGCCATAGCGTTGTCAAAGATCTCCTGGTGTCCACTACTAGGTCTCTGAGGCGAGCAAACAATCACAATGCCTAATTCTCATGGACCCGGTGCAGGTGGTGGTTACCTGGCTTCACCCAGGTTTTTGGGTTCACGCGTACCTAATAGGTGTTCTTGACTCGTACTTCCGACGGTCTCGTGGGAATCAGGAGGCGGGAGTGACTACGTATCGCGCTTCAATGTCCTTAAGACAAAAATAGTTCCGCAAGATCTGTGAAAGTTATTCCACGTAATGTACTTGCACTGTGTTGTCCTGGCATCGCTGGCACGTCCACCATATTTGGCACTGCTAAGACTTGGCAGCCAGCAGTTCTCGCCGAAGTAGTCCCGGTTGGTGAATCCTCGATCGCGAGGCACACGCCAGGCGTTAAGCCGAGCTGTGCTGCGCCGCGCAAATATGGCTCTGGGTGAGGTTTGCCATGCTGCACCACGTCACCAGTCACGATGGCTTGAAAGTTGAGCGCATCGATGACGGGTTGCGCGATCGGCCGGTACGACATCGTGACAAGGCCTTGCGGCACACCGTGACCAGCAAGGTGGTGAAATAGTTCAAAGGCACCTGGCCGCCAACTGATCTGAGTTTCTAAGGCGGCGATCACGTGCGCGCCGAGTTCGGTGATAATGGCGCTATCGCTGAGCGTCAATTTCATTCGGTTTCGTATGTATGCCGCCGTGTCACTCAACGCCAGGCCCACGACATTAAGGGCATCGGTTTCGGTCCATTCGGAGTCGTATGCCAGAGCGAGGGCTCGCTCACCTGCCATCCATGCTGGTTCGGTGTCAACGAGCGTGCCGTCTAGGTCCCATAAGACTCCGGCTGGTAACGGTGGTGATTTGCGGCCAAGCGTATCAAGACTAATCCCGTCCTGACTCATATGAATTGAGTCCCCTCACTTCCGGTTGTGGCTTGAATCAACGTGACCGTGACAGCCTAGTTTGTGTCACATCAAGGTAATTAGAGGCCATCGTCGATACCTCCTGTGACGTCAGCATCGCTAGGTGCGATTTTTGTGTCCACCGTCGACTCCTGCTTCCGTATGTTTCGGATTCACGTAGGGTTTTCGTTGTGTTCCCTGCTACCCGTTTTCGTTTTATGGCCTGTGTGGTCTTGACGTGTAGTTTCTTGGCAGCTTGTGGGGGTTTGTCTCAGGACACGAAAGCCTCTGAACGCAAAACGGTTTTGACGACTTTTACGGTCATTGCTGATATTGCTCAGAACGTTGCAGGGCCCCTTGTTCATGTCGAGGCCATTATTAAACCGGGTGCTGAAGTCCACGGTTATGAACCGACGCCTCGCGATATCGCTAAGGGTGCTTCAGCAGACTTAGTTTTGGAAAACGGTTTGGGCCTCGAAGCCTGGTTTCTTAAGTTCATCGAACAAACTGAGGCGCCTCGGGTCGTGTTAAGCCGAGGGATCGAACCACTCGCTATTGGAGGCGGGTCGGCTGGCAATATGCCCAACCCGCATGCGTGGATGAGTCCCAGCAATGCACAACTGTACGTCGACAATATCGTTGTCGCTTTATCGAACTTGATTCCCGAACACGCGAGCGACTTTGCTGCCAACGGGGACCGATATAAGGCGGAGATTCAAGCGATTCACGAGGATTTCAAAGAGCAGATCGTTGAGATTCCGCCAGCGCATCGCGTTTTGGTGAGCTGTGAGGGTGCCTTCTCATACCTTGCCCGAGATGTTGGGCTCAGCGAGAAATACTTGTGGGCGGTCAACGCAGAACAACAAGCAACACCACAAAGCATTTCCTCAGTCATTAATCATGTCGAAACTAATAAAGTTCCGGCCGTGTTCTGCGAATCGACGGTCTCTGACAAAGCAATGCAACAGGTCGTTGCTGAAACGGGTGCACATTTTGGTGGCACTTTATACGTCGATTCCTTATCGACGCCTGACGGTCCTGTGCCGACATACCTCGATATGTTGCGACACAATTCAGACCTGATCGTGACTGGGTTGAAGGGTAATTCAAGGTGACTCCGGCGATCAAGATTACAAACTTGAATGTTCGCTACGGAGATATTCAGGCTTTAAACGATACTTACCTTGACATCATGCCGGGCACACTGACGGCATTGATCGGGATGAACGGCGCTGGGAAGTCGACGCTGTTCAAAGCACTCATCGGAGCGGTACGCCCGACCTCGGGCAAGATAGAAATCTTGGGTGGAGATCCGCAAAGGGCGCGTCGTCGAGGAATGATCGCCTATCTGCCGCAAACCGAGTCACTCGATTGGACCTTTCCTGTTTCCGTGTACGACGTCGTCATGATGGGCCGATACGGTCACCAGTCGCCGCTCTTGCGGCGTCCGAGACCACTCGATCGTCAGATAGTAGGTGAAGCGATTGAGCGGGTCGGATTATCAGATTTTTCGTCTCGACAGATTGGTCAACTGTCTGGCGGTCAACGCAAGCGGGCCTTCTTAGCCAGAAGTATCGCCCAAGGCGCAGAAGTACTGCTTCTCGATGAGCCTTTCAGTGGTGTAGACACAGTTTCTGAATCAACTATCCGAGGTCAGCTGTCTGCGCTAGCTGCTCAAGGCACCACCATTTTTGTCTCAACCCATGACTTACAGGTGCTGCCCCAGTTCGCCGAACACGCTGTTCTATTGCGAAACCGGATCCTATTCCATGGCCCAATCGGAGAAGCCTTGGAGACAAAAAGGTTGGCTCGCCTGTTTGCGATGGAACTGCCGACTGAGGATGAAGACACATGAATCTTTGGGATCTCCTCGTGGAACCGCTGCAGTACGACTTCATGGTGCGCGCAATCCTAGCCGCGACACTTGTCGCGCTCGCCTGCGCGATGCTGTCATGCTGGCTCGTCTTGATCGGATGGTCGTTGATGGGTGATGCCGTCTCACATGCGGTGTTGCCCGGTGTGGCGCTCGCCTATGTATTGGGGTGGCCCTTTGCTGTCGGCGCACTCATTTTTGGGCTCCTTGCGGTCGTACTCATCGGCACAATTTCAGGCACTAGCCGAACCAAAGAAGACGCTGCCATCGGAATTGTCTTCAGCACGCTATTTGCTCTTGGCCTAGTCATTATTTCGGTAAATCCCAGCCAAACCGATTTGTTTCACATTTTGTTCGGCAATGTCTTGGGGGTTTCGAAAAGCGACCTGTGGCAGATTGCAACGGTGTCGACATTATGTGTCGTAGCACTGTTTATTAAACGCCGAGACCTGGCGTTGTGGGCTTTTGACCCCGAACATGCGCAAGCGATCGGACTTTCGCCAGCGCGATTGCGGTTTTTTCTTTTGTTGCTGTTGGCGCTTGCGTCGGTGGCAGCACTTCAGGTTGTCGGTGTCATCCTCGTGGTAGCCATGATGATCATTCCGGGGGCAACCGCACATTTGCTTACCGACAGATTCAACCGGATGTTGTTGATCGCTCCTATGTTTGCCATCCTGTGTTCTGTCCTGGGAATCTACGTGAGCTATTGGCTCGATAACTCGCCCGGCGGAATGATCGTCTTGATCCAAGGTATTGCCTACGCGCTCGTCTACCTGTTTGCACCTCGCTACGGAGTTCTCAGCCAAAAATGGGTTCGGCCCGCGGCCTGACTGAGGCGAAACCTCGGATGCCATAAACACTAGAAATTGACGGTTGAGTTGGGCTTGACCAAGGTCCTCGTGCCCTGTTTATGGACACACCTGAAACTTTTGTCTCACTATCGTAGACTTTTGTCCATTGTTCGGATACTTCCCGAGGCCCAAGCGAGCCCGCTGCAGGCTGGAAGCTCCCAGCTCGTTAAGTAGTCAATGCTGAGGATTTTTCGCCCGTGTCTGAAACGTTTGTTGCCCAATATCGCCCGGATGCGACCGCTGAACTGCGTGCCGCGTTAACTGAACGCATCCTTATTCTCGATGGCGCAATGGGAACTGCAATTCAAAAAGATCGACCGGATGAAGCAGGCTATCGAGGTCAGCGCTTTGCTGAATGGTCCTGCGACGTCATCGGTAATAACGATCTTCTGACCCTGACGCAGCCCGACATTATTGAAAAGATTCACCGTTCGTATCTGACCGCCGGTGCCGACATTATTGAAACTAATACGTTCAATGCAAACGCTATTTCCATGAGTGATTACGACATGGATGCTTTGGTCTATGAACTGAACTTTGAAGCTGCCCGGCTAGCACGGTCGGTCGCCGACGAATTCAGCACCCCTGAATGGCCACGTTATGTCGCAGGTGCGATCGGGCCCACGACACGTACAGCATCTATCTCCCCCGATGTGAACGATCCGGCTGCCCGTAACATCTCATTTGATGAATTGGTTACTGCCTATTCGGAGTCGGCTAAAGCGCTCCTAGCTGGCGGGGCAGATCTACTCATTGTCGAGACGATCTTTGACACTCTGAATGCCAAAGCTGCAATTTTTGCTATCGAAACCGTCTTTGAAGAACTAGACCGCCGTTGGCCAGTTATCATCTCGGGCACAATTACGGACGCTTCTGGTCGAACCTTGACGGGGCAAACCGTCGAAGCGTTCTGGAATTCTGTCAAGCACGCTCAACCGCTGCTCGTGGGGCTGAATTGCGCCTTGGGCGCAAACGAAATGCGTCCCTATGTGGAAGAACTGTCTAAGGTCGCTGACACCTTCATCTCCTGTTATCCAAATGCGGGTCTGCCTAACGCCTTTGGTGAGTATGACGAGGCACCCGAACAAACAGCTGCAATCGTCTCAGAGTTTGCTGAAGCGGGCTGGGTCAATCTGGTCGGCGGTTGTTGCGGCACAACGGAAGATCACATTGCCCAGATCCGCGAAAGGGTGAAAGACTTCAGTCCGCGCCAGCTTCCCGAACTTACCCCAGGAACTCGGCTTTCTGGGCTTGAACCCGTGGCGATTTTTGACGACAGTCTCTTCGTGAACGTCGGTGAACGGACAAATATCACGGGCTCTGCGAAGTTTCGTGGCTTGATCAAAGCTGGCGACTATACGACTGCGCTTGCTGTCGCCCGACAACAAGTTGAAAACGGGGCTCAGATCATCGACATCAACATGGATGAGGGGATGATCGATGGTGTCGAAGCTATGGATCGGTTTTGCAAACTTGTGGCTGCCGAACCAGATATTTCGCGGGTGCCAGTCATGGTGGATTCATCTAAGTTTGAGGTCATCGAAACGGGGCTCAAGGCTCTGCAGGGCCGTTGTATTGTCAACTCGATCTCGCTAAAGGAGGGCAAAGACAAATTCGTTCGTGAAGCAAATTTATGTCGGAAATATGGTGCGGCCGCAGTCGTCATGGCCTTCGATGAAGAGGGACAGGCAGATAACCTCGAACGCCGAAAAGAAATTTGCGAACGTGCCTATCGAATCTTGGTCGATGAGGTGGGGTTCGACGCCACAGACATCATTTTTGATCCGAATATTTTCGCGATCGCGACTGGAATCGAAGAACACGCCCTATACGGTTTGGACTTCATTGAAGCAACACGGTGGATCAAAGCGCATCTCCCCGGCGTTCGTGTTTCAGGCGGAGTCTCGAATGTGTCATTCTCTTTCCGCGGAAATAACGTGGTGCGCGAAGCAATCCACGCTGTGTTCTTGTATCACGCGGTTAATGCCGGAATGGATATGGGCATCGTCAACGCTGGCGCATTGGTTCCTTACGACACAGTCGATAAACGCTTGCGTGACCGGATTGAGGACGTCGTACTTAACCGCCGTTCAGACGCGACTGAACGACTCATCGAGATTGCTGGAGAGTTCTCCAATCAAGCGCCAGAAGCTGAAGAGTCCGCAGAAGCCTGGCGTGAGCTTCCAATCGCTGAGCGTGTCACTCACGCGTTAGTGAAGGGTATCGACGACTATGTGATCGACGACACCGAAGAGCTTCGTCTCGACGTGAAAGCGCGCGGTGGCAAGCCCATTGAAGTAATTGAAGGCCCGTTGATGGACGGCATGGGAGTCGTTGGCGACCTCTTCGGTTCAGGTCGCATGTTCCTACCTCAAGTCGTCAAGTCGGCCCGCGTCATGAAGAAGGCCGTCGCTCATTTAGTTCCTTTCATTGAGGCTGAGAAGGACCCAAATGATGCCGAAACAAACAACGGCACGATCGTGATGGCGACCGTCAAGGGCGACGTGCATGACATTGGGAAAAACATCGTTGGTGTTGTTCTTCAATGCAATAACTATGAAGTGATCGATCTTGGCGTCATGGTTCCTGCTCAGAAGATCCTTGATGCTGCTCGCGAATACAAAGCTGACGCGATTGGGCTATCTGGTCTCATCACACCCTCGCTAGATGAGATGGAAGGATTCGCAGCCGAAATGGCACGCCAAGAGTTCACCATTCCGCTTTTGATTGGTGGCGCAACGACATCGAGGGCGCACACTGCCGTCAAGATTGATCGCAAATACGAAGGCCCCGTGGTGTGGGTAAAGGATGCGTCGCGTTCGGTGCCAACGGTGGCAGCATTGCTGTCAGAGGAGAAACGTGAAACTCTGCTCAGCGACATTGCCGCTGACTACCATGCCTTACGCGAATTGCATGCTTCGCGGAGTTCTGCACGCGCGATGTTGACCTTGGCACAAACCCGAGAAGATGCCACGCCGATCGACTGGGATGGTTACCACCCTCCGGTTCCGGCGATCTACAGCGACGGCGGCGATCACGTCCGCACCTTACTCGACTATCCCCTAGCGGAACTCAGAGAGTTTATCGATTGGCAACCGTTTTTCAACGCGTGGGAAATGAAGGGTTCCTTCCCTGACATTTTGAATAGCCCACAGTTGGGTGAAACAGCACGCAAACTTTTTGAAGACGCCCAAACGATGTTGGATCGTGTCATTGAAGAGAAATGGCTTACCGCAAATGGCGTTTACGGGCTTTTCCCCGCAATCGGCGACGGCGATGACACAATCGTCTTCACCAATGACTCTCGAACGACAGAGTTGACTCGGTTACACCATTTGCGTCAGCAGACAGAACATCGTCCCGGAGTCCCCCATCGGTCACTTAGCGACTTTATTGCGCCGAAAGAGTCGGGGCTTAAGGATTATGTTGGTGCATTCGCGGTGACGGCAGGGCTCGGTTCCGCCGAGCATATTCAACGATTCAAAGCTGAACTAGATGACTACAGCGCGATTTTGCTCGAAGCATTGGCAGATCGTTTAGCAGAAGCATTCGCGGAGCGGCTGCACCAGCGAGTTCGTACTGAATTCTGGGGTTTTGCGGAGGAACCAGAGCTAACTAATGAAGACCTGATAAAAGAGCGCTACCAAGGAATTCGACCTGCTCCGGGATATCCTGCCTGCCCTGACCACACCGAAAAGCACACGATCTGGGAGCTTTTGAATGTGCACGAACGTGCGGGAATTGAACTCACTGAACATATGGCTATGTGGCCTGGTGCTTCCGTGAGCGGCTTGTATTTTTCTCACCCACAAGCCCAATATTTCGTCCTAGGGCGCATCGCACGGGACCAAGTCGAAGACTATGCCAAGCGCAAGGGCTGGACTTTGGAACAAGCTGAAAAGTGGCTGTCGCCGAATCTCGGATATCGCACACAGGATGAATAAGAAGTCATCACCGCTAGGCTGATCAGGTGACTTCTGATCCAGTAGCTCCGAAACTGCGTAATCCACTCCTCATCGCAGCGTTTGAGGGATGGAATGACGCTGGAGATTCGGCTACAACCGTGATTGACCACCTTTTGGACTCTTGGGACTCTGACGTCGTTGCCGAACTGGATCCTGACGACTTTTACGACTTTCAACAGGTACGGCCGGTCGTTCACTCCGATGATGGCAATGTCCGAGAGTTGATTTGGCCAACGCCAACGATTTTTCTCGCATCAGATCCCACGCTCACGCGTGATGTGTTGATACTTCGAGCCTTTGAACCAAACTTCCGTTGGCGAGAGTTTTGCCACCGAGTAATTGCCTTAGCTCAAGGTCTAGGTACGACGGAGGTGTACGTACTCGGTGCATTGCTTGCCGACGTACCTCACACGCGCCCGGTACCGATCACGAGTCTTTCAAGCGATCCCCAGTTGCAAGAATCCTTACCCGGTCAGCGTCCCTCATATGTGGGGCCTGTTGGTATTACGAACGTCCTATTCGAGCAGGCAGCCGAAGCAGGCATGTCGGCAACGTCTTTCTGGGCTGCGGTGCCGCACTATACGGCTGAACCGCCGTGCCCTAAAGCATCTCTCGCTTTGCTGCTCGCCCTAGACGAAGCTAGTGGGTTGCCTCTCCCACAAGGCGCTTTACGTGAATTAGCTGAAGCATGGCAACGTGGCGCCGATGAACTCATGGCCGATGAAGAATTGCGAGAATACGTTCAGTCGCTCGAAGAAAGCCGCGACGCTGACGAACTTCCGCAAACATCTGGTGACGCGATTGCTAAAGAATTCGAACGCTATTTGCGCCGACGTGATCGAGACAATCAGTAACCTAGTTTTGTTAGTTTGTAGCGAGACCAAGAAGCGCATCAACAGCCGTCGTTAATGCTTGTGGTGCGCCTGTGTCGTCGCCGTCTTGTTCACACCAGGCGGTGACAATGTCGATCGCTGAAGGCGCATTCAGGTCATCGCGGAGCGCATTTCGTAGCTTAGTGATTGTTTCTTGGGCGGACGGGCCGACTTCGCGAGCCAATCCCTTTTGCCACTGATCCCAGAGGTCCGTAGCGTCATCAATCATCGAATCGTGCCATTCCCAATCGCTGCGATAGTGCTGGCGTAGTAAAGCGAGACGAATAGCCATCGGGTCGTGGCCTGCGGCTCGCAGTCGTGACACGAGTTCGAGATTTCCGAGCGATTTAGACATCTTCTCGCCCTGATAGCCAACCATTCCCGTGTGAACGTAATGACGAGCGAAAGGTTCGCCTGTATCGACGGATGCTTGGGCTGCCGACATCTCGTGGTGCGGGAAGATGAGATCCGATCCTCCACCTTGGATATCGAAACTAGTGCCGAGGTGACTCAACGCGATAGCTGCGCATTCGATGTGCCAACCCGGTCGGCCCTTGCCGAAAGGACTGTCCCATGCTGGTTCACCCGGTCGTTCGGCTTGCCACAACAAACAATCGAGTGGATCACGTTTCCCTGGACGATCGGGGTCTCCCCCACGTTCCTTACAGAATCTGAACATTTGCTCAGCGGTGTAGTTCGAAACCGAGCCGAAGTCAGCGAAAGCCCGTACCGAAAAGTACCAATCTGCATCAACTAGATAGACCGCATCGACGCTCTTAAGGCGTTCGATCATGTCGATAACAAGCGGAATCGACTCGACTGCGCCAATGTAGTCGCGCGGAGGGAGAATACGTAGAGCGGTCATATCTTCGCGAAACAAATCCGTTTGCTGAATGGCCAGCTCTTCCCAGTCTTGGCCGGTCGCAGTTGCGCGTTCTAGCAAAGGGTCGTCAATATCTGTCACATTTTGGACGTAATGGACCCCGAAACCTGAATCTAGCCATTGGCGTTGTAACAGATCAAAGGTGAGATAGGTCGACGCATGGCCTAGGTGAGTTGCGTCGTAGGGCGTGATGCCACAGACATACAGTCGGCCTTCCGAACCTGCGGGCGTCATGTCAGCCAGTGTTTGACTCGCCGTGTCGAAAATCAGGAGCGGCTGGTTGTCAGTCTTTACCGAATGACCGATACGAGGAACACGCGGAGACGACCAACTATGCATAATCTGAGCCTATCTGGACCGCCGAAACTGTGAATAGTGTGCCCGGTGTGATTGGTCATATGGCAACAGCAGAAGTCAGAATTCCCGCAGACAAGAGTCCGAGGACTACGAGACCTAACACCACCCGATAGATAACAAACGGCGCGAAGGATCTGGTACTGACATATTGCAACAGCCAGTGAACGACGGCCATACCGACGATAAATGACACGATCGTGCCAACGATGGTAGGCATCGTTCCGTATGCATTTTCGCCACCGGGAATGTCTTTGAGCTTGTAGATCCCGGCTCCCACGACAGCTGGAATAGCTAAAAGGAAGGCGTAACGCGTTGCAGCACGCCGTTCATAGCCGAGCAAACGGCCCATCGTGATTGTTGCGCCCGAGCGAGATACGCCAGGAACAATGGCACAGGCCTGAGCCAAACCAAACAGGATTGCGTGTCCCATAGTCAGTTTCTCGATGGGCCGGGCATTACGCCCGAATCGGTCGGCGATACCAAGCAAAAGACCGAGCACGATCAGCATGATTGCCATGACCCAGAGGTTTCTGAACTCCCGGTCGATGAAGTCTTCAAGCAGAAGACCGAAAATGACGATGGGTGTGGAGCCAACGATGATGAACCAACCCATGAACCAATTGGGATCTTGGCGAGCGTCTTTGCTTACTAAGCCACGTAGCCAGGCGGTAGCAATGGTCCAAATGTCGCGCCAAAAGTACAGAATAATGGCGAGTTCAGTGCCAATCTGGATCACGGCAGTGTAGGCGGCTCCGGGATCTTCCCAGCCCAAAAGCTGCGGAACGATAGCCAAATGCGCACTACTTGAGATCGGCAAGAATTCAGTTAAACCTTGAACGATGCCTAACACAACGGAACGAAGCAAATCCACCGTGCGAGCCTACAACGACTAGCCATCTCTTTTGATTAGCCTGCTGCCATGCAGACGCGCCGAGTGGGTAATTCTGGACTTTCGGTTTCGCTTTTAGGATTGGGAACCCTCGGATGGGCAACTCAGGTAGATGAGTATGTCGCCCTTGACCAGCTGAAGGCATTTTATGATACTGGCGGCACTCTCATTGAGACCTCACCTATTTATGGGGCAGGACAGGCTCAAGGACTTGTCGGGAAGGCTATTGAGAGTTCTCGAGTGCGTTCGCATTTCGTGATTGCTAGTCGAGCCGGTTGCGCTATTCGCGACGGCCAACGCGTGATCGATGTTTCACGCGCGGGACTTATTGCCCAGTTGGACGCAACCTTGAGAGACCTTCGTACTGATTATCTCGATGTCTGGCAGTTGGATCGTTGGGATGAATCCGTACCGCTGGAAGAAACATTGTCAGCGCTCGCCTACGCCGTAAACTCGGGGCGGGTTCGATATCTCGGTCTCAGTAATATTGCTGCCTGGCAAGTGACGCTGATCTCCGCTACGTTGCCGCAGTTCTCACCGGGTCTTTCGGTGGCGAGCACCCAGAACGAGTATTCCTTGCTTAATCGAAAGATCGAAGTCGAACTGGGCCCTGCTGTGGCTCATCTTGGCGTTGGGCAGTTGGCTTGTGCTGCCCTCGGTCGCGGCGTGTTGACCGGAAAGTACCGTTCTGGAGTACCGACAGATTCGCGCGGAGCGCACGGTGATTGGGAAGGCTATGTTTCGGCATATCTTGACGCCGACCGTGGTCGGATCGTGGAAGCTTTGGCTCGTGCCGCAGACGGTTTGGGGGCACTGAGCAGTCATGTTGCTCTCGCTTGGCTGTGGCAAAAACCCCAGGTGGCCGCAGCCATCGTAGGGTGTCGAACGGTGGAACAACTTCGATCACTCTTGCCTGCAACTGAACTTGATCTTCCGTCCCCAATTTCCAGTGCACTAGATGACGTATCTCAGGAGGCATGATGTTCGAATATGAGTTCCAGCGTGTGTCATTTCCAAAACACAAGTCGACGACTGCCGTCTGTCAGTGGTTGACGACGGCAGCCGAATGCCAAGGCTGGGAGCTCGATCGTTTGCGTAAAGATGACCAAGGCGAACGTACCGTGATCTTAAAACGCAAGATCATTCGGATGCGTGCGACGTGGTAACTCAATGACGTCACATTTGGTCTAAGAAATCGTCTAAGACTCGTGTGCCGAACTGCAGCGCATCGATGGGCACACGCTCGTTTACGCCGTGAAAGAGTGCTGTGAAATCGAGGTCTGCAGGCAAACGCAGTGGTGTGAACCCATAACCGACGATGCCTAAACGATCCCACGCTTTTGCGTCCGTTCCACCCGACATTAAATACGGGGCTATGTGCGCACCAGGATCGTTGCGATGCAAAGCCAGCGTCATCGCATCAACAAGGTCTCCGCTGAAGTCATACTCAAGCGCACGCGCACCGATGGTTTGTTCAACAGCTATGTTCGGACCGACGAGACCTTCGATGGTTTTGAGAAAGGAATCCTCCTGTCCGGGTAAGAAGCGACCATCGACATGTGCAGTGGCTTGTCCTGGTACGACATTGTGTTTATAGCCGGCCGAAAGCATGGTGGGATTGAGCGTGTTTCTGATGCCGGAACCAGCCATACGCACTGCGGGCCCTAATTCCTCCAACCGGCGCAGCGGTTCAGAATTGTTGCCAGTCATTTCTTCTAGTTTCGTTAAGAGCTTCTGCATGGACGGACCAGGCTCAATTGGCCACTCGTATTCTCCTAAGGCCACGAGGGCCTGAGCCAGGTGGTGAACGGCGTTATCGTCATTTCGCATCGAGCCGTGACCGGCTGTTCCAGTCGCGTTGAGGCGTAGCCACGCAATACCCTTCTCACCAGTTTCGATGAGATATAAACGTTGTCCACGTACGTCCACAGAAAAGCCACCGACTTCACCGATGGCTTCAGTACATCCTTCAAACCATTCGGGGTGGTGAGTGACGAGCCATTCTGCCCCTAAGGTGCTGCCTGCTTCTTCGTCAGCGGTGAAAACGAGGGTGATTGGTCGGTCAGGAATTCGTCCGGTCTGCTGTCGCTCACGAACCACCGCGAGGAGCATCGCATCGAAATCTTTCATGTCGACAGCACCACGGCCGTGGACGTATCCGTCAGCAATCTCCCCTGCGAATGGTGGAAGTTTCCAGTCTGCGGCTTCAGCAGGCACAACATCAAGGTGACCGTGGATGAGGAGACCTGGCTTTGCGGAGTTTTGATTGCCCCATCGTGCGAGCACATTGGCTCTGCCCGGGGCTGATTCGAGTATCACTGCGTCGATACCGACGTCCATGAGCTTTTCAGCTACGTACTCGGCGGCTTTCCGTTCGCCGGGGCCTGAATTGTCACCAAAATTTGACGTATCAATGCGGATGAGATCGCGACACAGGTCAACCACTTCTGATTCGGCCAAGGCAGTCATAGCTTCACCATACGCGCAATTTGACCTGTGGAACCGGTCCACCTGTTAATCCGAGGATCGCTAGTCCGTAGATTGTTCCTATGTCGAGTTCAATCGTGTTTTCTTCCCCCGCGGACGTGAAAGAAAAACTTGAAGGTCAAGGCTATATCGCTTCTGATGCGGTAGCTACGACCGTTTATTTGGCGTCTGTCTTGGGTAAGCCACTGTTGGTGGAAGGTCCAGCCGGTGTTGGTAAAACTGAACTCGCCCGCGCTATTGCTCATGCTCATCAGGCTGAATTCGTGCGCCTCCAGTGCTACGAGGGCGTCGACGAGGCTCGCGCGATTTATGAGTGGGATCATGCGAAACAGTTGTTACGCATTACGGCTGGTCGGGACGAAACGTGGGAAGAAACGCGTTCAGATGTTTTTAGTGAAGAGTTCCTGTTAGCTCGCCCACTACTCACGGCGATTCGCAATGACGGCCCCACTGTGCTGCTCATAGATGAGACTGACAAAGCAGATATTGAAATTGAAGGCTTATTGCTCGAAGTTTTGGGTGACTTTCAGATTACGATTCCGGAGATGGGCACGGTGACAGCCAGCCAGACACCTTTCGTGGTTCTGACGTCGAATGCAACGCGTGAACTCTCTGAGGCACTACGCCGCAGGTGTTTATTTCTTCACATTGAATTTCCCTCGCCCGAACTTGAACGGGAAATTGTTGACATCCAGGTTCCGGAGTTGCCAAGTGTATTGGCTGACTCGGTTATTCGTGTGGTGAACGCCTTGAGAGCCATGCCTTTGAGGAAGTTACCTTCGGTGTCCGAAACCCTAGATTGGGCTCGCACCTTGATTGCGCTTGGTGCCACAGGTCTTGATGAGGAGCTTGTCACACAGAGTTTGGGTGTTGTCCTGAAGCATCAGGACGATATCGATAAGGCAAAAGACAAACTCGATCTAGAAGCGGTACTCGAGTGAGTGATGTTGTTGATCGCTTGGTCGCGTTCGTTGACGCTTTACGTTCCAAAGGCATCAACGTAGGTCCAAGCGAGACCATTGATGCGGCGGCCGCTATCGAGGTTTTAGGTTTTGACGAGCGTGACCTTTTACGCGAGGGTCTGGCCGCCACTCTGGTGCGTCGTGGTGGACAACGTGAAGTCTTTGATCAGACATTTGAGTTGTACTTCCCCCGTACTTTTGGGGCCACTCACGAGGCGATCATGGCCCAAGATCAATCCATAGAGTTAGAACAACTACGTGATCTATTGACAATGGCACTTGCCGAAGCGGACCCTCGAACTCTCGATCAAGTAGCTCAAATCGCGGTCGACATTTTAGGTCGAATTGGGACCGAAGGAACTGAAACCGCGGGCTGGTCAGCGTTCCAAACACTAGATCGGATGGCACCTCAAACACTCATTGCCGCTGCCTTTGCTTTACGGACAGGTCAAGGGGCAGGCGGCGCAGGGGGCTCCGGCAGCACAGGAGATCATGGCCAGCAAGCATTCGCTGATCGCCTCATCAGAGACGAGATTCGTCAAGCTGTTGACGCTTTCCGTGACATGGTCGCTGCTGAAGCCCGCCGCCGTACGGCTGAGGTACGCGGACGGGAACTCGTGACGCAACACGCAGTGCGCTCGGGAAGTAATCAGATTGACTTCTTGAGTGCGAACAAACACGAACTTGAGGAACTTCGACGTACAGTGCAGCCGCTTGCACGGAAGTTAGCCACGAGGCTGTCTGCGAAACGTCGCAGGCGTCGGCGCGGCAAGATCGATGTTCGCCGCACGGTGAGGCGCTCCATGGGCACAGGCGGTGTGCCGATCAAGCCGGTATATGAGAAGCCGCGACCCTCTCGCCCGGAGCTTGTGTTGTTGTGTGATGTGTCTGGTTCGGTCGCAGGCTTTTCTCAGTTCACCATGTTGTTGGTCCAAGCGCTGAGCGCTCAATTTACTAAGATTCGTGTCTTTGCATTCGTTAATGCCATGACTGAAGTCACCGAGATCGTGAAGGACTCGACTGGATCGGGCGGACGCGAATTGTCTGAGCGTCTCAAGAATGAAGCACGGGTCACGAACTGGCACCAGAGCAGTGATTACGGATCGGCGTTTGTGGAGTTTGTTGAAAAGTATCTGGATGCAGTCGGTCCCCGCACGGCAGTTGTGATTCTTGGTGACGCAAGAAACAACAATCAAGACCCTGAGTACACCTCGGTGCACACAATTGCGGAGCGAGCAAAACAGGTCTATTGGCTTAACCCAGAGCATCCTTCGCGTTGGGGACTAGGTGATTCTGAAGCTAAGGCGTATAGCGAAATCGTGCCGATGTATCAGTGTTCGAACATTGATCAACTCGCTGGTTTCATCACTCGCCTTTTGCCGACCTAGTTTTGTTACGTATTCACGTTTCTGTTGAGCTCTTTTTATGTCACTCTTTATTCATGAGAATCTTCGTCATCGCTGCATTGGCATTGTCCTTCGCCGCCTGCAGTTCTGGTCTAGGCAATAATCAATCGACTGATGATGCTGAAGTCAAGGGCAGCATCAGTGTGGATCGAGGTCTACCTCATGGCGTGGGTCAACCTGACTCAGCTTCTATGGGTGTGGGAATAGACGAAGACCTCAACCTATTTTTCGTGTCGTTTGGAAGCAGCAGTAACCCGTATCGCGTCACAGAAGCAACGCTGGAAGGCCGCGAAGTCGACCTAGACATCGAAAACGAAGCAAACAAGCCCGCAACGACGGACTTCGTTCCTACGACATCGACGATGACGTTTGCTGGCGGATTACCGGCAGATGGAACGCTGACAGTCGACATGGATGATTTCGGAACTGTCGAACTTCAAGTCAAGTCTGGCGCGGTCGTTTGGCTAGACAGTGAGTAAGACTAGATAGGAACTTTTGTACGTTACTCGCTGGCGGTCGTAACTTGCTCCACAAGATCACCGTTTTCATCGACCGGCGACAGCGAAATAAATTTCATTCTGTTCTCTCCGTAGTAGCAACTTTGGAGAATGATATCGCCATCCATACCCAAGATCTCGTCGGTCGTCGACCAAGTCTTTTTGGTGTGGCGTTCCGTCATAATTTGGTACAGACCTTGGCCGTCTATTTCGACGAGATCGCCGACTTCTAAGGGAAGTATGACTTCACCTTTACAAATGTTGTGAGCGGCGTAGACCGGCTGCAGCCCGTCCATTTCGTATGCGCCCATCTCAGTAAAGGTCCCGTCGCAACGGTCAAGCGTCGCTTTCGTTCCCCGCTCCCCCAGAGTGACGATGGGGTGTTCTTGGCCACGAGCAGCCATCGCAACTTGCCCGGCAAATATCCGAGCATCGCCAGCAGCCTTTTCAGCTTGATTTGGGAAAAATACAGAGAATCCGATGAGTACCAGACCGACGAGCACAAGAGTCACGCCAACGAACGACAACATCCGCCGAAAGCGACTGGTCGTCTTCGTGGCCATAGTTATGAGTCCCTTCGCAAGCGACGCGGATGAACCTTTAGGTCTCTGGGACCTGTCTCTATCGTAGTTGAGGTGAGCAACACCGATTACTTCTTACCCAGACTCTATGCGGATTTTATGCGCTTATACGTAATTTGAGTCGAACGGTGTCGTATTGTTCATGCCATTAGGGTTTGGTCTTCGTCACTGCCTCGGTTGGGTCGATGTGTGCAGCTCATCAGTTGTGCGTACCCGTCCTTAATTCATGAATTGGCATTCCACGACAACCAAGGAAGAACATGAAAACGACAATCCGTACTTCGCTTATTTTGGCTATGGCGCTCTTGCTGACGGCGTGTTTCAAAGTAGATATGACTTTTGATTTTCAGCCTGATGAAACCGTTTCTGGTGAAGTCATTATCGGTATAAGCAAAGAAGCACAAAAGCAGATGGAGTCGCTTTCGGAATCCTTCGGTGATTCTGGTGACGAGGGCGACCTGGGCACCGACGACATGTGGGACGAGTTCGACCAAATGGAAGAAGAAGGGATCACAGTCTCCGAGTGGAGCGATGAGAAGTGGGAAGGACGCAAGTTAACCTTTGATGCGCAGCCTATTGCTGACTTTAATGACGAAGATGCTGAAATGGGTGGGCTTTTTGAAGCCGTCTATGCAGGTGACACCATCACCGTGAAGGTTGATATGGGTGAAACGACCGACACCGAAGGCATGGGCATGATGCCAGGAATGGACTCGGCCCTGCCAGAGGTTTCGTATACGTTCAGTTTCCCTGGAAAAGTCACGGAAGCTACCGATGGCGGTGTCATTGACGGGAACAAAGTCACATACTCGTTTAAGACGGCTGAAGAGTTCGAAAACGCACCCAACGAAGTCACGATCGTTGCTGGCTCGAAATCATCCAATCCAGTCGCCAATCTTTTGGGCGACAGTGCAAACTCAGACGGCGGATCACGTGGTTGGCTGATCGGGGCGCTGGTCGCAGTTCTCGTCTTGGTTGGCGGAACATTCTTTTTGATCAAGCGACGCAAAGGCAACAGTGAGTAGACCACGCTTGTTGGTTTAGCTCGGTGTCATACCGAGTGTTGGGGCGCCCATGCGAGCTGTATTTCGGTTTGCATGGGCGCTGTCTTAGGTATTGCTACGTGGTACTACCCCTCAGTTGATGGGTGGAGTTAGCCAACATAATCTGGAAGCCACACTCCTACGTTTTCTGCCGTGATTAGCGAGCCACAAGTACACAATCGCCACAGTAACCGGCATTTGGAAACCGGTAGTACAAGCAACACGATGCCCGAAGGAACTGATGGCCTTGACGGCTATCGGTAATCTCGCCCAAGCCGGAGAGCGGTCCATCGAGTAGTGCCCAGCCAAGGGTGAGAGCACGGTCGGACAGTGTTGGCCCAACTATGGTGATCACTCGAAGCGCTCCGAATACTGCCGAAGCAACATTCCCTTTGAGGACGTGCGCTGAGACGGAGAATGTTTCACCAATGTGATGGGCAAGGGGAAACAGCACATCGTTCACTGTTGTTTCGATATCAGGCTTAGTCTCAGCGCCGGTTGTTGCCAAAAGTAGTGGCCCGGCCGAAGCTCGCTTGAAGAGCGTTGTGTCAAAGTCAAGTGCGGGAATCGTTGTGTCGAGAACTGTGGCTCCCACGGTTGGAGAGACGAGACGTGCAAACAGGCTGAGAGAGAGCGTCGAGACCACTACTCGTGGTTCGATATTCGCTATGGGTGTACCGTTCAAAGATTTCGCAACGTTGATCAGGTGTTCACTCATCGCAGGCCCGCGGGTTAAGTCGCGCAGCGAGTGCCAGCCGAGGTCAGTATCTCGCTTCTGGAGCTGGAAAAACTCACCGAAATCGGATACATTTACACATCCAACCTATCGTGATTACGCAGGGCAATAAATTATGGAAAACCGAACTTCGGGAAAAAGAACCAAAACCCAAGTCGGGTCCGCTAATGCTTTATTCCTATCGATCTGAGAATGACGGTCGAGTACCACGCTTGAGCCATCCTCCAGCAAAAATTGCCCACAAGACAAATACAGGTTGGAAAAAGAGTCGAATCAACCGTTTGTTGTCAGTATCGAGACCGAAGGCGTTCGTGCCTTTACGGTATTGATCAAGATTTCCCACGAACACGGCGGCGAAGAATGCGACGAGCACAGCGCTCAACGAGCGTCGTTTCTTGGGTAGTGCAATAAACGCCGCACCAAGTCCAATTTCAATGACTCCCGAACCTACGACGGTCGCATCTTTTTCGATCGGAAACTCATCAGGTACGAGCTTTTGAAACTCGCGTCGAAACACGGTCAGATGCAGGACTCCTGCCCCAATCATGGTTGCGCCAAGGGCAATTCGTGCAAGGTGCTGAGGTGCCGACATTGTGGCTGGCCTTCCATATGTTCTGCGGTAGCTTGCGTCCTCACATTCTATGGTGCGAACGGCTTCCGGTGATGCGATGATGTTTAGATATCTAACGTTTTCAAATGCTCGGCCATAGCGTCGGTTTATGGATGAACCATTGCACCATTTGCAGCGCAGTGATCGCATTGATTAAGCATCTTGGGTACTTCATTGACTCCCCAAACGTTTCGACCTCCCCCACGTACGTGGGCTTTGCTGCCGTAACAGGTGGCGGAGTCTTCACTTGACGTTAACGCGATGTGCATAATTCCTGTCGTGAGACTCGCAACTCCCGCAGTGTTGCAGCGGGACATGGTCACATCCGAAGTGTAACTTTCTCCAACACTGGGTCCCCGCGTTAGTTAACAATAGGGTTTGCTAGAGTTTCTCCCGCACCAGCTCGCAAGAGCACGGCCTCAATTTAGAGGCATTGTCCGGGTGGCGGAATTGGTAGACGCGCTAGCTTGAGGTGCTAGTGCCCGGTTACGGGCATGGGGGTTCAAGTCCCCCCTCGGACACTCAGAATTGCAGCAGGTTTCGGACCTGTAATAGACCGGGTCTTCGGATTTTTGGCGGGTCAGCGGTCCTTTAAAGCGACATTCTTTGTGTTCACTCCCGTCTCCTGATTCCCACGAGACCGTCGGAAGTTGGAGTCAAGAACACCTATTAGGTAGGCGTGAACCCAAAAAGCTGGGTGAAGCTAGGTTCTTGGACCGATTCGAACGAACTCAGGCTGGGTTAGACAGTGGCATCAGCGTGACGAAATGAGCGCCACCGAGAGCACAAGGCTGGATGCCTCGAAGACACCATGCGGCCGAGATACAGGCTTAAGGAAACCGGACCAATAAGCTGACGCATCCTTCCCATGGGACATTTGGGTAGTTTGACCCCCGATTTCGTAAAAAGGAGGGGTGCAATCGCCCAAAAGTTGTGGGGGTGATGGAAATAGTGGGCGGGCTTTAGACTCATCTCATGAGTTTTAACGAAGGTGCCGGCCTTGACGTTAGTCAAGTCGTTAGCGGTAAAGGTGGTGCTGTCATCGGCGGCGGAATCGGCGGCCTCATTTTGATGCTGGTCATCGTCTTTCTCGGCGGAAATCCACTTACAGGCTCAAGTCTAGGAGACTCTGCAGAAATCCTCCTCGGCGGAAACCAAGGCGGCAGCGTCGATCTCTCCCACTGCCAAACTGGTGCAGACGCCAACCGTAGCGATGAATGTCGGATCGTCGGAACCGTCAACAGCGTCCAAGACTATTGGCGCACAGCACTTCCAACTGACATTGGATATAACTATCGAGACGCACAAACAGTGATCTTTTCAGGCAGCACCCAATCACAATGCGGTACTGCCTCAGCTGCTACTGGCCCCTTCTACTGTCCCCCCGAAGAGCGCATCTACATTGACGCAGCATTCTTCGACCAACTTTCGAGCACCTACGGAGCGGATGGTGGAAACCTGGCACAGATGTACGTCGTTGCACACGAGTACGGGCACCACGTGCAACAGATCCTCAGTATCCTCTCCAAAGCACAAGATGGACGCACTGGACCACAAAGTGGTGGGGTACGCGTAGAGCTCATGGCTGACTGCTTCGCGGGTGTCTGGGCCAACCATGCCTCCACTACGAAAGATGCACAAGGAAACACTCTTATCCAGCCGCTCACGCAATCAGACATTCGCTCGGCGCTATCTGCCGCAGCAGCCGTCGGAGACGATCACATTCAGGGAGAAGTAGCTCGAGGCCAAGTGACACCAGAAACATGGACCCATGGCTCAAGTGAATCGCGACAGAAATGGTTCCTCACGGGCTATGAGTCAGGCAATCTCAACAGTTGCGACACCTTCGCCACAAACAACCTGTGAAGTCACATCACAAGGTCGAGATTTGGATCGTCCTCGGACTATCTCTCGGGCAATCTGCTGTCTATGCGGTTGTCTCACTTCTCGCTAAACTCGCGCGCGGCCCATTAGGTGACTCACAAGCAAGCCTCAATCCAAGCCGAAGTGATCTGCCTTGGTTGGACCTCACCTTGCAACTCTTGGGGCTTTTCTTTGCACTCGTGCCGGTAATTTTGGCGCTGTATTTGCTATCACGCGATAGTGCTGCTCCCCCGGTCTGGGCACGACTTGGTTTAACGGCCTCTCGGCCAAGCCATGATGTCCTCATGGGTTTCGCCTTAGCAGCCTTTATCGGGATTCCTGGCCTTGGCGTTTACATCATCGGTCGATATCTGGGACTGACTGCTGATCTCGTCCTCGCGCCAGATTCGCTCTATGCTTGGACCTTAGTGGTACTGGTCCTCGCTGCGATCAAAAATGCCCTGTTGGAGGAAGTCATCGTCATTGGCTACCTCATGACACGGTTGCGGGATGGGGGCTGGAGTATGTGGCCGATAATCCTGACGAGTGCCTTGTTGCGAGGTGCTTATCACCTCTACCAGGGCTTCGGACAAGGCCTGGCCAACGTCATTATGGGAATCATTTTTGGTTGGTACTACTACCGCACAGGCAGACTGTGGCCGCTCATTGTTGCCCACGCAGTTATCGACATCGTGGCTTTTGCTGGTTATGCATTGTTCCCGGAACTAGTGGCGCGACTATGAAACTCACGGTATCCCCCGGCCTACCAATCAGCGAGCGTGCAGACGAACTCCAAGAACTCATCACGAGTAACCAAGTCGTCGTCATTGCGGGTGAGACGGGCTCTGGAAAAACCACCCAGCTACCGAAACTAGTTTTAGCCGCCGGAGCGAATAACGTCGTCCATACGCAACCACGCCGTATTGCTGCCAGATCCGTCGCTAAACGTATTGCACAGGAGTGCCAGACAGAACTTGGTGCCGAGGTTGGTTACGCAGTGCGCTTTGATGACCAAAGCACGGCCGAGACGCGCATTCGTGTCGTCACAGATGGCCTTTTGCTGTCAGAGCTGGCTCATGACCGGGATCTTCGGCGTTATGACGCCGTCATCATTGATGAAGCACACGAACGCTCGCTAGCTATTGACTTCTTGCTCGGCTATCTTGCCCGATTGGTGCAACGACGTAGCGATCTTCGCGTTGTCATTACCTCAGCCACCATTGACGTGGACCGGTTCGCCGAACTTTTCACAACCACCGAACGTAAAGTTCCCGTAGTCGAGGTAAGTGGACGAACCTATCCGGTGGAAATCCGATATCGGCCGATGGAAGAGCACAACTCAGCGCACTTACCTGAAGCAGTCGCTGATGCTATTAAGGAACTCCCCCGTGACGGTGATGTGCTCGTTTTCGCATCAGGTGAACGAGAGATCCGCGATCTTACTGACTATCTCGCAGGTCGATGGCAGCAGAGTTACGACGTGCTTGCATTGCATGGACGGATGCCAACACATGAACAACAGAAAGTCTTCGCACCGGAAGGCCGACGCCGTATCGTCATCGCGACAAACGTGGCCGAAACTTCGTTGACGGTGCCTCGCATCCGATATGTGGTCGACCCCGGCTTTGCTCGGATTTCACGCTTCTCCACGCGCCACAAGATCCAGCGTTTGCCGATTGAACCCATCTCACAGGCGAGTGCAGCACAACGCGCAGGACGCTGTGGTCGAGTTGCGGAAGGTATTTGCATTCGGCTCTACTCAGAAGAAGACCACGATGGCAGACCTGAGTTCACTGACCCAGAAATTCAGCGAACCAACCTCGCCTCGGTTCTCCTGCACATGGCCCTACTCAAGCTAGGCCCTATTGAAGACTTTGGTTTCCTTGACCAGCCCGATTCACGCGCGATCGCCAGCGGTAAGAGCCTCCTCACGGAGCTAGGCGCGCTAGAAGGAACCAGACTCACCGAGGTCGGACGCCGCATGGCAAGGCTACCCGTCGATCCGCGAATGGCGCGAATGCTGCTAGCCGCGGCAGAGAATGACTCGCTAGCGGATGTCCTCGTGATTATCTCTGCGTTGTCGATTCAAGATCCCCGCGAACGCCCGACAGAAGAACGCGAAAAGGCCGATCAGTTTCATCGCCGCTTCCACAGTCCCACGTCTGACTTTCTGTCGTTTCTCGCCCTTTGGAACTACCTTAAGGAGCAACGCGACAAACTGAGCCACACGAAATTTCGTGCAATGTGCCGCAACGAATACCTACATTATGTACGGATTCGTGAATGGCAAGACGTGCATGCCCAACTCAAACAGACGCTTCGTGAACTAAATCTTAAGATCGGCACCTCTGGAGCAGATCCAGACACTATTCATCAAGCCATCATCACCGGACTTCTGTCTCATCTAGCTATGCGTGTTGAAGATACGCGTCAGTATCAGGGTGCGCGTGGAACCGAAGTACTGGTCTGGCCCGGGTCAGGCTTAGCCAAGAAACCACCCGAGTGGCTCATGGCTGCTGAATTCATGGAAACCAGTCGTGTCTGGGCCCACACGGTGGCTGCAATTAATCCGGCATGGGCTGAAACTGCTGGGCAACATCTATTAAAGAAACAGTTCGGTGAACCCCGCTGGTCGCGCAAACGTGGTGCTGCTGTCGCGAGTCTCCGGGCAACGCTTTATGGACTGCCGGTCGTGACGAACAGGACCGTAAACCTCGCGCCACAAGACCCAGAACTAGCTCGTGAACTTTTTATTCGCCATGCTCTGGTGTATGGAGAATGGCGCACACATCATGCTTTCGTTCGACGTAACGCCAAGGTGCTTTCTCAGATGCATGATATTGAAGATCGTACGCGCCGCCGCGACATTGCTGTCACAGACGAGCAACTCTACGATTTCTTTGACGCACGCCTACCTAACAAAGTGGTTTCGGTTCGACACTTCGACTCCTGGTGGCGGAAAACGAAAAATGCCTCTCCGCACTTGCTCGATTTTAGTGGCGCAGACTTCACGGTCGACATAGCGCATGCAGATAGGGAATTCCCCACCACGTGGACCTCTCAAAGTAGCGACTACGAACTTGATTATCACTATGAACCGGGTACCACTTCTGACGGAATTGAAGTAAAAATCAATCTTTTGGAGTTATCGAACGTCGATACTCGGGAGTTTGACTGGCTGGTTCCAGGTTTGCGTGAAGAACTCTTGACCGAGCTGATTAAGACATTGCCCAAGCATCTGCGTCGTCAGTTCGCTCCTGCCAGCAGTTACGCGCAGCAACTAGTAAAAGTTCTCGACCCTGCGGGAGCCCCCTTAATTGATCAGTTGGCACGTGCATTAAGTCAAACCGTAGCTGTCTCCGCTGCAGATTTTGATGTCACGCAGCTACCGAATCATTTGCGAATGACATATGTCATCGTCCGTGACGGCAAAGAATTAGCCCGTGGCAAAGATTTGCTTGCGCTTAAACGACGGGTAACAAAACCGCTCAAGGAATCTGTTCTTAGCGCCTACAAACAGCAGGAAGTTTCCGGACTTACGGCCTGGCCAGATGACGGTGTATCCCCGCGGCTTGAGCAAGGTCCAGCTGTCGTATGGCCGGCATTGGTTGATGAAGGCACCTCAGTCGGTGTGCGCGTTTTTACCGACCAACAAGAACAGTACGTGGCAATGTGCCGCGGTATTAGTCGGCTGATGAGCCTGACTATGCCCAATCCCACGATTCACATTGCACAACGTCTGCCAATGGCGGATTCACTGCTACTTTCGACAGCTCGGTATCCCGACGCCAAGGCGCTGATCTACGATGCTTGGCTAACAGCAATCGATGATCTCGTGTTGAAACACGGTGGGCCGGTATGGGATAAAGCGGCGTTCACGTTACTTTACGAAAAGGTGCGTCAAGATGTGATGCCGCAAACGGAAACGCTCGTCAAACACGTGGTCAACGCGTTAGGAGTGATGTCTCGGATTAACCCGACAAACGAAGAAGCCGCTGAAGACATCGAAACCCAAATGTCATGGCTCATTTATTCAGGATTTATTCGCGATATGGGTGCTGCGAGATTGCCGAGACTAGCTGTTTACCTTGCCGCGGCAGCAAAACGTGCAAACTCGACTAAGAATGCTGATCCGCTCTATGAACTCGAAGCAAGGTTCTACGGTCTGACCCGAAATCTGAGTGATATAAGACGACTATGTGCCGACGTTCAGCAGGCACGGTGGGCCTTGGAAGAGCTGCGGATCAGCTGGTTCGCCCAAGAGCTCCGTACCGCGTTTTCGATTTCAGAAAAGAAGGTGGCCGCCATGCTTGATGCATTGGCGGCCACCTTAGAGGCTGGAATCAGCCCACGTCCAAGAGATCAATAATGAAGACGAGCGTGCGGCCCGAAAGACGGTGACCAGCACCTGCTGGGCCATAGGCCAGTTCTGGCGGGCATACGAGCTGGCGTCGGCCGCCAACCTTCATGCCGGGGATCCCCTGCTGCCATGCGCCGATAAGTTGAGGCAGTGGGAACTTGGCTGATTGGCCACGATCCCAAGAAGCATCAAATTGCTCGCCGGTTTCGAAATCAACACCTACATAGTGGACATCGACAACACCGCCTGGCTGGGCTTCAGCGCCATCACCCACTACGAGGTCGGTAATAACGAGTTCGCTGGGCGCAGGGCCTTCGATAAAGTCGACTTCTGGTTTTTGAGTCATGTGTGACATTCTGACATGTATGCAAGCAACCATGCTTCACGCGCCTGGCGATATCCGGGTTGAAGAAATCCCCGATCCCGTTTTGACCCACGATCATGAAGCCATCGTTCGCGTCGTAGCTGCCTGCGTTTGTGGTAGCGACTTATGGCCCTTCCGCGGCATCGACCAGCGAGAGAATCTGCCAAGCCAGATTGGGCATGAGTTCATCGGTGTGGTCGAACAGCTTGGAGCTTCGGTGGAGCGAATCAAGGTCGGTGACTTTGTCATTGCGCCCTTCCTTTACAGCTGCGGAACATGCCCAAATTGTCTGAATGGCATAACGCCTGCTTGCCTGAACGGTGGAGGTTACGTCGGGTGCCAAGCAGAACTTGTGAGTGTTCCGCAAGCAGATGGAACTCTCTATTCTCTGCCGCAAGAGCCGAATGACGATCTTTTGCCACACTTGCTTGCGCTAAGCGATGTGTTTCCAACGGGACACCACGCTGCTATTTCTGCCCGTGTGACACCTGGCAGTTCCGTTGCCGTCGTTGGTGACGGTGCTGTGGGTCTTGGAGCTGTGCTTGCAGCCAAGCGCCTCGGTGCGACCATAATTGTGGCCATGTCGCGCCATACAGAGCGCGCAGCCTTGGCTCGCGAGTTCGGTGCTACTCACGTGGTGGAAGCACGCGGCAAGGAAGGTGCAGCAGCCGTACGCGACATCGTTGGCGCGATCGGTGCCGATGCTGTTCTTGAATGTGTTGGCACCACAGAAAGTCTGAAACAGGCCTTCCTTTCGCTGCGCCCAGGAGGATTTGTCGGCTACGTAGGTATCCCCCACGATCCTGCTTTGAATATACGAGCGATGTTCGCAAAAAATACGGGTCTCATGGGCGGAATCGCACCAGTTCGCGCCTATCTTGACGAGCTAGTTCCCGAGGTGCTGAGCGGCTCGTTACAGCCCGGAAAGGTCTTTGATCTCACCCTGCCGCTCTCGCATGCTGCGGAGGCGTATCAAGCGATGGATGAGCGTCGAGCCATTAAAGCAATGCTGCTCCCGTAGTTTTCTCGTTGAATGCACAATGGGGCATCTACCTAGTTGCAGACGCCCCATTGTGTTAATGAGATCACTTCAATTGAGAACTGGACAAGCCCAGAACTCGGCGAGCAATGATCAACTGCTGAATCTGTTGAGTGCCCTCAAAGATGTCGAGAATCTTCGAGTCGCGTGCCCACTTTTCGAGCAGGTCCATTTCGCTATAGCCAAGGGTTCCGGCTAGTTCGACAGCACGCAGGGTGATGTCGTTCCCTACGCGTCCCGCCTTGGCCTTAGCCATCGATGCCTCGAGTGAGTTGGGCTGACGGTTGTCGGCCATCCACGTTGCTTCGAGTGTCAATAACAAGGCAGATTCGAGATCAGCTTCCATCTGAAGGAAGGTGGCAGCTGCATGTGATTGCGAGTTGGCCGGGCGATCATAGTCAATGTCAACGCCTGCGTCGGTCAACAATTCACGCAATCGTTCGATTGCCGCGCGGGCACAACCGATTGCCATGCCAGCTACGAGAGGTCGCGTATTGTCGAAGGTCGCCATCGCACCGGCAAAGCTCTTTGCTGTGTCGATTTCCGGTGATCCAAGCAAGTTTTCTGCTGGCACGCGGCAGTTGTCGAGCACGATGACTGCTGTGTCTGACGCCCGGATGCCAAGCTTGTGTTCGAGTCGTTCGACACGAATACCTGGCAGGCTTTTTGGCACAAGGAATGACTTAATCGCAGCGCGACCTTGATTCTTATCGAGAGTGGCCCACACAACAACCGAGTCGGCGCGTTCACCTGAGGTGACAAAGATTTTTTCGCCGTTCAGGATATAAGCGTCGCCGTCCTTTTCGGCAGTCGTGGTGACGGCAGCCGAGTCAGAGCCGAAGCTAGGCTCGGTGATGGCCATTGCGGCCCAAGTGCCTTTGAAGCGTTCTTTTTGTTCGGGGCTGGCCACCGAGGCAATAGCCGCGTTGCCGAGGCCCTGCCGTGGCATGGACAGCAGTAGTCCAACATCACCCCAGCACATCTCGATGACGGACAGCACACCCGACATATTGGCACCGTTGCGGGTGCCCTTCTTTTCCTTCTTGTCTTTCGTCTCATCACGGCTGACGCCCGCGGCGCCGACACCTTCTTGGGAGCCGGAATCGGCCATCCCGTCGATGAGTGAGGCCAAGAGATCCAGTTCCACTGGGTAGGCGTGCTCGGCCAAGTCATACTTGCGCGAATTAGCTCGTAAGAACGCTTCAGCTACCTCATGAGCTTGCTGAACGAATGCACGTTGTTTCTTCGGAATTTCAAGATTAATCATGTTCGTGGTTGCCCTCAGACGAGGACTGCTCCTTCCATGAGGCCGACAGCGCGCAAGTCGCGGTACCAGCGTTCAACTGGGTGTTCCTTGACAAAGCCATGACCGCCAAGCATCTGGACCCCGTCGGTGCCAATCTGCATGCCGTAGCGGCTAACGAGGTTGCGAGCAAGGCTGGCTTCGCGGGCGAAGTCAACACCTTGGTCAGCACGTGAAGCTGCCTTCAACGTCACCAAGCGCATACCTTCGAGCTCCGTGGCCATATCAGCGACAGTGAACGCAACGGCTTGACGATATGCGATAGGTTCGCCAAATGCTTCGCGCGTTGTCACGTAATCCTTGACGTAGTCGAGCACAGTTTTTGCTGTGCCGACAGCAAGCCCGGACCACGCTAGGCGCGAGAGGCGAATCATTTCACGGTAATCGTTTGTCGAGCCAAGCAAAGCGTCAGCTGGAACCTGCACGCCGTCGAGACGAAGGCGGCTCAGCGATGCTGACCGCAAGCCCATGCTTGGATCTTCAGCAACGCTTAGGCCATTGGTGCTCGCTTCCACGATAAACATCGATGGGCCGGTGCCTTCGAGATCAGCTGCCACCACAAAGAGTTCGGCGTCTTTACCACGAACGACAGCAGACTTGAGGCCGTCAATGACAAAACCGTCGCCAACTCGCTTAGCTATGGTTTTGAGTTCAAAAGGATCGAACAACATGTGAGGTTCAGACACCACGAGAGCGGCGGCGGGAATGTTGTCAGACGCGAACTCGGGTAGATACGTCTCTTGTTGCGCCGCTGTCCCCCACAACGAGATAGCCGTGGCAACTGCTGCTGGCGCTAGGCAGGCCACAGCTTGGCCCATATCGCCTTCGGCGAGTGCTTCGTTGACCAGAACGCCGGTCGTGGCTGAGCGCTCAGAATCAAGACCACCAAGGTTTTCTGGCATGTTGATGAGGGTTAGACCAAACTCCGCTGTTTGAGCAAGAACATCGCTTGGAGTGGCATTGGCGCTTTCGGCTGCTTCTGCACCTGGCCGTAGCACTTCTTGGGCAAATTCGGAAATCACTTCGACCATCATCTGCTGGTCTTCAGTCGGTGTCAGATCGAAGACGCCAGTTTGCCGAGTCTCTTGACGTTCTGCCGAACTGCTGCTCTTAGACTTTTTGAAGGTACGCTGCGCCTTGCCGATTGCAGCAAAGCCGGTCTTGGAACCGTGGTACACGGCCTTTTCTGTGGCATTGCGAATGCCGAGTTTGTCTAGCGTCTTAGCTCCGGCCAGCTTGTTGAGAACCGCGAGTCCAAGCGCCATAGGGTCTTTGCGAGCCACCGTGTGGTCTCCTCACTACAAAGGCGATGCAACACCATGTTGCTTTTCAAATACCGATGGTATCTGAAACCGAGTCTAGCAGGCTAGCGCAACGCCAAAATCTCTTTCGTTATCCTGATCACGTGTCCGAAACTCAGTCGCGTCCACTGCCTGTGGGCGGAAAAGTCTTGCCCATTACTCGCTGGGGAAGCCCCGTCATGCACCACGAACTAAAAGACGTCATTGACTTCGACGACGACTTGCGGGAATTGGTTGCTGACATGGTCGCGACCATGTACGCCGCTGAGGGTGTTGGCCTCGCAGCGAATCAAGTGGGTATTGACCGCAAAGTGTTTGTCTTCGATTGCCCTAATGAGGAAGGTGAACGCATCACAGGTGTGGTGTGTAATCCCATTCTCGAACTGCCTGAGGGTAAAGATCGGGTCTTGGATGTCGCCGACGAAGGCTGCCTTTCGCTACCGGGCGCTTTTGTCGATTGTGGTCGCCCTGATCGGGCAGCGGTCACTGGGAAGGACGAGTTCGGAAACGATATTCGTTTTGACGGCGATGGCTTACTCGCCCGCTGTTTACAACACGAGACCGACCATCTGTATGGGACAGTCTTTGGCGATCGGGTGCCAGAGAAGAGCCGTAAGAAGCTGTACAAAATTCATGAAAAGCTCGCGGACTCGTATCCAGATGATTGGCCAGTCTCGCCAATGACTGACTAAAACTCAGACTGACCGTAATTCCCAACATGCGATTGCCACGCTCGCGGCAACATTGAGTGAATCTATTGACTCAGCCATGGGAATTGTTACTCGGGCTGTCGCCTGTGATTGCCAATGCTTGCTCAGTCCGTATCCCTCGGAACCTACGATGAGAGCCAGTTTTTCTGAATTTCGAGACCCGAGGGAGTCAAGGTTCTGAGCGTCTTCGGACAATGTCATGGCCAGCGCTTGATAATCATGCCTAGCCAATAACTCTGGTAATTCATACCAGTCGTCCACCCGCGCGAACGGCATCGAAAATACTGCACCCATCGAAACTTTGATAGACCTTCGATACCAAGGATCGGCACATCGCGGCGAAAGGAGCACGGCATCCCACGAGAGGGCCGCCGCCGTTCGAAAAACCGCACCAACATTTGTGTGATCCGCGAGATCTTCCAAAACAAGAACACGCTTACCGTTACGCAAGAGTTCTTGCGGTCTATGTGGTGTCGGACGCTCAAAAACTGCGAGTGCGCCGCGGTGGACATGAAATCCCGTGAGCTGTTCAATTTCAGATTCTGGAAGTATGAAGCACGCGGCATCTAACGTTTGGATATGTGGCTGTAGCCGTTCAAACCAGCGTTCACTTAAAAGAAAAGATTGCGGCGTCAGACCCTGCTTCAGCGCGCGAAGAATAATTTTCTCGCCCTCAGCCATAAACATACCGTGGGCCGACTCAAGGGATTTGCGAAAATCCATATCCCGCAAGCGGACGTACATCGCAAGACGAGGGTCGGCTAGAGATTCGGGTGAAATAACGGCGCTCACCGGTCTAGATTAGTACCATGAGCCTTGAACGACCCATAACACCAAACCCATATCCTCTACTTCCAGCAGTACCCGAGTTCACGGTTACTAGTACAGACCTCACCGATGGCGACCCGCTAGGACTTGCACAGGTCAATGCCCACGGTGACACGTCTCCGCAACTCGCGTGGTCGGGAGCTCCGGAGGGCACTAAATCCTATGTAGTGACCTGTTTCGATCCAGATGCCCCGATCCCTTCTGGATTCTGGCATTGGACTGTCGTTGATATTCCAGCCGATATCACTGAGATGCCAACAGGTGCAGGCAAAAGTGATGGCTCACTGCCAGGCGGTTTCCATATCCGAAATGACGGTGGTGGCTTCAACTACATGGGAGCGGCTCCCCCCGAAGGGGACCAAGTACACCGCTATTACTTCGTTGTTCATGCTGTCAGCGAAGAAAGTCTGGGCGTGGATGCCGATGTCTCAGCAGCCGTCGTCGGCTTCAACCTCGCCTTTAAGACATTAGGCCGAGCAATTATCGTGGGCACCTACCAGTGGTGAGCCAGCCCGATAACTAAGACATAGAAAAGCGCCGTTGCCGGGGTGGACGCCCCTTGGCAACGGCGCTTTTGCGATGCTTACTCCTCTGGCTTATCCGCCTGAGAAATAGGAGCTTCCGCCTGGCGAGCAGCCTTGAGAGCTTCCTGCACAGCTGACGATGTGTCAGTGGTGGCTGTGTTGTCGGGCACCACCTCTTCGTCTAAGTCGACGCGCTTCTTACTACCTCCGCCATCGACAGGAACCGAGCCAAATGCACCCCCAAGCGCACCCACGGCTTGGGTGAACTCTGTCGGGATGATGAACGTGGAAGCGTTTGGTCCACCAGCAATCTTCGGCAACATCTGTAAATACTGGTACGACAAGAGACGCTGATCTGCGTTGCCATCGTGAATCGACTGGAACACCGTCTCGATTGCTCGACCTTCGCCCTGTGCGCGCAGAATCGCTGCCTGCTTCTCACCTTCTGCAGTCAAAATCTCTGATTGTTTCTGACCCTCAGCGCTCAGGATTGCTGCCTGCTTTTGGCCTTCAGCTGAAAGAATTGCAGATTGCCTATCACCTTCTGCAGTCAAAATAGCGGCTCGCTTGTCGCGCTCGGCCCGCATCTGCTTCTCCATTGCATCGATGATGGTCGGTGGTGGATCAATGCTCTTGAGTTCAACGCGACTGACCTTGATTCCCCAGCGTCCTGTAGCTGCATCAAGTTCAGCTCCAAGTGTCCGGTTGATCTGGTCACGACTTGTGAGCGCGTGTTCGAGAGTCATACCACCGATAATGTTGCGCAAGGTGGTCGTCGTGAGTTGGTGAATGCCCTCGATATAGTTCACGATTTCGTAAGTTGCCGCGACCGGATTATTGACGGTAAACAGAATGACCGTGTCGATTTCGACCGTGAGGTTGTCTTCGGTGATCACACCTTGTGGCGGAAACGAAACAACTTGTTCGCGCTGGTCTACCCGATATTTAACCCGATCCAAAAACGGGACAATCAAATGTGGTCCAGGATCAAGGGTCTTGCGGTACTTACCAAGACGCTCAACAATTCCGGCGAAGTTCTGCGGAATGATCTTGAGCGACATTGACGCCGCAACAACCAAGAGAAAAAGCAGTAGCAGGAGGACGGCTAGTGCCGCGTTGAGTCCCATTTAATCGGTTTCCTTCCGTTTAACGATGGCGGTAGCACCATCGATCGCTGAGACGATGACTTGCTCACCGACTGCAAAGTGTTCTTGTGGATCCTCCGGGCGTGCAGACCACATAATGTCGCCCACGTGGACCCGGCCGTCAAGGTGATCGATCGGCTCAGCCACGATCACAATGGACCCAACTAAACCGTGCTGTCCGGTAGGCAGGGTTGGGCCATCATGAATTTTGGCTGTGAATCGTGGCCGAACTAAGGAAATCAAGAGAGCTGCCACAATGCCGTAGGTTGCAAGTTGGATTTCGAGTGGAGCGCCAAAACCGGCAACCACAGCAGTCGCAAAGGCCGCGAGACCAAGCATGAGGAAAATTAGTTCGCCCGCAGTAAGCTCAAGCACGCCCAGCACGACGCCGATGGCCACCCAAGTGACCCAGATATCACTGCCTAACCAGTCCATGCTGATTCCTTTCAGTTCGCTCGTCGTCGAGCTGGTGCCCGCCTAGCGGTGTAGCGACCGAAGGAGGAAATAATCTCCAACCGCTGACCAAAGGCATTCGAAATATTCTCGGAAGTTAAAGTCTGAGCAATCGGGCCAGCAGCTACGACTTTCCCTTGCGAAAGCAACAAGGCATGAGTAAAGCCTTCTGCGATGTCTTCGACGTGATGTGTCACCATCACCATGGCTGGCCCATAGGGGTTCGAGGTGAGCGACTCTAAGGCCGCTACCAAGTCTTCACGGGCGCCTAAGTCCAATCCGGAGGCAGGTTCATCCAACAGCAATAGTTCCGGATCTGTCATAAGCGCACGAGCAATAAGTACCCGCTTCTTTTCACCTTCAGACAGCGTGCCAAAAATCCGGTCTTTCAAGTGACTGATTCCCATTTCCGAAATCATGCTCTCAGCTTGGGCATAGTCTTCGTCACTGTAATCCTCGCGCCACCGACCCGTGACTGCATAGGCCGCCGAAAGAACCACATTGTGAACCGTTTCATCGTGCGGAAGGCGTTCAGCGACTGCGGTGCTCGTGATCCCGATGCGCGGTCGCAGCTCGAAAACGTCGACGGATCCTAGAGTTTCACCTAACACCTCAACCGTGCCGCTTGACGGATGAGACTGGGCACCAAGTAACTGCATCATAGTGGTTTTTCCAGCGCCGTTCGGGCCCACGATGATCCAGTGTTCGCCTTCATTGATGGTCCAATTGATCGAGTCCAAAAGCAGTTTTCCTGACCGTGACACCGTAACGTCTGTCAACCGGAAAACCGTGCTCATGGGACCTCCTGCCATTCTCGAAACTCAGTGAACTCCAACCTATCGCGAGTTGTGCATCAGATGCGACTAACCTCGTGTTCAATGACTGATTCTTCTTCTTTGCCTGCGCCAGCAGTCAATCTGACGGAACCAACCGTCCTCGTAACCCTGATGGGACCTGACCAACAGGGTCTTTCTACTCGCCTTTTCGGAGCCATGGCTAGCCAAGGTGTCGAGGTCGTCGACGTCGAACAACTCGTAGTCCGAGGTCGACTGATCTTGAGCACGCTCCTGACCCTGCCTGCAGACTTTCGAGCTTTCGAAACCGCACTGCAAGGCGTCGCTGTCGAATGCGGAATGGATCTATCGATCGAACTTGGTCACGGCGATAATCGACCTCGACGCATCGGACGAGCCCAGGTCACGCTGCTCGGCACTCCCCTGCTCCCGGAGGCGCTTTCTGCTTTAACCGAAGGGATTTCTTCACTAGGTGGCAATATTGACCGAATATTGCGGCTTGCGCGTTATCCCGTCACCGCTATCAGAATGGAAATCTCCGGCGCCGATCCCGACGCTTTACAGCTCACCTTGCCGGCGATAGCTCACGAACACCGCGTTGATGTCGCAGTGCAAGAAAATGGAATCCTTAAACACGCCCAGCGACTCATCGTGATGGATGTAGATTCCACCCTTATTCAGGGTGAAGTGATTGAGATGCTGGCTGCTCATGCAGGTTGTGAGACCGCGGTTGCTGAAGTGACGGAACGGGCAATGAGGGGCGAAATCGATTTTGCCGAGTCGCTGCACGCGCGGGTCGCGAAATTGGAAGGCGTACCAGAAAGCGCACTGGACGAGGTTTACGCAGGACTGACCTACACGCCTGGCGCGCGCACGATGATTCGTACCCTCAAGAGGCTCGGATATCGTTTTGCGCTTGTCAGCGGTGGCTTTTCTCACATCATTGAGCAGATCGCCGAGGCGCTGAACATTGATTACTGGGCAGCAAATGAACTCGAGATAAAGGATGGGAAACTCACCGGCAGGGTCATTGGTGATGTCGTCGACCGTGCCGGTAAAGCTCAAGCACTTCGCCGCTTTGCGAACCAGGCCGGAATCAATATCAAGAACACCGTCGCCATAGGTGACGGAGCAAATGATCTCGATATGCTCGCTGCCGCTGGACTAGGTATCGCCTTTAACGCCAAACCTTTGGTTCGCGATCAGGCACCAACATCGGTAAATGTCCCGTACTTGGACGCAATTGTGTATCTTTTGGGCGTCACACGAGAAGAAATTGAGGCTGCCGATCGCGCCGACCACCCCAACTGAATCAGTCGCGTCGATCGTTAAGCTTCGTCCTCGAGGCGGAAACCAACCTTCATGGTGACCTGATAGTGCTGAACTGCCGAGTCTTGAATATGACCACGGATGCCAACAACTTCAAACCAATCCAAATGGCGAAGGGTTTGGGCTGCACGAGCAATGCCGTTATCGACAGCTTCGGAAACGCCTTCGGAAGATGTGCCCACAATTTCAGTAACGCGATACGTACGGTTCGTCATACTCTCCATCATGCCCCACCAGACCGCTGGACGCTAAGGCTAACGGGCGTACAGTTGAGATATGGCTCGCAGTCATAAAGAAGAAGTTCCGTCGATTACCAGTGCTGCTGATTCACGCAGTCGCTTAATCGACCGCAAAGAGCGCGATTACCTCATTTCGATGGCAATCCGGACGTTGTGTTTCATCGGCTTTGCATTTATCGATCACCCGATCCGCTGGGTCTTGCTCTTGGGCGCCGTGTTCTTACCCTATGTGGCCGTGGTGATTAGCAACTCAACGATCAGAAAGGCTGGCGACGGGCCGTCACCCTTTGGTGGATCTACCTACGCATTAGGCAGTGACAAGAAGAACCACGATCTACCGAGTTCGGAAGACTAACTACGTGTTTCGATTCTTATTGAGCCGGCGTTGGATCGGCCTCGGTTTATTCGTCGCGTTCATGGCTGTGTCTTCATGGTTTCTAGGTAACTGGCAGCTCGACCGCTGGGAAGCCCGTAAAGCGTCAAATGAGCGCGCTGAGATACAACTGGCAAAAGACCCTGAGCCATTCTCGCGTATCCGGTCCCAAGACGGTTCGATCGCAAATTCACATCAATGGGCCAATGTGGAGCTCACCGGAAGTTTCCGGTCAGACACTGATGTTGTTGTCCGATACATCAAACGCAACTCAAGTCCTGGCGTCGAAATCGTGACGCCTTTCGATACCAAGGACGGAGATACGGTTCTCATCAACCGAGG
The DNA here is from genome assembly GCA_040394025.1 of Aeromicrobium sp. Classification (GTDB taxonomy): domain Bacteria; phylum Actinomycetota; class Actinomycetes; order Propionibacteriales; family Nocardioidaceae; genus Aeromicrobium. The sequence goes on from JBEBSZ010000003.1 coordinate 108,516, forward strand.
CTGGATGGCGACAGCAAACACCGGCGCACGGCCTGACTATATTCCCGCGGCACCAAGCGGTGAAGTAACAGTCTCGGGTTGGTGGCAACCCGATGCCAGCGGAAATGGACGGGCCACTATCCCTGAAGACATGTCGATCAGAGCTATCAACAGCAAATCGTGGACTACCTTGCTTGGAAATGACGCTGCACCGGGCTATATCGCTATGCAGCAGCCACAAACCGATGGGCTTGACCCCAAAGACCCACCAGAATTAGGTAACGGACCCCACTTTTTCTATGCCATCCAATGGTTCTTTTTCGGACTATTAGCGCTCTTTGGGGGATTCTGGTTCGTTAGAACTGAACTCAAAGAACAACGTGAGAATCAAGCTAAACTGACCAAGTCAACATAGTCGTCTGACCAGAGATCTTCATCCCCATCAGGTAGCAGTAAGACCCGATCGGGATTCAATGCTTGAACTGCGCCCTCATCGTGCGTCACCAGAATGATCGCGCCCTCGTAACTTGCAATGGCTTTCAGCACTTCTTCACGCGAGGCCGGATCGAGGTTATTTGTCGGTTCATCCAGCAGCAAGACATTCGCAGAGGACACGATCAAACTAGCGAGTGCCAGCCGGGTCTTTTCCCCACCCGACAGCACGCCAGCTTTCTTCGCACTGTCGTCACCTGAAAAAAGGAATGATCCTAAAACACTTCGAGCTTCGGTGTCAGTAAGTGCCGGTGCTGCGCTCTGCATGTTTTCTAGCACGCTTGCTGAGGTGTCCAACAATTCATGTTCTTGCGCAAAATAGCCGAGCTTTAAGCCGTGACCAGGAATGATTGATCCGGTATCTGCTGTTTCAATTCCATAGAGCAGCTTCAGCAAGGTAGTCTTGCCTGCGCCATTCAGTCCGAGAACGACAACACGACTCCCCCGGTCAATCGCTAGGTTGACGTCCGTAAAGATTTCGAGCGAACCGTATGACTTAGACAAGCCCTCTGCCATCAGTGGAGTCTTGCCGCAGGGCGCAGGTTTGGGGAAGGCGATCTTCGCGACTTTCTGCGTTGCACGCTCTTCTTCGAGTCCCGCCAACATTTTCACAGCACGTTTCAGCATGCTTTGGGCAGCTGTCGCTTTCGAGGCTTTGGCTCGCATCCGGTTCGCCTGGTCGATAAGACGTTCGGCTTTGCGCATCGTATTTGCGCGCTCGCGCTTTCGTCGATGTTCATCTGCCTCACGTTGCACGAGATAGTTTTTCCACCCCATGTTGTAGATGTCGATAACTCCACGATTGGCGTCAAGGTAGAGGACTTTGTTGACGGTGTCTTCAATCAAGTCAATGTCGTGGCTGATAATGACAAGTCCACCTGTGAATGCTTGAAGAAAGTTGCGAAGCCACACAATTGAATCAGCGTCTAAGTGGTTTGTTGGTTCGTCGAGAAGCAGAGTATCGGCACCAGAAAACAAGATCCGAGCCAGTTCAATCCGGCGTCGCTGTCCGCCTGACAGCGTATGCAATGGCTGCGTCATGACACGTTCAGGGAGGCCGAGGCTTTGGGCGATTGCTCCGGCTTCTGCCTCAGCCGCCCAACCCCCAGCGGCGCTGAAATCGGCGTCGGCTTTCGCATATCGCTTCATCCCGCGCTCAGCAATGTCAGCGTCGCTCGAACTCATTTCTTCTTCCGCCTGGCGCAATCGCTGCAAGGCATCATCGATTCCGCGGACTGAAAGAATCCGGTCTCGAGCGCTTATTGTCATGTCGTCGGTGCGGGGATCTTGCGGCAAATAGCCAATATTTCCGCTCGACACAATCGTGCCCTCGGCTGGACTTCCCCCTGCTCCGGCCAGCATTTTCGTGAGTGTGGTTTTGCCTGCGCCGTTGCGCCCGACAAGACCGATCTTGTCTCCCTTGGTGACCCTAAACGTGACGTCGCTCATCAAAACTCGCTCGCCAAAACGCAGTTCTGCATTCGTCACTGTGATCACGATTCAACCTTCTAGGGAGAAAATTCTTGACACATCAAGGCTCGACGAACAGACGTTCGTCGAGCCTTGATGGAACGGTCTATTAACCGATGTTAAAACCAAGCGCACGCAACATATCGCGGCCGTCATCGGTGATCTTATCGGGACCCCACGGCGGCATCCACACCCATTCGATGCGGAACTCGTTAGCAATACCGTCTAGGGCTGCGCGGCTCTGATCTTCAATGACATCTGTGAGTGGACAAGCCGCCGACGTTAGAGTCATCGAAACAATAACGTTGCTGTGCTCATCGACTGAAACGCCATAGACTAAGCCAAGATCAACGACGTTGATCCCCAATTCTGGGTCGATGACGTCGCGCATAGCTTCGAGCACGTCGTCTTCGCTTAGCGTCGATACACCTGCGGGTGTGATGGTGGGTAAATCGCTGTGATCTGTAGTCATGATGGTTCCTGTTCTGTATGGCCTAGGGCATTACTGGTGGCATCTTTCCAAGCCATCCAAGCTAAAAGTGCACATTTGACCCGGGCCGGAAATTTCGCGACCCCAACGAAGGCAACTCCATCTTCTAGAAGTTCTTCGTCAGG